>JAFQAR010000038.1 GCA_017399905.1 Bacteroidales bacterium
TCTCTTCCTTCTTCTCCTCCTTCGCCTGTGTCTGAACTTCCTGATTCTGAGTTGTTTCCTCCTGTATTGTCTGTTCTGTCTCCATATTTGCGTTTTCTGACATATTCCTTGATCTCCTTTATTGTTATCTTTCCGAACAATAATCCCAATATCGTCAATATTGCTATCGTTATCAACATTTCCTATTGCCTGCAGGATTTATACCCTGCATCAGGCACGCAAAGGTAACAAATAATCTGCCATTGGAAAAATACTGACATTATGTCAGAATCATGTCATGGCAACAGGAAGGGCGGTGTCATCCCGACGCCGCCCTTACGCACACACACGATTCTATATGTTCACTACTGAACTATTCTTCGATTTTGCTGTATTTAGGTACCAGAGCCTTCATTACAGCCCATGCTATGATATATGCGACTGCACAGATGCAGAAGACGATCATATATCCGGCTTCCTTCGCTTCAAAGCCGAGGAATGAAAAGGCTGCGCCGGCATTCTCCGAATATGTGAAGAGCCATCCGGCTCCCTTGTTGATCAGGAACGAACCGATACCTCCGGCCATTCCGCCGATTCCGGTGATTGTCGCGATAGCTGATTTCGGGAACATGTCACCGACGGTAGAGAAAAGGTTTGCCGACCATGCCTGATGTCCTGCACCGGCAAGTCCTATGATGATTGCAGGCCACCATGCCGAGTACTGTCCCATAGGCTGTGCGAACAGGGCGAAAAGCGGGAAGAATGCAAATATGAGCATCGCCAACATTCTTCCGCTGTACGGATGCATGTTCTTCTTCTCTACAAAATATTTTGGCAGATATCCGCCGAATATCGATATGACGGTCACAATCGCGTACAAGGTGACGATGAGGGCCATACCCATACCTGACGATGACTTGTAGCCGAACTGGTCGGAGAAGTATGCAGGTGCCCAGAACAGGTAGAACCACCATACTCCGTCAGTGAAGAACTTGCCTGCTATGAAAGACCATGTCTGTCTGTATGTGAAGCATTTGAGGAACGGGATCGACTTTGTCTCAGCAGCGGCATCTGATGCTTTCGGTTCGTCCTCGTCCTGCTCGATATAGGCGAGCTCCGCCTGATTCACATGCTTTGATTTCTGCGGCTTGTCATACATCAGGACCCAGAATCCCATCCATATGAATCCGAGGGCTCCGATGATGATGAACGCCATCTCCCATCCGCCTCCTATGCCCTTGTCCTTGAAGAACTGGGCGAGGAGAGGTATCGTGGCCGGAGCGACGAGGGCTCCCACTGACGCACCTGCGTTGAAGATCGATGTCGCGAAAGCTCTGTCCTTCTTAGGGAAATATTCGGCTGTAGTCTTGATTGCGGCAGGGAAGTTGCCGGCCTCGCCGAGAGCGAGGATCGCACGTGCGGCAAGGAAGAGCCATACGCTGACTGATGCGATTCCGAGCGCAGCGGCTGAACCAGCCTCTACGGCAGCCATAGCCTGTACGGACTCATATCCCTCGATGTGCATTGTAGCCCATCCGCAGGCTGCATGTATCACTGCGCCGAACGACCATACGCCGATAGCCCAGAGATATCCTTTCTTTGTGCCCATCCAGTCCACGAACTTTCCTGCGAAAAGCATGCATATCGCGTATATGATCGAGAAGAATGCGGTGATGGTACCGTAGTCATTGTCTGTCCAGTGGAATTCAGGTGCAATGAAGTCCTTCCATGTGAGGGACAGTACCTGACGGTCCATATAGTTGACGGTTGTCGCCACGAAAAGCAGCACGACCATCCACCAACGCCAGTTGGTCATCAGTTCTTTGCCGGTGTCTTTTTTCATTGTCATATGGTTTAGCGTGAAACTCTTCCTGAACCGTCACCCTTCATGAGGTTCTCGACCTCGGCGACGGTAACCTGATTATAGTCTCCGAAGATAGTATGCTTGAGGCATGATGCAGCTACGGCGAAGTCGAGAGCCTTCTGGTCGTTTCCCGCATATGTGAGGAGACCGTAGATCAGTCCTCCCATGAACGAGTCGCCGCCGCCGACTCTGTCGACGATGTGGGTGATGTCATAGCGTGACGACTGATAGAGGGTGCTACCGTCGTAAAGGACGCCTCCCCATGTGTTGTGGTTTGCATTGATCGAGCCTCTGAGGGTGATTATCACCTTCTTTGCGCGTGGGAATCTCTTCATGAGCTGGGTGCATACGCTTTCGAATTCCGCAGCGTTCACCTCACCCTTGGTGGCCGTGACGTCGAATCCTTCAGGTTTGATTCCGAAGACCTTTTCCGCATCCTCTTCGTTGCCGAGGATGATGTCGCAGCCCTCTACAAGCTCCGGCATGACTTCGGAGGCCTTCTTTCCGTATTTCCAGAGGTTCTTCCTGTAGTTGAGGTCGCATGAAACCGTCACACCAAGCCTGTTTGCAGCCTTGATGGCTTCAAGACACACATCCGCCGCACCCTGGCTGATGGCAGGGGTGATGCCTGTCCAATGGAACCAGTCTGCACCTTCGAAAACCTTTTCCCAATCGATCATGCCCTTTTCGATCTGTGCTATGGCGGAATGAGCACGGTCATATACGACTTTGCTCGGACGTGCTACAGCTCCTGTCTCAAGGAAATAGATGCCCAGACGGTCTCCGCCGAACACGCAGTGCTTCGTACCTACTCCATAGCTGTGAAGATCCTTTATACAGCTTTTAGCGATGTCGTTCTCAGGAAATCTTGTGACGAATTCGGTGTCGATTCCGTAATTGGCGAGTGATACGGCTACATTGGCTTCACCGCCTCCGAATGTTGCCTCGAACTGCTTTGACTGCGAAAATCTGAGGTATCCGGGTGTGGAGAGACGCAGCATGATCTCTCCGAATGTAATGACTTTGGCCATAAATGTCAGTTTTTTTTGTTCTTTCGAACCGCAAAACTAATAATAATTTTGTAATTTCCGTGTCCGTTCACGGAAAAATTTCATATTTGTTTTTACTGATATGTTTTGTTATATTTGTATGCTCAATTCTAATGAGTTATGATTATGGAACAGACCAAGATTACCATAAACGACGTGGCCAAGGCTGCCGGTGTTTCAAAAGGCACGGTCGACCGTGTCTTGCACGACAGGGGAGAGGTGTCAAGGAAAAGCCGTGAAAAGGTTCTTCGTGTGATTGAAGAGCTGGGTTATAAGCCTAATGTTTATGCTTCGATCCTTGCTTCGCAGAAGAAGCATACGATCGTGTGCGTCATACCTGAGTATTCGCCCGGTGATTTCTGGTCCCTTACTGCAAAAGGCATCGACGAGTCACGTGAAACGGCTTTCCGCTATGGAATAACGGTCAATATGGTGACATACGACCAGTATGATGCCGAGTCCTTCCGTAATGCATGCTCTGAGGTTCTTGAATCCAATCCGTCAGGTGTGATAATCGCTCCGATGTTCAGGATGGATACCCTGAAGTTCGTCAAGGAACTGTCCGCGAAGAACATACCGTACATATATATCGATTCGAAGCTGGAAGATGAGGATTACTTTGCTTATTTCGGTATGCCGATGTATCAGAGCGGCTATCTCTGCGCGGATATCCTTACCGGCGGACGGGATGTCAGGAAGGTCTATATAGTACGCATCGAACGTGACAAGATGGGCTATTCGGATCCTACCGTAGCCCGCAGGACAGGATTCCTCGACTATATGATGAACCATTATCCTGATACGGAGACGGTCAACGTCTTCATCAATCCGAAGGATCCTAAGGATGTGGCTGCAAAGCTGGATGAGGCTTTTGCGGAGCCATGTGACGGCCTCCGGTATATAGTAATGTTCAATTCAAGGATCCACCTTGTTGTGGATTATCTCAGGAACAGGGATATCGGCGGCTGCCGTGTGGTCGGCTTCGACGTCCTCGAAAAGAATGTCGCCGCTCTCAGAAGCGGCCATGTCCAGGCTCTCATAGCCCAACATTCAGACCGTCAGGCCGCTTCGGCCGTCACCGCCATGGTCGACAGGCTCGTCCTCGGCTCTCCGGTCGTCCGCAAGGACAACTACACCCAGATGGACATCCTCAACTGCTACAACTGCGATTACTACATGTAGCGGTATCCCGATTAAACCTTTCCCGTCATTCCTTGTCTAAAGAAGTGAGTACTCAAGAAAGACAGATTGTTGAACCCATTAAAATGACAAGGCTATGAAGAGAAGATTTATGATGGTAGCAGTTATGATGCTCATGCTCGGTTCACAGGTGCAGATGTATGCGCAGAAGAAAGGTGGACAGGATTTCAGGAAATCCGATGTGGAGATGAGGATGAAGATGGACCGCAGGTCAGACCGGTTCATGGATGCAAAGGCTGTCCGTCAGGCTGACATCGAGAAGGTTCAGAGATATTTCCGGATGAAGTACGGCATCAAGCTTTCGCGCAGCGAGGCGGAAAAGATCCTCTGGGTGGAGATGAGGGACAAAGGAGGCAAGTTCTACGGTTCAAGGAATCCTCACAGAATGACTCCACGCAGGAACAGATAAGACAGCGGCAGTTCAGCCGGAATACCTATTGCAATTCATAGAGCTCCAGCAGACGGAGCTCTTTTTCGTCTGTCTCTCCGATAATCTGACCGATACGCTCGGATGCTTTCTGTAGCTGCTCATAAGGGAGCGAACCGCTGTTGAGGCTTTCTTCGAGCGTAGCTTTTTCAGACGCGAGTGCTTCGAGGTCTTTCTCGAGCTGCTCCATCTCCTTCTGCTCCTTATATGTCAGCTTGCGTTTCCTTGCAGGAGGTTCCGGAGCCGATGAGGCCGCTACCTTCGCTGCCTTCTCTTTCGCAGCCTTCTCTTCTGCACGTGCCTGAGAACGCTGCTCCGCCTCATATTCCTTGATGAATTCGCGGTATTCGCTGTAGCTGCCGACGAAGTCCTTTACAAGGCCGTCGCCGCAGAAGATGAACAGATGGTCGACCAGTTTGTCGAGGAAGTGACGGTCGTGGGATACGATTATAAGCGAGCCGCCGAACTCCTTCAGATACTCTTCAAGGATGTTCAGAGTCACGATGTCAAGGTCATTTGTAGGCTCGTCCAGAATCAGCAGATTAGGCTGCTGCATGAGGATGGTCAGCAGGTACAGACGACGCTTCTCTCCTCCGCTGAGCTTCTCGATCCTGTTGTTGAGCATCTCGTGCGGAAACAGGAATCGGTTGAGCAGCCATGTGTCGTTGACGATGTCCAGCACAGTGTCCTGAGGGTTGAAGGACATGCCGCTCTGGTGGTAATAGCCTATCTTCAGGGATTCGCCACGTTCGATTGTTCCGGTCATAAGGCCTTGACCCTCATGGATTTCATTTGGGTCCGTGGAAACCATGTCAGGTGTGAAATTCCCGGTGATGATGTTCAGGAAAGTCGATTTACCAGCTCCGTTGCGGCCGACTATGCCGACCTTCTCATATCTCTGGAAATTGTATGTGAAGCCGTCAAGATAGCATTTGTCACCATAGTAGAAGCTAAGGTCCTTGCAATTGACGATCTTAGTCCCAAGTCTTGTGGAACCCTTCATGGCTTCCATGCTGACCTGCTTCTGGGTGTATACCTGCGATGCCCTGTCCTTGAGATCGTAGAATGCGTTTATGCGGTAGCGCGCCTTGCCTGTGCGGGCACAAGGCGTACTGCGGATCCATTCCAGTTCGCGGCGCAGGATGTTGCGAACCTTGTCTGTCTCCGCGTTGTAATTGGCTATACGTTCCTCTCGCTTTTCGAGATAATTCTGATAGTTGCCTTTATATGTATAGATGGCCCCGTGGTCCATCTCCATCACGATGTTGCATACCCTGTCAAGGAAATACCGGTCATGCGTGACCATCAGAAGCGTGCAGCGTGAACGGCTGAGATAGCCCTCGAGGAATTCGATCGCATCGATGTCAAGATGGTTGGTAGGCTCGTCCATAATGAAGAATTCCGCCTCGGATGCAAGCATCTGGGTCAGTGCCACGCGCTTCACCTCTCCTCCGGAGAGTTCCTTCATCTTCTGGTCAGGATCGCTGAGGTTGAAGTTGGTGAGGAACTTGACAACCCTTCTCTCATATTCCCAGATATGTTCCTGATCAAGCCCTTTGGTGAATTCCGTGCTGGATGACATTATCTGGTCGAATATGCTTTTTTCCGGATCAAAGGCATATTCCTGTTCAAGGAATGCAATCCTGATATCTTTCAGGAACATGATCTTTCCGCCCGAATCCGACTTGTCCTTTCCCGCCAGAATCCTCATCAATGAGGTCTTTCCTGTACCGTTAGGAGCTATGAGGGCTATCTTGTCACCCTCATTGATGTTGAATCCGATCTTCTCAAACAGGACCTTCGGTCCATAGCTCTTCGATATGTTCTCTATCTGCAGATAACTTGCCATCTGATCATTTAAAGAATTTGTCCACTTCCTTGACAGTCTGAGGCAATGCGAACACGGCGACACGGTCATAGGCCTGTATGTGGGTGTCGCCGACCGCTATGAATGATTCGTTTCCGCGTATGACGCCTCCTATGATGGCATTTGCCGGGAATCCCATGTCCTTCAGCGGACGTCTGGTTATCTCTGTGTCAGGAGCCACTATGTATTCCAGAACCTCTGCATTGGTGCCGCTCATGTACTTGATGAACCTCACCTTGCTGCTGAGGGTGAACTTGAATATTCGTCCGGCAGTGATCAGCTTCTTGTTGATCACCGCATCGACTCCCATGCTTTCCGCAAGCTTGATGTATTCGATGTTCTCGACCTCTGCAATAGTCCTTTCCACTCCGAGGCTCTTTGCTGCGACGCATGCCAGGATGTTTGTCTCGGAATTGTTTGTAACGGCTACGAATGCGTCATAGTCGCGGATGTTCTCCTCAAGAAGCATGTCCGAATTGCGGCCGTCTCCGTTTACAACTATGACATTGCTCGGCAGCTTCTCCGAGAGGTCGAGGCATTTCTCCTTGTTCATCTCGATCATCTTGATCGAATCGATCTGCTTCGAAAGCTGTTTCGCAACCATCTCTGCAATCGGGCTTCCTCCCAGGATCATCACCTTGTCCACCTCTATGTTCCTCTTTCCAAGATACTTCATCAGCATGTCCATGCCCTCTCTCTTGGAAATTATGAATACGAGATCGTGATATTTGAACTTTGTGTCGAACTTAGGAATGATGGTCGTGTCTCCACGCGAAATGGCGACGACCCTGAACTTGAGGCCGTCAGCAGCAGCCACCTGGCTGAATTCGGCCATGTTCATTCCTATCATAGGAGATTCTTCCTCCAGCTTGAATACGGCCACCTGAAGCCTTCCCCTGGCAAAGTCGAGGGAATCTGTCGAGGCCGTCCTCTTGAGCAGCTCGACGATCTCGCCGGCCGCTATCTTCTCCGGATAGAAGAGAAGGTCGATGCCCATCTCCGTGAAGATGTACTTGTTTTCATATGCCAGATACTCCTCATTGTTGATGCGGGCTGTAACTTTCTTGCATCCCATCTTCTTTGCCAGCATTGCGCTGACTATGTTCACATCCTGTGAGTCAGAAGGACTGACAGCTATGAACAGGTCCGCATGCTCCACGTCGGCATCGTGCAGGACGTGGATGGCGGAAGGATTTCCCTCCACCGTGACTACGTCTGTATGAGACCGCAAGGCGTCGAGCCTTTCCTGGTTCGAATCTATGACGGTGATGTCATTGGCTTCGTTGCTCAGCATCTTAGCCAGGTGGGAACCCACCTCACCTGCTCCTGCAATGATGATCTTCATAATCTCTAAATCTTATAAAAGTCCTTTTCCCGTATGCTTCCGAAAACCTTTCCTCCTTTGAGCATCGAGTAAAGCACAATCCATTTCCTGTAAATTCCGCAGACTCCGGCAGTTTCTCCTGATCTGTGCAGATATTCCTCTATCTCTGTGCGGCTGCTTTGCCTCTTCATCTGTCCGTATTCCTTATGAGCCTTGAATACTGACATGAAGCAGTCGGTCCTTAAAGACAGCAGATAAACTGCAGCCGACATTCCGTCAAGGCATTTTCTTATGAAGATCCTGCGCGCCGCCTTCCTCTCTCCGTATCCGGCGGCCTTCTTGATCTCCATACCTTTCCTGTATCCTTCAAGTGCATATGTCTTCGCAAGATTGTTGCTGAGCATGAGCAGATTGTTCCTGTAGTTGAGGAAAAGCTTGAACGGAGATTCTGCCGGCAGTGTGCCTCCTCCGACATGATAGACTACAGATGAAGGAACAACGTTTATCTTCCAGCCTTCAAGCTGCATGCGCCAGCACAGGTCGATTTCTTCCATATGGGCAAAGAAACGGCTGTCAAGGCCTCCCATTCTCCTGTATGCCTCGCTTCTGACCATCAGGCATGCCCCTGTCGCCCAGAACACGTCCGCCGGAGCGTCATACTGGCCATGGTCCGTTTCAAGGCGCTTCATTATCCTGCCTCTGCAGAAAGGATATCCGAAAAGGTCTATATATCCTCCTGCGGCACCGGCATATTCGAATTTTTCCATTTCCTGCCAGCTGTGCAGCTTGGGAGCACATGCTCCACATTCAGGATGGGCGTCCATCCAGTCCACGAGAGGCTGCAGCCATCCGTCAGTCACCTCGATGTCGGAGTTGATCAGAAGGAAATATTCCGGTCTTCCGGAAGAGTTGTCAAGAATCCTGAAAGCCTCGTTGTAGCCTCCGGTGAAGCCGAGATTCCTTTCGAAACGAAGTGTCTTTATGTCCGGGAACATGCTTTTCATGACCTCGATGCTTCCGTCTGTGGATGCATTGTCTGCAACGACCACTTCAGCTCCGCTGACCTTTGAGACGGAATGTTGAAGCCCCGGAAGGAATTCCTTCAGAAAACCTTCTGTGTTCCAGTTGAGTATGACTACGGCTGTCCTCATGATATCTTGCAACTTACAAATATAATCAATTTATCTGGAACCGAAATAGATGAATATCATTCCAATGAGAATCAGCGCAAGGTCCAGTATCTTTGCCTTCAGATTCCTTTCCTTGAATATCAGTACTCCACAGGCAAAGGAAATGAGTACGGATCCTCTTCTGACGAGTGAAACCACCGATATCATAGATCCGCTGTCGCTGAGGGCGTTGAAGTAGGCAAAGTCCGCTGCAGTTATGAATATGGATATGAGCGGAATGGACCATTTCCATCTGAACGGGGTCGTTTCGTGTCTCGTAGGATACCAGATTGAAGCGCATATAATGCACATGAGGATGAGCTGATACAGGTTGAACCAGCTCTGTACGAACAGGGGACTGAGCTCCTTCATTATGTATTTGTCGTACAGTCCGCTGACCGCTCCCATGATTGTGGCGATGGCCACGCAGAATATCCATCTGTTCCTCTTGAAGTCTATATGTTCCTTTTTGCTGGAACGGCTCATCAGGAATATGGATATGATGGCCAGGATGACTCCGGTCCACTGACACCAGTTAAGCCTTTCACCGAACAGGATCATCGCTCCCAGCAGTACAAGGACAGGTCTTGTTGCGTTTATCGGGCCTACGATTGTTATAGGCAGATGCTTGAGCCCGAAGTAACCTGCTATCCATGAGGATAATACGATACATGCCTTGAGGATTACCGCAAGA
Source organism: Bacteroidales bacterium (assembly GCA_017399905.1). Classification (GTDB taxonomy): domain Bacteria; phylum Bacteroidota; class Bacteroidia; order Bacteroidales; family UBA932; genus Cryptobacteroides. Next base: position 9,574 of record JAFQAR010000038.1, read on the forward strand.
TGGGCTTGCAAGGTGGAGTATCCTTCTGACGTAACGGAGGCCTCTTCGTACCAGCCGGCTCCTGTAATGTCACCGATAAGGACCGGTGAAAATATCAGTGTGGAGAAAAGGGTATTCAAAAGCAGCACCGGAAGAACTGCATTGTCTTTCAGTGCTGCCTTTTTAGATGTGTCGTAGAAGCCCAGAAGAGTGGCCGACACAAATGAAAGTAAAAGCCACATGACTTCTCAATCTACTGCTCTCAGTGGCATCCGCATCCGCATCCGCAGTCGTCGCCGTGGTCGCCGCAGCCGCCTTCGCATCCTCCGCAATCGCCGTCATGGCCATGGCATCCGCCGCATCCGCATGAGTGCACGTATTCGCCGTGAAGACCTTCCGTGAGTTCCTTCTCTGTAGCTTCGCGAACGGAAATCACCTCTCCTGTGAAGTGGAGCGTCTTTCCTGCCATCTGATGGTTCAGGTCCATCTTTACGGAATCCTCGCTTACTTCAAGTACTACTCCCGGTATCACACCGCCCATGCTGTTCATCATCGGGATTGTGTTGCCTGGAACGAGAAGGTCTTCCCTTATTTCGCCGTTGACTTCGAACGCTGCCTTAGGCAGGTCTATGATTCTGGACGGATCCACCTCTCCGTAACCGTCAGCAGGTGACAAGGTGACGTCGAACCTGTCGCCAGGCTCCATGCCTTCGATATGGGCCTCGAGCTTCGGCAGAAGGCTGCCGGTTCCGTGGATATAGTCAAGAGGTCTTTCTTTTGTCGTGTGGTCGACGATATGTCCGTCGACTTCAAGTTCGTAGCAGAATTCCACTACATTGTTCTGTCCTATCTTCATGTCTTTTAAATTTTGTTTCTTCCTGTCCTGTCAGGCGGAGAATGATACATTCTCAAAAGCCAGTGTCGGTACCTGCCAGCGGGCGCTCGCCCTGCAGTCTGTTCCGGCTGCCGTCAGGCTGTTCCATAATTCTATCAGATTTCCGGTTATGAGCATTTCCCTTACAGGATGAGTGATCCTGCCCCTGCTGAAAGCGAATCCTTCTATGCCGAAGGAAAAGTCTCCTGTCACCGGGTTGCAGTTTCCGCCGTTGAAGCCTGTGACCAGTATTCCGTTCGAGCAGAAACGCAGAATATCCTTCAAAGATACGTCTTTTTCTGTTGTTTTCAACTCTTTCCCTTTCATAAACGGCATCACGCATGGTCTGCTTATGTCTTCGACAGTAGGCTCCATGCCCATCTTGCCCGACATGTAAGTGTTTATAAAATATTGCTTTATGGTGCCGTTCTCTATGATGGAGCTGTCCTTTGTCGCAACTCCTTCCGTGTCGAAAAGCCTTGAACCGTTCTTGCCAGGAGTCCTTGCCAAATCCATGAGAGTGAAGCCATCTGAGAATATCTTCCTGCCCAATGAACCGTCGAGGAAGGACATCTTCTGCTGGATGGACGATGCGTTAAGGGCTGATATTATCGGTGCGATAAGTCTGGAACCTACCTGATTGTCCACCACCATCCTGTATCTTCCCGAGCGTCTTTTCTTCGGGCCGATCTGGCTGACCGCCTTTTTCAAGGCATTGGCGCTACATTCTGTGTGCCGCAGGTCCCTTTCCTTCTGTGAGGCATCCCACCAGAATCCGCTGAACTTGTTTCCGTTCAGGTCTTCAATGGTCATTTCAGAGAAACAGTAGTATATGGTCTCTGTGTGCCTTCCTTCGAATCCGCGTGAGTCGACCAGATAATTGTCGTCCAGGGATTCGCTGTATTCACATTCTTCCGAAATGAGCCTGTATCCTTCATTATGATCTTCTGTCTTGAATATGCTGAGACTCCGCGCCTTTTCCAGCCTCTTCACGGCATTGCTTTCAGGATAGCTTTCGTCGTACAGGTCGAGCTCCTTGCCGGTCTTTGCCCCTTTTTCAGTGCGTCCGGGGTCCGGGAGTCTTCTGAAACGGTCTTCCCCGAGCATCCGTGTCATGGAAACGGCACGTGCTATGAATGTTTCCAGTTCATCCCTTTCAAGCCTGTTGGTTGAGAACGTTCCGTACCGTCCGTCGACGAACAGACTGATGTATATGGACCGGTCTGCAGAATGAGTCACCTTGTCAAGCTCTCCGTTCAGGAAGGTGTAGCCGTCCATTACGCTCTTGCTCAGCGAAACCCTTGCTTCGTCAGCTCCGTTTGCGATGGCAGACCTGATACATTCGCCTGCCAGCATCATTTCCTTACTGTCTATCATCATTCTCCTCCTACGATCAGATTTCCAACGAGAACAGTCGGCATGCCGCAAGAAACCGGAACGCTCTGTTCCTTTCCGCAGGTCCATGTGCCGTTGTCTATCTTGAGGTCGTTGCCGACCGCCATTATGTCCGCAAGGGCCTGCGGGCCGTTACCTATTATGTTTATGTCCTTGACCGGCATTGTCAGCCTTCCGTTTTCGATGAGGTAGCCGCTCTTGACAAAGAATGTGAAGTCTCCTTCCCCGATCTTGACCTGGCCGTTTGAGAATTCGTCCACGTACACTCCCTGCCTGACCTGCGCAAGTATGTCGGAAGGATCTGTGTATCCGTTCTCCATGTATGTGGCCCTCATTCTCGGGATCGGATTGTATCTGAAATTCTCCCTTCTTCCGTTTCCTGTCGGCCTGACTCCGTACCAACCGGCACTTATCCTGTCGTGGAGATATGATGTAAGGATGCCGTCCTTTACCATATACGTCTTTTCAGATGGAACGCCCTCGTCATCGTAATTGCCTGAACCTCTGTTGAACGGGACAGTTCCGTCGTCCACGACCGTGACTTCCTTCGGACATATCTGCTGTCCCATCCTGTCTGAGAATACTGATTGGCCCTTTCTGTTGAAATCTGCCTCGAAGGTGTGTCCCATAGCTTCGTGAAGCAGTATTCCGGATGCTCCTGCTCCCATTACAACGTTCATGCGCCCGCCTTTAGGTCTTCGTGCCTCGAATCTTACATCAATGTCGCGTACGACTTCATCTGCCAGTTCAGCAATCAGGGCAGGTCCGATCAGTTCGGCACCTGTGCGGAAACTTCTGGATGCCGTCCTGTTCTCCGTCCTGCCGTCCTTGCTGAATACGGCGGATACCGTTACGCTTCCCATAGGCCTGGTGTCATATGTCATTTCCCCCAGGGAGTTGTACATGAGTATATCGCTGATCGAGTCAGAGAGCCTGGCAACCACCTTGATGATTCTTGAGTCCTTTGCGAGAACGGCCTTCTCCAGGTCTTTCAGGAAAGGAAGCAGCGCAGATGCGTCGATGTCCCTCCAGTTGGCCTTCATCGGATACAGGTCCGACCGTCTGTCTTCCACAGCTGCGTAAGTACGGCTTCCGTAAGCTCCGTCTGCGATAGAGGAGGCTGCTTCCGCCGCCTTGAGCATGTCCTTCATCTCCGTGCTTTCCGAATAGGCGTAACCTGTCTTTTCTCCTTTCAGCACACGTATGCCTACACCGTAATCCGTGTGGAATCCACCTGACGACACTTCTCCATCCTTGAGCAGGAGATTGAAGAATGTCGTGTGTTCAAAATACAGGTCGGAAAAATCACCGCCATGAGCAAGTGCTGTGGCGGTAAGGGTCTGAAGCTGCCGGTCTGTAACCCGGAATATGTCGAGATAGTGTTCCATGCCGTTCATTTCAATGCATTTTACAGGGACAGGATTTCTCCTGTCTCTTCAACAAGTCTGCGTCTTTCTTTGGCAATCGCGAGAATACGGTCGTAGGTCTCCTGGTCCTTGATGTTTATGACATCGTTGCGGGAACCTTCCGCTATGACTCTGAACGGTATCTGCGAGTTGTCTGCGAGAATCCATCTTTCGCAGATGGGGGCGTAATAGTGGAAGAAGTAGTCTATGCCGACGTGATATCTTCTGCGGATGGTCTCCTCGGGGATGTCATGTCCTCCGGACTGAACCCTCGCCTTGACCCTGTCGATGGCCAGTTCCGGTGAGTTCAGCCAGAAGTAAAGCAAGGTCACCGTGTATCCGGCATGCTGGGCTACCTTGGCAGTCTTGAGCAGGGTTCTCGTTGCAAGGGTAGTCTCTACAGCGAAATCCCTCTGCTTCTTCAGCAGATACCTGATCTTTGAAAGCATGAAACGGCTTGCCTGTATCGATGCCTTCTCCGGGTTGAAAGGAGAGAGACCTTTTGCGAATTCGTCTGAATTCACGAACTCGCTGCAGTTAAGCATTTCCGGCAGCAGTGAATATGATGCCGTCGTCTTTCCTGCACCATTGCATCCTGATATTATATATAGTCTTGGCATATGTCTTTATTCTGCTTTACACTCTGTTATTGACCCCATGGCCGAACAATGCGAAGTCGCCTTTGCATGGATCTTCCGGCCATATTTCCCTGAATGTGTCCGTAATCTCCCTTGCAGTTACGATATCCTTCTGTTTACGTTCTGTTAGATTCAAAGCGCGGGCCTGACTGTATACATGTACGTCAAGAGGAAGGATCAGCTCCTTTTTATCCGAGGCTTTCCAGACTCCGAGATCGACTTTCCCGTCGTCGCGCACGAGCCATCGCCTCATCATGTTTATCTTCTTGTTCGGTGCCTTCCTGTCCTCTTTCTGACCGAATACCGCTGTCCGTATTTCATGGTCGCTGAGTCCTTCAAGACTGCCGGTTGTAAGATAAATGCTTCTCAGCCGTCCGCAGATGGCCGCGAATTCGCTCCATTTTATCGTTCTGTGCAGGCTGGCGTCTTCATTCCTGTAATCCCCGTTCATCACGTAGTCGTATGGTCTCCAGCACATTTCGTCCAACATACGTCCGCAGTCCCTGACGATCATTGCCCTGCGGCCCCATGCAAGATGGGAAGCCAGCAGGGCAGAAATCTCTACATCAGCGAGGGTGGCTTCGCCATTCCTGTAGCTGCGTGCAAAATGAGTCGGGAAGATTATAGGGTCTTCCTGAAAGTATTTCGGGTCATTGTATTCTTCCGCCCATCCGATGAGGGTATCTTTCAGAGCTGTGTCCATATGACCTGTGCTTATTCTGTAGCTGATTCTATCTTTTTCATGTTGGCGAACATGAAGACACCAGCCAGAACGCATATCGCTATGAGGACGAGCCATATCGACCAGAGCGGAATCCTCATCCAGAGAAGTCCCGGTACGGATACGAGATAGTTTCCTATAGCTGTCGCGGCGAACCAGCCTCCCATCATCATGCCCTTGTACTTCGGCGGAGCTACCTTGGATACGAATGAAATGCCCATAGGTGAAAGCAGCAGCTCGGCAAAAGTAAGAATGAGGTATGTGGAGATGAGCCATGTAGGTGAAACAAGGTCAGGACTGACTGTTCCTCCAAGTTCCTTCGGTGATGCGAGTCCCATCGAACCGAGGGTGAGGATAAGGAAGCCTGCGCCTGCCACGAACATTCCGAGACCGATCTTGCGTGGAGCAGATGGCTCCTTTCCTTTCTTTGCAAGTGCTCCGAATATCGCAAGCGATACCGGTGTGAGTGCGACCACATAGAACGGATTGAACTGCTGGAAGTCAGAAGGCTGGATGTTCACGGTGCCCGGCATCTTCATGTACAGTGCAGCTGCAAGGCCCCAGAGGCCTGCTGTCACAGCTCCTGAAATGATCTTTGCCTTCCTTGACTCAGCCTGGAAAACATTGAAGAGCGTATATACGGACAATGCGATCAGTGCAAGGCACCATATGTTGAATCCGATCCTGAGGCCGCCTGTAACGGAGCTTGCCGTGTAGTCACGGGCGAAGAATGTCATTGTGGCGCCATTCTGATGGAATGCCATCCAGAAGAATATCACTACTGCGAAAACGAAGATGAGGGCGCTTATCCTGCTCTTTGTCTGTGCCGGAGTCAGTTCTGTTTCGGCTGCAGGGTTAGCAGCCTTGGCCTGCTTGGCGTTTACGTCTGCATGCTTGAACCATGAACGGCATCCGTAATAGATGAGTACCGAGAGGATGAGGGAAACGCATGCTACGGCAAAACCTCCGTTGTATGCTGTCGAGAGCCTCTCGATGTAGTAAGGAGCGAAGGCTGCCATGTCCATACCTGCCGCTCCTGGCATTGTTGCTGCAATGTTCTGGAGGTTTGCAAGGTTTTCAGGAGTGATGGTCCCGTCCATTACCTGATGCGCAAGAGCAGGGACATTGGCATTGTAGACGAGGTCATACTTTCCGAGCGACCAGTTTGTCATTGCCTTTGCCATTGATGGGGCGAACATCGAACCCACGTTGATGGCCATATAGAACAGACTGAACGCGGCATCACGTCTTGAAGAGTATTTAGGGTCATCGTAGAGGTTTCCTACCATTACCTGAAGGTTACCTTTGAACAGGCCTGTACCGATGGCGATGAGGGTGAGGGCACCGAACATCATTATCTTGCCGGTGAGGTCCGCTGCAGTCGGAACCGCAAGGCAGAGATAGCCTAGGAACATCACACCGATACCGATGGTCACGCACTTTCCGTATCCGATCTTGTCGGCGAGAACACCGCCGAAGAAAGGCATGAAGTATACTCCTGCAAGAAAGATTGAATATATCTGCGTCGCTGCAGCTGCACTGAAGCCGAACTTCGCCTGAATGAACAGGAGGAAGATGGCAAGCATTGTATAATAGCCGAAGCGCTCACCGGTATTGGCGAGCGCAAGGGCAAAAAGTCCTTTTGGTTGTCCTTTGAACATATTTGGGATCTGTTTTAAGCTGTTACTCTTTCAAGCCACTTGACCATTCCGAACATCACGCCCATAGAGATGAAGCATACTGCTGCGAATACGGTCCAGCACTGCCAGATAGGCCATGCGTTGTACATGAGAGGGCCGAGGAAGAGGAAGAGGTTTCCGATAGCTGTGGCTCCGAGCCAGAGTCCCTGGCAGAGACCGAGCATGCTCTTAGGTGCCACCTTCGATACGAATGAGAGTCCGAGAGGGGAAATGAAGAGCTCGGCAACGGTAAGGAAGAAATATGTTGCGATGAGAACCCACCAATGAGCCTTATGTGCCATCTGCTCTGCGATAGGAAGTGCCTTGTATTCTTCTGCAGAAGGATAGCCCTTGACGAGTGAGAATACCATGAGGAACACGAATGCGAGGCCGGCGATGAGCATGCCGATTCCGATCTTCTTTGGAGTCGAGATTTCCTTGCCTCTGCGTGCCAGTGCGCCGAAGATGGCCATGATCACAGGAGTGAGGACGATCACGAAGAACGGATTGATGGCCTGCCATACTTCCGGAGCTACTGCTGAAGAGTCCACGAAGTCACGTGCGAAGAACGAGAGTGACATACCGTTCTGGTGGAAAGAGAACCAGAAGAAGATCACGATGCCGAGTACTGCGAAAAGTGCATACATGCGCTGCTTGATCTCCTTTGCCATGGCAGCCTTCTCTTCTGCTGTGTATTCCACACCCTTGACAGCTTCCTTCTTTGCAGGAGTAGGGAATTTCTTCTGTGAGATGAAGAAGATCACGAGGGAAATGCACATTGCTGCTACTGAAGCGATGAATGAATAGTGGATACCCTCATTGAAGATCTGGAGGTAGTTCTGGCATGCAGATGACATGTCGGATATGCAGCCGCCGGCCGCAGCCATCATCGAGTTGAGGTTCTCGAGAGCCTGTGCGCTCATTCCTGCCGCATTGTTGATGAACTCATGGCAGAGTGCAGGGAGCTGTGCGTTGTAGACCATTCCGTTTGTCTCGAGCCACCATTCTCTCAGAAGAGGTGCTACGAAAGGAGCGATAAGGCCGCCGACGTTGATGAATACATAGAAGATCTGGAATCCTGAATCACGCTTGTCCTTTGCTTCTGCAAGAGCCTGAGGACCTTTCTTGGCAGCCTCAGCCTCGAAGTTGTCGTACATCTGTCCGACGATGGCCTGGAGGTTTCCTTTGAAGAGACCGTTTCCGAAAGCGATGAGGAAGAGTGCGAAACATGTAAGAGGGAGAAGCCATCCGATGTTTCCTGAAGTGGCGAGGATAGGGATTGAAAGAAGCACATATCCCGATGCCATGATGACCAGACCGGTCTTGATTGTACCTTTGTAATTCTGAGTGCGGTCAGCTATTATACCTCCTACAAGGCTGAGAAGGTAGATTCCTGCATAAAAGAATGAATAGATGGTTCCGGCAGTGCCTTCTCCAAGACCGAACTTGGAGCAGAGGAACAGAACGAGAACTGCGTTCATGATGTAGTAGCCGAAACGCTCTCCCATATTGCTGAGAGCAGCTGCGAGGAGACCTTTTGGATGTCCTTTAAACATAGTTGCTTTGGTTTTTTATTTGTTTGTAATCAGTATTCCGGGTAAATGGAGATTGCGCACAGCAATGCATAATCATGCAAATATAGTAAATTTAATTTATAGGCAAAATATCGGAAATCATCTGAAAAAATGGTATATTTGCTTTTCTGTACGACATCTGGCTTTGGCCGGATCAGGCGTACTATGCGGATATGTATTTTTATCTTGTTGATAATGAGGGATTTGTCGGTAAAGATCGCCAGAGGCGCGATAAAGGTATTGGGTAAGCTGCCTTTGAAGTTTCATTACTTCATGGGTGATGTCCTGTCGTGGTTTGCAAAGAATGTGATCCGATACAGGGCTGATGTCGTGCTGGTCAATCTTTCCCGCTCTTTCCCGGAAAAGAAATACAAGGATATCCGAATAATATACGATGAGTTCTACCGTCATCTTGGTGAGATTTTTGCAGAGGCTGTCTGGTTCGGCGCCAGCAGTTATGAGCGCCTGAACAGAAGCGGTATCGTGACCGTCATGAATCCTAAGGAGATATCGGAGTATTTTGACTCGACTCCGAGCATGACCGTGCTCTCTACCCATTGCGGAAACTGGGAGCTTATGGGTGGCTTCCTCGGGTACAGGACTCCGACAGGGGAAAAGGTCAGCATCAGGGAAGAGCAGATATCTGTCGTGTACAAGAAGCTTTCAAACCCTTTTTCTGACAGGTTCTTCGCACATAACAGGGTGGCACCTCTCGAGGTCGTCGGGACGAAGTGCGAGATCGAGTCAAAGGATATACTGAGATATTCGATCAGACATAAGGATGAGCGGAGGGTGTATATCTATCCGACCGACCAGGCTCCATATAGTGGTTCCGGAAAGCATCCTATAGGTGAGTTCATGAGTCAGGACACCTCGGCGATGCTCGGCAGTGTGGGTGTGGCCTGCAAGCTTGCCCATTCTGTGATGTACATGAAGATGAAGCGTGTGAAGAGGGGAACATATGAGATGACCCTTATCCCGATTTGCCGAGATGCGTCCTTGATGACGCCGGAAGATATAATGAGAAAATACTACGACCTGCTTGAGGCAGAGATACGCGAGACTCCTCACAACTGGTTGTGGACACATAAGAGATGGAAATAAACCAACAGACGATTATGAAAAATAGAATCATGTTTTTCCTGACTATGACGCTTGCGGCGTTGCCGTTCATTGCGTCGGCACAGAAATCTTCAGATCCTGAAGGCTTCCTTACATATTCCCTTCCGTCGACGACCGTTGTCGTTGAGGTTGAGGCTGTGCAGGAGAAGTTCTTTGCTGGTCCATATGCACGATATGCCGAGAAATATCTTGGCATCAAGGCAAGGCAGAAGGACGAAACCACATATCAGCTTACCGAAATCAATCTGAAGCCTCTCGTCGAGGCTGACCAGAGCAGGAGGTATTCCATTCCGGTGAAGAAGAGCGTTGTGGACGCTACCTTCCTGAAACTTTCGTCCCAGGGGCTCATTTCCATGGCCGACGGAACCTTCGGTGATGCTACCGTATGGCGTTTCCCTAAGTCGGGTAAAGGCGATTTTGCGGAGAGAGGCGTTTCGTCGAACCTCAAGTCGGAAGCTGCCACCCTGTACAGGAACAAGAAGGATGAGTCCGCATACAACAGGATTGCCGTCCAGCAGAATATGGTGGTTGAGAAGACTTTGGAGCAGAAGGCTGCAGAAGCTGCCGAGATGATCGTAAGGCTTCGTGAGCAGCGTCTCCAGATAGTCACCGGTGATACGGATGCGACATACAGCGGGGAAGCTATGGGTGCGGCTATAGAGGAGATGACCCGTCTTGAGAAGGAGTATATGTCTCTTTTCGTGGGCTACTCGGATTTCCAGAACCAGAAGATGAGTTTTGACATCACCCCTTCACCTGAACGTGAGAGTCAGATGTATGTGGCTTTCAGAATTTCAGACACTTCGGGCCTCGTACCGGCCGACAACCTTTCAGGCAAGCCGGTAGTCATGGAAATAATTCCTCAGAATGTCGCTGATCCTCAGGTCAAGGAAGAAGTGAAGTCAAAGGCTCAGCTTGTGCATTTCCTTATACCTGCAATCTGTACCGTCAGGATAAAGGACGGATCCGACATCCTTATCCAGAGCCGTATGCCGATATATCAGCTCGGACGTGAAGGCTCCATGCCGGTAAACACCACTTTGAAGTAAAACATAATTAAATGATTCTAATATGACAATCAAGGAACTCGATCCACAGATAGTGTGGAAGAATTTTTATGAACTCACTCAGATACCGCGTCCTTCAAAGCATGAGGAGCAGGCGGTTGAATATATGTACAACTGGGGTAAGTCTCACGGCTTTGAGACGATCAAGGATGAGATCGGCAACATCGTCATCCGCAAGCCGGCCACTCCTGGCTGTGAGAATATGAAGGGTGTCATCCTTCAGGGACATATAGACATGGTCCCTCAGAAGAACAACGATACAGTTCATGATTTTGAGAAGGATCCTATACAGACATGGATCGACGGAGAATGGGTGAAGGCCAAGGGTACGACTCTCGGTGCAGACAACGGACTCGGAGTGGCAATGGGTATGGCCGTTCTCGAGTCGGACAACCTCAAGCATGGACCGGTAGAGCTTCTTGTCACTGTGGATGAGGAGACAGGTATGACAGGTGCGAATGCACTTAAGCCGGGTCTTCTTCAGGGTGATATTCTCATCAACCTCGATTCCGAGACAGAGGGCGAGCTTTATGTGGGCTGTGCCGGTGGTCTTGATGCATCTGCTTCCGCTACATACGTTCCTGCGGAATATGACAAGGATTGGCTTTGCTATTCTCTCGCAGTGAAGGGCTTCAAGGGTGGACATTCAGGAATGGATATTATCCTCTGCAGAGGAAACGCCAATAAGATAGCAGCCAGGATCCTTCTTGAGCTTCTGACCAAGGCTGATGTGAAACTTCTGGATTTCGAAGGCGGTACACTCAGAAATGCAATACCTCGCGAAGCATTCGCCACTGTTTATGTGCCGGCTGACAAGCTTGCAGATGCGGAGAAGGTGTTTGCTGAGGTTTCATCTGCAATCAAGGCTGAGTATGCGGGAACCGATCCTGATTCTGAGTTCATCTTCAAGCCATATGAGTGCGCCGAAGGCGAGTGCTGCTGCGGTGGAGATGAGTGCAAGTATGTTCCAGGGGCTGATGCTGTACGTTTTGTACGTGCAATCATCGCCTGCCCTGATGGAGTTGAACGTATGAGCAGCGAGATGCCTGGTCTCGTGGAGACTTCCAACAATCTTGCAATGGTGAAGATCGAAGGTGGCGAATTCTCTGTGAAGACACTTATGAGAAGTTCCGTAGATACGGCAAAAGAAGCTCTCGCACAGAAGTTTGAGGCTGTGTTTGCACTTGCCGGAGTCGAGACTTCATTCGCAGGCGGATATTCCGGATGGGCTCCAAATCCTGACTCTGCTATTCTCGCTACAATGAAGAAGGTTTACAACGACCTTTATGGCAAGGAGCCTGCAGTAATGGCCATCCATGCCGGACTTGAATGTGGTATCCTCAGTGGAGCATACCCGCATTGGGATATGGTTTCATGTGGTCCTACACTCATGAGCCCTCATTCTCCTGATGAGCGTGCCAACATCCCTTCGGTGGCAAAATGCTGGGAATTCCTCAAGGCTGTGCTTGAGAACATTCCTGTAAAGTAGCTTTTACATAAGCTGATCATATATGTGTCCCCGGCATGTCCGGGGATATTTTAGATTTCTGAGTCCGTGCGTTCAATCCGGCTGATACCATTGGTTCTGTTCTTCCCGCTGCTTCTGCTTGCGGGCTGCAACCCTGATGTGTTTATGGAAAAGCTGGAAGCTTCCCGTACAGAGTTTTCATTTCCAATGACAGGAGGTCAGGCTGAAGTTGAATTGACGCACGGTGACTGGATGCTTGAGCGTATTGCTGTTGAAAAGGTCGATGCGGAAGGTTGGGTCACGCATGAAGACGGAAAGGAAGAGTATTGCAGCCTGTATCTTAAAGGAAAGGGAAAAGCGAGGTATGAGTCTGAATTTCATGGCTTCGAGATTGTCCGGGACAGGGGAGACCGTCTTCTTATGACTTTCGGCCAGTCGCTGGATCCCGACAGCAGGCTGATCGAGCTGTATCTTGTCAATGATTACGAAGAGGTGTTCATCAAAGTCATCATGGACGGTTGCAGCGGGTATGTTTTCGACAGGATCGAATATTCCGATGTGACTTACCATACTACGGGACAGTATGATGAAGCATGGGCACTGGATATCAGCAATGATTCTGATGATGTGGTCATGCAGAAATTCGATATATTCAATAAGGATGCTGCCAGAAAGATAGACTTGCCTGCAGGTTCCGTCACTTCCGATGTCATTCCACGTCCCCATTGGTATGCGGAACTCATGAGGTATCTTGACGGCAATTCATTCGAGATTCCTGCTCCGTCACCCTTCCTTCATGATGGAAAGCTGACCTTCAATGGTTTCAGTGTTCCTTTCAGGTATGGTGAACAGAGTTTTGATACGGATTTTCCTGATGAAAAGGTCCAGATTGAGGTGCAGCCCGGAACAAGCAGGCTCAGAGTGTTCTGGGAGTATGAAGAATATGGCGTGGATTATACTGTGTGGCTGAAGCATGAAGGTGGGGGCAGGCCTCTCTCTTTCAGCGGAGTCATGCACAGCAAGACATATACCGGCGGTTGGGTCCATCTGTATGGACCGGATTTGGGAGAATGAAACAAATGAAACGCATCACGCTTCTCATATTGCTTGTTATATCTTCGTTGTCACTTTCAGCTGTTGAAAGGGATTCGTCTGCATTTGTCCACAGGGTAGGTGTTGACCTTCGTCCTGCTCTTATATTGCAGCAGAATGACTTCTTCAGAGGCACGAACAGATATGGACGTCCTATGGTGGCAAGCGGTTCCGCACACCTGCAGTATTCTTTCATGTTTCCTGCAGACAGCCGTTTGGGCAAGCTGTATCCTACCGCTTATCAGGGTATAGGACTTGCTGCCTATACATTCATGAACCATGTCGAGCTCGGTACGCCTGCTGCCCTGTATGTGTTCCAGGGAGCGGAGATCGCCCGCTTTCCGTATGGTCTGTCGTTGGATTATGAGTGGAATTTCGGAGTCTCATTCGGATGGCACCCATATTCCAAGGATGAAGGTCAGCCAGGGGCCAATCCGAACAATCTTGTTGTCGGCACGAAAACCAACGCATATATAAACGGAGCCTTGATGTTGTCGTGGAGACCTAAGCCGGGATGGTCACTCTCTGCTGGTCTGGATTATACGCATTTTTCCAATGGTGATACGACGTTCCCGAATTCCGGTGTAAATACGATAGGGCTGAGGGTCGGAGCAACGAGGGCTTTCGGCGGACTCCTTCCGGAAGAAAGAAGGACCTGGGGGGTGTTTGACGGGCCGGATGATGAAATTCAGGAACGCTTCGTCACAGATGTGGTCATCTGTGGTGCATGGAATGAGGAAATGGTTACGTATATGGGTGAAGAAATCCGTGTGGACGGAAAATTCGGAATACTAGCCCTGCATGTGAATCCGCTCTATCGTCTTACGAGGTTCCTTCGTGTCGGAGCTTCTCTTGATATCCAGTTCTCCGAAGGCATGAACATACAGAACCACATAGCAGGCAAGAATCCTGACCATATAAAATTCTACAGGCCACCTCTTCTTGAACAGCTTGGTACAGGCCTCTCCCTTCGCGCAGAGCTGGAGATGCCGCTTTTCTCCGTGAATTTCGGTGTGGGGCATAATTTTATATATAAGGGAAAGGAACTGAGCGGATTTTATAACATTCTGTCCCTCAAGGCATTTGTGAATGACAGGATTTTCCTTAATATTGGACTTGACATTACCTATACGGAGGCCTCTAACAATCTTCTGCTGGGAATGGGATGGCGCTTCGGAAAATGATTTCGAACTGTTTAAACTATAAATATCATGAAACTTAGTGAAAGAATACATTATGTAGGTGTAAACGATGATGAGAAGTCTCTGTTTGAAGGGCTATGGCCGCTTCCGTCAGGAGTGAGCTATAATTCTTATCTGGCAGTTGACGAGAAGATAGCTTTGATTGATACCGTGGAACATGGATTCGAGGATGAATTCATAGCCGCCATCGCGGAATCCATAGGGGATAGGAATATCGATTATCTTGTAGTCAACCATATGGAGCCTGACCATTCGTCACTGATTACATATATTATGGAACGCTATCCGGATCTTCAGATAGTGGCCAATGCCAAGACTCTGCCGATGCTCAAGGGATATTATGCCGTTCCTGAGGAAAAGGTACTGATCGTAGGTGAGAATGACGAGGTCAGTCTCGGATCATGCTCATTGCGTTTCCATATGATCCCGATGGTGCATTGGCCTGAAACCATGGTTACATGGCTTGAAGAAGAGAAAACGCTTTTCAGCGGCGACGCTTTCGGAACCTTCGGCTGTGTTGACGAGGAGGTTGTGGATAATGACGGAACATTCGAGGAGTATCGTGATGAAATGATCCGCTATTATTCGAATATCGTAGGCAAATACGGAAACCCTGTCCAGACAGCTCTGAAGAAGCTTTCCGGTCTGGATATCAGAAGAGTCTGCAGCACTCACGGACCTGTATGGGAGAACAACATATCAAAGGTCGTGTCACTCTACGAGAAGCTCAGCAGATATGAGGTCGAAAGGGGAGTGTGCATCGTCTATGGATCGATGTATGGCAATACAGCTGCAGCGGCAGATGCCCTTGCAATGGAACTTGAGGCAAGGGGAATCCCATATGCGATACATGACCTTGCCGGAAACAATTCAGGTGAGCTGGGCGTTTCAGGTGCGCTTCGCGATGTCTTCAAATACGATACGGTCGCTGTCGGATCTCCTACATATAATAATGGAATATATCCTCCTGTGGAGACATTCATGAAAGCCCTTTCGTCAAGACTTATAAGGAACAGACGTTTTTATGCTTTCGGGTCGTATACATGGTCTGGTGCCAGCGTTCGTCAGCTGAATGAACTCGCCGCTTCCATGAACTTTGAGGTGCTCGGTGAAGGAATGTCCTTCCCGCAGGCATATACGCGTGAAAAATGCGATATGGCTGCTGTCGCTGAATTGCTTCGATAAGATACTGAAAAGTTTGATAATTAAATAATTATTCCTATATTTGCAGCCCATTTTGGTGGATTGAGTCCTCCATGATGGGCTCAAATTATTATTAAACAATTAATTACAAACAAAATGCTTAAACAGTACGAAACCGTTTTCATTGCAACTCCCGTTTTGTCTGATGCTCAGATGAAGGAAGCGGTCGCAAAGTACACTAACTACCTCAAGGAGCGTGGTGCA
>JAFQAR010000007.1 GCA_017399905.1 Bacteroidales bacterium
TCGTTCGCTCTGCCCCGTCCATTCCTTCTCGGCAATGCGTCTTTTTCCTCTCAGGCAGGTGCCCTCGCTCCACCGCCAAAGCATCTTGAAAAGGCAGAAGTCAGCGGGGTTCCCCCTCGCGGCTATGGCCGAGAGCCAGCCTACCCGTTGTGGGTACACGCTCCGCGTCCACCACCAACGGGGCTGGCGAGGGTGCCCCCTTCGAACCCCTGAAATCCAGAAGCGGAAATAACATGAAAGAGAATAAGGAAAGGCGCAGCGCGTGGATAAAAATGCGCGTCACGCCCGACGAAAAAAAGCTCATCGAGAGCAAGGCATCCGCGCAAGGGCAGACCGTTACCGACTTCCTCCGGCAGCGAGCTCTCGACTATCGGCTGAGGATATCGCCTTTGGAAAAAGAACGCATCCGCCAGCTTGCCCGCATCGGATCGAACATGAATCAGATAGCACGCTGGGCCAATACCTATAAGAAACGCGCCGAGGCCGTGGAAGTCATCACGCGGCTCATCCTGCTGGATCGAGAACTTCACGAGGAGGAAAACGAACCGTGTACATGAAGGTATTTCCGCACGGGAAAGGTGGAGGCCACGCGCCCACGCATTACCTTGTGCGCATGGATTACCCCGGCAGAAAGGAATGTCCACCGCAGGTTCTGCGAGGGAATGTCGCTCTTACCCGGAAGCTCATCGACTCGCTGGACACGACATGGAAGTTCACGGCTGGCGTTCTTTCCTGGCATCCTGACGATATCGTCACGGCGGAGCAGGAACGAAAGGTCATGGACAGTTTCGAGGCCGTAGCCTTCGCCGGACTGGCGGAAGACCAGCGGAATATTCTCTGGGTACGGCACGGACACGCAGGGCATCCGGAACTGCATTTTGTCATCCCGCGCGTGGAACTCGGGAGCGGAAAGGCGTTCAATCCATGTCCTCCCGGCTGGCAGAAAGCCTTCGATATTTTCCGCGACCTGCTGAACATCACGGAAGGCTGGGCACGTCCGGACGATCCCACGAGAGCCCGCATCCATACTCCCGACCATGCCGATCTGCATAAAGCGCGGCTCATCCGCTGGGGAAGGAAGCCAGACAAAGACGAACGCGCCGATGCCAAGAACGCGATACATGATTACCTGCGCGCACTCATCGAAGACGGAATCATCCGCAACCGTGAAGACGTACTCGCGGCCCTGCGGGATGCGGGCCTTGAGATACACCGTGTCGGCAAAGACTACGTATCCGTGAAGGATCCCGACAGCGGAGAAAAACTCAGACTCAAAGGAGGCATTTATGCCGAACGATTTGAAGCAGAACAGCTTGAGTTCGCTCTCGGAGCGCATCCAAGCCCGAGCCCACATCGACAGGCTGAACGCACAGACGCAGATACTGGCCGAGTTCAGCACCTTGCAGAAGAACTTGAAAGAGTCATCCATGCGCGTGCTCAATTCAACCGAAAGCGATATCCTCGACCGGCTGACGATTATGGAGAAGAAAATCTCCGGCCGCTGCCAGACTATGGGGAATATGTTCGGCCGCCCGTACAGGATAGCCCTGCTGTGGAGCTTCGGGATGCTGACGATGACGGGCCTGATCATCGCCGGGATGATAGCCTTGGCGCAGTACCGGATTCAGGCATTGGAAAACGAGATCGCCGCACTAAAGAAGGTGGAAACCTTGCAGACGCTTGCAAAGGGGACGTGGCCGATACTCATGGAGGAAACTGTAAAGGGAATGTTCCTTGTCCCGCTGAAATCCCACACATTGAAAGGCGACTGGTACTACAACGGGATGCCTGCCTGGAAACTGGAGTAGCCCATGACAGAACTCGAACGCATCCTGAAAGAAACTCTCGACGCACAGACCAAGGAACTCGGCGAGCGCATCGACCGGCATCAGGAACGGCTGGATATCCAGAACCGGGAACTCATGGAAACGAAGCTCAAGCTGGCAGAACTCCGGCAACGACAGGAGGACTCGGAGCAACACTTGATGCGCTTGAGCACTGTGTACGACAGCTTGAAGCCCTTGCTCGAAAAGCTGAACAGCTCCTTGAACGCAAGGTGAAACGAGCCGAACAAAGCTTCGGAACATGGTTCGGCATGAGGCGATGAGACAGACCGTTTTCGACCCATATCCTTTAAAGATCGATCTCCTCCACTCGCCTACCGGGTGGAGGAGATTCTTTTTAAGGCATCAAAAAAACAGACCGCACAGTCTAGAGCAGCTCCCGCATACGACTAGCCAAATACAGAGGCATATTGGTGAATCTGCCGTCCTTCACATATCCCATCTGCGAAAATCGTATCGCATTCTCAGGTTCACGCTGAGCGATGAATTTTTTAAAAGAGGCTGCACTTTTTTCCTCACCACCCTTCACTTCGACTGGTATAATTTCCTGACCATGCTGGATGAGGAAGTCTATCTCGCCGGTCTTATTGGAATAATAACGAGGTGACACATCAAACTGACCTTTCAGTTGCTGAAGAACAAAGTTTTCTGTGAGAGGTCCTTTGAACTGAAAATCAGACTTGAGCAAGATAGCCGCATTATCGATACCTGCCATGCATTTCAGAAGGCCAGTATCAAAAAGGTAGAGCTTAAAACAGTCCATACGGTCAAATGCAGGAAGAGGGTGTTCCGGCTTACTCACATTGAAAACGCGGTTGAGCATCCCAGCACTCACCAACCATTCAATGGCCTCCTCAAAGTCTCTGGCTCGACCTCCGCTTCGTACGACACCGTACATGAACTTACCGTTCTCCTTGGCAAGCTGGGAAACGATACTCCGAAAGACCTGTAGAAGACGTCCGCTATTCACACGGCCATTATGTTTGGAGAAGTCGTTCTCGTATACATCAAGAAGCTCACGCTGAGCCTGAATGACTTTCTGCGGATCTTTCCATTCCAGCCAGCTGGACACACATTCCGGCATACCACCTATGATAAGATAATGGTGATATGCATCAAGAAGACGAGTATGAAAAATGTCTTCGATGCTCTGCCCTTTGGTAAGGCCTGCATAATAACTATAAAGCCCCTCATCTTTGGCTTTGAGAAATTCCGCGAAGTTCAGAGGCTCGACTTCGAGGATATTAACCATATCGACGGGATAAGACTTAGGCTGAGCCAGCAACGTTCCAAGCAGGCTACCTGCGGCTACAACATGATACTGACCAGCTTTTTCTTTGAAGTACTTGAGGCTATTCAA
>JAFQAR010000008.1 GCA_017399905.1 Bacteroidales bacterium
AAAAGAAGAAATAGGAGTCTTCTGATGAACAAAATTCAGGCTGCATTGCTGGGGCTTCTGGCCGTCTCGATTTCGGGCTGTGCCGCGTATGGCCCGAAGGTCGATTCTTCCTACGAGTCCTATGACAAGGACTACACTCCTCAGATAGTCACGCTGGCCTCTGAGGTGGCCGAAGATATTGCGATTCAGTATCCCAACAAACTGGTATTCGTGGACGCGACTCATAAGGAAGGCAGTTTTGCCGACCTGCTTCGGCGTTCTCTGGCATCCCGTAAGGCTCTGGCCATCACGTCTCCCATGTCGGATGTGAAGGTACGCTACGCCATCGAGGAGCTTGAGAAAGGACTTGGTTATCTGAATCTTCGCTTCGATGACGGCTCTGCCAAAACGAAGACGTTTTTCCTGATTCCGCCGAACACCTACGGCCTTGCTGCTCCTGCCGAAACGCTTGAGCAGATCCCCCTTTCGACTCCCATGCCTTCTGACTTCAACGAGAAGTCGGAAGTAGCCGTTACCCCTCTGAAGGAAGAAGCTCCTATTCAGGACGCCAAGGCCGAAGAGCAGGGTGTGAAGGAACCGGCTGATTCCGCTGCCGTACTGGCACTGGATGAAGCTGCCAAGACTCAAGAAAAAGCTCTTCCTGCGGTCGAGCCTGTGACGACTCATGTCGTTCAGAAGGATGAAACTGTGGCGAAGATCGCCAGAAAGTATGGGATCTCGTTCGGCGCTCTCTGCAAGGAGAACGGTGGAATAGAAAAATGTCAGCTCATCAAGCCTGGTCAGATCCTGAAGCTGCCTCATGGAACAATGGCAGAAAAGAAGCCTGCCATGACTGACAAGCCCATTTCGATTCCGACTCCTGTTGTTGAGAGTTCACTTGCTGTTGAAGCTGCTCCTTCTGCGGCCCCTGTAACCGTGACGGCTCCGTCTTCCGTGAAGGGCATCATTCCCCGCTGGACGCTTACTCCTGGCAGTCTCCGCACTCAGATCCAGAAGTGGTGTGCCGCCTCCGGTTATCAGCTCGTGTGGAACACGACTTCTGACCTTGATATGGAAGCATCTTCCACCTTCTTTGGCGACTTCACCGAAGCCATATCGCAGCTCTTCGATGGCCTGCATGACGCTGGCCATGCCCTGACGGTCAAGATCTACAAGGGCAACTCCGTCCTTGAAGTGGGGGACAAATAAATGACGAAACTCACGCTCAAAAAATTTGTCGCTGCGGCGCTGGCTGCGGCACTGTCGTTCTCCAGCCTTACCGGCTGTTCCGTAAAGGGGCCGGGGGCGGCACCGACCGATACTCAGGTCGAGCAGAAAGCCAGTGAGCTTAACGAACTGTCCAGACCTAAGATCGTACAGGTCATAGATCGTCCGTATCTTGGCGCTACGTCTGTTCGCAGAGAAGTCCAGGAAGACGCTCCTGTCCTCCGGCAGAACGTGGTGCTCAAACAGCGCGGCTCTCTGAAGGACGT
This sequence comes from Bacteroidales bacterium, assembly GCA_017399905.1. Classification (GTDB taxonomy): domain Bacteria; phylum Bacteroidota; class Bacteroidia; order Bacteroidales; family UBA932; genus Cryptobacteroides. The sequence goes on from JAFQAR010000008.1 coordinate 1,473, forward strand.
TGCTGTCGCCATCAGTGCCATTGCTCCGGTTTATGTGCAGATCGAAGATAACGATGCAGAACCGGCTGAAAAGCCCAAGGGGATCCAGGAACCGGACGTTCTCGATCTCAATCTGCCTGCGCTCGATCTCGGCAAGAACGCCCTCGATATAGCCTATAGAGGCTCCCTTCGTGGCCTTCTGGACTCCATTTCTTCTCAGTCTGGCTATGGCTGGGACTATGACAAGGAAAGCAATCGGATCACCTTCTCCGCGATGGTCGTCCGGACGTTCACCATCCTAGCCGCTCCTGGTCGTGTAGCCTTTGAAAGCCAGGTTTCTAACAAATCCAAGGAGCGCTCGTCCTCTTCCTCGTTCAGTGGTAACGTCAATTCTACTCAGCAGACGGGCGATGCTTCCGCTCAGACAACTCAGATCCATAAGACGAAGTTCGATGTCGATGTCTGGCGTGAAGTCAAAGAAAACTGCGAAAAACTGCTCTCCCGTGACGGCAAGGTCGTTCTCGATCAGGCTGCCGGTACTGTTACCGTTCGCGATCGCTATGTCCGTGTCCGCGATATTGCTTCCTATATCGACCAGCTCAACGAAAGGCTGTCCCGTCAGGTGGCCGTCACCGTTCGCGTATGGTCGCTCGAACTGGACGACAACAACGATGTTGGCCTGAACCTTCAGGCTCTCTTTGAGGCGGGGGATACCTCTGTCGTTTCCGGTTCCCTGTCCAGTCTCGGCGGTGCTGGCACTGCGGCTGTTTCCGTGGTGAAAGGTCGTCTCAAGGGCAGCTCCGGCACGATCAAGGCTCTGAAGGAGTGGGGAAAGGCAACGCAGCTCACCTCTGGCGGCGGTCTGCTTGTCAACAACCAGCCGTTGCCTATTCAGGCCGTGCAGCGCCACGCCTACATCGCTGGTATGACTCTGGCTACATCCGAGTACAACCAGACGAGCGAAATCACTCCTGGCGAAGTCTCGACCGGCTTCTCTATGACCATCGTGCCTCACATTCTGAAGGATCGCCGCGTCATCCTTCAGTACAATCTCACCATGTCCTCTCTTGAAAACATGAAAGAAGTGGACAGGGACTCTGTGTACGTCCAGCTTCCTGAAACGTATACACGCTCCTTCTCTCAGCGTTCCCGCATGAAGATGGGTGAAACTCTGGTGCTGGCCGGTTTTGAACAGACGCGGCAGGTCAATTCCAACTCTGTCGGCATACTCAGCACGGGTAGAAACACGGAATACGGCAGGACGCTTATCATCGTCACGATCGAACTTGAGTCCGCGGAGTCTGTGTGATGCGCCGAATAAGAATCCATAACCAGACCTTCCTTGTCGGGTTCAAGTGGGAACAGGCGGGATGGAGAAGCCATAGGGAGATACTTCAGGAGGCCCGTGGGCGTCTGGAGTATGACCGCTATGTCTTCGCTCCTCCGGTATGGGGTTCGATAGATGCTCAAGGCCAGAAAGGCAAACTGTACGCTCTGGCTCCGCTTCTGGTGAAACCGGAAGAAAGTCAGGTGGCCATTTACGCGCTGTCTGATGCCGATAGTCAGCAGTCGATCTGGTGGGTACTTGCCTACAAGAACGGCGCTATCTCAGCCCGCTCTGATCGAGCTTTCGAGAAGGAACAAGAGGCGGAGCTTTTTGCGGAATCCCTCAAAGATACTCTCGGCATAGAGACTCTTGAACACTATGACCTTAATTCCGCTCCTGAAGCCATCTGGGATGCGTTTACTCATGCGGATAAGGCTCTTCGTAGAAGTCTTCAGGCCAGAGTCTCCCGCGATGTTACTCCCGCTCGCGTGATGGCCATAGTCGTTGGCGTGATCCTCCTGATGGCATCTATCTTTGGAGTCAATGCCCTGCTGGACTATCAGGACAAACGGAGCCGTATGGCTTCCCGGATGTCTTATCAGCAGAGACAGGAGCAGCGCGTCAGGGAAATCGAAGCGAATCCCGAAAAGCATTTTCCGGCTGCCTGGATGTCTGCGCCGTCAGCTTCGGAGTTCATAACCAAGGCCATTCCTGAGCTTCTTAATCAGCCCTTGGTCGCTAACGGGTGGCGCATGAAGTCCGCCTCCTGCAACGGGAAAAGCATCTCGCTGGTATGGGAAGCTACGCCTTTTGCGGAATACAATCAGCTTCCCTTCCATGCCGTTCTCGATGCCAAAAATACAGCTTTAGCAAGATCTTCTGCCCCGTTCTCCGGTTTGGAACCGGGAAGACGTACTCAGAAGGATCTGCTGTCTGTCGAAAAAGCCACCTTGGCCCTGTACTCGTTGACGCAGCACTTCGGGATGGATCCCAAGCTCACATTCCGGAAAAGACAGGTCAGGCCAGTCGAAAAGAGAAAGATCGAGTGTCCCTGGGTGTCGGCTGTTGTCGAACTGAAAAATGTCCCTGCTTACATCATCAATGACCACGAGGCGTTTGCCAAGGCCGTGACCATACCGGGACTCATTTTGAACCAAATCTCCTACTCCAATGAGAAATGGACTCTGAAGGGGGAACTTTATGCAAGATAAAAGAAAAAAGATCCTGATCGGGGTCGCCGGTCTCTGCATCGTGGCAATGGGTGCATTGGGCTTTGCTTACTATTCGAGCCTCACGCCCTCTCGTCCTCCTCTTTCTAAGACGGCGGAAAAAACGAGACCTGTTCCCGTCAAGCCTCTTAAGCTGGGGGAAACTCAGACTGCTGTGCCGTCCAAAAAGTCGGAAGCTGTTTCTGTCGCGCCGATCACAAAATACGATCCCAGCACAGTCTATTCGGGCAGTCTGGGTGAAGTGACGAGCCTTCTCGCCGGTCGGGAACTCTCCAAGGTGGCGTTTGATATGCGCCAGAATGAGATCAAGCTCAAGGAACTGGAAGGAAAGCTCCTTGCCGAACAGGTGGGCTTCTTTGCTCCTCCGACTCCGGTTCAGCAGGAGGAAAAGGCCGAAGTTACGAAGGCTCCGGTCAAGGCTCCCGAAGTCTTTGCCGTTCGGTCTGTCATGGGTTCCGGCCATAACCTGAAGGCTGTTTTGAACTCCAAGTCTGGCAAGTACACCGTTAAGCGCGGGGATGTCGTTCCTGGGCTTGGTAAGATCACCTCCATTACTCCTGATCGAGTTGAAGCGGATAACAAACCTCTTCCCTGGATGTAAGTCATGGCTGATTACACTCCGACCATACCTGACGCCCTTGCCGGTCGCATAAGGTATCAGGACAGCCGATTCCACGCTTCGCAGGAGCTGAAGGGAAATCTGATCCTCGATGCCCT
>JAFQAR010000039.1 GCA_017399905.1 Bacteroidales bacterium
AGGGGTTTTGCAAATTTGGTTGTATATCAATTATTTAGGAAAAATTTGATTTGAATGGGGTTGCAGATTTGGGGTTAAAAGTGGTGCGACTATCTCCACAAAAAAGTCCTGACTGAAAAGCCAGGACTTTTTTTGTTATCTTATTTTATAAATCAAGCAGGTTTTGCGTGGAATTGAAGAAATTATATTTACTTTTGCACCGTCAAGGGGAATTCGCGTAAGGGATGACAACCCTTTCTAATGAAGTTTATTTCGCTAACGCTCAAGCGACTTCATCGGTTTCGAGCCCTATAGTATAACAGCCACTCCGCGGAGTGGCTGTAGTGTTTATAGATCTTCTTCTTTGTCAAATTCCAGAATCCACTGTTGCAGTCTCTCTTGGAGTTCGTTCTTGTCCGGAAGATAAAGGGCATATTCTGTCGCGTAGATGTTGGCATCCTCAGGAAGAGTCAGTTTGATGAGTGCATCCTTTTTCTCTTTACAGAGGAGGATTCCGATTGTTGGTTTCTCCCATTCCTGCCTTACATGTCTGTCGTAGTAGTTCACATACATCTGCATTTGGCCAAGATCCTGATGTGTAAGTTTGTCAATCTTGAGATCGATGAGGACATAGCACTGGAGCAGACGGTTGTAGAAGACGAGATCCACATAGAAGTTTTCTTCGTCAAAGGTGAATCGTTTCTGTCTTGTCTCGAACAGGAAGCCCTTGCCGAGTTCGAGGAGGAACTGCTGCATCTTGCTGATGATCTTTCCTTCCAATTTGCTTTCAGAGTATGCAGCCTCTGGTTTGAGACCGAGGAATTCAAGTGTAATCGGATTCTTGATTATGTCTGCCGGTTTCTCAATCACTTGTCCTTCTGTGGCAAGACGCATGACTTCACCTTTGTCCTTGCTGAGTGCAAGACGTTCGTAGAGACTGCTGTTCACTTGTCGCTGGAGCCAACGGATGCTCCAGTTCTGCTTTGCGCATTCGATTTCATAGAAACTGCGAGCATTGGCATCCTTGATACGCATAAGGATAAGGTAATGAGACCAGGAAAGGACGAATTTGTGGGGTTCTGCTGACGCCTCTTGAATTTGGGCAACACTGTTGCCCAAATTCACAAAGTCTGTGGTAGTTTCCAATTGGTGCAACACTGTTGCCCCAATTGCTGGAGTAGAGTATATGCTATAAAACTTACGACAGCGCTTTAATGTGTCTACTGACCATCCTTCGCCGAAGCGCTCTTCAATCTTCTTTGAGAGTTGCTCGAGGACTTGCTTTCCGTAAGCTGCTCTTTCTTTTCCTCCCTGCTCGTCTTCCACAATGTATCTACCGACGTTAAATTTCGCGTAAACTTCGGAGAGATTGATTGCTGTCGATGCTCTTCTTCTTGCTTCCTCAATTACAGAAGCAATCTTCTCAAAGAGATAATTGATATTTATTTCGGTAATCTCAGTTGTCTTCATGCCCGTCTTTAATACATAATCACATATAACCTTTTCGTCTAATTTTAATACTTTCACATATTTCTCAAATCGGCTAAGGCCTTTTGTGTATGTCCTACAGCCTGTTATAGCTTGGGGAGAAGGTGTCGCCCTGATTGATGTCTCCGGTGGTGAAGCCTTTCTTGAGCCAGCGTGAGCGCTGTGCCGATGTTCCGTGGTTGAATGTTTCCGGAACGGCATACCCTCTTGCCTGCTTCTGCAGATAGTCGTCTCCGATCCTTGATGCGATCTCAAGGCCTTCTTCAAGGTCGCCTTCCTCGAGCGAGCCGAACATTGCGTTGTCCTTATGGGCCCAGAGTCCCGCATAGAAGTCAGCCTGGAGTTCGAGCCTGACACTCAGCTTGTTGGCTTCCGTTTCGCTTGCCCGGCTCCTTGCCTGGTTCACCTGGGAAAGAGTGCCGAGAAGATACTGTACGTGATGTCCCACCTCATGGGCTATGACGTATGCGTATGCGAAGTCCCCGGCCGATCCGAACTGCTGCTTCATGGTAGAGAAGAACGAAAGGTCTATATATACGGACTGATCCGCCGAGCAGTAGAACGGTCCTGTAGATGATGTCGCACCTCCGCATCCGGACTGTACGCTTCCGGAGAACAGGACGAGTGTAGGTGGTTCATAGGTGAGTCCGAGCCTGCTGAATTCAGCAGTCCATACATCTTCGGTTCCTGCAAGAATCTGTTTCGAGAACTTCGCCAGAGCCTCTTCTTCGGCAGTAGGAACATATTCTGTCTGTCCTCCGCCTGTTATTGCTCCGATTCCTCCGGCCTGTTCTATGACGTCAAGCGGGTTCCCGCCCAGAAGCCATGTGATGATGCCTGCGATTACAAGGCCTCCCAATCCGAGGCCTGCAGCCTTTCCTCCTTTTCCGCGCACGTCCCTGACGTTGCGGCTTTCTCTTCTTCCGTCCAGTCTCATATTATGTGGTGTCTAATGATTAAATTGCTATCTTTGTGAACTGTAAAATCGTAAGAAATGAATAAAGTTTATCTGATGTGTCTGGCATTCATTGCCTCTCTCCTTACATGGTCGTCATCTTTCAATATCGTTTCCGCCCAGAGTCCGGATGTGGTCATTCCGGTGCCGGCAGAAGTAACCATGACCAAAGGTACGTATAAATTTGAAGAACTGCCAAAGATCAAGGTCGTTTATTCTGCCAAAGGGTTCGAAAATCCGGAGGCATATTCGATGAAGATCACCCCTAAGGGTATTACGATAAGGGCATCAGGTGAGGCTGGTGTCTTCTATGCGCATCAGACTCTTGCCCAGATGACAAGGGATGGAGCCGTGAAGGAAATCAGATGCTGCGAGATCTTTGATTCTCCGAGATTCCCGTACAGAGGCATGCACTTCGATGTTTCACGTCATTTCCGAAACCTGGACTTCCTGAAGAGGCAGGTCGATGTGATGGCTTCCTTCAAGATGAACAGGATGCATATCCACCTGACCGATGCGGCGGGATGGAGGATGCAGATAGATGCATATCCGAGGCTTACCGACTTTGCGGCATGGAGACCGCAGGTGACCTGGAAGGATTGGTGGACAGCTGACCGCAGTTATGTGGAAGAAGGTACACCGGGTGCGTACGGCGGATATTATACCAAGGAAGAGATGCGTGAACTTGTGGAATATGCGCGCGAGAGACATATCGAGGTGATTCCTGAGATAGAGATGCCAAGCCACAGCGAAGAGGTCTTGGCTGCATATCCGGAGCTTGGCTGCAGCAATGAACCATACAGGGATTGCGACTTCTGCGTAGGTAGCGAAAAGACATTCGGATTCCTTGAGACTGTCCTTTCCGAAGTCATGGAAGTGTTCCCTTATGAATACATCCATATCGGTGGCGATGAGGCGGGCAAGAGCAGATGGCCTTCTTGTCCTGCATGTCAGAAAAGGATGGAGGAAGAGGGCCTGAAGGATGTGGATGAGCTTCAGAGTTACCTGATACGCCGGATAGAGAAGTTCGTGCTTTCGAAAGGCCGCAGGATAATCGGATGGGACGAGATCCTTCAGGGAGGGCTCGCGCCTGAGGCTACGGTCATGTCATGGCGCGGCACAGAAGGCGGAATCGAAGCGATGAAGCAGGGTCATGACGTCATCATGAGTCCTGGTAAATACTGCTATCTCGACCATGCCCAGGATGCTCCTTTCAAGGAACCGGAGTCGATAGGAGGCTATCTGCCGCTCGAACATGTGTATGGATATGAACCGGTCGAGGACTCCATGCCGTCCGACAAGCTTCACCATCTGATAGGTGTGCAGGCAAATCTGTGGACCGAATATATCACCACGGATGCGCATGCCGAGTACATGTACTGGCCTAGGGCGGTGGCGATTGCCGAGACAGGATGGAGCATGCCTGAGAACAAGAACTTCCCTGATTTCAGGAAGAGGGTACGCGAGGCGATGGAAGTCCTCCGCTCAAAGGGATATTCCACTTTCGACCTGGATACTGAATATGGAGAAAGAAAGCTCGCGCAGACCGGAATCGACCACCTTGCAAAGGACGCGGAAGTGGTTTACAACAATCCTATGAATCCTTCATATCCGGGTGCAGGCGAGGGAACGCTCACAGACGGAATCATAGGAGGATGGACATACAGTGACGGCCGTTGGCAGGGTTTCCTTTCGGACCTTGATGTGACCCTGGATCTCGGGGCGGTGACTCCGGTGCGATATGTGGGAGGCACATTCATGCAGCTTGTCAGCCCTTATGTCTTCATGCCTTCAAGGGTCGAGATCTTCGTGTCGGAGGACGGAAATGATTTCACCCGGGTCGCCGAGGTGTGGAACGATGTCTCGCAGAAGGCGGAAGACCTGCTTTTCAGAAGCTTCGATACCATATGTGACGTGAAGGCCCGTTATGTCAGGTATGTGGCCCATCAGAGCGGAGTTGCTGGCGGATGGATATTTATTGACGAAATCGTTGTCAATTAGACCTCCGTACTTTAAAATAAAATTGTAAAATTCATTATCTTTGCAAAGAATGCGTGATTACGTGTTCTTTGCTTTTTGTGTATGGATACAGACTTTTTTCTCAGAATCCTGAATGAGGATTCCACTTCCGGCAAGGAAGGTTGTCTTGCAGACCTGATGGCTGCCGCATTGGCCGCTCCGGGAAGAGATGTCCGTACATATGAAGTCGGAGACGGAACAAGGAACGTCATGGTTTCCTGGGGTGTTCCCCAAGTGGTGTTCTGCACACATCTCGATACCGTGCCGCCATACATTCCTCCTGTAGCTGAGCCTGTCGATGAAGGTACTCCTTCTGAGGATATCGTCTTCAGAGGCCGTGGCACATGTGATGCCAAGGGACAGATCTTCGCCATGTATGAGGCATGCAGGATGCTTGAAGCAAAGGGGTATGACGGTTTCGGACTTCTGCTCCTTGCGGGTGAAGAGACCGGATCTTTCGGCGCAAAGGCTTTCCGAGAGATGCATCCCGGGGCTGAATGGCTGGTCGTGGGGGAGCCGACGGACAACTGCATGGCCTCGGCAAGCAAGGGTACCAAGGCGTTTGAAGTGGTGTTCGAAGGCAAGGCCTTCCATTCAGGGTATCCCGAATATGGTGTGAGTGCGGTCAATCTGTTCAATGATTTCATGAATGTGCTCAGAAGCATCGTGTTCCCGGAGGACGAGATTCTTGGAAAGACTACATGGAACATAGGCAGGCTGGAGAGCGCCAATCCGCAGAATATATTGAGCGACAGGCTTACATGCAGGGTATACTTCAGGACTACATCCGCATCTGACGGGATGGTATGCAATGTCATGAAGAACATGGCGGGACCGGATGCCAGGCTCCGTTTCGGCCGTCCGCGATGTCAGGACGGGTCGGATCTGGCGGCAAAGGAAGTGGCCCCATGGCAGAAGGCCATGAGCGTGAAGCCGCTTGGCGGAGATTCACCGACCGTTTATGACACCCTGGAAGGATTTCCGGTAAAGCCGGTATCTTTCGGAAGCGATGCCCCTCAGCTTACGAATTTCCGTCACAGGATATTGTGCGGTCCGGGATCGATACTTGTGGCCCATAGGCCTGATGAACACATCCTTTTGTCGGAACTGCGCAGGGCCGCGGACAATTATGTGAAAATGTTTGAGAAAATCAGAAGGTTATGATAGTTATGAAATTCGGCGGTACGTCCGTCGCAAACTTCGAAGCGATAACAAGAACGATATTCATCATCGGAGGCAAGCTTGACCAGAAGCCGGTTGTCGTTGTTTCAGCCCTTTCGAAGGTCACCGATCTTCTTTACAGGATTTCGGATGCTGCCGCTTCAAGGAATGTTTCCGAGATGGAGGAACTCCTCTTCCAGCTCCGCAAGCGTCATGTCGACCTTGCTTCGGATCTGCTGGAACAGAGCCCTATGCTGAAGGAAAGCGCCGTGGCGAAGGTGAATGAGATCTGTGACGGACTCACGTCGCTCGTAAGGGCGGTCTGCGCCGTCGGTGAACTTTCGGACAGGAACAAGGCTGTCATAATAGCTAACGGAGAGTATCTGTCGTCTACGATAATCTGTTATGCCATGAATTCAAAGGGCATAAGGACCAACTGGATAGATGCCCGCAGAATGATGATCACCAAGGGTGAATACATGAAGGGCGAGCCTGTGGAAAAGGAGATACTCTCGAGAGTTCCGGGCATTGTCGAGGAGGCATACAAAGGTATGGATGCCGTCATAACCCAGGGCTTCATCGCCTCTACCATTGACGGTGAGCCTACGGTTCTCGGCAGGGGAGGCTCGGATTATTCGGCATCCCTTATCGGTATGGCCGTGGATGCTTCAAGGATCGAGATATGGACGGATGTCGACGGTGTGCGCACAGCGGACCCTCGCAAGGTCAACAATACCAAATATCTTGAGAAGATATCATTCGAAGAGGCTGCGGAGATGGCACATTTCGGTGCAAAGGTCCTTCATCCTCTGACCATCGAGCCTGCAGTGAAGAAGAATATTCCGATTTACGTCCTCAATTCCATGAACCCTTCCGGCAAGGGAACGGCTATCCTCCGCAATGAGCTTATCGAGGATGGCGTAAAGTCGGTTTCGTTCAAGGAGAACATTAAGGTGATAAACATCTTCTCCACAAGGATGATCAACACTTCCGGCTTCCTTCGCAGAGTATTCGAGATCTTCAGCGAAAGCCGCGTGTCCGTGGATCTCATCAGTACGTCTGAGGCCAACATCTCTGTTACCGTGGATGCATCGGAGAAGATAGACGGCGTTGTCAGCGAGCTTTCGGAATTCTGCGACGTCATCGTGGACGACGACAAGGCCCAGGTCTCCGTGATAGGAAAGAACATCGTCCGTCTGAACGGAATGTTGAAGAAGACCTTCGCCCCTCTGAAGAAATGCAACGTATACATGATCTCGCAGGGCGCGTCATTCGTCAACATCAGCTTTGTCGTCGACAGGGAAGAACTCTCTGAGGTCGTGCAGGATCTCCATGACCACCTCTTCGACAACCCTGAAGAACTGGCTGACTTCTAAAGATTGATGTATATGAAACTGTTTATCAGCGGATATGGCAAGATGGGAAAGATGATCGAGAAGATCATTCTTTCGAGAAACATCGGATATGCGGGATGGACGGAAGCCGTTACGGAAACGGATCCGGCTCTCGCCAGGGAATGTGTATGCATAGATTTCACGACTCCTGATGCCTTCAGGGCAAACTATAAGTTCCTTGCGGAGAATTTCAAGGCCGTGGTGGTCGGAACTACCGGATGGACCGACATCAAGGACGAGGTGACTGCATATTTCGAAAGATGCGGCACACCTATGATCTGGGCGACCAACTTCTCCGTCGGAGTCAATGTCTTCTTCGCCGTGACGGATTATGTGTCCAGGCTTCTTGCGGAATTCGGCGGTTACAGCCCTTATATGGTGGAGATGCATCATTGCCACAAGCTTGATGCTCCGAGCGGCACTGCAAAGACTCTGGCAGGCCTTGTGGATGCCAATATGGGTACCGCTACCGACATCCAGTCAGTGCGCTGCGGAGAGATTCCTGGCATACATACGGTAGGCTTCGAGGGCCTGAATGACAGGATTACCCTCACCCATGAGGCTTTTTCGAGGGAAGGATTCGCAGTCGGAGCAGTTGAGGCCGCACTGAGGACGGAAGGACTTTCCGGAGTCCATGAATTCAGGGAACTTTTTATGTAGGATGTCTGCCGGAGGATATCCTCATTTATTGAAATTTACAGAATATGAACAATATAGACTTATCAGGTTGCGGAACGGCTCTCATCACTCCTTTCAGGAACGGTGAGGTCGATTATGATGCATTTGCAGCCTTGGTGGACAGGCAGGTCGAGGCCGGCATTGATTTTCTGGTGCCCCTCGGAACGACAGGCGAGACTCCATGTCTCGAAGATGACGAGCGCATAAGGGTCCTTCAGATAGCGAAGGAACATTCGGGCGGTCTTCCGGTTGTGGCCGGCGGCGGTACGAATTCGCTCCAGCATACCATCAGGAGCATGAAGATGCTCGATCCTCATGGTGTGGATGCCTTCCTTATCGTTGTCCCTTATTACAACAAGCCGACGCAGGAAGGCCAGTACAGATATTTCAAGGCTGTGGCCGAATCGACAGACAAGCCGATCGTGCTGTACAATGTTCCCGGAAGGACAGGTGCGAACATGTCGGCAGAGACGACGCTCAGGCTCGCGGAGATTCCTAATGTCGTTGCGGTGAAGGAGGCTTCCGGCAACAAGGGACAGATAGAGGAGATACTCCGTAACGCTCCAAAGGACTTCATGGTCCTCAGCGGAAACGACGACGACACCCTCTGGATGATGCAGAAGGGCGGTGCCGGCATCATTAGTGTGGCTTCCAACGTCGCACCGGCCCATATGTCGCGATTCGTGAAGGCGATACAGGGCGGATTCATGGAAAAGGCCTTCAAGCTCAACGAGGAACTTACCCCGCTCTTCACCAACTGCTTCATAGAGAGCAATCCGATCCCGGCGAAGGCGGCGATGCACGCGATGGGACTTATCTGCAACGAGCTGCGCATACCTCTGGTTCCGGCTCAGCAGAACACTTATGACATTATGGTACAGACAATCAAGGATTTGGGACTGATATGACAGACAGAGAAAGATTCGAACAGACGATAGCCGGTCTTGAAAACGGCACGATAAGGGTTGCGGAGAAGGTAGACGGCCAGTGGAAGGTGAATTCATGGGTTAAGGAAGTCATACTTTCAGGCTTCCGCCTCGGCAAGCTTGCAGACATGACCCAGGGCCAGTTCTCGTTCTTTGACAAGGATACGATTCCTGCAAGGACATTTACTGCTGAAAACGGTGTGAGGATAGTTCCGGGAGGAAGCAGCGTGCGTACGGGTGCATATCTCGCCCCTTCAGTTATCATGATGCCGCCGGCATATGTCAACATCGGAGCCTTTGTGGATGAGGGTACAATGATCGACTCGCATGCCCTCGTGGGTTCATGCGCCCAGGTCGGAAAGCATGTCCATCTGTCAGCAGCATCTCAGCTCGGAGGAGTGCTGGAGCCTGTAGGAGCTCTTCCTGTCATTATTGAAGATAACGTCTTCATCGGAGGAAACTGCGGCATCTACGAGGGAACCATAGTGAAGGAGAATGCCGTCATAGGCACAGGAGTCATAATAAATGCTTCAACCGCAATATATGATGCGGTGAACGGAGGATATATCAGGGCCAATGAAAACGGACAGATGGTCGTTCCTGCCGGAGCTGTAGTGGTGGCTGGAAGCCGTCCTGTAAGCAAGGGACCGGGAGCGGAGCAGGGCATCCACCTCTATTGTCCTGTCATCGTGAAGTACCGCGATGAGAAGACTTCCGGATCCATCACCCTGGAAGACATGCTTCGATAATATGTACAAGGATAAATTTTCAGAGGACGTAGGTTCATTCTTCAGGTCTCCCGTGAGGGAGATATTCAAAAGGGTGGACCTGAATTCCATATATTCTTTCGCCGGAGGATATCCGTCCGCAGAGACCTTCCCGCTGGAGGAGATACGCGCTGCTATGTCCGAGGTCATATCCGGATATGGCGGCAAGGCTTTCCAGTACGGCGCGACACAGGGGGTTCCGGAGCTGCGCGAAGCCGTGGCGGAGCGCTGCGGGGTGCCTGTGGAGCGCGTGCAGATAACTTCCTCGTCCCAGCAGGGAATAGATGTCTGCACAAGGGTGCTTGTGGATCCGGGTGATGTGATCCTCACATCGAACCCTTCATATCTCGGAGCACTCCAGTCGTTCAGGTCATACAGGGCCGACATCAGGGGCATAGCACATTCCGATGACATCGATGTCTTCAGAAGAAGATATGAAGATATGATTGATGCCGTGAAGGCGGAAGGAAAGCGCATAAAGTTCCTGTACATGATTCCGGATTTCCAGAATCCTTCAGGCGAGTCCCTGACTCTGGAAGAGAGGAAAATGCTTGTGGAGCTTGCTGCAAGACATGATTTCCTCATCGTGGAAGACAGTCCTTACAGGGAACTCAGGTATGAAGGGGAACATGTTCCGACCATGTATTCCCTCGATCCTGGAAGAGTCATACATCTGGGCTCGTTCTCGAAGATCTTCGCTCCGGGCTTCCGTCTCGGATGGGCCCTTGCCGATCCGGAGATCCTGGATAAGATATATGTGTGCAAGCAGTCTCTCGACCTGTGTCCTCCGGTCTTCGACCAGTATGTGGCTGCCGAATTCCTCAGGAGCGGCCGTCTTGATGCAAATCTCAGGAAAAGCATAGCACTTTATAAGGGAAAGAGAGACCTTCTGCTTGCTCTTCTGGAAAAGCATATGCCGGAGGGAGTGACGTGGACTCATCCGGAAGGTGGCCTCTTCCTTTTCCTGACCTTGCCGGAAGGCTTTGATGCAGTGAAATTCTATGACAAAGCCCTCGATGCCGGTGTTGCATATGTTGCAGGAGAGTTCTTCCATCCTGACGGAAGCGGAAAGAACACGATGCGCATGAACTTCTCGTTCATGAGTCCTGAACGGATAACTGAGGGCGTCAGGCTTCTTGCCGGATTGCTCAGGAGCGAAATTGAATGATTTTGAGATGGTGAAGTTCTATAAATATCAAGGTGCAGGCAACGATTTCCTGATCGCGGACAACCGTGACGGTTCTGTGAACCTTTCGAAGGAGCAGATAGTCTCTTTGTGCGACCGCAGATACGGTGTCGGTGCGGACGGACTCATGCTTCTGGAGAACAGCGATGTACATGATTTCCGCATGGTCTATTACAATTCCGACGGTTCGGGAGGAATGATGTGCGGAAACGGAGGAAGGTGCATAGTCGCCTTTGCTGCAGACATGGGCATGACCCGTTTTGATTTTGAAGCTGCAGACGGATTCCATACCGCGCAGATACTCGATGATGGTGATGGCGTCAAGACCGTCCGTCTGAAGATGAAGGATGTCTCGGAAGTCTTGGCTTACAGCGCTCTGTCCGGAGTCTCTGTTCCGTCTGAGGGCTGTTTCCTTGATACGGGAACCCGCCATTATGTCCGTTTTGTCGATGACGTCGAAGCATATGACATCGTCTCTGAAGGCAGGGAGATACGCTATGGAGCGGAAGAGCTTCAGCCTGTCGGCGCGAATGTGAATTATGTGGAGGCGAAAGAAGGAGTCCTGTATGTGCGAACATATGAGAAAGGTGTTGAGGATGAGACCTTTGCATGCGGAACGGGAATTGTGGCCTCATCCGTTGCGGCATATGTGAGGGGTATAAGGCCTTCGCACGCCAGCGGCGGCTCTGTGAAATATGACGTAAGGGCGAAAAGGGACGTACTTGCCGTGGACTTCGTTCCTTCTGACAGGGAAGGTCTGGCGGCAGAGGATGTCTGGCTTACCGGACCTGCGGCATTTGTCGCGGAAATCTTACCTTTTGTCGGATAGAAGGTTACAGATGCATCACTATTTGTGATTTTATATTATCTTTGTCCGGATTGCGCGATGCAGTCAGTTAGTGTGTTAAAAAGATTATGAAACGTTTATTTTTTATTTTTTCAATTGTTTTGATGGTCTCATCGTGTTTCAAGGATGGACCTACGACCACAAGGTCATATACTTTAACCGCCACTTTCGAATATACTTCAGATGTCTATCAGAAGGAATTTGGAGCGGACAGCATTTACTTTGATGTGAAAGGAGGCACCGGATTCCAGTTCAATGACCTCGTGTTCTACCATAATGTGGACACCTTGTCAGCTGAATTCAACGGAGGCCTGCTGATGTCTTATCTCGACATTCCTAAATCGGAGGTGACTGAAGGGCTGGAGAACCAGTATAGGGTACATAGCATAAAGGGATTGGACAAGAACACTTTCCTTGTCTTTCATCAGGAAGAGGACCCTTCTCTCATGCCTAAGAATGAGATGGAGTTCATCTGGGACCAATACGGTACATGCGTGATGGCTGCGTGCTTCGTCAACAATACCGTCGAGGTCGTGGATTCGTTGAGGGCCAATTTCGAACTCGGTGACAGGCTTGTCCTCAAGGCTACCGGATGGCTTGGCGGACAGAAGACCGGCGAGGCGGAAATCAATCTTGCTGATTTCTCGGCTACGAAGGACTCTATCGTGACAAAATGGACAGCTTTTGACCTCTCGAAGCTCGGTTCTGTCAAGTATGTGGATTTCTCCCTCTATTCTTCGAAGGAGAACATTCCTCTCAATGTGTGCCTTGACAACATTACGGCATCGATTGATCTTGCCTACTAATCAATCAAACAATAAATTATGAAAACGAATCAGGAATACAAGAATGCAGCCCTGGCCGCTCTTAAAGGCAAATGGGCTCCTGCTGTGGTGGTTTCCATCATCTATCTGATAATTTCAATTGCCGTGTCGTTGATTTCAGAAGTATATGATGAGACGACCATGACCGTCAACGCCGCAATGGCCTTGCTGGGAAGCTCGCTGATCATCTCGATTTTCGTCAGCATGCCTATGGGTGTGGGTTTCTACAACACTTATAAGGAACTTGCTGTCAATGGGGATGACAACTGCACTGCCAACATGTTCAAGACGGGTTTCGGCAGATATTTCCACAATATCTGGGGTATGCTCCTGATGGGTATATTCGTTTTCCTCTGGATGCTCCTTCTCATCATTCCGGGTATAGTAAAGGCGTTTGCATATGCTCTTACACCTTACATACTCGTGGATTATCCTGAACTCTCTGCAAACGAGGCCATCAACCTCAGCAAGAATATGATGAAGGGACATAAGTTCGATTATTTCTGCCTCGGACTCAGCTTCATCGGTTGGGGATTGCTGGCAGTCCTTACCTGTGGAATAGGATTCATCTGGTTCATGCCGTATTATTATACGACGATGGCGGAATTCTATCAGGACGTGAAGGCCGAATACGAATTGAAGACAAACAACATTAACTAACTTAATATTAAAGAATTATGGTATCATTCATTATCTGGCTCGTAGGAGCCATCTGCTGCATCTGGTGCATCAAGGATGTATGGACAAAGAATCTTGACACAGTAATCAAGATCCTTCTTACTATCGGACTTCTCGTATGTAGCTGGATCGGTCTTGCTATCTACTATTTCCTTCTGAGAAACAGACTTTAGATCAGACCTGCAGGAATCTGCATTATGATTTCGAGATTTTCCGGATCGACGGAAAGGATGAGATCTTCATGGAGCGGTATCATTACTGCTCCATTTTTTGTTTCCACCTCTATGCAAGGGTTGTTCGGAATGTCAATGAAGTCCGTGATTTCACCTACTTCCTCCACTTCCATCTCTTCATTGTCTTCAGTTCCCTCTACAGGTGAAAGCAGGAGCCATCCGATGAGTGCGGCATATCCGTCTTCTTCCAATGACATTTCAGGAAGATTGTCCTCTTCGATATAGACGGCCTTGCCTGCTATTTCTTCGACGTCTTCCATGGACCTTATGTCCGTCAGGCGTACAAGGGCCTTGGAATTGCCTCTTTTTGAGAATGATTCGATAAAAAAAGGAACCGGCAGTCCATCGAAGACGATGAACACCGGTTCGTTTAAGTTGATATCTTCAGGAGCGATTTCGCGGAAACCCATCACGAGTTCCCCATCGGTACCGTTAGATTTCAATACCTGGGCTATCTGCTGCAAGTTACCGTAACCTGCCATGCCGGAATTAAGCCTCAGTGTTTTCAGCCTCAGCCTCTGCAGCAGCTGCTTCCTGAGCAGCCTTCTCAGCAGCGGCAGCCTCGGCAGCTGCACGTGCAGCCTCCTCAGCCTCAGCCTTTCTCTTTGCGATAGCCTCAGCTCTCTCCTGATTTACCTTTGCCTCAGCCTCTACAGCAGCCTTGTATGCAGCTGCAGCGTCCTTGACAAGACCCTCTTTCTTAGCGTTTACCTTGGCAGCCTTCTCAGACTTCCATGCAGCGAGCTTTGCGTCAGCCTGCTCCTGAGTAAGAGCACCCTTCTTTACACCGCCCTGGAGATGCTTTGCAAGGAGAACACCCTCATAAGAAAGGATGCGCTTTGCAGTCGGAGTAGGCTGTGCACCTACGTTAAGCCATGCAAGAGCACGCTCCTCGTTGAGGAGGATTGTTGCAGGGTTGGTGTTAGGGTTGTAAGAGCCGATCTGCTCGATGAAACGACCATCGCGAGGTGCGCGTGAATCAGCCACAACAATGTGGAAGAATGCGAAATTCTTCTTTCCGTGGCGCTGAAGACGAATTTTAACAGCCATTGTGAATCTGTTTTAAAAGTTATTAATGATTACCTGTCTTTCCCTACTCGAGGAAAATCGCGCAAAATTATGAATAAATTCTTATATTTGCAATCGAATAAGATAAAAATCATTGTAGATGAGGAGATTGATAACCGCGATTGCTGCTGCCCTGTTCTTCCTGCATTTCGCTTCGGCTCAGACCGACCTGAATTCTTCGGCAGACAGCATCGTCGGAGAATATGAGGTGAATCATCAGGGGGAGTTTACCAAGGTCCGTGTCACAAAGGAAGATGACGGTACATATAAGGCACAGGTGTTCTGGGTGGAGAATAGGCTGGATGAGAACGGGAATGTCCGTCTTGACGAAAAGAATCCTGACAAGTCACTGAGGCATGTCGAATGTGATGAGATAGTTCTTATCAGCGGACTGAAATACGATGGCGGCAGAAATAAATGGGGAGGTACCAAGGTGTATGATCCGACCAGAGGCATCCGTGCAAATGTCGTGTGCGAGTTTCAGAATGACGGTACATTGAGGGTGAAAGGATCTCTTTTAGGCTTCTCTCAGTCGATTTATTGGAAAAAACTTTAAATTTTTTGCAGAAATATTTGCAGGTTCCGATTTTTGTCGTACCTTTGCAATCCCAATTCAAAGACGCGGTGGTGGTGAAATGGTAGACACGCTACTTTGAGGGGGTAGTGGGAGTAATCCTGTGCGAGTTCGAGTCTCGCCCACCGCACGAAGGCCTGGTCAGTATCTGATCAGGCTTTTTTTATATACGGCAGCAGCCTGGCTGTAAAGACGACTTTGGCTCCCGAAAAGGGAGGGGCCCGCTTGCGGGGAGGATCGTCACTTACAGCCAGGCTGCTGCCGTATCGGAACGTATGGTGCTATACCAGAGCCTGTCCTGTCATTGCGGCAGGCTGCTCGATTCCCATAAGCTTGAGGATTGTAGGTGCCACGTCGGCGAGCTTGCCGTCCTTTACCTCCTTTACCTCTTCACCTGCGTTCACTACGATGAACGGAACATCGTTGAGCGAATGTGCGGTGTTAGGGGTGCCGTCGTCATTTACAGCATAGTCGGCGTTTCCGTGGTCTGCAGTGATGAGGATCACATATCCCTGTGCCTTTGCGGCCTCCACCACCTTCTCGACGCAGCCGTCAACTGCGGTCACAGCCTTGCGGATCGCCTCGTATACTCCTGTATGGCCGATCATGTCGCCGTTTGCGAAGTTGAGGATGATAAGGTCGTTCTTTCCTGTGTTGATTGCCTCGACGAGCTTTTCTGTAACCTCAGGAGCGCTCATCTCCGGCTGAAGGTCGTAAGTGGCGACCTTAGGAGAGTTTACAAGGATGCGGTCCTCGTTCTCGAAGAGCGACTCTGCTCCTCCGTTGAAGAAGAATGTCACATGTGCATACTTCTCTGTCTCGGCAATGCGGAGCTGGTTCTTTCCTGCCTTTGAAACCACCTCTCCGAGGGTCTCCTGCACATTCTCCTTGTCGAAGAGGATGTGTACGCCTGTGAATGATGCGTCATATGGGGTAAGACAGCAGTAGTAGAGCGGAATGGTGTGCATTCCCTGTTCAGGCATATCCTGCTGTGTCAGCACTGCAGTAAGCTCGCGTGCGCGGTCGTTGCGGAAGTTGAAGAAGATGACTGCGTCGCCTTCCTGGATCTTTGTTAGAGGCTGGCCCTCTGCATCTGTAATGACGACAGGCTTGATGAACTCATCGGTAACGCCCTCGTCGTATGAAGCCTGGATAGCCTCGGTTGCTGATGTAGCATAATTGCCTTTCGCATCCACGAGCATGTCGTAAGCTTCCTTCACGCGCTCCCATCTCTTGTCACGGTCCATGGCGTAGAAACGTCCGCATACTGTAGCGACCTTTCCTGTCGACTGAGCCATAGCAGCCTCGAGACCCTCTACGAAGCCCTTTCCGCTCTTCGGGTCGGTGTCGCGGCCGTCCATGAAGCAATGTACGTATACATCCTCAAGACCATATTCCTTGGCTACATTGAGGAATTCGTATACATGCTCGAGAGAGCTGTGCACGCCGCCCATCGATGCAAGGCCCATGAGGTGGAGCTGCTTGTTGTTTGCCTTCACATAGTCATATGCCGCCTTTATCTCTGGGTTCTGAAGGAACTTGTGCTCGCGCGCTGCGATGTTGATCTTGACGAGGTCCTGGTACACCACGCGGCCTGCGCCGAGGTTGAGGTGACCTACCTCCGAGTTGCCCATCTGGCCCTCAGGAAGGCCTACAGCTTCGCCACAAGCCTTCAATGTGCTCATAGGGTACTGCTTGCGGAGACCTTCGATGTAAGGTGCTCCCTGTGTGTAGATGACATTAGACTCATCCTGTCTGCCCTCGCCCCATCCGTCGAGGATCATAAGTAGAACTTTCTTGTCCATAATATTGTATTGTAAATAATTATCCTTCATGCCGCTGCAGGCACTCCCTGCAGGAGCCTCTCGCGCGGCTTTGCCGCGCAAAGATACAATTTATGCAACATTTGAGCAAGTGTTTGCATCTATATGGCTAAAATGCAGCAACAATGAAGAAATTATTCGGATTTCAGACTTTGATTTCAGTCGCACTGGCCGTCTCGTCATGCATGACGGACAGTTTCACCTTGGATGGATATCTTTCGGAGATGGAAGGTGAATATACGGAAACGCCGGGTGAGGGCGACAAGTTCGATGAACTTAAGGAAAACGATTTTGTCCTGACCACGGACCAGAACGTTTCGACTTTTTCAGTAGATGCCGACGGCGCTTCATATGCCTACATGCGCAGATATCTCAGGTCGGGAAGGCTTCCTTCTGCAAATTCCGTCAGGATTGAGGAATATCTCAACTATTTCACGTTCAACTATCCGGAACCGGCAGGTGACCACTCGGTGGGCATCAATGCCGAAGTGGGAAGATGTCCTTGGAATGAGGAGCATATGCTCATCCGTCTCGGATTGAAAGGACGTTCATTGAAGGCATCACAGATGCCTGATGCGAATTTCGTGTTCCTGATAGATGTTTCGGGATCGATGAATACCGACGACAAGCTTCCGCTTCTGAAGACGTCGCTCAAGACTCTGGTGGATAAGCTTCGCCCTACCGACAGGGTGTCGATCGTGACTTATTCAGGTGGGGTGCAGCTGCTTCTCGAATCGACTCTGGCGAAGGATGCGGACAAGATAAAGAATGCCATAGGCAAACTTTCGGCAAGCGGTTCGACAGCAGGCGGCGAGGCTATGAAGATGGCATACGAAGAGGCTCTCGCCAATTTCATAGAAGGCGGAAACAACCGCGTGATTATGGGTACTGACGGTGACTTCAATGTAGGCGTCACCTCTACTGAGGCGCTTATGGAAATGGTTCAGGACTTTGCGTCTAAGGGCGTCTATCTGACAATCTGCGGTTTTGGAAGCGGCAATCTCAACGACAGCATGCTCGAAACCGTGTCGAACAACGGAAACGGCACATACGAATATATAGATTCCGAGGATGAGATGACCAAGGTGTTCGTGAACGAGCGTTCGAAATTCTATTCGGTGGCGAACGACACGAAGGTTCAGGTCACTTTCGATTCGACCAAGGTCTACAGCTACCGTCTGATCGGCTACGAGAACAGGGCGCTTTCGGAGGATGATTTCGAGAATGACGACAAGGATGCCGGTGAGATCGGAGCAGGACAGACGGTTACGGCCCTATATGAGATAGTTCCTGCCGAAGGCTTTTCTGAAGGAGGAGCACTGGCTGTATTTGATGTGCGTTACAAGAAGGCTTTGGGCGAGGAGAGCATACCTCTTTCAATGGAAGTGATGTATGAGGATACGCTGGATGAGGTGCCTACGGAACTTGATTTCGCTGCAGGTGTCGCTGCATACGGAATGATTCTCCGCGATTCGAAATACAAGGGAACGGCTACATATGAAATGGCTTTTGACCTTGTGGGTACCGGTCTTGGATACGATCCTTACGGCTACCGTCTTCAGCTTCAGACGATGATTGCCGCAGCTCAGGATATTAAGGTCAAATAATGTCTGAGTTTTGACTTTTGAGGCCCCGGATGATTATCCGGGGCTTTTTTATGGAAATGTATCGGCGGCTTCTTATATTTGTAGAAAATTCGGAATATGGAAACAAAGGGAATGGAAGCGCTTCTGCTGGGATGTGCGGATGATATGGCGGATGCATTGGCTTCGGGAACGATGACTCTGGACATGCAGGTCAGGGCTTATGACCTGCTGGATATGCTTATGGCGCAGGATACTGCGCAGGAGGAAGAGGGACTGCGTGCGGCGTCGGAAAAATACCGCAAGGCGTTTGAAGAGGCGGGAGAGGCCCTTGCTGGGCTTTTTGATGCTTCGGAGCTGAAGCTTGAGGCGAAACGCAGGCTGCAGCCTCTGGAATCGAAACTGAACGAGGCACGCTTTGAGGCGGCATCAGCTGCAAGTCTCCATGAATTCGCCAAGGAAACATTCGAAGTCTGGCAGACATCGGGTGTATTCGCCCGCCGCAGGGCGCTCCGTGAACTCCGCGCACGTGCGGGCTTCCGCCTGGAATCGCACCGTATCGGCAATTATGTGGCCAAGACATTTGACCTGATGAATGAGGCCCGGACCCGTTTTGCAAAAGCCCAGCAGGCTGTCTTTGCCGCCGACCGGTCCTATAAGATAAAGCCGGGCATATATGAGGAGATATACCTCAGGCTGAAGTGACCGTCATCTGTTGAGGACGCTCTTCTAAGGCCCGCAGCTTGGCCGTGTCCTTCGCCAGTCGGACTTTTCTTCCAGATATTCGGCCTGTCCGGTCACGCAGTTTGTCGTTTGTCTTCATACATCGAAAGATCCGTTAAACCTATGATGCCATATAAAACAAAATGAGACTTCGTCGCTCACGCGAGGATGCCTCATACTAACCACATAATTAATAACACTAAAACTAATAACCGTGTGCAAAGGTATGCGGTTTTCTTATATGTACCAAAGGATTTTTGTTAAATAATTGTGAAATCGTTCTCCGCGCCTATTCCTCCTTGATCCTGATGACCATATTTGAGATGATTGCAGCGAGACCTCCTGTAGTTATGCCTGATGAGAAGATGTTCTTCACAGTCTCAGGGAATTGGGACAGGATCTCAGGATAAAGCTCGACTCCGAGTCCCATGCTGAAGCTTATGGCAATGACCAGAGTGGCTTTGCGGTCGATCTTCTGGGATGCTATTATCTTCACTCCTGCTGAAGCTACAGTACCGAACATCAGAAGGGTGGCTCCACCAAGGACAGGATCAGGCATGAATGAGAAAATGACTCCTACTATAGGAAAGAATCCCAGCAGCACGAGGAACAGGGCGATGAAATAACCTACATAACGGCTTGCCACTCCTGTAAGCTGGATCATACCGTTGTTCTGTGCGAATATGGAATTAGGGAAGGAGTTGAGCATGCCTGCCAGGAATGAATTCACACCGTCTGCAAGGATTCCGCCCTGAACCCTCTTGAGGAACTTCTCACCTTCGACAGGTTCTCCGGATATGAGTGAATTGGCCGTGATATCTCCGTATGCTTCAATCGCTGTTATTATGTACACAAGGGCAAACGCCAGGATTGCCGAAAAGTTGAATGACACTCCGTATTTGAATGGCAACGGTATATTGAAGAGCGAGTAATCCGGCATGTTGCCGAAATCCACCATTCCGCAGAAATATGACACGACATAACCGATGGTTATGCCGATTATGATCGATCCCATTCGGAGATATCTGTTGGAACTCCTGTTGAACAGTACTATCAGCACTAATACGAGAGCTGCGATCCCAAGGTTCTGGAAGGAACCGAAAGTCCCGTTCTCAAGGGCAGCCGTACCGCCTCCGCAAGATGTGATTCCCACCTTGATGAGGCTCATGCCGATAAGGGTGACGACAATTCCGGACACCAGAGGTGTTATGATCTTCATCGCATATTTGAGGATCCTGCTGATGAATACTTCTGCCAGGGCGCCGACCATCGTGGCACCGAAAATTGCCGGCAGGCCGCCTATGGCGCCGGCCATGATGATAGGACTGATGAATGAAAAGCTTGTTCCCTGGACACAAAGAAGACCGCAACCGACAGGTCCGGCTTTCCTGCATTGGATGAACGTAGCTATTCCTGACACGAACAGAGACATGGAGACAAGATAGCTCGTGGTCTGTATGTCAAGCCCAAGTGCGCCTGCAATAATGAGTGGCGGGGTGATTATGGCCACAAATATGGCCAGAAGGTGCTGCAGGGCTGCAAACAGCGTATCTTTCAGAGGTGGTCTGTCTTCCAGACCGTAGATGAGTCCGTTGTCTTTCATGGTTTATCTCAGCTTAATGGTGCAATCGTCAAGACTGTCGATTATCGCCAGGGATTCTACGTGGATTCCGTAGCCTCTAAGCTCATCGCCACCGGTCTGGAATCCTTTTTCAATGAGGAAACCCATTCCTTCCAACGATGCACCGGCCTGATTTACAAGATCGATAATACCCTTGGCAGCATTGCCGTTAGCCAGAAAGTCATCTATGAAAAGGACTCTGTCGTCCTTGCACAGATAGTCGCCGCTTACGCATACGGAATATGAACGTCCTTTTGTGAAGGAGAAGACCTCTGTCACCAGCATGTTCTCCATTGTGCTTGGCACTTTCTTCTTGGCGAAGAGGACCGGAACGTCGAGGATGGCTCCGACCATGATGGCCGGTGCTATGCCGCTGGCCTCGATAGTGATCACTTTATTGATCTGATGGCCCGAAAATCTTTTTACAAGCTCTTGCGCCATCTCACGCATAAGGACAGGGTCCATCTGATGATTGATGAAGTTGTCGACCTTCAATATTCCTCCCGGAAAACATTTTCCGTCGCTCAATATACGATCTTTCAGCTGTTTCATAGGATTGGTGGATAATTTTCGTGCGAAATTAATATAATAAATCATAATCCGGACAAAAAATGTATTTTTGTAGGATATAATAAAATCATCAACAATCATATGTCAGGATTTTTTGGTTGTATTTCCCGCAGGGAATGTGTAAGCGATGTGTTCTACGGTACCGACTACCATTCGCATCTGGGAACCAAGCGTGCCGGTATGGCATTCTATGACGGAACGAAGTTCGTTCGTTCCATCCATTCGTTGGAAAACGGATATTTCAGGAATAAATTCGAAGACGAGCTGCCACGGTTCGGAGAATCCAGGATGGGTGTGGGCGTAATCTCCGACAGCGAATCGCAGCCCATAACCATAACTTCCCATCTCGGGCGTTATTCGGTAGTGACGGTGGCGAGGATTGACAATATAAAGGAATTGACTGATAGACTGTTGCAGCAGAGGATGCATTTCGCGGAACTCTCAAGCTCCGACATCAATGCAACCGAACTGGTGGCCATGCTCATCGGTATGGGTAACACGATCAAGGAAGGCATCGAATATGCACAAAGTCAGATCAAAGGATCCTGTTCAATGCTTGTGCTGACGGACTACGCCATATATGCAGCCCGTGACAGGTTCGGAAGGACCCCTATATCGATAGGAAAGAATGATATGGGATATGTATGTGCAAGTGAAAGTTCGAGTTATACGAATCTCGGATATTCTTATGTCAGGGACCTTGGCCCGGGAGAAATCGTTCAGATGAGTGCTGATGGCGTCCGTGAAGTCACTCCGCCGGGATGCCGCAAGCAGATATGCTCGTTCCTGTGGGTCTATTACGGCTATCCGTCAGCATGGTACGAAGGAGTCAACGTCGAAAATGCCCGTTATGAGAACGGAGCGGCAATGGCAAGGAGGGATACGGATGTTGACATCGACTATGCATCAGGCATACCTGATTCGGGAATAGGCCATGCCATCGGCTATGCCAATGAAAAGGGTGTTCCATATAAGAGGCCGTTCGTGAAATATACCCCGACCTGGCCGAGGAGCTTCATGCCTCAGAACCAGAAGATGAGGGACCTTGTGGCAAAGATGAAGCTGCTGCCTAACGAGAGGCTTACACGCGGGCAGAAGGTCGTGTTCATGGACGACTCGATAGTGAGAGGCACTCAGCTGAAGGACAACATCGTGAAATTGCACGACACCGGCATCAAGGAAGTGCATATGAGGATCGCCTGTCCTCCGCTGATCTTCCCTTGCAAGTTCCTTAACTTCTCTACCTCACGCAGCACATACGACCTTTATACGAGAAGGGTAATCAGAGATATGGAGGGAACGGACAATCTTACTGACGAGATATGTATGCAGTATGTGGATCCGGACAGTCCGAAGCATAAGGAGATGGTGGAGATAATGAGGAAGCATCTCCAGCTCACATCGCTCAAGTTCCAGCGTCTGGAAGACCTTGTGGCTGCCATCGGGCTTCCGAAATGCGACCTGTGTACACATTGCTGGGATTGCAGCAGCTATATGGAATAGCTTGAACAGTATGAACCTGGCCTTTACAATAGCATCATCTCCTTTCATCTTCAACAGTGGCGAGATGGCTCTCCCTGCGATCTGCTATGCGTTGCTGATGAATGTAATACTGTTGACATATGTATATTTCATAAGACGGAAACAAAAATAGATATGGCTAAGAAAGAAGGAATCAGGAAACTGTTTGACAATATTGCTCCGGACTATGACAGACTGAATCATATTCTCTCTCTCAATATAGACAAGGGCTGGAGGAAGAAGGCCGTACGTCAGATTGCGGATGAAAATCGTGCGCTGAAGGTTCTTGATGTAGCTTGTGGAACAGGAGACTTTACAATAGAGATTGCTCGGAAAGTCGCACCGGGAAGTGAAGTTACAGGTGTGGACATCTCTGAGGGAATGTTGGCTGTCGGAAAAGAGAAGATCAGGAAAGAAGGAGTGTCCGCTGAGCTATATGTGGCTGATTGCGAAGCACTTCCATATGAAGATAATACCTTTGACCGAATCTCGGTAGGTTTCGGAGTACGCAATTTTGAGCATCTTGATATAGGCCTGAAAGAGATGTTCAGAGTACTTAAGCCTGAAGGCAAGCTTGTTATTCTTGAACTGTCTGTCCCATCCGATCCGGTAATCCGCTGGTGTTACAAATTATATTTCCTGAAGATCCTGCCGGCTATAGGTGGTCTTGTTTCGGGAGATCGTGGAGCATATGAGTACCTGCCGGCATCAGTTCTCCGCTTTCCTGCTCCGGAACTCTTTATCCGGATGATGAGAGACTCCGGATTTGATACAGTGGAACATACTCCGCTTACCTTCGGAATCTGCCGCATGTATATCGGTAAAAAGTCGGCCCTATGATCAGGAGCTGGATTGAGGCTATGAGGCTCCGGACGCTTCCGGTGAGTGTGGCAGGAGTGATTGCAGGAACAGCCTGTGCGGTCATTCTTGACTCGTTCAAGCCGGCACCGGCTATAGCATGTCTTGTATTTGCCGCTCTCGCACAGATCGCAGCGAATTTCGGTAACGAGTACTATGATTACAAGAATGGAATCGACAGGAAAGGACGTGCCGGCTTCCGCAGAGGAGTAACGGAGGGAGAGATTGACCCTAAGTCCATGAAGGCGGCAACCTATTCAGTCCTGGCATTGGCAGCTGCAGTCGGATGTACAATGCTTCTGTTCGGTCCATGGTGGCTGATTATAGTGGGTGTTCTGATCATGATCTTTGCCTTGGCATACAGTGCCGGTCCATATCCTTTGTCGATCACGGACTAGGTGATGTTGCTGTGGTTATCTTCTTCGGAATCATTCCCGTGACGTTCACATGCTTCCTTCAGACCGGCAGCTGGGAAGGTATGGGTATCATCATACCCGTTTCTATTGCAGTCGGGCTTCTGGCTGCAAATGTACTTGTCGTCAACAACTACAGGGATATGGAAGATGATGCGGCTGTAGGAAAACGCACTACGGTCGTCATTTTCGGACGCAGGTTCATGAGCCTGGCCTATCTTCTTTCAGGTATCGCCGCCATGGCTGTAATGATACCTGTCTGGACAAGGCTCCCGCTGTGGGCATTGACGGTTCCGGTCGTTTACATCGCTCTCCACCTTAAGGTATGGCTCAGACTCAGGCAGACGACGGGAGCTGCACTCAATCCGCTGCTGGGCAGGACTGCTGTCAATCTTCTGGTCTTTTCGCTGCTCTTCATATCAGCCTCGCTGTTTGCCTGACAGGAAGCAAGCTGTCGGAGAATCCATTAATATGGAGTCTTATCTTCTTTCTCTTCCCATTTGCGGAATGCCCTCAATGCATCTGAACGCATGAAGTGCTCGCATCTGATGGAACGGTCCGCGTAATTGAGCTCCAGCTGGTCATATATGAAGGAGTCATCGAAATCGATGGCCTTTGCATCATCCTTGGTGTTGCCGTAACATATCCTGCTTACACCGGCCCAATACAAGGCGCTCAGGCACATAGGGCATGGCTCACAGGAACTATATACCGTGCACCCCTTCAGTTGAAATGTTCCAAGAGCCGCACAGGCGTTGCGGATGGCCATCACTTCTGCATGGGCTGTAGGGTCCACATTCGGAACCACCCGGTTGGTACCTGTCGCTATCACTTCACCGTCGCGTACGATCACAGCTCCGAAAGGACCTCCGCCGGAATCAATGTTGTCTTCTGAAAGCTTTATCGCCATCATCATGAACTTCGCGTCTTCCTCAGAATAATTCTCTGTCTCCGGAAGATATTTGCTCTTATCTTTCCCCATACTTTCTAAATGTCGGTAATTTCATAAATGGAAAACCCGCCGGCGCTCACCGGCGGCCCTCACAAAGATACATAATTCGTGCGACATCTTAAAATCTCGGGGGAATCGGGGAAAATGCTCTAAAAAATCTTGGGGGAATCGGGGATTTGGGTGAATAAAATCTCGGGGGAATCGGGAAATATTTTTGTTAGTTGTTGATTATCTGTAATTTATCATTATATTTGCTGGCAAATATGAGCGATATGGAAAAAAGAGTATTTAAACGTAAGATTTATAATGCCATCGGGGAGTGGAAACGTAAGAGCAATGGCCAGACTGCGCTTCTTATTGAAGGCGCTCGTCGTATTGGTAAATCGACTATAGTTGAAAAGTTTGCGCAGGAAGAATATCGCTCATATATCCTGATTGACTTTAATAAGGCAAGCCAGGAGGTGAAGTCTTTGTTCAATGACTTGATGGACCTGGACTTTATCTTCCTTCGCTTGCAACAGATCTATTCAAAGATTCTTTATGACAGGCAGTCTGTAATCATATTTGATGAAGTGCAGACTTGTCCTAAGGCGAGACAGGCAATCAAGTATCTGGTTCAAGACGGAAGATATGACTATATCGAGACAGGATCTTTAATAAGCATCAAGAAGAATACGGAGGGCATAACAATTCCGAGCGAGGAAGATCGTATTCAGATGTATCCGATGGACTACGAGGAGTTCAGGTGGGCTTTGGGAGATACGGCGACCTTCCCTTTATTGCAGATATTTTGGGATAAGAAGATGCCTTTGGGTGCAGCCCATAGAGAGGCTCAGAAGAATCTGAGGCTTTATATGCTTGTCGGAGGAATGCCACAGGCAGTAAACGCCTACCTTGACACCAATAATCTGCAGGCGGTCGATGAGGCAAAGAGGAGAATCATAAGGCTATATGAGGAAGATTTCATCAAAATAGATCCGACCGAGAGAGTCTCTAAGTTGTTTATGTCAATACCGTCTATCCTGGCTCGTAATGTTTCTCGTTATGTTCCGTCATCTGTAATAGGCGAGGTGGAAAGAAATAAGGAGATAGAACTTCTGAGGAGTCTGGAAGATAGCAAGACCGTAAATATGTCTCATCATGCTGATGATCCGAATGTCGGTCTGCCTACAACAGCCAATTATGATAAGTTTAAACTTTATGTGTGTGACACAGGCCTTTTTATCACTCTTGCATTCTGGGA
>JAFQAR010000040.1 GCA_017399905.1 Bacteroidales bacterium
AGGAAGAGAAGAAGGGCCTGCTGAAAAAAGGCAATAAGGACAAGGCAAGGATAGAGGAACTGGAGAAGAAGGTCGTGGAGCTCGAAGCAAAGACTGCCAAGGACAAGGATGACTACATCCGTCTGATGGCAGAATTCGACAATTTCCGCAGACGTACCTCACAGGAAAAGCTTGAGCTTGTCAGCATGGCATCGACAGACACTATCAAAGGTCTTCTCCCTGTGCTTGACGACTGTGAAAGGGCCTTGGCCGTACTTAAGGAATCAACAGACAGCGAAGCTGCAAAAGAAGGAACAGAGCTTATCTACCACAAGCTCATGGCATACCTGAACAGCAAGGGACTGGCAGTAATCGAGGCCAAGGACCAGCCGTTCGACACAGACCTTCATGAAGCTGTGGCACAGTTCCCGGTCCAGGAGGAAGAGATGAAAGGAAAGGTATTCGATGTAGTACAGACAGGATACACATTGAACGGAAAGGTGATCCGATTCGCTAAGGTAGTCGTAGGAATCTAATCAGAAACAGACTTTATGGCAAACAAGAGAGACTATTACGAGGTTCTGGGCGTAGACCGGAACGCTTCTGCAGACGACATAAAGAAGGCCTATAGAAAGTTGGCCATCAAGTACCACCCTGACAAGAATCCCGGCGACAAGGAAGCCGAGGAGAAGTTCAAGGAGGCGGCAGAGGCTTATTCCGTCCTCAGCGATGCTGACAAGAAGGCAAGATATGACCAGTTCGGACATGCCGGCGTCGAAGGTGCAGGACCAGACTTCAGCGGAGGCTTCGGCAATCTGAACGACATCCTGAACGACCTGTTCGGAGGTGCGTTCGGAGGCGGCTTTGGCGGATTCAGCGGCTTCGGCGGAGGTTTTGGCGGAGGACGCCAGGGACAGCGCCAGCAGAGAGTATACAGAGGCAGAGATATCAGGGTAAGGGTAAAGCTTAGTCTCGAAGAAATAGCGAAAGGAGTAGAGAAGGAGATCAGCATAGAGAAAAGCGTTCCTTGCAAGGATTGTGGAGGCAAGGGTGCAAAAAACAGCTCTGACATCAAGACCTGTCCATCTTGTAACGGAACAGGTCAGGTACAGAGGGTTGTGAACTCATTCCTCGGACAGACGGTAACCTACTCTACCTGCCAGCAGTGCGGAGGCGAAGGCAAGATCATCAGCAATCCGTGCCGCACATGCAACGGAACCGGACTTGTACGCAAGCGCGAGACGATCAAGGTCAAGATTCCGGCAGGAGTCGAGGCAGGCATGCAGCTTACGATACAGGGAGAAGGACATGCAGCCAAGAACAACGGCATAAACGGAGACCTTCTCGTCGTTATCGAAGAGCAGGAACATCCGAACCTCAAGAGGGATGGAAACAACCTCTATTATACCAAGGTGATTTCAATGCCGGATGCAGTCCTTGGTGCCGAGGTCGAGATTCCATGCCTGGACGGTACATATAAGATAAAGGTGGATCCGGGCACACAATCCGGAGAGGTAGTAAGGCTTCGCGGAAGAGGCTTGCCTACTGTCAACGGATACGGAGGAACGGGAGACCTTTATGTGAAGATAGCGGTATGGATACCAAGAAAGCTCGACAAGGAAGACAAGGCTGCAATTGAGGCGCTCAGAGGTCGCGAATCCTTCAAGCCGAACCCTAGCAAGGAGGATAAAAGCTTCTTTGAGAAGATAAAAGACCTGTTCGACTAAGACAGTTTTGAGCATTTTTTGATTTTTTCTCCCAAAAAGTTTGCAGGTTTAAAAATTATTCATACCTTTGCAATCCCAAAATCAAAGCAACCTCTCATGGTGGGTGAAAAGAAACGTGATGTTGCCACAAATTTAATTTAATAGAAAATGGATTTTATTAAAGTAGTAGAGCAGGCATTCGCAAATGAGAAAGTAGCCAGCTACCCAAAATTCAAGGCCGGTGACACAATCACCGTGACATACAGAATCAAGGAGGGTGACAAGGAAAGACTTCAGAAGTTCAGAGGAACAGTAATTCAGCTCCGTGGAGCTTCTGCAGCAACAAGAACATTCACAGTACGCAAGGTTGCAAGCGGTGTAGGTGTTGAAAGAATCTTCCCAATGGAATCACCATTCATCGAGTCAATCGAGCTCAACAAGGTAGGTAAGGTTCGTAGAGCACGTATCTTCTATCTCAGAGAACTCTCAGGTAAGAAGGCTCGTATCAAGGAGAAGAAAGTCGCTACCGTAAAGGGTAACGAGTAAAGATAAAGCAGCTTGGCTGCGAATCGGCTCCGTAGCTCAACTGAATAGAGCATCTGACTACGGATCAGAAGGTTACAGGTTTGAATCCTGTCGGAGTCACAAAAGAAATCACTGAATTTTCAGTGATTTCTTTTTTTTATCCGTCTCCCCTATCCGCGATCCGGATGACTGAATACAAAACCGGCTGCAAAATCAATTGCAGCCGGTTTTTGTAATATCAAGAAGACTTTACTTGTTCTTCTTCCAAAGCTTCGACATATCCTCGAGTGTCTTGCCCTTAGTCTCAGGAACGAGCTTCCAGACAAAGATTGCAGCGACCACGCAGATGAGTCCATAGAGACCGTATGTGAACGCATGTCCGAAGTTTTCCATTGATCCGAGACTCATGTTGTACATCGGAAGGAAAGTCGACGAAACGATGAAGTTGAATATCCACTGGAAAGCTACAGCGATCGCTACTGCTGCACCACGGATGGTGTTAGGGAAGATCTCCGAGATGAGAACCCAGCAGATAGGACCCCAGCTGAACATGAACGATGCGCTGTATACCATGATGCTGATTACCGCAACAACAGGTGGGAGGGACGCAGAAACGCTTGTCACTGCCACACCGGCGGCACCCAGAGCCATACCGAGCGATCCGACGATGAGAAGAGGCTTGCGGCCGATCTTCTCCACTGTAAAGATCGCAACGAGAGTGAAGGTTATGTTCACGATACCCATGAGTACGGTCTGCATCATAGGATTACCCATTCCGAGCGATTCGAATATACGAGGAGCAAAGTAAAGCACCGCGTTGATGCCTACAGCCTGCTGGAATACGCTGAGCATGATACCTACAAATATCACGAGCCATCCGTAAGTGAAGAGCTTCTCTGTCTTCTCGGTAACGGTAGCCTTGATATCGTTCAGGATCTCTGCAGCCTTGTTCTTTCCGTTGATCTTCGAAAGGATATGGAGAGCCTGCTCATCCTTGCCGGTCATGGCAAGATAACGAGGAGTCTCAGGAACAAGAATGAGAAGAACCGTGAAGAGTCCAGCTGGAACGGCCTCACTGACGAACATATATCTCCATCCTGTCTCGATCATCCACTGTGCTTCACCAGGGTTCATGATCTGGTTGATTCCTTCGGCCATCTTCTGGATCACAGGAGCAATATGGTCACCGAGAATCATGAAGTTCACGAAATACACCACGAGCTGACCGAAGATGATGGCGAACTGGTTCCATGACACGAGAGTACCGCGAAGGTTGCTCGGAGCCACCTCCGCAATGTACATAGGACAGATCGCTGATGCGAGACCGACACCGATACCACCAAGTACGCGGTAAAGGTTGAAAGCAATCAGGAGAGAGAATGTAGGCTCTCCCTTAGGGAAGAACAGGAATTCAGGGGCATATGATCCAAGAGCTGAAAGGAAGAAGAATACACCCGCCATGATGAGCGACTTCTTACGTCCGAATCTGGAAGCAAGAAAGCCTGAAATCGCAGCACCTATGATACATCCCAGCAGAGCGCTCGAAGATGTTATACCGTGCATGAAGTCGGTATATACAAAATCCTTCGCACCCATGAAAAAGGCCTGAAGACCTTTCTCAGCGCCGGAAATGACTGCTGTATCGTATCCGAACAGCAGACCTCCTATAACGGCTACAAGGACTATCGAAAAGAGATAGCCCTTGCTGCCTTTGTCACTAGTATTTGTCATTAGCAATACATATTAAGGATTGCCTCGTAAAGCTCCTGCTTTCCTGATGTCTGCTTAGGCTCATTTACTTCCTTACCGTAAGCATAAACATCCTCAAGAGTGAGCTCGCCGTTCTCGAACTTCTTTCCGAGACCTTCGTCGAAGCTTGCATAACGCTCAGCGACCATCTTGCAGAGAGGTGACTCCTCAAGAAGAGCTGCAGCATTCTCAAGAGCGCGTGCCATTGCATCCATAGCAGCGATGTGAGCGATGAAGATATCCTCAAGGTCTGTAGAGTTGCGGCGTGTCTTCGCATCGAAGTTTGTACCACCGTTACCGAGACCACCGTTGCGGATGATCTGCATCATAGCCTGAGTGAGGTCGAACGAGTCGATAGGGAACTGGTCTGTATCCCAGCCGTTCTGGTAGTCACCACGGTTTGCGTCAATAGAGCCGAGCATACCTGCGTCAACAGCACATGCAAGCTCGTGCTCGAATGTGTGACCAGCAAGAGTAGCGTGGTTCACCTCGATATTAACCTTGAAGTCCTTGTCAAGGCCATGAGCCTTAAGGAAGCCGATTACAGTCTCAGTATCAACGTCATACTGATGCTTTGTAGGCTCCATAGGCTTAGGCTCGATGAGGAATGTTCCTGTAAAGCCCTTTGAGCGTGCATAGTCGCGTGCAAGGGTAAGCATCATGGCGAGATGCTCCTTCTCACGCTTCTGGTCTGTATTGAGAAGGCTCATATAACCCTCACGACCACCCCAGAATACATAGTTAGTACCGCCAAGCTCGATTGTTGCGTCAATAGCGTTCTTGATCTGGACAGCTGCACGTGCAACAACATCGAAGTCAGGATTTGTAGCGGCACCGTTCATATAACGCTTGTTGCCGAATACATTTGCTGTTCCCCAAAGGAGCTTGATGCCTGTCTCAGCCTGCTTCTCCTTAAGATAAGCTACAACTTCCTTCAGGCGTGCCTCATACTCCTCGACATCCGCGCCCTCGTCAACGAGGTCTACATCGTGGAAACAATAGTACTCGATGCCCATCTTCTGCATGAACTCAAAGCCAGCATCCACCTTATCCTTGGCTGCCTGTACAGGGCAAGCTGCACCATTCCATGGGAATGTCTTTGTACCGCCACCGAACTGGTCTGCACCCTCTGCGCAGAGTGTGTGCCACCAAGCCATAGAGAACTTGAGCCACTCAGCCATTGTCTTGCCGAGGACTACCTTGTTTGCGTCATAGTAACGGAAAGCCATAGGGTTTCTGCTCTCCTTGCCTTCGAACTGGATCTTACCGATACCAGGGAAAAATTCTTTTGTTGCCATAATTTAAGCGATGTTATTAAGTTATGTTAATTGTTCAGTCTTGATTTCCATGTTTCATAAGCATCAGCATATGCCTGAGCATCTGAAACGGACGGCTCGATTACCGCAAGCTTCTCGAGAGTTGCGAAAGCCTCGTTGTTATCCTTGTATATTCCCGCACCGATGCCTGCACCCTTTGCAGCACCTACGGAACCGTCTGTATCATAGAGATCGATGACAGCACCAGTCACACCGGCAAGCGTATCCCTGAAGATAGGGCTCAGGAACATGTTTGCATGTCCCGCATGTATCTTGTTAACGTTCATGCCCATCTGCTCCATTACCTCGATTCCATATTTGAAAGAGAATACGATTCCCTCCTGAGCGGCACGGAGGAGATGAGACTTGTCATGTACATTGAAGTTGACTCCATGGATTGAGCTTCCCACTTCCCTGTTCTCCAACATTCTCTCGGCACCGTTTCCGAAAGGAAGTATGCTTACGCCCGCACTTCCGATAGGAGCCTTAGAGGCAACATCGTTCATGTCGGCATATGAAATGCCTTCAGGAGCAACATTCCTCTTCATCCATGAATTGAGGATTCCTGTTCCGTTGATGCAGAGGAGGACTCCGAGTCTTGTCTGCTCGTCAGAGTGGTTGACATGAGCAAAAGTATTAACACGGGACTTAGGATCGTAGTTCACATCACCGAGAACGCCATACACGACACCTGAAGTACCAGCGGTAGAAGCGATTTCTCCCGGATTGAACACATTGAGAGACAATGCATTGTTCGGCTGGTCGCCGCCACGGTATGTGATCGGAGTGCCTTCGGCAAGTCCGAGTTCCGCAGCTGCAGCAGCACTTACCCTGCCCTGCTCGGAGAATGTAGGCTTGATCTCAGGTATGAGGGACTCATCGATACCATAGTGGTCCAGCAGCATCTTGGAGACAGCATTTTCCTTGAAATCCCAGAACATTCCTTCCGAAAGTCCGGAGACTGTCGTGCATATCTCGCCGCTGAGCTTCATTGCTATATAGTCGCCCGGGAGCATGATCTTGAAGATCCTTCCGTACAGCTCCGGTTCATTCTCCTTGACCCACGCAAGCTTTGAAGCCGTGAAGTTGCCGGGAGAATTCAGAAGATGCGAAAGACATTCCTCATGTCCGAGAGAATCAAAAGCCTTCTGTCCGTACGGAACAGCACGGGAGTCACACCAGATGATTGACGGACGGAGAACGTTCATATCCTTGTCCACGCATACAAGCCCATGCATCTGGTAAGAGATGCCAATGGCCTTGATGTCCTTAGGATCGGCTCCTGAAGCAGCCAGAATATCCGCAGTAGCCTGCTTGAGATAGTCCCACCATGAAGACGGCTCCTGCTCTGCCCATCCCTTCTTTACCGCAATGATAGGGGCTTCCGATTTTGGATAGAATGCTGATGCAGCGCATTTTCCGCTTTCCGCATCGACGATGCTCGCCTTTACCGACGAACTACCGATATCGTAACCTAAAAGATACATGTAATTAGTTTTAGTGTTATTATCAACAATGTTATCTTATGCAAATTTAGCAGAAGAATCGAATCTTTGAAAGGATTGTACCAAAAATACGTTAAGTATCTATTCAATCACTTATATTTCAATATTTTATCACAAATATAGTTCAGACACTTTTTACTATATCAGCTAGAGCCAGGAGGCTACGAAGTGCAGTTTTTTCGTAAGTTCCTTCTTACCGAAAGCCGACTTGTTGAGCATGTAGAGTCTGGCGGGCTTGTGGCTCACGTGCTTCTCCATCTCATCGGTCTCCAGAAGAATTCCTGATGAAAAAAGCTTCTTTCGGAAATTCCTGTTGTCGATCTCTATGCCGAAAACTGCTTCCAGAAGGTTCTGCAGCTGACGCACCGTAAACTTCTTCGGCAGCATCTGGAATGCGATCGGAGACCATAGGATATCCTTCTGCAATACGGTCAGAGCATCGGAAAGAATGTCCATATGGTCCATGATCAGACCGTGTATCTCATCTACGTTGACCCATAGGCCTCCCATCCTTAAGGTATGACGCAGGAGTCCCTGATCAAGTTTGACGAGAGCATAATATCCGACGGTCACTACCCTGTCCGTATTGATTCCATGATAACGACAGATCCATTTCAGCTCCGCCTCATCAACCCTGGAAGGATCGGAAAAGATGGAAGTCTGCTTAAGATAAAGGTCCTTCAGGCCGGTCGCACCTTCCGACACGCGGGATGCTGCTTCCGGCAGAGTCTCGTTCTCCCGTATCATAGCTCCAGGGAGCTTCAGTTCATTGTCATCGTACAACGGATCGGAAGCTCTTCTGCGGACAAGAAGAGCCTTGAGGTTCACACCGTCAAATCCGAAGATGACGCAGTCCACAGAAATTGCGGAATTTGTCTGTACATTAACCATTCTGAAAACAATCTATTCTGCAGCAAACCCATACACTTTTCCCGCTTTGGTCGGAATCTCATAAACATATGTATCAGGAATGGAGGCATCCGGCGAAACAGAAATTTCAGGCACCAGTTTCTCACCATCGCCCGTAACAAGAGGGACGGATGTACGGAGACGGAGATTGCCACCGATTCCGGAACGGACCTTAAGGGCAGTAAGCCTGCAACATTCCCATTCCATATCGACGATAAATCCGCCACGTGCGACAAGTCCCTTCACACTACCCTTCTCCCAGACTGAAGGCAATGCAGGAAGCAGATGCAAGGTACCGTCATGACTCTGAAGAAGCATTTCGGCAATGCCGGCCGCACAGCCGAAGTTTCCGTCTATCTGGAACGGAGGATGAGCATCGAAAAGGTTAGGATATGTACCTCCCTTGCCCCAAAAGCCCATAGTTCCGGCAGGACTCAGCTGATCGGTGATCAGCTTATATGCACGTTCTCCGTCAAGGAGGCGCGCCCAAAGGCAGACCTTCCATCCCATTGACCATCCTGTCGCCGGGTCACCACGGTAATTCAGCGAATTTCTGGCTGCTGCGAAGAGCTCAGGAGTGCTCCATGGTGAAATCAGGTTGCCTGGATAAAGTCCGTAAAGATGCGATACATGCCGGTGATGGTCATTCGGATCGTCCCAGTCATGCATCCATTCCTGAAGCTGGCCATATTGGCCGATCTTCATCGGAGGAATGGACTGCAATGCCTCTGAAAGCCTGTCGGCAAATTCCTGGTCATCTATACCCAGGATGTCGCCGGCATGGATCAGAGCAGTGAAAAGTTCTGTCATCATCTGATTGTCCATAGTAGTTCCGGCACATACTGTAACGTCTCCTGGATCACGCATGAAAGCATTCTCCGGGGAAACGGACGGGCAGACCACAAGCCAGCCATGTTCCGGCTCCCTTACCATGAAATCAAGAAGGAATTCCGCAGCTCCTTTCATTATCGGATATGCTTCTGCAAGGAATGACCTGTCACCGGTGTACAGATAATGTTCCCACAGGTGTCTGCACACCCATGCCCCTCCAGTCGGCCACATACCGGATGCGGCAAAATCCACAGGGCCCGTGATCCTCCATATATCAGTATTATGATGAAGTACCCAACCTTTGCAACCGTACATGTCACGTGCGGTCTCAGCACCGGTCACAGCCACTTCCCTGACCATCCTGATGAACGGTTCGTGAAGTTCGGAAAGATTGGTGACTTCGGCAGGCCAGTAGTTCATCTGGGCATTGATGTTGGTCGTATACTTGCTGTCCCATGGAGGAGTCATGCTGTCGTTCCAGATTCCCTGAAGGTTGGCAGGCTGACTTCCGGGCTGGGAACTGCATATGAGCAGATACCTTCCGAACTGGAAATAAAGTTCCGCCAGCTGGGGATCGTCACCCGAAGCAAAGTCCTTTATACGCACGTCTGTCGTATTCGCTGCCGCATCTGTCGTACCGAGATCGAGAGATACCCTGTCGAAATAATTGCGGTATGCAGTTGTGTGAGCTTTTTTCAGGGCTTTATATCCTTTCAACGAAAGTGCTGACATAAAGTCTTTTACACGTGCATCGGGATCGGCTGATATATCCTTGTAGTTGATGAAATTCGTCGCAGCAGTGACATATATCAGAGCGGCGTCCGCTCCGGTCACAGTCAGCGTCGAATCCGTATGTCCGGATTCACCGCCTTCGACAACGACCTTTACCCTTGCAGTAAAGCGTACCTTGCCCTCCAAGCCTTCCTGACTTCCGGAAACACCACGCAGATACAGCTCGCCGTCTTCTACGGTAACCGCTGAATTCTGAGGAGACGCCATTGAAAGACAGAAAGTCACAGCCTTCTTTTCCGATGCGGACACACGCATGACAATCGCATTTTCAGAAAGCGAAGCGAACACTTCCCTGGTATATGACACATCTCCGGACCTGTAGGACGTGTGTGCAACCGCTTCCGCTATATCAAGGTCCCTATAATAGTCCGAGCAGTCTTCATGACCCGGGAATTCAACATACAGGTCGCCGAGAGTCTGATAGGCCATTCCATGATTCGTGCGGTGGAAGACCTTTGCATCGACCATGTCCTGTGCCTCGCGGTACCTGCCTTCGAAGACAAGGTTCCGAATATCAGCCAGTGCATCGGTCACATCTCCGTTCGCATTGGAATTGGGCTGTCCGGCCCATAAAGTCTCTTCATTAAGCTGCAGATGCTCCCGCTCAGGCACACCGTATACCATTGCGCCAATACGTCCGTTTCCAACAGGCAGAGCCTCCACCCATGCTGATGCAGGCTCATCATACCACAGCTTCATGTCATCCTGTGACGGGACTGAACAGGCTGCGGCTGCAAAGCTTAATAGAAGAAACAATCTTTTCATCGTGTTCTGAATGTGATTTCTGCCGGCTCAAGGCCTTCGGATGTCGCCTTAAGGACAGTCTTTCCCGGATTGTCAGCCTGAAGGACAACGAGGCATTTTCCATAGAATGCCTTTCGCTTGTTATCCTTGAAGCGCTCCATCGAAACCGGACTTCCGTTATCGACACCTGCTATGAAGGCATTGTCACCTACAAGCTCGAAGTTGACGAGATTCTCCGCGTTCGGGCACAGATTTCCTTCCGCATCGACAATTTCCACAGTAACGAAACCGAGGGCATCATCTTCCGCATATGTACCGTACTGGTCGCAGGTCAGCCTGATTGACGCAGGTTCTCCTGCTGTCGATATCTTCTTCCTTTCTGTTTCCTTACCGTCCTTACGTGCCACTACTTCCACTTCCCCCGGTTCATACACTACACGCCATGCAGCATGGAGGCAGTCATAGGTCTTGCTTCTGACTCCCTGTGAAACGCCATTGACATAAAGTTCCACCTCGTCTGCATTATTGTAGTAGCACCACATGTCAACTTCCTGGCCTTCCGTCCAGTTCCAATGAGGGAATAGATGAAGTACCGGTCCGTCAGTCCACTCCGACCTGTAAAGATGATATGCATCCTTAGGGAAACCGGCAAGGTCGATGATTCCGAAGTAAGAACTGCGCGCAGGCCATCCGTAAGGTGTAGGCTCGCCGATATAGTCGAAGCCTGTCCAGATGTACTGTCCGCTGATGAAGTCGTTATCCCTTACGAGCTTGATGGTCTCTTCATGAGTATTGCCCCAAGGTACATGGCAATTATCATAAGAAGAGCATGCGAATGACGGTTCACGGAACGGTATCGACCAGTGCTTAGGCCAGATGTACATGCTGTCGCTCGGCATGCGGTAGTATCCGCGGGTAGCAAGAGCTGAATTGCTCTCCGTGATGATGAACGGCTTACCCGGGAAGTTCACAGGTACATCAGCGATATTCTGGTTGTGATAGTTGAATCCTATGATGTCCAATGCTCCGCTTCTGAAGAGATGATTGTCCGGAGACGGCTCGTTGCATCCTGCAGTGACAGGTCTTGAATCATCAAGCGCCCTGACCATGTCCGCAAGTTTCCTGGTCAGGAGTGAATTGACGCTCATATCCCCTTCCTCCGCCAACATTTCAGGAGAATGTCCGAAATTCAGAACGAGATTGGCCTCAGCCAGGCTGAGGGTATCCGCACGAGCATCCGACCACTGCTCCAGAACCTCGTTTCCGATACTCCACATGAAGATCGAAGGATGATTGCGGTCTCTTATGATGAAGTCCGTCAGGTCTCTTTCATGCCATTCATTGAAATAGCGGGAATAGTCATATCTTGTCTTCCTCTTTCTCCACATGTCGAAAGCCTCGTCCTGGACGATGAATCCCATCTCGTCACAGAGGTCAAGCAGTTCAGGAGCAGGAGGATTATGTGAGGTCCTGATGCC
Organism: Bacteroidales bacterium; assembly: GCA_017399905.1. GTDB lineage: Bacteria > Bacteroidota > Bacteroidia > Bacteroidales > UBA932 > Cryptobacteroides. Next base: position 11,535 of record JAFQAR010000040.1, read on the forward strand.
GTTGCAGCCCATTCCCTTGAGGATTTCCAGCTGACGGCGAAGAGCATGCTTGTTTATTGCAGAACCGAGACAGCCGAGGTCATGATGCATGCAGACACCGTTTATCTTCACCTGACGTCCGTTAAGAAGGAAACCTTTTTCCGGACTGAAATGGAAGTATCTGAGTCCTGTCCTGGTCTCTATCCTGTCAAGCAGAGTTCCGTCAGTTGCCAGAACCTCTGTCACGAGCGTATAGAGATAAGGATCCTCGATATCCCACAGGTGAGGATCAGACACCTCAACCATCTGTTCGACTTCACCTGTTTCCGCAACGGTATATGTATCTTCCGTACGTCCCACTTCCCTGCCGTCCGCATCCTTGACGGTCTGCCTCAGGATGACCGACATACGTTCATCCTCACCGATGACATCTGTCTGCACGAAGAAGAATCCGGCATCAAGCCTTCCCATACCTTCCACACCCTCCTCAGGGATATACCTCAATCTGGAAACGGCATATACGCCATTCGGAGCGACACGCACCTTGCCGGTACGGACCATCCATACATTCCTGTATATTCCGCATCCGGAATACCACCTCGAATTCGGCTGTTCCGCATTGTCAACACGTACCGCAATCACATTTTCTTCACCCCATTCCAGCAGGTGGTCTATATCATAGCCGAATGATATATATCCGTATGGACGGACACCGAGGCTCACGCCGTTGACAAAGACCTCGGCATTCATATATGCTCCGTCAAATTCGATCCTCCATACCTTGCAGGAGTCCTCCGGCGAAGGAGTGAAAGTCTTTCTGTACCAACCGACTCCTCCAGGAAGCGCACCTCCGCCTGTTCCGGATGGATTGGAGCGGTCGAAATCACCCTCCACAGCCCAGTCGTGAGGAAGTTCCAGCTCACGCCATGAGCTGTCATCGAAGCACGGATCGGAAGCCTCTGCGACATCGCCGAGATGGAAACGCCATCCGTCATTGAAGTCCTGCCTCTCTCGTGGAGATACAGAACTGCCACATCCCGCAATCAGGATGCAGCAGATAAAAAGTCTGAATATATTGCGCATATTACAATACTACATTCATCGTGTTACCATCATAAGATACCTTGACAGCCTTGCCTGTTCCCTTCTCTGAAACAGGGATCACATTGAAGACTCTCTCCTTCAACATTCCAGGGAATTCACCCTTACGCTCAGCGATTGTCAAGGTCCTGTCAGCCTCAGAATATGTGAAACCGATCATCGAGTATGCTCCCTTCTCATAATTGTAGTTCACATTCTCATCTTCGTAGAGGGTAAATCTGCCGTCTGCACCCTGATATACATAGAGATCGATCACTTCAGCAGGTTTCTCGTCAGACCACTGCATGTCAGGTCCGACCGGAACAATCGATCCCGCACGGACATAAAGAGGCATCCTGTCGTATGGAGCATCCACTGTCTTATGCACGCCAGCCTCCATGAACCTGTTGGTGTAGAAGTCATACCAGCCTTCACATTCAGGGAAATAGACATCACGTGTACGCGCACCGTACTCATATACAGGAGCTGCCATGAACGCCGGTCCGAACATATAGGTGTCTCCTATATTGAGGACATTGGTGTCTGCCATGAAGTCCATTACGAGAGGTCGCATGATGGTGTAATCATCGAAATATGTCATTCCGGCAAGAGAGTAGATATAAGGCATGAGCCTGTATCTCAGCTGAGAATAGTATACGATCGATTCGTATGCAGGATGTCCCTCCGGAGCGATTTCCCATGGCTCACGGAAAGGATACTGTCCATGGGCACGGTAAAGCGGGCAGAATGCTCCGAACTGGAACCAGCGGGTATTGAGCTCACGCCATTCCTTATGGTCGACATTCTCCTTTCCTGTACGGTTGTAGATTTCCTGACCGGCAACATAACGGTTCTCCACACAGAATCCTCCGATATCCATTGTCCAGTATGGGATACCGCTGACAGCAAAGTTAAGTCCTGCCGATATCTGAGCCTTCATATCCTCCCAACGGGTCGCTATATCGCCGCTCCATGTTGCTGTAGAATATCTCTGAAGGCCGGCAAAACCGCTTCTGGTAAGCAGGAAGACGCGCTTGTCAGGATCAACACCGCGCTGTCCGTTATAGATGGCATCTGCATTCACAAGGGCATAGGCATTGAAGAATTCTGTAGACGAGCCGAGAGCTGTCGGACCGCAAAGAGCCTTGCGGTAATCCATATCCGTACAGTCGCGAACATTCGGCTCGGAAGCATCCATCCACCATGCATCGATGCCAAGAGGGTAATAGTGCTCGTACATCTGGTTCCAGAAAAGCTTGCGCGCCTCCGGATGATATGCGTCGTAGAATCCGTAGAGATAGCCTTTGCCGATCCAGTCACGGATACCGTCATCATAAGCCTTCGTATACATCCAGCCCTTCTCGTCAAATTCCTTGTAGTGCTCGGTTTCGACATAGAACTTAGGCCATACGGAAATCATCATACGTCCGTTCATGTCGTGGATTGAATCGACCATAGCCTTCGGATCCGGGAAACGTGCAGGATCGAACTCATGTCCGCCCCAGTCCTCTTCACGCCAGTGGCTCCAGTCCATCACGATGTTGTCGATCGGAATGTTTCTCTTACGGAATCCTTCGAGGGCTTCGATCATCTCTGTAGATGTCTTATATCTTTCACGGCTCTGCCAGTAGCCCATTGCCCATTTAGGCATTACGGGAGCTTTACCTGTAAGCGTACGGTAACCGCTTATAACCTCATCCATATCATCGCCGGCTATGAAATACCAGTCCATCTGCTTCGTCATCTCACTCCACCACTGGTGCTTTGCCTGCTCGACAGGATCGATCACATCATAGACACGGAGTCCGCAATATGAGACAGCTCCATCCGGAACCCAATCGATGCGGAGCGGAGTCTTCACTCCTGCCTCAAGATGCACGGTGAACTTATATGCATTAGGATTCCATGCAGTCCTCCAACGCTCCGGCACAACTTCTTCATTGCCGAGAGTGACCGTCGTATAGCCGGCATAATAGAGACTGAACTGATAATCTCCGGTTACGGAAGCCTCCAGTTCGCCCTCATATGTAACCTTCGAGCCATAGAACTGGAAGTCTTCAGGAAGATTGACGACGCGGGCCATTTCAGGAGCGACAAGATGCTCGAAATAAATCTGAGGTTCCTCACGTACGACCGTCTCGCCATGGGCAGGAACATAGGTACCTGTGAGGACTCCTTCCTTTCCGTTCCTGTCATAAAGCTTGAAGACCTCGCCAAGCTGCTTGTAATCCTCAGGATTTCCGAAACGCATCATCGAATAGCTGTCCATGAGGACACCGTATCCCTTGTTCGAAACAATGAAAGGAACAGACACCTTCGTATTGTACTGGAACAGCTGCTCGTTCTTTCCCTTGTAGTTGAATTCGTCAGCCTGATGTTGTCCGAGGCCGTAGAAAGCCTCATCTTCAGGAGACTCGAACACCTGACGGAAAGTATATCCATGAGTGCCTTCAACCTCTATGGGCTCGAAGCACTTGCCACCGCCCTTCTGCTCTTCAAGAATGACATTACCTTCAGGATCTGTAAACCAGACTTCTCCAGTAGAGGCCAGGACGTATGCCTTTACCGCAGAGGTAGCGACAGAAACGGTATCACCGGCCTGCTCAACCGTAAACGGTGTCCTTTCTGCTGGCGGAATTATCACCAGGCTTTCCTGATCGGCAAATTTCCTTTCCGGAGTAGCGGAAACATGGATCAGCTTTTCACCCATCACTTCCAGACGGACAATCCTTGGACCGCCATCAATCACATTCTGCACTTTTACTGTAACTCCGGAACCGTCTGTCTTGAAATACGAGCCTGAGCATGAACTCAGCAGCAGTCCGGACATAAGAAGGACCATGGATCCCTTAACGAAATTCTTTATCATCGGTCATCAGTTTAGTTATACATTTCATCGATATACAAATTTATATATAAAATGATTCACAACAAGTCAATTTTGTCTCAATTATAGGGTTCAATTGATACAAATGCTGTCATAATTGCGTCTCAAATGTATTGGTAAACATTTTATAGCTATATTTACACTATCGGAAAACACAAAAACCACATAAACATGAAAACCAGAATCATCACTGCGGCATTGCTGCTTATTTCTTCTGCATTGTCGGCACAGACCGTCAATGTACAGATTCATGAAGACAGCCGGAATCTGAATGTGATTCCGAAAGAAATCTACGGCCAGTTCTCGGAACATCTCGGTTCATGCATCTACGGAGGACTGTGGGTGGGACCAGAGTCAGAGATTCCTAATATCGAAGGCTACAGGACCGATGTATTCTATGCGCTCAAGGAGCTCAAGGTCCCTGTAATGAGGTGGCCGGGCGGATGCTTTGCAGATGATTACCACTGGCGTGACGGCATCGGACCGAAGGAAGACAGACCGAGGATGGTAAACAGCAACTGGGGTGGCACCGTCGAGGACAATTCTTTCGGAACTCATGAATTCCTCAATCTTTGCGAACTTCTGGGATGTGAACCTTACATCAGCGGAAACGTCGGTTCCGGATCTGTAGAGGAAATGGCGAAATGGGTAGAGTACATGACTGCACCTGACGGTCCCATGGCGAAGCTCAGGGCCGAGAACGGCCACAAGGAGCCATGGAAAGTGAAATATTTCGGCATCGGAAACGAAGCATGGGGATGCGGCGGAAACATGAAGCCTGAGTATTATTCACACGTATACAGAAGATATGCTACATATTGCCGCAATTTCGGCAATAACCGCCTATACAAGATCGGAAGCGGCGCATCAGACTACGACTATGACTGGACGAAGGTCCTTATGGAAATGATCGGCAACCAGATGGATGGAGTGTCTTTGCATTACTACACTGTAAAAGGTTGGAACGGCAGCAAGGGATCTGCGACACAGTTCGATGCAGAAGAATACTACAACACACTCGGCAAGGCAATGGGCATCGAGCCTGTCATCAGGAGACATATGGCCATCATGGACACATACGATCCGGAAAAGAAAGTCGACCTTCTCGTGGACGAGTGGGGAACATGGTTCGATGTCGAGCCTGGAACAAACCCCGGACATCTCTTTCAGCAGAATACCATGCGAGACGCGATGGTTGCTGCATTGAGCCTCAACATCTTCCACAAATACACGGAAAGAGTGAAGATGACCAATATCGCCCAGGTTGCGAACGTCCTTCAGGCAATGGTGCTGACCAAGGGAGACAAGATGGTCCTGACCCCTACATATCACGTATTCAGAATGTACAATGTGCATCAGGACGCAGAGTACATACCTTCGGAGTGTGATTCCGAAATCCGTATGGACGGCCTCGGAAGGCCATATCCTGTGGTTGACGCCACAGTTTCAAGAAATGCCGCTGGAGAGATCAATGTGGCTCTTGTAAACACTGACCTCGAAAAGGGTATGGAAGCTGTACTGAATTTCGACAGTCTCGGAAAGGCAACAGTCAGCGGAGAGATACTGACATCCGGCAACATCCAAGACTATAACGGGTTTGACGATCCTGACAAGGTAGCTCCGCAAGCGTTCAAGGACTTCAAGGTCAAGGACGGAAAGATCATCGTGAAGCTGCCTGCAAAATCGATAGTCTGCCTGAATATCAATTAACGGGATTCAGGGAAACGCGAATAGAGGAAGCTGCCAAGGGCGGTCTCGACACCTACGTTCAACGCCATCTGGTGCGAACGGTTGAAATATGAATCTCGGAGTTTCATCGCTTCGAGATTCTTTTTTTGACGCATAAGGACACCCAGCTGGTTGTAGTACTGTTCAGTAAGGTTCTTCCAGACCTGAAGGGAATCGTTCTGCGGAGTTCCTCTACCGCTGCTTCTCTGACCGATTGTAACATATGTCTCTCCCGGTTCGGTAACCACCAGAAGATTCTCATTGCCATATCGTTTGTACATCTCTATCCTTATTTCCGCCATCTTCTCTTCCGTACCGCGGAACTCGAACATCTGGTTCTTTATGTATACCGAGTCGATGGTCTCTTTGGTTGCATTTTCGAGAGGAACCAGAAACACCTGGGCACCCTCAAGGTCCGGATTGCTTACGGATCCGTAGATGACGTATTCCTTGTTACGTGAACATGAAGCCAGCAATGCAACGCCGGCAAGCAGAGTGATGATTGTTCTTTTCATTATTTGACTGTCAATTGTATTCGTTTGTCTGAAAATGCCTCTTCATAGGCTCCCCTTGTCCTGAAATCGACCTTTTCCTTCGTAAAGTCAGGGACATCGAAAGTGAATAGGGTGTTATGATAGAAATCGTAAGGATTCTTCTGCGGAAGAAGGAAAGGCTTGGAGGCATTGCCGTCTTCATCGATCTGAGCGATATATATGCATGAATAAAGGCTGTCACCACGGCGGCTGGAGAACAGTATCCAGTGCGAATCCGAACTCCAGTTGTGGAAGCTTTCCGCATATGGCGAATTGGCCCTTTCGAGCGGATGAGTCCTGCCGCTACTAAGATCCATCAGCCATAGATCCGACTCCTTGTGGTTGATCGGGAAGCAGCCGAAATCATGGAACGTATACAACAGCCATCTGCCGTCATACGAAGGACGAGGCATGGTCACGCTTTTACCTATCTCCGAGGCATTGACAAGTGTATCCACATGGCTGCCGAATGATTCCGTATCTTCGTCAAAAGACAATGAGCACAGGTTATAATGCAGGTCTTCTGCCTGCCCCGGTATATCAACCTTCGGCGCCGAACAGTAATAGAGCGTCTTTCCATCGCTTGAGAAGGCAGGATAAGTCTCAAAATCATCAGTCATAAGCAAAGGAGAGAGTATCAGCCGGTCAGTCTCGACTTCATGAAGCGAAATGTCAGACACCGAATCGAAAACCTCAATGTATCTTCCATTGTTTCCCGTCCAGAAAAGCTGATGTATCTTATTGTTCGAATGGGCAATGAATTTTCCGGAAGGGTGCCAATACGAATAGGCGGCTCTGGCAATGGTGCTGTCGGTCTGTGTCTCAAGCCATTTCCTCCGGCCGTCCGTCTGAAGCACAGTCGCCCCATGTTTTCCCCTGAGATGGAAAAGAAACTGGTCAGGATTGGTAGCATTGGCGGTATGGCAACCCATACACTGCCCCGGCAGCAAAGTGCCTTCAAGAATCGGTTCCTCACTGAAATCATGGATATTCCTCTGATAGATTCCGATCTTGCTGTATGTCTCGTATCCCGGAGCGAACTTGCGGTAAGTCACACCATAATCATCGAGCGGATAGCTGCTGACAAATATCAGAAACTGACGGAACTGCTCCCATCTTCCATCCTTGTAACCTGCAACCGTCACAGACAGGGTATCACCGACATTACGTTCCGTAAGCTTATGCCATCGGTTCACATTGAAACCGGCATAAGAGCCCTTGGCAGTGATGCTGTTGCCATGCCTGTCGCTGACTTTTGCGAACACCTTTGAATATTCTTCTGGAAGATTGAAGTTCAATGGGGCTATGCCTGCAGGAACGGTCACACCGATATAATCCGGGAAGATATGAGGCAATTCTTCACGGAGGACGGTCTCCTGGCTGCAGGAAACAAAAAGAAGGCTAATTGCCGTGAGCACCGCCACTATATGTCGTTTCATCATTTGCATCATTGTTTTTCAGTACAGTCCATGCCTTATAGTACCAGGCTGCCAAGATATTATTCTTATTCTGATGATAGAGGATTGCCAGCATCTTGTCCATCTCCGGATAATAGTAAAGAAAATCATCCCGGAAACGCACAGTCCTGAGATAGGCATAGATAGGATCAGACATGACAGCCTCTTCATTTCTCAGACAGTTTTTCCTGTCATTCGCCCATTTCCTATAGAACAGGCTGCAGCTCAGCATATCAAGATATTTCTCGGCAACATCATAACGTCCGTTCAGGATCTGACACTCCGCCATCCTGCTCATCCAGCGTCCGCTTTTGCGGTTATTGACAAGGGATTCCTGTGTATCGAAGGCATATCGCAGGGATTCGTTGACCATGCCAAGTCGCCAGAACACCTCGCACGACGATGAGTTTGAAATGAAATCTCTTTCGCGAGGCATGATCAGACCTCTTGTACCGAACTGCTTGAATCGCGGAAATTCCGCACCTCTTCCGCTCATGAAAAGCGCAAGATTGACACTTACTGCTCCTAATTCCGAGTTCGGCTGATATTTTTCCGCACGTTTCAAAATACCTTCCCAATCCTCATGACGGACCATCTGGTCGTAGGCGATAATTTCGGCTGAATCCTTCTGGTAACTAAAATATAATCCCAGAATTCCACCGGCGGAAACCAGCACTCCCACTACGATATTCCCCATTGCCTTCACTTCTGGGAGAGTGTCTGCCACAGATGGGAGAAGAATCGCTGTCAGAGCAATTACAACCTGCATTACAGGAACCGTGAGAGCCATTCTGTAATAATTGACGCCGAAGACAAGGGTCTTCCACGGATACTGCTCCATATAAGTCCATCTTGAGACAACGACAGCAAGAACAGCAAGACCCACAAGAGCCAGAGACTTAAGATTTCTCTCCCTTATTGCAGCATATAGCGTAAAGACAAAGACCGCAGGGCCGATAAGCCAATAGCCCATGACAGTGACGGTTCCTGCCCATACAATCCCAGGACGTCTGCGATACAGGGCGCAGAGCTGGATGGCTATTATGAGAGCCACAAGATAACATAGCATGACATAGATATTGCCCATATACACCAGCATCATGACTGGAGCAATGAAACTGAGCATATACCAGTCGTCATGGCCGATTGAACTGGCCATGCTTCTCTGGAAGACAACCAGAAGGAGAGCAATCAAAGCCTCACCCAGAAGCGGAACATAGTTGAACTGGGTGATGAATTCGGCAATATAATCGGCAAGGCCTCCAGAAACCACTATCCTTTCGATAAAATAGTCCCATGTAAACAGGAACAGCTGGTTCTGTTCCTGCAATCCCGACAGTCCGGGGTACAGCAACCACCATATCAGGAAAACCGCAACACCGAATATGGCTGAGGCTATATATTGCCAGGTCTTATTCATGGTCATAATGCTATATTGTCATGTCGAGCGAAGTCGAGACATCTTTAAAGGTAAAAAGCAACAAATATAACAAAAAAGGCAGTCGCTTCAAAGCGACTGCCCAATATTCAAGTGTTTTAAAAGTACTATTTGCGTACAAATACCCAGTGAGTGATTTCATCCCATCCGCCTGATGCCTGACCATTAGTGTAAACCAAAGTCATATTATTTGCATCGAAGTACATGATGTCAAACTCAGTTACAGGAGTACCGTTACCATTGACCATCCAAGGGAAGAGAATAGCCGGCTCCGAAGTAGTAAGCTTACCGAGCTCCCATCCGGCAGCACCACGACCGGCACCAGATGCATAGTCATTCATGACAGCCGTCCAGGTACCTCCGCGTATCTTGTTTCCATCAGGTCCATAGGTAGTTACATTATCACCTTCGAATACCATATAAGCCTCCGCAGACTCATCACCTGTAGCTGCGCCACCGGCATGAGCCAACTGATCTGCAAGCTCATCACCAGATGCAACACTCCACCAGTTGCCGTCAATTACGCCAGGACCATTGTAATTGGCACCTGCGCCTGCATGACCACCGTTTCCATAACCGTTAGTTCCATAAGTCCATGTTCCTTCCATTGTAAGAGGATCTGGTGTCGCAGCAATGAAGCTCCAGTGGGTGATTTCAGACCAGCTGCCTGTTCCTGAAGGAACATGAGTAAGAGTCATGGCCTGAGGGGTAAAGTACATGATGTCAAATTCAGTTACAGGAGTACCGTTACCATTGACCTTCCAAGGGAAGAGGGTAGCAGGCTCGGTTGTGATCAATTTAGCAAGTTCCCAACCGCCTGATCGTGCAGGATCGTAGTTCTTTATTTCAAACTTACCTCCACGGATCACATTTCCTGCAGGGCCGTATGTTGTCACTACTCCGTCCTCGGTAAATACCATATAGGCATTGTTGGACTCATCGCCTGTAGCCGCTCCACCAGCATGTGCAAGCTGAGTGGTAAGGGAATCAGCGCAATCTACGCCCCACCATTTGCCATCGACAGCACCTGGAGCATTGAAATTGGTACCGGAACCAGTATAACCGGCATTGCCATATGGGCTGGTTGCAGCATACTTCCAGACCTTCTTTCCGTTATCGCTTACGAGGATAAGCATCTCCGGCGCAAGCTCTGTCGGAGGAGTACAAGAGAAAGTCTTGACTGTCTCGGTGAATGTACCATCAGCGTTTACAAGACGGAATATCAGGTTTGCCGAAGGCTCCTGACCACGTTTTACAGGAATCTTCACTACGCCGCCTGCTCCTGTATAGAGAGGTGCCTCATTTCCCTCGAGGAAGACCTGAACTACACCTGCAGAGGAATTGAACTTCAGGTAGTTTCCTGCCTCATTCGGAATAGTACAAGCTTCGTCCTCATACTGAACGTATGTGATTCCCTCTGCAAGAACCTCTGCTTCCACTGTATCGAATGGCTCCGGTCCGTCAATGAGAGTTGGCTGGCAAGCTGCGAAAGCCATTCCCATTGCGGCTGTCATTGCTATTAATTTTATCTTTTTCATAAGTAATCAAATTTTATTGCCAACCTGCAAATTCTGAATCAGCTGTTCCCCAACCAGGATTCTGCTGATACTTATACTGGGCACCTGCAGATGCTGAAAGGGATATCTGAGCTGAAGGAAGAGCGACGAAACCCTTGGTCTGAGAGTAACGGTTGCCATAGCCACCATTGAACTTAGAAGCGTCATTCTTACCTTTCACACCGGAATTGTAACAATCCTTACCCTCCTGTTTGTCAAGAGCCGCAACAGCATAAGACTCACCATATCGACGCATGTCACCGTAACGGACGCCCTCGAAGGCAAGCTCCCAACGACGCTCGTTGCGGATATTCTCATCAGTGACAGGCTTTGACGGAAGACCGACGCGGGCACGGACTCTATCGAAGCTGTCCTGATTGCCGTTAAGCTCGGCATCCATAAGAAGAACCTCGGCAAAGCGGATCATCACCATATCATCGATAAGATTGAGCTGGAAGTTGTCTTCGTTGCCTTCTGACCATGTAAGCTCATACATCTCGTTTACATATGACTTCCAGAAACCTGAACCGTCACCCTTACGGCCTATGACAGGCATGCACTTGGTCATATAATAACCGGTTTCCTGAATATTTGAATCACCGCCATAAGTATAGTTCCACTTGTCTACAGATATGATGGATGCATCCAGACGTGGGTCATTAGGCTCAGCCGCCTTCCAGTCTGCTACGAGACTTGGGTTAACAGGACACATACCCCAACCTGTTCCGAACGGGAAGTGATCCTCGTCATTTGTCTGTCCACGGACACCGCAGAAAAGAGCTGTCTGGTTTGAGTAACCGATGGTAGTACCCCATGAAGGCAGTGTGTTGAACTTGATGATGAACATTGCCTCAGGATTGACACCGCCGTCATTGTTCACATAGTTATAGCCATTGCCTTTCCATGGAGAAAGTTCATCCTCAACGGATATCCTGTTTGTATAAGCCCAAAGGTTGTGGAATTCAGGTACAAGGTCGTAACCAGAATTGTCCACACAATCTTTGATTGCTGCCTGAACGTCAGCCTTGGTAAGAGTCTCGCCATTTGGAAGAGAAACCTCCTCATCATTGTAGAAACCTGAATAGAAGAGGTATGCACGACCGAGGAGAGCCTCAGCGCAATACTTGTCAACGTGACCGGTACCACGGGTCGTCACAGTTGAAGGCATGATCTCTGCCGCCTTCTTTGCATCCTGAAGAATCTGTCCCCAGAGAGCCTCACCGCTGATCTGCGGCTGAGTCGCATCTGCACTTGAAGTCACAGGGCATGGGATATTGCCGAACATCGAAGCGAGTTCATAATAGTACCATGCGCGGAGGAAATAAGCTTCACCGAGATACTGATTGAGGGTAGCATCGTCGAGTCCGCAGTTACCGAAAGTCTCGATAGCCACATTTGCTCGTGCGATTCCTGTATAGCGGTCCTTGTAGAAGCCTTCATACATATTGGCACCGAAGTTCAACAGAAGGTCGTGTGCCTGCATTGCCTGGTCGTTGGCACCGCCACCGCCAAAACAGTCATCAGACGCTGCAAGAGACCACAGGAAGTGGTTCTGGTGCACGTTGTTTCCGATTGATACGTTGAGGTTATTGTAGATACCGGTAAGGATCTGCTCAGCATCCGCCTGATTTGCAGGGAAATCCTCAGTTGTCTTTGACCAGTAGTTGGTCGTATCAAGGAAGCTCTCGCAAGAAACGAGCGATGCACATACAGCGACTGCTGCGAAATATAATATCTTTTTCATATCAGTCACTAAAATTAGAATTTGAGATTAACACCAAGAATCATTGCGCGAGCCTGTGGATAGTATCCCAGATCGAGGCCCTTAGCCCAATCGTTTCCAGAACCGCCGTCAGAACCTACCTCAGGGTCCATACCCTTATACTTCGTGATCACGAATGGATTCTGAGCCTGTACATAAAGACGAAGCTGTCCGAAAGGAGAGTTCTTCCAGAGTCTGTTGAAGTCATATCCGAGACTGATGGTCTGGATCCTGAAGAAATCAGCATTCTCCACGAAGAGGTCGGAGTTCTGCATGTAGTTGTAGTTTGTACCTGGTACTACACGTGGATATTTGTTTGATGTTCCTTCACCGTGCCAGTAGTTGAAGATCTCTGTAGTATAGTTGTTATACTGTGAGTCTGAATATCTTCTGTAAGCACGGAACACCTGCTGTCCGAAATTACCGTAACCGCTCAACGCAAAGTCGAAACCATAAAGATAGAAGTTGAGGTTGAGACCAAGGATAAAGTCCGGATTAGGATCACCGACCATGGTCTTGTCCGAAGAGTCGAGGGTTCCGTCACCATTGTAGTCAACGAACTTGAGGTCACCTGGCTGTGCAGGGCTACCCATTGTAGGCTTGCCGGCTGCAACCCACTCGTCGATCTCAGTCTGATTCTGGAACACGCCGTCTGTCTTGTAAGCCCAGAAGTATCCGATCGGATAGCCCACCTGTGCACGGTAGATCTCATCGATACCCTGAACTACAGAACCAGGACCATGTATGATACCTTCATCGTTTGCAATACGTGTAACCCTATTCTTGTTGTAGGATCCGTTCACGCCTACAGAGTATGAAAAATCCTTGTTGATCGCGTCGCTCCAGTTGAGAGAGAGCTCGACACCTGAGTTGCGTACGTCACCACCGTTGATATAAGGAGCACCTGTACCGAAGTGTCCCATCACAGGAGCATTGACGAGCCAGTCCTTGGTATTCTTCTGATACCAGTCGAATGTCATATGGAGTCTGTTGTTTGCGAAACGGGCGTCAATACCGAGGTCGATCTGCTCTGAAGTTTCCCAAGAGATGTCACCGTTTGCAAGCTTGTCAGCATATGAACCGGTCTGCCAGCTCTGGAGAGGGCCGGTACCGAATGCATAACCTCCGTTTTCCGGACCGATAGCGACTGTTGCAAGATACTGGAAGTTATCAACGTTACAGTTACCGTTCTGACCCCAAGATGCGCGGAGCTTCAAATAATCAAGAACTCCCTTTGCGCCTTCCATCCAAGGCTCGCTTGATACAACCCAACCGGCTGCTACTGATGGGAAGATACCCCAACGGTGTCCAGGAGCGAAGTTAGATGAACCATCGGCACGGAGGATAGCTGAAAACATGTACTTCTCATCGTAGTCATAATTGATACGGCCGAAGAACGAAGCAAGTCCCGAATCTCCCCATGTGCTTCCGCCGATGCCGGCACCAGACTCGTCTACCTTACCGATCATGTTGTCAACATAAGCGTGCTCATAGTCATCTGGCCATGCACCGCCTGAACGTGAAGCATTTACGCTTTCACCGAAGCCTGAGTGCTCGAGAGTAGAACCTACGAGAACGTCGAAGTGGTTCTTCTTTGCGATATCGAACTTATAGTTCAATGTATTCTCCCATGACCAGCTCCATCCTGCAGATGCGCTCTGTGATACGCTGTCGGTCTCCGAGAATGCATAGTTGCTTGTCTTGTAAGTCATTCCGTACTGGCGGTATGTGCTTGAAGACATCCTGTAGTTGATCTGACTGCGGAAGACGAGGTTCTTTATAGGCTGGATACGGAGATTAGCGGAAAGGTTGAGAGCATGATTCTGGCTCTTGTTATTTCCACGTGAAGTCCTTGTCATGGCAACGATCGGGTTGGCCACATAGCTGTCGAGGGCCCAGATACCTGTTGCCTGAGTTTCGTCATAGTCTGTATAGTTGCCGTCGTCATCATATATAGGGAGGATAGGATTGGCAACAAGCATGTTGAAGATATCATTCCAATAATGGTTGCCGATACCGATACCGCTCTTGGTATTGTAGGTGTAGGTCATGTTCTGGCCCAAAGAGATGATGTCGAGGTCACCCTTGCGGAGAATCACATGGTCAGAGTTGATACGTACGGTCGTACGGTTGTACTTTGACTGTACAGGGTAGCCGAAGATACCTTCCTGAGATGTATTGGAAACACCCATCGACATCTTGGTCCTGTCTGAACCGCCCACTACGTTCACTGCGTGATTCTGGTAAGGTGCGTTCTGATTACGGATTGCGTCAAGCCAGTTCGTACCGGTATAGCTTCCGTCCATGATGCTGTTGTAAAGGTCAGTATTGAGGATGCCTGCCCAGTCGATAGGATTGCCACCGGCATTGACGGTAAGCATGTTCTGAACGTCCATGTACTGCCTTGCGTTGAGCATCTCAGGCATTCTCTGAACGTTCTGCACACCATAGAAACCGTCATAAGTCACAGTGTACTTACCTTCCTTTGCCTGCTTTGTAGTCACGAGAACGACACCGTTTGCACCACGGGCACCGTAGATGGCGCAGGATGCAGCATCCTTGAGAACGTCGATGCTCTCGATGTCAGAAGGGTTGAGAGCGTTGATGTCGCCACCAGCGACACCGTCGATCACATAGAGAGGCTGGTATGAACCGATGGTACCCATACCACGGATGGAAACCTTGAAGCCCTCACCAGGCTGACCTGATGACGAAGTGATCTGCATACCAGGGGTCGAAGCCTGCATGGCTCCAAGAGCACTGGTGGTGTTAAGTTTCACGAGGTCGTCACCCTTCACCTGAACGGTAGAACCGGTAACCAGTTTCTTCTTCTGGACACCGTAGCCCACGACCACGGTCTCTTCGAGAAGCTCTGTGTCCTCGTCAAGGATAATTGTAAGTGCGGTCTGATTGCCGACTTCAACCACCTTTGTTGCATAACCGATTGAAGAGACTACTAGTTTAGTACCCCCCCCCGGAACAGAAATTTCAAATTTTCCTTCCAGATCGGTAACCACGCCATTGCTGGCATTTCCCTGCTCAACGACCGAAGCCGCGATTACTGAATTGCCTGCATTGTCCAGAACGACGCCATGCACCTTTACAGGTGATTGAGCCATCATGGACACACATGCAAAAATCAGCATGAGAGAAGTAAAAAATTTACTTTTCATAATGGTTAATAGTTAAATAGTTATGGTTGGAAATAGTTATTACTATCTGTGGTCTCAATTGCCGGGCAGGGAGAATTCACGCATAGAACAATCGGTGTCCTGCAAAAAACAAGTAACAAATCTAAAAAACAAATCTGGAAAAAAGAAAGCCTGTTGATTATTTTTTCTTAATTTCCGACAAAATTTCCAGGTTCAGTAATGAAATGAAAGGTCAAATCAATAAGACCCGAAGGTTTCCGCCTCCGTCTCCCTTAACATGCGTCCTATGGTTTCAGCGTCAAAATCAACAGGTCCATCGGAAAGATCAGGTATATTGAATGAGAGAAGACTGTTTTCATAGTGCCACGGATCCTTCTGAGGAAGAACGAACGGTTTGCCGAACCTACCGGTCTCATCGACATGGCAGAAATACGGCCTGCCGTACTTGCCGTCTCCTCTTTTGCTCGCAAAAACGAACCAACGGCTGTCAGAGGACCAGCTGTGATAGGTATCCGAACGGTCGGAGTTCACTTCGTCCATACCGATGATTTCCCCTGTGCGCAGATCCATCATTTCCAGCTGACATTCCGTGTGCCATATAGGGAAGGTGCCGTAATCTGCAACCGTATACATTATCCACCTGCCGTCAGGAGAGCATTTCGGATGGCAGACACTGGCATCATGTTCATCAGCATCCCATACAACTTCAACATTCCGTCCCGTCCTTCCTATTTCTTCATCAAAGCTGATTCTTACCAGAGAATATCTGAGCTTTTCTATATCACGAGGCAGCGGAAGTGTATCAGCCGCGCAATAATATATATAGTCTCCGTCTGCGGAAAAGACTGGAAAGGTCTCAAGGACATCCTTGCGGGCGAGTTCCGGAGGAAGAATCATCATATTATTGTCAAAATCGGCTATTGCGAGATCGGACTTGGTATCATAGACCTCAAGTCTACGGCTTCCCAGTGTATGGAAACCGGGGATGATTATATTTGATGAGAACACGCCATACCTTCCGGAAGGATGTATTTCGCCATAGACAGTACCGGAAATCATGTTTTTCACATTGAGGGAAAGCTTGCGTATCTCTCCGTTCCGGTTAAGAAAGGCACCTCCTTTCTTCCCTCTCACATAAAACATGGAGAGGTCAGCACGGGCCTGACTGTGTATATGGCAGTTCATGCAGGAGTTATCGGTATTCTTCCAGTCTGACAGGATCCTTTCGTCAAAGTTCTCGAGACACCTCTCACGGATTTCTATTTCATGCCACACTTCATAACCCGGCTCGATGAGACGATAGGAAAGATATGGGTCGATCTTATCGGAAGACACATATATCTCCCATTCGAACGACTCCTTCCTTCCACCTTTCAGGGATAATTCAGATGCAAAGCGCAAGGTATCCCCTTCTGCGGACGAAAGCAAGGATCTCCATTGATCGAGTTCCCACACCACTTCCTTTCCGGCGAAACTCAGGGAGAAGTCCCTGAATCTTACCGTCGTACGTGCCTTTCTGATACCGTCGGATGTGTAATGGAAATTGAGCGGTGCAATATTGGACGGGACCGTGACTCCAGTATAATCGGGATAAATCACGGAGTCCCGGTTCAAGGACACCTCGACATTCTTCCTGCCGCACGCCGCTGACAGGCAGATCAGAAGCAGAGCTACACTTATATTATTTAATATTCCTTTTAGCATATTGATAGAAAAACCAGTAGGTCCTGCCATATTTTTCCTGCATAGGCTTCATGGCTCCTTGGTTGAACGTAAACATTTCATTATAGTCCGAAAATTCCTGAAGCACTTCCGGAGAAAGGCCGAAATGTGCAATAGCCTGAGGAGTTATGGCACTTCGCCGTGCGAGAAATATCAGGACCGCCTCATCATACAGGCGCGACTTGTCTCTTGAAGGATCGTAATCCTCAATGAAATGCTCAAGATTCTTCGTAAGGATGTCGAGACAGAGCAGATATTGCCTTGCGAGTGCATTGTCCGGATTGGAAGCCAGCAGGCTTTTGAGAACTCCCCTGTAATCAGATGGGCGATGGACCATATCAGACTTATGTGTCAATGCCCTCAAGGATGACAGGTGGGCCTTGACTGCTTTTGACTCATTTCCCGGAATCCTGTCGGAAACCCAGTCTCTGCAATCCTCTTCACCGGACAGCAGACGGAGATATTTCCGTGCAGCCTCGTCCTGACCGTTCACAAGATTGATTTCAGCAAGACGTTTGAGATACGGTACTCCGAAATGGTTCGGAGAAAATATCTGTGCAAGCATGGCACTGTGTTCCGCCATGGTCATATCTCCCAGACGGAACCACACTTCCGATGATGCGGCAATCTTCAGCTGTCCGGATTTCTCGTCGACAGGAAGAAAGAGCCCTCTTTCAAAAGGCTGGTAATAATACATGAGGCTGTCGGCCAGATGCCCTTCCATCGCCATGAGCAGATTGTGATAATAAGCATGTATTTCAGATGTACGCGATCCTTCGGTAAGGAGCCCGACCTTGTCCCAATTGCCTTCAAATGCCTCCAGAATGACACCAAAAACATTCTCCGAGCCTTCGTTCGGTTCGCCGTAAAGCTTTATCATCCCGGCCTCATCGAGATGATGGGCTTCCTGCCACATATGGCGATAAGACGGCTCTTCTTCCGAGCAGGATGCCAGGAGGAACGAAAATACAAATAGATTAAAAATCCGGTTCAGTCTCATTTTGAGGGCGTCTTTATGCAAAGATATTCATTTTATTTGATAACTTTGTTGATTCCATATCAGATTATTTTCCAATGACACGAAGACAGACCATAATATGTTCAGCCCTGTCAGCAACGGGCATTCTGCTGGCCTTCATATTCTTCAATTTCATATACCCATACCACATCCACTATCAGGAACAGATGCAGCTGTTCCGATTCGGAGCTGATTACTTCCGGGAAAGCATGGCGATACCCGGAGGTCTCGGCGACTGGATCGGAGGCTTCCTTGTACAGTTCTTCTATCATGCCCCTGCCGGCTCACTAATCCTCGCCATGCTCCTTGGCCTGATACAGTTCCTCACTTGGAAAAACATGGAGAAAGGATCCTTTGCCGCATATCCTCTGAGTTTTCTTCCCGCAATCGCAATGTTCCTTTTTTACTGCGATGAAAACGCACTGGTGACAGCAGCTGTGGCAATGGCCGCATCCTTGACATTGTCTTCCGCACTCATGAATATCCGAAGGACAGGTTTCCGCTTTTCCACCACCATCCTGCTCATGCCGGTAATGTACTACCTTTTCGGAAGCATCAGCATAATTGTACCTGTAGTCGTAGGCATCCGATCCGCAATGCGCAAGAAAGAGATGACAGCCATACTTGCCTTCTCGGCTGCTGCGGTCCTGATGGCTGTCCTGATTCCTTTTACAGCACGTTCCTGCTGTCCATACCCACTTGAGAGACTGATTTTCGGCATACATTATCACCGGTACCACAATGCGATACCATTGATGGTCTGGACAGCCGTCCTCCTTGTCCCTTCAGTGTTGCTTCTGGCGAAAGTCATGACCAGGGACAAACTGGCAGCTGTCAGCATGGCCCTTGTCATATTGCCTGCCGCATGCCTTACTCCTGTATTCACAGACATTGAGAAGGAAAGACTTTTCGGTTATGACTTCATGACAAGGATGGGCCAATGGAACAAGATACTTGCGACATCGGACAGACATGTCCCGGACTCTCCGATAGCTGTGGAATGTACAAATCTTGCACTTGCAAAGACCGGACACATGTCCAGCGACATGTTCTCCTTCTTCCAGAACGGCCCGGCCGGTCTGCTGCCTGAATTCACAAGAGACCATTTCTCTCCGATCCCTACAGGAACCGTTTATTATCACCTCGGGATGATAAACACTGCCCAGACTTTCTTCTTCGAGGCCCAGGAAGGCATTCCTGATTTCCAGAAAAGCGCGAGACTGTCCCAGGCACTGGCAAGGACCAACCTGTTAAACAGTGATTACGAAGTGGCAAGAAAGTATGTCAGAGCGCTGAAACAGACCCTTTTCTATCGGAAATGGGCGAAAGAAACAGAAAAGCTGCTCGACAATCCGGAACTGATCGATCAAGTGCCTGAATATGCATATCTGCGTTCCGTCAGGATAAAGGATCACGACTTCATGTTCAGCCAGGAGGAGATGGATTCCATGCTGGGACTTCTGTACGTTGAGAACGACACCAACACCATGGCAATGGACTACCTGCTTGCATGGTGTCTTCTCCGCAAGGATCTTCCCCGCTTCTTCGAGTGTCACAAACTCCTTAAGAAAGGCTATGACGCACGTCATTATCAGGAGGCTGTCATACTCTATTGGGCTCTGACGCATGACGGTCCGGACGGCATGCCTGACTTCATCACCGACAGGACCGCCAAGAGCTTCACCAGATTCATTTCCCGGCTGCAGGCCGGCGTTGACGAAGCAAGCATGCAGAAAGAGTTCGGCAACACATACTGGTTCTACTATTATTACCGATTTAAATGATGAAAAGATTGTCATACATATTGATGAGCATCATGCTGGTATGCTCATGTTACAGATTTGACCCTTCGGCAGCACATTTCACAGACGGTCCGGTCTGGCCGGATTATATGGATATCACCATTCCTGCAGGGATTGCGCCTCTCAACTTCTGCTATACCGCAGAGGATGGTCCGATACCGGTCACGACCTTCAGTCATGGAGACATGACGGTCTCTATAAAAGGAAGGGAGGTCGTATGGAAGGAAAAAGTGTGGAAGAAGATGCTCGAGGCTGCAAAAGGAGGAGACATCACCGTAAAAAGCAGCGTACTGCCGGAAACATGGACCATTCACGTATCCGAAGACGAGATAGACTACGGCATCAACTACCGCCTCATAGCTCCCGGCTATGAAGTATACAGCAAAATGGGAATATATGAGAGAAATCTTTCGAACTACAAGGAAAGGGCCCTCATCGAAAACACTCAGTTTGACGGTTGTGTGAACTGCCATGCATACAACAGAGGAAATCCTGCGGATTACAGCCTCCACATCAGAGGCAGCCACGGCGCGACACTGCTGAACATCGACGGAGAGATGGCGGCATACAGCACAAAGACAGACAGCACCCTCGGATTATGCGTCTATCCATACTGGCACCCTGAAGGAGATTATATAGCATATTCTTCAAACAATACGCGACAAGGCTTCCACGTCCTTCCTGACAAGCTCATAGAGGTATTCGACCTTGACTCAGACCTGCAGGTATACGATGTCCGGAACAATTGCCTGATAAGCGCTTCATCCATAAAGAAGAATGATGTATGGGAAACTTTCCCTGCATTCTCCGCTGACGGAAGGACATTGTATTTCTGCGCAGCATCTCCGAGGCCGATCCCGTCAGAAACGGAGCAGATAAGATACAATCTCTGCAGCGTCGGATTCGATCCGGCTACCGGCAGCATAGGCTCACGCATCGACACCCTCATATTCGCAGAAAGCATCGGAAAGAGCGTATCTTTCCCCAAGCCTTCATACGACGGCAGATTCATAGTCTATACACTTTCCGACTACGGGAACTTCAGCATCTGGCATCACGAAGCCGACCTATGGATCCTTGATCTCGCTACAGGTATCTCACGTCCTATGGACAAAGTCAACAGCCATGACACGGAATCATACCATAGCTGGTCGTCAAACAGCCGCTGGCTCATGTTCAGCAGCAGAAGGGATGACGGTCTGTACACCCGTCCTTTCTTTACGCACATCGATGAAGACGGTCAGGAAAGCAAGCCTTTCATGCTGCCTCAGAAGCATCCTCTGCATTACTACAGTTACCAGAACAGGTCCTACAACGTACCTGAGTTCGTTACCGGACCTGTAAAACTGGACAGAGTGAGTGCCGAAAAGATGATAAACTCAACCGAACGCATTCAGTTCGGCTTCCGCATGTCGGAATAGACGCATCATCGAGGATATTCCTTCTCGAAATTCAGATGTATGTTCTTGAGCTTCAATGCAAGCCAGCACAAGAGAAGCCCGAGAACGATCAGTCCGAGACCGGCCATCACGACAACCGTAGCCACTCCTGCACTGAAAGGATTGGCAAGAACCATTATCGACAGAAGCAGGAGAAGTATTCCTCCGACAACCACGGAAGTGCTTCCACCGATATTGAATGTCTCCAGATCTCCTCCGAATGATATCATCATGAAGCTGTGATACATCATCCATATACCAAGCATTACAGGGAGCAGAGCGAATGTGACCCCAGGATAGACACAGAGAAAGAGGCCGAGAAGCACGTCGATAATTCCGCCGACAACCATATATCCACGCATAGCGAGATAATTGCCGCTTGTAAGGGCAACGATCAGCTGGGCGGCACCGACGGCCAGCATCAGGATACCGATAAGAATACTGAGAGCGACATAGCTCTCCATTGGAAATACGAAGACGGCGATTCCGGCCACTACCGTGAGGATTCCGGCTGCCATCATCAGCCACCAGTGCCTTACTGCACGGCCGGCCTTACTTGTCAAGTTCTCAAAATGGCGTTTCATAGCATTAAAACAATTAATCCATGAAACGCCATTCCAACTATTGTGCTAAAGACATCAGTCCCCCATCAGACCGTTTGCAAATCCGGCATAGGCATATTTACGGTTGTAGTTCAGATCCCACAGACCGACCGGCTCTCCGCCTCGCCATCCTGTCCCAAGAGCTCCCGGAGCATCTGTAGGACACCATTGCGTGATTCCGTACTGCTGTGCAGGCGGAACGATCTCCATATATTTGCGGACGATGAAGTCATAAAAGTCAGCCATCTCCCTCAGCTGCGCATCCGTGACATCCACTGTCGCAACCGTATTTCCGTTTCTGTCCACATAGCCCATGTCAAGTTCCGATATCTTCACAAGCTTTCCTGTGGCTGCCATCAGCTTAAGCATATTGACGACATGATTTTCCTTGCTTTTCTGCGTATTCGGGTCGGCATAACATGAAATATGCATCTGGGTACCGATACCATCGATCTTTGTCACTCCGTCAGACTCCCAGATGCCTATCCAATGGATGAGGCTCCTGAGCTTCTTGTTGTCATCCCAGTCAGATTCGAGATTATAGTCGTTGATGAAAAGCCTGAGAGGAGCTGTACCGCCATATTCCGCATAATACTTTCTGGCCTTTGCAATTACGATACGTACATAATCCTCGGATCCCAGATAATCCTGCCAGTAGAAATTATCCGAACTTCCCCAGGCACCGGATTCAAGTTCATAGAATCCGTCTCCGTCCGTATCACGTGAGGATATGGCTTCGTTCACGGCATCCCATGCAGAAACCTTTGTCGCAGTAACTTCCATCATGGCCTTTATCCAACGGTCCATCGCATCTGTAAGAATCTGCTTCTTCTCTGCAGCCGTAGGGTTGCTGTATGAATAATCCAGACCGACCGCTGAAAATTTAAAGTCATCAATATGGATATCACCCGCAAAATTGCCCAGGCTGAAGATAAGGCGGTTTCCTCCTCCAGCTGTACATGAACATTCCACCTCCACGTCCTTCCACTGCGTATCGAAGGCTATATCCGGGAATTCTCCTGCAGACCTGTATCCGTCGACAATCTGCATACCGGCACCCAATGTTCCTGATGAAGAACCCTTGATCCGGAATGTAAGCCTATATCTCTGGCCAGATTCGAAAGACTCGTCAAAATCACGTGCAAACTGGACATCCCAGTCATTCTCGGTCACCGAAGGATTCGACACCTTGAACACACCTCCGGTCACATCACGGGTAGAATTGTTGCCCCATCCGTTGAAAGGAGAGGAACCGCCGTTGAAATCTGTCTCGAAGAGGACATATTCACCCGTTCCGGCAGGTACGTCTACACGCTGACCTTTGATGAGACCGTTCAGATATTCATCAGACTGCTGGGAGTGCCATGCAAGAGTGTGGCCATAAACCGTCATCCCCGCATGTTCCGCTGCATTGATGAAGTTACGGACCTGTGTGAAGTCCATGGTTCCGTTGTTCCTGAGAATAGAGGACTGCTTCATTGCATTGCCTGCCGTCATCTCATCAAAGTTCGCGGTAATCGTCTTGTACTCCATGGTCATTTTCAGAAAATTGCTCACCGTAACAGCCGCACCAAGCTTGAAATCCGGTGAAACCGTACGGTCGACATAGCTATTCAGCACATCGTAGGCCGCGAGATTATCATACGAAGGCACATTTTCCGGTTTCTGTCCCGGGGTGACTACTTCTTTTCCTCCTTCAGGATCGATATCCGGGCCACATGACACAACACAGGTCACCGCCAGCACCATCAGCAGAGATCTTTTTGCAAAAGTCTTCATATATAACACAGTTTCTTATATTCTTATTTCCAGTCAGTCTACAGAGCGGGGAATGTCTCGGAATGGCAAGGCCTTACAGCCATACATTCCATCTCGACAAGCCATCCCGGCCGGCATACAGGAGCCCACAGAAAGACTTTCGGACACATCGGGAACCGTTCATCATACATTTCCTTGACAGTCTTGAAATCAGCCATATCACGCAGATATACAATCAAGTGAACCACATCATCAAATGTACATCCCGCCTCATCAAGAAGCACCTCTACGTTCTCCCACATCCTCATTGTCTGCCTGCACACATCACCAGGACAGACGACCTGCCCCTTATTGTCGATACTGGCGGTTCCCGAAATCAGTACATGCCTTCTGTCACCATATGTGACACTTGTGCCCCTCTCGAAGGTAACGCCATATTCATGGGTAGGATTCAGATGCGTCGCCCCTTTCAGATATGCCACCTGGGCATCTTGCAGGCCTTTGACCGAGTACGCGTCAAAAGTGACAAGCGAATCCGGGAAGAAGTTCTTTCCGGCAATGCCCGTACTGGCGATATAATGAGTCTGAGGCACAAGTCCTTTCCCATCGAAGAACTCCCGTCTTCCTTTTACTACGCCGGCATAGTTGACATCGACATCCTGTACGTAAATCCATGTCCTCAGGCAATTGTCCGCGATAGTGCACCCGTGAGCGCCAAGAGAGGTCCCGTATGAATCCAGGACTCCTTTAATCTGAGACTCGGAATCCCCACCTCTTCCGCTTCGGTAAGCTGTCCAGAGATGTGAGTATCCGTTGTGTTCGGCCTTCCACATGCCTGAACCGGTGCATACAGGTTCCACATCCGTCATCAGATATACCCACAAAGCAATCTTTGAACCGTCAAGCGGAGGCTGTTCAATTATCGAAACCGCACAGCTGCAGCGTTCGGGAAGGACCCGCTGCAAAATCTCAGTCTGATTGGCCGCATCACTGATGAAGCATCTCAGGAATACCGGCACGGCGCAATCCAGAGTATATTCACACACATGGTCCAAAGCTCCGAAGACAGACTCCACCTGCTGTTCGAATGTAAAGCCATCACCATTCCTTATCATCAGGTGATATTCACTGATTCCGTTCTCGACTTCAAATCCTGCCATGCGGACCGAAGCATGGACATGATCTATGTTGAAATTCCTTATCATCTATCATTGATTTCCGAATCACTGTGGATTCATGACATAAACTTATCAATACACATATGCCCAATATGTATCGGCATATTTATTCCTGGCTTCTGCAATCTTTCCCGAACGTCTCAAGTCAGTAAAGTCCACGAATCCGTCCCACACGTCCTTATCTATCTTATATTTCTGCAGGACTGACGGATTCTTGCCGGCAACAAGAAGAAGCGCTTCCTGATAGAGTCTTGGTATGCGGCCTTTTTCCTCATATAGATTTGCTGAGATAATATGGAAAAGACGGTAGAATGAATTGCCGTCACGTTCCGCAAGTACGCCGCAAAGCAGATAGTCCGCAAGCTTACGGTTCTGCGGATAGCGGTCATACATAGCGGACATATCAGGAAGGAACGATTCCATCGTGAACCTTTTTCCGACATAAGAATAATCCGGAGTCGTCCCCTTGATCTGAGAAAGTCTCCATTGGCGCTTCTCCAGCCATCTGCCGTGGCATGTAGATCCTGCAAGAATGTCCATATATTTTTTCGCAAGACGATAATCCCCTATTTCAAGGTACAGGTCCGTAAGATATCTCAGAGCATCGAAAGTCATTCCGTAAACCGGCTGGACCGCCTGCTGGTATGTATGATATATGGCAAGATTGCTCATTCCAAGACATCGGTAGAACTGTATGTTGAAGTTAAGGGAGAATGGCATCTGTTCATTGTAAAAAAGGAAATCCTCAACTGAAGAAAGTCCATATCTGAAAGCCTGGTCCGGCAAGTCACCGGTCTGAGACAAGGCGAGAAGAGCATATCTCCTCTTGTAGCCGTTCGCAACGGCATCACGTCCGGATACAGATTTCAGGATTTCGTCCCATTCGTCATTTTCAGCAAGATACTCAAGATAAGCCACATCCTCATACCGGTTGCATGTAGAGTCCTCATCGAACATAACTGATGCTGAAGCCCCGACGATTACTGCAAACATGGGTAAGGTCAGATATATGCTGTGGAAAAAGGATGGAAGACGGACGAATCCTTTTCTTGCAAGCGTAAGCAGTGAAACAAGCAGCGCAGCTCCCAAAGAGATGACCGCCAATGAAACTGACACAACAAGCGTCATGTCTTTCATCTGGTAATATATCAATACCGGCAGAGGAAGAAAGGATATCCATGTCAAGGTATCTCCATCCTTGAACAGTCTTCCTATCAGTATTGCAAGAGACGAAATGACAAGCATTGGAAGCAGGGCCTGAATTGCCGCTCCGGCAGCAGGACAGGAATAGAACTGGAGAAGAAAGGCTCCGACATAGCTGGACATATCGCGTGGAAGACTGAAGTTCAACGAGATATAGTCTGGCAAGGTGGTAAAGAAGCTGAAGCCTTCCATCCACACCAGAAGATAAGGGAAACCGAAATACCATCCGGCCCAAAGCAATACAAAAGCCAATGAGAACAATATCTTCTTCATATTTCTTCCACCTTAATCTTCAGAAAGGAAAAGGTCAGCCGCTTCGGAAGGAAGGTCGACTTCCCCGGTAATGAATTCCGGTACATTATAGGACTTCAGACGCCACTGATTCTCCCGTGGATCCTTCTGAGGAAGAAGGAACGGCTTATGCGGAGTGCCGGAAGGATCCAGAAAGGCTATATAAAGACGTGTATACCGCCCGTCCAGCCTCCTGCTGCCGAACATCACCCAACGTCCGTCAGAAGACCATGAATGATAGCTGTCAGCCTCGTTCTCTTCATTCCATACGGATACATCCACATCCTCTCCGGTATGAAGGTCGATCATCCCAAGGTCAGCCTCGTCATGCCATATCGGAAAGGTTCCATAATCAGCCCGGGTATACAGGAGATAATGTCCGTCAGGGGACACGCGCGGATATGAAACACTGCCGCCTCTTACACTGGAATCATACAATGTATCCACTTTCTCTCCGAAAGTACAAGAATCAGGATCAAAAGGCACTCTCAGCATATCATAGTTCATGTCGAGAGAGAACTTCACCGGAAGTGAAGGCGCCTTATGTGAAACGAAGTACAGGTATCTTCCGTCAGGTGACCATGACGGATATGTTTCAAGATCTTCTTCTGTCATGAAACGCCGATCAGTGATGACCTCCCCGGTAACGACATCATATATCAGCATATCGGAAGCGGTATCGAACACTTCGATAGGCTGTTTACCTTCAACAAAGAAGAGCTGGCGTGTCGTATTGGCGGAAAACGCTATGAATCTTCCGTCAGGGTGCCAAGCAGGATAGGTAGTATTCTTTTTAGGGCCTATGCTGCTGAAATCCACTTTCCTGAGTTCACCTTTATGATAAAGTACAGTACCGCCATTCTTTCCTCGAGCATGGAACATCATGCTTTCCGGCGAATAAGACGGAAAATTGTGACAGTTCAGACATGTCGTGCCGGATTTACTGTTCGTCACTATGGCCCTCTCAATGAAGGAGGTAAGGTCACGTTGATAGATTCCGAGCTGACGCCATCCGACATAACCCGGTTCTATCAGTCTGTAGGCAACCCAGGGGTCTATTCCGTAGTCGGAGACATTGATGGGAAAAGTGGCGTATTTTATGCCGTACGGGTGTCTGTCGCTCCACGCCGAGACTTCAACGTCCATTTTTCCGCCCTTTACTTCATTCAAGAGGGACTTCCATTTCTTCAATGGCAGAGCGACAGCCTCGTCACGGCATGCACACTCCAGAAGAGTCCTTCCTTCTGAAAGAAAGGACACATGTACGCGCGACGCACCTTCAATCATGAAATTGAGGGGTGCAATATTGGCAGGCACGGTCACTCCCATGTAATCAGGAAAGACAGGAGGCATCTCCGCAGAAACCGTTTCCGGTTCCCAGGAAATACACCCTGAAAGAATGAATGCAGAAGCACCTGCAAGAAGGACATGTTTCAGCCTGTTCATAAGATGACGTACATATCATACAAATATACTGATTTTACGAATACATTGTCACAAATGAGCATAAAAATCCCTCATATTGCATCGGTTTTACCATCAATGTTCTCAGAGTGCCGACGAGACAGGATGATTTATGAAACAAAACAGGCAAAAGCGGACGAATTAAAGATAAAGAATGTAAATTTGCGGTAACAGCAGCAAACAAGAATATATATGAAAAGACTGACGGTCACCCTCATCTGCATTGCAGCCTACATCGCAGCACATGCCCAGATACCGGCCCTCTATCCTACAGGAAACGGCACCCAGCTCACAATCGGAGGCAAACCTTTCATCATACTCGGCGGAGAGCTGGCCAACTCCAGCGCTTCAAGCGGGGAGTATATGGATATGCGCGGAACATGGCCTTATCTTGCGGAATCAGGCCTCAACACGGTACTTGCTCCGGTCTACTGGGAGCTTATCGAACCACAGCGGGGCAAATACGATTTCAGCAGCGTCGACTACCTGTTAAAATCCGCAAGGACCAACAATCTGAAGCTCATACTGCTATGGTTCGGAACATGGAAGAACAGCATGTCATGCTATGTCCCTTCATGGGTAAAGAGAAATTTCGGCAAGGAGTTCGAGCTTGCCCGCAATTCAGACGGAAGCACACCGGAAATAATGTCAGCCTTCTCAGAAAGCAATGTCCGTGCTGACGCCAAGGCATTCTCCCAGTTCATGAAGTATCTGCGTCTCAATGACGGCGCGGAAGGAACCGTCATAATGGTGCAGGTGGAAAATGAAATCGGAATGCTCGGGGATGCAAGGGATCATTCCAAGCTTGCCGACAATGCGTACAGAAGTCCGGTTCCCTATGACATGATGTACATGCTGCGGTCGGGAAAGGCAGGAAAGCATGTGGAAAAGATATGGAAGGACGCCGGCATGGCGGCGGAAGGGGACTGGAAGGAAGTATTCGGCGAAGGAACTGATGCAGACGAGATCTTCATGGCATACTGGTACGCCAGATATACGGAAAGAGTAGCAGCTGCAGGAAAGAAGGAATACAATATACCGATGTTCGTGAACACGGCACTCAACTCGCGCGGAAGGAAGGCCGGAGAATATCCCAGTGCCGGCCCGCTCGCCCACCTCATGCCGATATGGAAGCTTGCAGCACCAAGCATAGACCTGATATGTCCGGACATCTATGACAAAGGCTATCCTTCATGGATTGACATGTACGCTGCCGAAAACAATCAGCTCTTCATCCCGGAAATACGTCAGGTTGCGGAAAACGGTGCCAGAGTATTCCTTGCTCTCGGAAAATACGGGGCGATAGGTTTCAGCCCGTTCTCTATAGACAACATGCCGGAAGAACAGGATTACCCTCTGAAGAAGGCATACAGGCTTCTGCAGCCGGCACTTGACC
The DNA here is from genome assembly GCA_017399905.1 of Bacteroidales bacterium. Lineage (GTDB taxonomy): Bacteria > Bacteroidota > Bacteroidia > Bacteroidales > UBA932 > Cryptobacteroides. The sequence goes on from JAFQAR010000040.1 coordinate 40,980, forward strand.
TCATAGCCGAGAAACAGGCTGAAGGAAAGACAGATGGAATGTTGGCGGATTACGAAAATCCGGAAACGACAATAACCATAAACGGAATTGACTTCAGATGCAGGCACGACCTTACTTTGGGATGGAATCCTGAAGCGTCAGACCCCGGCTTATGGGGAGAGACTTCAGTGATGATTCTTGACATGGGAAACGACTCATATCTTTTCCTGGGCACAGGAGTCGTGACGACAATGTCCCCTTCTGACGGAAAAGGAAAGGTCGGGATCGAGAGCATCGATGAAATAGTCTTCGACAGGAACGGGAAAATGCAGAAACTGCGCAGGCTCAACGGAGATGAAGACCATCAGGGAAGGCACATACGCATACCTTTCGGCGAATATGGAGCACAGCTTCTGAAAATCTACAGGTACTGAAATGAAAAATGTGAGGCTCAAGACCTCACATTTTTCATTTCATCCCTTACTACGGCCATCATTCCGTCAACCTGACCAAGAGCCAACATTCTGCCATGGAATGAATATCCGGGATTATATCCCATCTTTTCATCACCAAGCATAGTCCTGCCATGGTCCACTCTCATAGGAAGGTCAGGACGACATCTTTCGAATATCCTGACAAGGTCGACAAGATGGCCTCTGCCCTCGAGATGCGACGCCTCTATAAAATTGCCGTCGGGCAGAACGTTACAGCTGCGAAGATGGACGAAATGGGTCCTTGATGCGAACCTTTCAGCCATGCGGACGACATCATTATGTTCGCCGGCAGAAAGTGATCCGGCGCAGAATGTCAGACCGTTATGCGGATTATCGACCGCACTGAGCATCCACTCGATATCCTCTTTGCATGTAACGATTCTCGGAAGCCCTAAAACCTGGAAAGGCGGGTCATCCGGATGCACACACATATTCATACCGTACTCCTCACATACCGGCATTACGGCATTGAGGAAATACTTCATATTTTCCTGCAGCTGCTCCCTGTCTATCCCCTCATATTTAGCAAGAAGGGATCTGAATATGGAAACGGGAGCCTGATCTCCTTCCTTGATATTGCCATTGACAAAACCCTGGGTCTTGACAATGATGGAATCTATGAGATCATCCTTTTCTGCTTCTGTTATCGTCTCATCAAGCTCTTCGACCTTTGCAAGCACCTCAGGGGAATAGTCAGATTCTGCACCAGCCCTGCACAGTATCTTCAGGTCAAAATAGGCAAAACGTGCCATATCGAAATAAAGTGATGAGGAGCCGTCCTCCCAAGGATGGTAAAGGTCGGTACGTATCCAGTCTATGACCGGCATGAAGTTATAGCATACCGTCTTCACTCCGGCACGTCCCAGATTGGCAAGGCTTTCCTTGTAGTTCTCTATAAGCTGCTCACGCTCGGGGCCGGCATACTTTATGGCTTCGCAGACAGGGAGACTTTCGACAACAGACCAGCGGAGTCCGTATGACTCTATATATTCCTTCAGGTCATTTATGGCCTCAAGGGTCCACACTTCACCGTTAGGAACATCATGCAGGGCAGTGACGATACCCTCGACTCCGATCTGACGAAGCATATCAAGGGTTATCTTGTCGTTCCTGCCGAACCATCTCCATGTCTTCTCCATAAAAGAATTGTTTTTAGCGATACAAATTTAGCAAGTTATAAGATTCTCCTGTATAATATTGCAACAAAGAAATGCATTTTTGAAACACCCCCATCAAAATGTAGAAAATAATGTTTCAAAAACCGCAGAATTCAATCATTAGTTATTATTTTTGTAAACTAAACCACAGAATTCTGACACAGATGAAACACAAGAACCTCTTGGCTATACTTCTGTTCATGACAGCGGCAATGACCTCTCATGCACAGATGGCAAGACTATATACTTCGGAATCCGGACTGGCAAACACTCAGATAAACAGCACATATCAGGACAGCAAGGGATTCATTTGGATCTGCACAGAGAACGGATTGTCAAGATTTGACGGAATGGACTTCTCAACATTCCGTTTTGAAAGGGATAAGCCGTCATCCATCGCCAGCAATATGGTCCGCACAACCTACGAAGACTCGGACAACGTATTCTGGGTCGGCACTTCCGCAGGCCTCCAGATATTCGATCCCGAATACAACACTTTCACCAAGATAGCCTTGCAGGACGATTCCGTACCTGATTCCGAACAACATATATCATCGATAGTGGAAGTCAAATATAAAGGAGAAGAGAGAATACTTGTGACCACTTCAGGTCATGGAGTATATGCGTTCGACAAGGACACCCGCAAGCTTGACCACATGCTGATGCACTGGATAAACTCGAATCTGCCGTCCGACTTCATTTACATGACATATCTGGATTCCAAGGAAAGATTATGGATATGTCTTGAGGATGGAGGTCTCATGATGCTTGACATCACTGAAGAAAACAGCAGGAACGACATATGGGGGCCGGGAATGGAGGATATAGAGAAGGATATGTTCCAGACATTGGCTGAAGACAGGGAGACAGGAAAAGTGATGATAGGCTCCTTCGACAACGGCATCCTCATCTTCGAAGAAGAGACAGGCAGAATCCGGAAGGCCAAGGACGCATCAGCAAGAAAAAGCCGCGTAACCTCTTTCCTGAAGAACAACATTGCCACGCAATATGGCGAACACACTTATCTGGTAGGCCTCGAGAATGAAGGAATCAAGATGTTCGACCCTGTAAGTGAAGCTCTTTACGACGTTTCGTTTCCGAACATTCCTTACGACATTTCATCATGGAAGGTACATGACCTCATGGAAGACAATCAGGGAAATGTCTGGGCCTGCGCATACCAGACCGGCCTGATGGTACTTCCAAAGTCAATGTACGGCTTCGACTACATGCATTTCAGCACAGATGGACCGAACAGCAGCAACAGTTCTTGCGTCACATCGATAATAGAAGACAAGATGAGGGAATGTCTGTGGATAGGAACTGATGGAGGAGGAATATTCAAGGTGGACAGGAAGGGAAAGATAACAAACATGTCGGCAAGCAATACGTCTCTATCCAACAACTCCATCATGTCCATGGCTCTGGACAAGAGAAACACTTTATGGATAGCGACATATCTTGGAGGTATCGTCACATACAGACCGGAAGAAGGCATAAAGGCTTTCCGCGACCAGAAATCCATAGAAACAGACAAGACAGTATGTCTCGAATATTCTGAAGAGGACGACATAATGTATGTCGGCACTCACGGAAAAGGCTTTTCCCTGATAGATGCTGCGAACCAGAAGGTATTGAGGACATGGGCAGACAATGAGAACAAGTGGATAAGCACACTGCATATCGACCAGTCAGGATTACTCTGGGTGGGCACATATAACGGTCCCATGGCATACGACAACAGAATCAGGAGACTGCTCCACTATGACATTAACGACGAATTGTCGACAAGAGTATACTCGTTCTGCGAGGATTCGGAAGGACAGCTATGGATAGGTACCGGCGAAGGCATCGTCTGCTTCGACAGAGCAGCAAAGACGACAGTATCATATACGGAATCAGACGGTCTCCCAAGCAATACCGTAACCGGCATCCTCGCTACAGAAGACGGAAACATCTGGATATCTACACTTAACGGACTTTCGAGACACTGTATAAAGACCGGAGAATTCCAGAACTACTACCATCACGACGGCCTGCAGGAAAACGAATTCCATGTAAATGTCGCACTCAAGGATACGCATGGGAAACTATGGTTCGGAGGCATAAAGGGAGTAACGTCATTCTTCCCTCACATCGTGGACCAGAGGAGTCATTCAGTACCTGCCCTCTACCTTACGAACCTGAGCGTAATGAACAGTCCTGTGGAATTCAATCCAGCCCTTGGAGACTCGAACATACTTGACAAGCACATTACTGAAGCCACCCAGATCACTCTGCCTTATGACTCAGGCATATTCTCACTGGATTTCTCCGTCCTGGAATATACAAATCCCAAAAGGATAACATATTCCTACATGATGGAAGGCTTCGAGAAGGAATGGAACACTGTTCATCCAGGTTCAAGAACCATAACCTATACAAACCTCCCGTCCGGAAGGTACAGGATGAAGGTAAAGGCATATTTTGCCGGAGAACCTGAGGAATTCTCATATAAGGAAATCGGGATCCGCATCACGCCGCCATGGCACAGGTCGTTATGGGCTTGGGCACTCTACATCTTTACAGCCGTCATGGTACTGCTGGCTCTCACGGAATACTTCACCAGAAGAAAAGTTCTCAAGGTAAAGCAGAGAGAATCCGAGCTGAAGGAGCTCAGACTTCAGATGTTCACAAACATCTCCCATGAAATACGTACGCCTCTGACTCTCGTAATGAACCCGTTGAAGAAGCTGCGTGAGGCGGAAAAGGATCCGAAGATGAAGGATCTGTACAATCTCATGTACAGAAACAGTCTGCGCGTATTGAGACTCGTGAATCAGCTTCTTGACATGCGCAAGGTCGACAATGGCCAGATGCAGCTGCATTTCCTGGAAACAGACATCGTATACTTCATCAAGGACATCATGCAGTCGTTCGACAACCTTGCTGTCAGCAGAAACATCAGGTTCAGCATAAATCCGGAACAGGAAGTCACAAACCTATGGATCGACCAAGGCAACTTCGACAAGATAATCTTCAACATTCTGTCCAATGCATTCAAATACACACCGGATTCGGGAGAAATAAGCATCAGCATCAGTTCAGCCAAACCGAACACAGGCCTCCTTGCAGGGAACATTGCCCAATACGTTGAAATAACCATATATAATTCCGGAAACAATATCGAAGAACGCCATCTGGACAGACTGTTCGACAGATTCTTCCAGATCGATGCAAGCGATGCAAAGGTCGGTTCCGGAGTAGGTCTGAACCTCGCAAAGATGCTTGTAGAACTGCATCATGGTGAAATCAGCGCGTTTAACAATGAAGACGGCGTATCATTCAGGGTGACCATACCGGTAGGATACAGCCATCTCAGCGCAGAAGAAATGACAAAGCCGACCAACCATAAGGACCTCTATACCAAAAGTACCCTCAGGTTTGAAGACCATTCATCAAGCAGGGAAGATGTCACTCACAACATCGCTGAGACAGCTTCAGACACTGTCAAGGCAGGCAAATCAAAAAGGACTCTCATTCTTGTTGACGACGATGATGAGATGAGGGCATATCTCAAGCTCGAACTTCAGAGCCTGTACAATGTAGAAGCATTTGCAAACGGCAAGGAAGCATGGGCGAAGATATCAACGACCATCCCTGATGCTGTCGTCACAGACCTGATGATGGACGGAATGGACGGAGCCGAGCTATGTGGAAAAATCAAGAAGAATCCAGGAACCAACCACATTCCTGTAATTCTTCTGACCTCATCTACAGACGAGCAGAGCCAGCAGAGATGTATCGAAAGCGGAGCAGACAGATTCTTCATCAAGCCTATTTCGCTGGATATCCTCAAGAGTGCCATTGCCGGTGCCATATCGACACGTGACACTATGAGGAACAAGTTCAGCAAGGACATCGATTACGGCTACAGCGAGATACAGATGGCTAATACCGAAAACCAGCTCATAAACAGAGTCATAAACATCATCCGGGCAAACATGGAAAATACCGAATTCAGTGTAGAGGAATTGAGCCATGAAGTAGGAATGAGCCGTGTACACCTCAACAGGAAGATGAAGGAGATCATGAACATTTCTCCAAGCAATCTCATCAGGTCAATAAGGCTTAAGCAGGCCGCCTTCCTTCTGCTGAACAACAAGGTGAACATTTCTGAGGTAGCCTACAGGGTCGGATTCTCGACGCACTCATATTTCTCCAACTCATTCCATGATTATTTCGGAATGACTCCGAAAGAGTTTGTCGCAAAATACATGGATTGCAAGGACGAGGAGACCCTCAAGAAGATATTCGAATAACTGCAAATGAAGGCCGGAACTTATCGAAGTTCCGGCCTTCATCACATATCAGGAACAGAATGTTATACTGTTGTAGTGAAAAGTTCCTTCTCCGTAAATTCACCGAGCTTCACATAAGTCTCATACAATGCCGCATACTGCTCATGCCTGCCGGCATCAGGCTTATATTCCTTGGCAAAGCCTGAATTCATTGCTACGACAGCATCTTCGATACGAGGATATATTCCTGCAGCTGTGGCGGCAAACATTGACGCTCCGAGAGCGCATGCCTGATCGGTATTGCACACCTTGATCGGCATATTGAGCACGTCACTCATGGTCTGCATGACAAACGGAGACTTGAGCGCAATGCCTCCGATTCCGATGACAGATTCGATCGGACATCCCTCGGACACAAACCTGTCCACAATGGCCTTTGTGCCGAAAGCCGTTGCCTCAACGAGGGCTCTGAACACCTGAGGGGCTGTGGTTCCAAGCGTAAAACCGGATATCGTACCCTGAAGAAGCTGATTCGCATCCGGGGTCCTGCGGCCGTTGATCCAATCGGTAGCGATCATCGTACTTTCCTCTACAGGTATCTTCTCGGCTTCAGCAGTCAATTCTGCGATTATCCTGTCACAGGTCTCGTCAATCAGCTTCAGAATATCCTCTTCCTGCAACTTTTCTGCAAGTGTCTTGGGAAGGATGTTCCTTACCGGGAATTCAAGTATTCTGCGGAACATGGCATATACATCTCCAAAGGACGACTGTCCGGCCTCAAGCCCCACCATTCCCGGTATTACGGATCCGTCTACCTGACCACAGATTCCTTTTATCAGCTTATCTCCGACTTCCTCATATGAAGCGACCATGATGTCGCACGTAGACGTACCGATCACACGCACAAGAGTACGCGGAGTCACAGCGGCTCCTACCGCACCCATATGACAGTCAAAAGCACCGCCGGCAACCACAACGTCAGTATTGAGACCAAGTCTCTCCGCCCATTCGGGACATAGTCTGCCGACAGGCTTTTCCGCTGTCTCAGTCTTCTCGAAAAGCCTTTCCCTGAATCCTGCGAGCTTAGGGTCCAGTTTTACGAGAAACTCTTCAGGCGGGAGACCGCCCCAACTCTCATGCCACATGGCCTTATGTCCTTCGGCACAGCGGCTGCGGACTATATCCTTTGAACTTTTCACGCCGGTAAGGACAGCAGGAAGCCATTCACAATGCTCAACTATAGAATAAGCTTTGGCGGCAACCGCCTCGTCCTCTCGAAGCACATGGATTGCCTTTGCCCAGAACCACTCTGCTGAATATATACCGCCTTCATACTGAGAATAGTCTATATCGTTGGCTTTGCACTTCTCATTGATTTCAGCAGCTTCCTTTACAGCCGTATGGTCTTTCCAGAGGACGAACATGGCATTAGGATTATCTTCGAATTCAGGAAGCATGGAAAGCGGAGTTCCATTCTCATCGGTGAACACAGGAGTCGATCCGGTCGTATCGAAAGCTATTCCCACCACATTCGCCGCCACTTCGGGGTCACATTTCCCAAGTGCCTCCCTTACAGTGGCTTCCAGCACCTCAAGATAGTCCTTCGGATGCTGTCTCCACTGATTGGTCTTCGGATTGCAGTAAAGACCTTTCATCCATCTCGGATAGTACTTCACGGAAGAAGCGAGTATCTTACCGTCGGAAGCATTGACTATAAGAGCTCTTGCAGAGTCGGTACCGTAATCCAGACCTATGACATACTTATTTTCCATATTATCTGTTTTAGTGTTGTTTCAGGTTCAAAATACAGGTTATTTCTGAAGCACATACACCATGAATGTCTTCGGAGAAACCGTCACATCCATTACACGTCCTTCAAAATCGAACGAAGAGGTTACCGGAACTATCCTTTCCGGTTCATCCAGAGTATTCTCCGCATAAATATCATCAGAATGATAGCTTACGGTCTCAACACCTTTGAGGGTCTCCTTCTTCTTGAGGCCGTCAAAAGTGAGGCTGACAGGCTGTGCATCATCCGAAACGTTTATGATCTTCACATATATCCTTCCGTTGGCGGCATCATAGACAGAGCTTGCGAAAAGTCCGTTCTGTCCTTCCGCACCTGTGACGTTCACACCTTCCATGTCGGTAAGCTTAAGGGTATGCGTTCCCTTATATCTGGTATACAGCCTCTGCACATGCCAGCTGCACGAACGGAAACTGCGGAGATTGTCAAACCATATCTGGTCCGGCCTCCACTGCCAGCCTTCCACATGAGCGAAAAGAGGAGCATAAGTCGCCATCCTGACGATATCGGCGTTACGTTCTATCGTCGTCATGAAAGCGGCTTCGAGCAAGGAAGCGCCGAAATGGTTCCACTTCCTGCCTTCTCCATGGCATGCATACTCACCGGCGAAGACTGCAGGTCCTTTACGGTCATAGCTGTCATACCTGGCACCTTGACTTAGGAACCATTTCTCCGGGCGATAGAAATGCTCGTCCACGAGATCCGCGCCAAGCCTCTTCATCTCCGGCCAGAGATAATCGAACTGTTCTCCCTCGGAGTTCGGTCCGGAAGAACCTACTATGAGGATTTCAGGATATGCCTTCCTCACAGCTTTAACGAAAGGCTCTAGACGCTCGGGGTATTCCGGTCCCCACTGCTCGTTACCGATAGCGATATATTTCAGTCCGAAAGGCTCCGGATGCCCCATTTCAGCCCTCAGACGTCCCCATTCTGTTTCAGTACCTCCATTTGCGAAGTCAATGAGATCCAGGGCATCCTGTATATAGCAGTCGAGTTCATCGACAGGCTGATGCGCATCCATTGTATTGTTCTGGAACTGGCAGGCAAGACCGCAACTGACCACCGGAAGAGGTTCCGCTCCGATTTCCTCGGCAAGAAGGAAATATTCGTAGAATCCCAGACCATATGACTGGAAATAGTCAGGAAAGAAACGATGAGTGAAGGTGTGCTGCCATCTGTTCTCGTTGAGAGGACGGTTCTCGACAGGTCCCACACTGTTCTTCCAGTTGTAACGCGTATCCAGATCCGTTCCTTCCACAATACATCCTCCAGGGAAGCGGAACAGACCCGGATCCAGATCATAAAGAGCCTGGGCGAGGTCCTTCCTCAATCCGTTCTCATGCCCCATCCAGGTATCGACCGGAAAAAGGGATACATGTTCCACATCAACTGTGACCGGAGATGCCAAAAAGAGACGGAGTGTGGCCTCAGGATCTGTCAATCCTGATGTCAGGACCACCTCATACTTCTTCCATTCAGGAGAATCAACTAATATTTCCGCAGATGCATGAGCCTGGACTTCACTCATGGAATCCCTGTCAATAAGCTCGACACGAAGCTTTCCCGCACCGATATTCTCAGGGACACGGGCCCATACGCTGAAACGGTACTGCTCTCCCTTCTTCAGGCCTATACCGAAATAGCCGTCATTTTCCATAACGGTATGCTTCTGGTCATGACCCGGCCAGCAAAGCCTGACATAATGCGGATTGCGTCCGAAGGGGCCGTCTTCCCTAACCTCCAGACGTCCGGAAACACTCCATCCCTGAAGCCTGTTGTTAGGGAACTCGAAGGAACGGTTCTTTATCAGCTCGGCGTACAATCCGCCATCTGCAGCAAAGTTTATATCTTCAATGAAGATACCGTACATCGTCGATGCGATTTCCGCTCCCGGTCTCCTTACATCAAGCTTCATCTCATTGACCTGAGCTGCAGCACAGAAAGCTGCAGTCAGGACAAAAAGCGTAAGCAAAAACCTTTTCATGGTTATACAAGAGCCTTGTTAAGCATGTAATAGACCTCATTCATCCGGAGTTCCTTCTTGAATCCGCTTATCGTGGTATCCTTGTTTATGTGAACCATCTCGATTCCTGAAATCTCAGCATAATCTTCCCAATATTCCGATGTAAGGTCATAAGAGAAGCATGAATGGTGGGTTCCTCCTGCGAGAATCCACGCACCGGCTCCGACTTCGAAGTCCGGCATAGGAATCCAGAGGGCACTTGCCACAGGAAGCTTAGGAAGCGGCTTAGGCTCGATGCACTGCACATCGTTGACAATCAGACGGAAACGGTTTCCGAGATCGACCACTGTAGCCGTACATCCGGTTCCCACCTTGCTAGTGAACACAAGACGGGCCGTCTGGCTCTTCCTGATGCCGATTCCGAGGAAATGCACTTCAAGACGAGGCTTTGCCGCAGCGATCATCGGACAGATTTCAAGCATGTGCGACTGAAGGATAGAGCTGTCTGCACCGTCAAAATTCAGTGTATAGTCCTCAAGGAACGAGCAACCGCCGGAAAGTCCCTGATTCATCACCCATACGGTACGGTAGAGAGCTGCAGACTTCCAATCTCCCTCGGCACCGAAGCCATAGCCTTCCGCCATAAGACGCTGGGATGCAAGGCCAGGTATCTGGTCGAAATAGTTGCACTCCATATCCACATCACCGAGATCGTCGAAGTTTGTAGTGAAGCCCTTTGCCCCCTTATCCTTAAGGATAGCACGGATCGCAAGCTCAGCCTTGGCTGAGTTCCACACCTTCATGTATGCCTCGGTCGCCGTGTCCTCAAGAGATGCATCGTGATCATACAATGCAAAATATTCCTTCACGAGAGCTGCAACATCCTCGTCCTTCACCTTCTTCTGATATGCCATAAGCTCGCTTACCGGACAGTAGTCGACATGATAGCCGAGCCTCTGCTCAGCCTCCACCTTGTCACCGTCCGTTACAGCCACATTGTTCATCTGGTCGCCGAAACGGAGGATAAGCATATCCTGTGCATCAGCCCATCCTGCGCACACCCTCATCCATACGGCTATCCTCTCCAATGTGTTGTCATCCTGCCAATGGCCGACAACCACCTTGCGACGGATACGCATACGGGTGCATATATGGCCGAACTCACGGTCACCGTGAGCGGACTGGTTCAGGTTCATGAAATCCATGTCCATAGTGTCCCACGGAATCTCCTTGTTGTACTGTGTATGGAGATGCATGAGAGGCTTCTTGAGCTGGAGAAGACCATGTATCCACATCTTTGCAGGTGAGAAAGTATGCATCCAGGTAATGACACCTATACATCTGTCATCATTGTTGGCAGCCTTGAATACAGTCTCCACTTCCTTGGAAGAGTTTGCTGTTCCCTTGTAAACGACCTTCACAGGAAGCTTGCCGGAATCGTTCAGTCCCTGTACCATCTCTGTAGAATGTCCGTCAACTACCTTGACTGCATCACCTCCGTAAAGGAGCTGAGCTCCTGTCACGAACCATACTTCATATTGTTCATAAGCCTTTATCATATCGCTGTCTTTTTAGTGTTATTATTTCTTTTTCTGTCCGTAATAGGCTCCAGGGCCATGTTTACGGTTGTAATGTTTCTCGATCAGATCAGGATTCATCCCTGTCTGAGGATTCAGCGTAAACGAGATATACGCCATCTGTGCGCACTGCTCGAGGACCTTGGAGTTATATACCGCGTCTGCAGGATTCCTTCCCCATGTGAACGGTCCATGGTTTCTGACCAGGACTCCCGGAGTATGGTCAGGATTGATGCCCTCGAATCTTGCGACAATCACATTGCCGGTCTCCAGTTCATATTGTCCATTGACCTGTCCGGAAGTCATTGCGTCAGTGCACGGGATATCCTTGTGGAAATAGTCGGAATGGGTAGTACCTATATTTGGTATATCCATTCCCGCCTGAGCCCAGGCTGTCGCATATGTGGAATGGGTATGCACCACTCCTCCGATATTCGGGAAAGCCCTGTAGAGCACCAGATGTGTCGGCGTGTCTGACGAAGGATTGAGGTCTCCCTCCACGACTTCACCTGTTTCAAGGCTGACCACAACCATGTCCGAAGCCTTCATGTCGTCATAGCTCACCCCGCTGGGCTTTATCACCACAAGGCCTGAATCACGGTCGATGCCGGATACATTGCCCCATGTGTAGATCACAAGTCCCTGACGGACAAGCTCCAGATTGGCCTGGAACACTTTCTCCTTAAGTTCTTCAAGCATGATTTTAAAGTTTAAAATCCGGATTCCTCCGATATTCCTTATTGTTGAAACGATACAGGTAGGCACCTTTGCGGCTTCCTGTCTTGTCTATCTGGTCCGTCTTTTCAATGAAAGCCATCTCCCCTACCCTCTTGCGGAAATTCCTCTTGTCGATCCTTTCCCCGAGTATAGCCTCATGCAGAGTCTGCAGCTGCGTCAGGGTAAAGAGTGGAGGAAGGAGATTGAAACCGACAGGTTCACGGCTTATCTTGCGCTGGAGCAGCTTCAATGCATCGGCAATCATATCCTTATGGTCGAAGAACATCTCGGGAAGTGTATTGATGTTCTCCCAGTAGGAACTGTTGATCATGTTGAGCTGTTCGTTATACCTGTCGATATCGATCAGGACACAATAGGCAACCGAAACCACTCTGGCTCCCGGGTCACGGTCAACCTTTCCATATGCCCCTACCTGCCTGACATAAACATCCTTCAGGCCGGTAAGTTCGTTGCACACACGTCTGGCGGCATCGTCAAGATCCTCATCTTCACGGACAAACCCGCCCATGAGGGACCACACGCCCTGGAAAGGTTCGAAGTTTCTCTGCTGGATAAGAAGCTTCAGCTCCCCGTTCCTGAAACCGAAGACTATACAGTCGATGGCGACATGAAAACGGGGATGCGAATTATAGAAATGCTTCAGCTTATCCATCTCTCACCTACCAGAAATAGATGTAGAACGCTACGGTGATACCCAGGATGATTATTGTATGTATAATATCCCACTTGTTCCAGCTTGCCCTTGTCGCAGCCTTCTGCTCAGGAGTAGCCGTACCGAATACAAGTCCCTGAATCTGTTCCGGAGCCGGAGCCTTTGTAAGAAGGCTGACCACAATGATGACGATTATGCAGAAAAGGAACATCCATCCGCAGAAGAAGAGCCAGTTGACATCATAGAAGATGTACTTGAAGAAATTGTCTGACGCATCAGCTGCATTGGTATAGTATACCTTTGCGGCAAGTCTTGTAAGACCTATGACAAGGCCTGTGATAAGTCCCCACATTCCGCCTTTTGCCGAAGTCCTTTTCCAGCAGATTCCGAGAAGGAAAGCCGCTGCAATACCTGGAGCAAGCACAGACTGCACATCCTGGAGATAATTATAGAGGACATCACCGACAGAACGCATGATAGGTATCCAGAGGATTCCAAGTACCACGATCACGACGGTAGCGACCTGTCCGATGACAACGAGCTTCTTCTCCGGAGTCTCCGGCTTGAACCTCTTGTAGAAGTCAATTGTGAAGAGCATTGAAGAAGAGTTGAAGAGGGACGCGAGCGAACTCATGAGAGCTGCAAGGATACCGCATACCACAAGGCCCTTGACACCGGCAGGAAGAAGTTTCGCCACGAGGGTCGGGAAAGCGGCATCAGGAGTCGAAAGCTGGAAGAGCTGTCCGTTCACCACTACACCTTTCTGGTGAAGCGCGAACGCGATCATACCAGGAATGAGGAAGAGGAACACAGGAAGAAGCTTGAGGTAGGCACCGAATATCGTACCTCGGCGGGCTTCCTTTTCGTCCTTTCCGGAAAGCACTCTCTGAACGATGAACTGGTCAGTGCACCAGTACCAGAAGCCGATGATAGCCGATCCCACAAGGGCTCCGAGCCATGGATACTGAGGGTCTCTGTTATCTCTCATGAGTTCGGTCATTGTATTGCCGTACTCATTGACGGTAGTGGCACCGCATATGCGCATCATCTCATCCCAACCGCCAAGTTCCTTCAATCCGAGGACGAGGATTATGAGTGAGCCGAGAAGAAGTATCGGAGTCTGGAGTACCGAGGTATAGAGAACTGACTTCATACCTCCCGCTACCGTGTAAAGTGCCGTGATAAGCACCAGTCCGATGGCTGCGATCCAGAAGAAGTCGATTCCCCACAGTTCCTCAATGCCGAACACCTGCTGGAATACAAGTCCGCCGGCATATACCGTCACCGCCACCTTCGTAAGCACATAGCTGATGAGGGATATCAGCGAAAGTATTGTCCTTGACTGAGGATTATACCTCTTTTCAAGGAACTCAGGCATGGTATAGACCATGCTTCGCGAATAGAAAGGCACGAACACCCATCCGAGGAGAAGGATCATCCATCCCTGAATCTCCCAATGAGCCATGGCCATTCCACTGGCTGCACCTGTGCCGGCAAGGCCGATCAGATGCTCGGAACCGATGTTTGAAGCAAAGATAGATGCTCCGATGGCGATCCATGTCGCATCCTTGCCTCCAAGAAAATAATCCGAGGAGCTGTTCTGCTTCTGCTTCAGCACCCAGATGACAATGCCGATAAGGCCCACACAGAAGAGCCCTATGACGATCCAGTCCAATAGTTGCATAGTTATTTGTTTTAGAGTTTATTCAACGACCGAGAACCTGTAGACACAATGGCTGTAATACTTCTGTCCAGGCTCAAGATATGCAGAAGGCCATTCCGGCTTGTTAGGTGAATCCGGATATTTCTGGGTCTCGAGACAAAGACCTGCATGCTGTTCATATGTCACGCCGTTCTTTCCTACGCATGTACCATCAAGGAAGTTTCCGCTGTACACCTGGACACCTGGCTCGTTGGTAAGCACTTCAAGACAGATTCCTGTCGAAGGACATACAACTTTTGCAAACACCTTCGTATCGTCACCATTTGTATTGAGACACCAGTTGTGGTCGAATCCGTTTCCGAACTTCACCTGTTCGAAATCAAAGTTCCGTATATCCTGACCAATTTCGTGAGTCTCTCTGAAGTCCATCGGAGTGCCCTCCACTTCAGCGATTTCACCTGTAGTCATATATGTATCGTCGACCGGAGTATAAGTATCTGCATCTACATAAAGCACATGGTCGGTTATCGGCTGTGAAGGATCTCCCGATAGGTTGAAATACGAATGGTTGGTCATGTTCACTACCGTGGTCCTGTCGGTTTCAGCCTCGTAAACGATATCGATGGAGTTATCTGATGTGACAGTCATCGTCACAACAGCCTTCACTGCGCCAGGAAAGCCTGAGTCTCCATCAGGAGAATCCATTGTGAGCACAAGAACCGAATCGCTCTTCTGCTCTGCAGAATAGACCTGATACTGCCAACCTTCCGGACCGCCGTGAAGACAATGTCCGAAATTGTTCTGAGGAAGCTGGATGACTTCACCGTTCACGGTTATGCGTCCCTGATCAAGCCTGTTGGCATAACGTCCGACTGAAGCGCCGAAATCGCTAGGCGTGTTCTCCTTGTCGATGTAGTTGAAAACGTTATCGAAGCCGAGAACCACATCCTTCATTTCCCCATTGCGGTCAGGAACCATTACAGAGACGATCCGGCCGCCGAAATTGGTGACACAGACTTCCATTCCGGAAGGATTGACGAGCGTGTACAGAGCTGTGGTCTTGTCCCCCACCTGCGCTACAAAACGTTCCGGATCGAGTCCCGAAAGAGTCGTTTCCGGTGCTGGCGCACAAGCATGCACCGCAGCTGCTGCAACTGCGAGCATCATCGTTTTAAAGATGGCATTCATTGTATGATTATCAGTATTTAGTGTCCGGCTACAAATTTAACAATCTTTTTTAATAGTGTATCATTTACACTTATCTTTTTTTTCACTGATACACAACAAAAGACCGCGCCCTGATGGGTGCGGTCTTAATATCTGTCGGAAGAAGGTTTAGAACATTGCCTTCACCTGATTGTATACATTCTGCGCCGTAAACCCGAGCTTTTCGTCAAGCACCTTGTATGGAGCCGAGAATCCGAAACTCTCCAGGCCGAACACCTTGCCGTTGCATCCTACAAGTCCCTGAAGGTTGACAGGCAGACCTGCCGTAAGACCGAAGATCTTTGCGCCACAAGGAAGGACAGACTGCTGATACTCGGCCGGCTGTGTCCTGAAGAGGCCTTCAGAAGGGCAGCTGACGATGCGTACCTTGAGTCCGTCTTCACGAAGGAGAGCCGCACCTGCAACCAATGTGGAAACCTCAGAACCTGATGCCACGAGGATAACGTCAGGATCCTCATCAGAACCCGCAACCACATAAGCTCCCTTTTCAGCCTGGGTATAGTCTGTACCATCAGGAAGCTGCTCGATGTTCTGACGCGAGAAGATGAGAGCTGTAGGCGTGTCGACATTCTCCATCGCCATCTTCCAGCACTGTGTAGTCTCCTCTGAATCAGCAGGACGGAGAACAAGAACGGAATTCTTGCCGTGATGGTTCTTGAGCTTCTCCATCAGACGGATCTGTGCCTCCTGCTCTACAGGTTCATGGGTAGGTCCGTCCTCGCCTACGCGGAATGCATCATGAGTCCATATGAACTTGACAGGAAGTTCCATAAGCGCAGCCATTCGTACCGCAGGCTTCATGTAGTCAGAGAACACGAAGAATGTACCGCAAGCCGCAATCACACCACCGTGAAGGGCCATACCTATACAGCAGCATGCCATAGTCAGCTCCGCCACACCGGCCTGGAAGAAGGCACCGCTGAAATCTCCCGGAACGAAAGACGTCGTCATCTTGAGGAAGCCGTCAGTCTTGTCGGAATTGGAAAGGTCTGCAGACGCACATATCATGTTAGGTACCTGCTGGGCAAGCTGGCTGAGAACGGCAGCAGATGCGTTTCTTGTCGCATCACCAGCCTTCTGCTTTACTGCAGTCCAGTCCACCTTAGGAGCATTGCCGCTGAACCACTCCGCCTGAGCAGCAGCCTTTTCAGGATTTTCAGCCGCCCATGCCTTCTCTTCAGCATGACGGTCCGCAACTATAGCCTTGAGTTCCTCAGCACGCCTTGCGTAAAGATCCTTCACTTCGTCGAAGATCACGAAAGGATTTTCAGGATCACCGCCGAGATTAACGACCGTATTCCTGAATGCATCTCCACCGAGAGGTGCACCATGAGTCTTGCAGTTGCGCTCATATGAACTGTTGTCGGCTTTCCTGGCACCCTTGCCCATGACGCATTTTCCGATGATGAGGACAGGTCGTCCTGTAACCGCTTTCGCCTCATCGAGGGCGGCGCGGATCTGACCGCAGTCATTTCCGTTGATGGTAATGACATGCCAGCCCCACGCGCGATACTTCATTGCCGTATCTTCAGACATGACATCGCCACATTCCGTCGAAAGCTGGATGTCATTGGAATCGTAGAACATCACGAGATTGTCCAGTCCGAGATGACCGGCTATGCGGCCGGCACCCTGTGAAATCTCCTCCTGTATTCCGCCGTCCGAGATATAGGCATATATGGTTTCCTTAGAGAAAGTAGGATTTGAGGTACGTGCAGCAAGGAATTTTGCAGCGATGGCAGCACCTACAGCGAAGACATGACCCTGTCCGAGAGGTCCTGACGTATTTTCGATTCCGCGGAGGATGTCCACCTCAGGATGGCCCGGAGTCGGAGAGCCCCACTGACGGAGCTGCTGAAGTTCATCAAGTCCGAATTTTCCTGCAAGGGCAAGCTGGGCATAAAGCATCGGTGCCATATGTCCGGGATCGAGGAAGAAACGGTCTCTTCCTTCCCACTTCGGATTTTCAGGGTCGTACTGAAGGTATTCCGAATAAAGTACATTGATGAAGTCAGCTCCACCCATGGCACCACCCGGATGTCCGGACTTCGCCTTTTCCACCATTGAAGCTGCCAGGATCCTTATATTGTCGGCAGCCAGATTCATTACTCTAATGTCATTCATAGTATGATGTTTTAATCTGTTTCAGTCATGAAATTCCTGCGAATTTAATCAAATAAATCAAGACTTCAAACGATGTTACATTTCTGACATCTTATGTGTTTATTTTGACACATGATGTTCTAAAATCTAAACATCATGAAACACATGATAAAGTTGAAACTGCATATATTTGATTAACTTTGTAATGTTAACAGGAAAACGGAAAACACTAAAACACATACCATGTCACAGAACAACAATGCGAATAAAGCCAAAGGCTTTTACAAACTGTCTTGGCTGCAGAGAGTAGGTTTCGGAGCAGGAGACCTTGCACAGAACCTGATCTATCAGACCGTCAGCATGTATCTGCTGATATTTTACACGAACGTTTACGGCCTCGACCCGGCAGTAGCGGCAGTCATGTTCCTGATCGTCAGGATAATAGACGTAATATGGGACCCTCTTGTAGGAGCATTTGTAGACAAGAGCAATCCGAAATGGGGAAAATACCGCACCTATCTCGTGCTCGGAGGACTTCCTCTTACCGGCTTTGCGATTCTCTGCTTCTGGAACGGATTCTCAGGATCCCTCCTCTACGCCTATGTGACCTATGTAGGACTTTCGATGTGCTACACTCTTATCAACGTCCCTTACGGAGCATTGAATTCATCGCTCACAAGAGACACTGACGAAATAACAAGGCTCACATCCACAAGAATGTTCATGGCAAACTTAGGAGGTCTTGCCGTATCATACGGAATCCCTATGCTTGTGGCTTCTCTTTCTCCTGACGGAAAGATGGAATCGGCCGAAGCAGGAAACGCATGGTTCGTGACCATGCTCATCTATGCCCTTGCCGGTTTCGCCCTCCTCGTCTTCTGCTTCTCGCAGACAAAGGAAAGGGTCGTCCTCGACAAATCCGCAACTGAAAAGGTGAAGGTATCGGACCTGTGGATGGAGTTCGTCCACAACAAGCCTCTGAGGGTTCTTGCCTTCTTCTTCATCACTGCATTCGCAATGATGGCGATAGGAAACTCAGCCGGCTCATACTACATGATCTACAACGTCAAGGCCGAGAACATGATGCCTTACTTCATGGCATTGGGATCGATTCCTGCATTCATCTTCATGCCGATGGTGCCTGCCATCAAGAGAAAGATCGGAAAGAAGAACATGTTCTATGTATTCCTTACCATCGCAATCGTCGGAATGGGACTGCTCTATGCGGTATCGGTGATTCCTGCCCTCAACGACCAGATATGGCTCGTATTTGTAGCTCAGTTCGTCAAGTCAACAGGTGTGATCGTGGCGACTGGATACATGTGGGCACTTGTCCCTGAGGTCGTTTCATATGGCGAATACACTCACGGAAAACGAATCTCAGGCATCGTGAACGCCCTCACGGGAATATTCTTCAAGGCCGGAATGGCCCTTGGAGGTGTAGTTCCAGGACTCGTACTGGCATTTGTAGGATTCAACAAGGACCTTCCTGTACAGTCAGAATTCGCGGAACAGGGTATCCTCTGGCTCGTCGCAGTCATCCCGGCCATCCTTCTTGTCCTTGCCATGTTCATCATTTCAAAATATGAACTTGAAGACGACGTCATTGACAAGATAAACATGGAAATCGAAGAAAGAGCAAAGAATGCATAACATGAAGAAGATACTTGCATTTGGAATCATCGGCATCCTCGCATCATGCGGTACGCCTGAGGAGCCCGGCCTCAAAGACATTTTTGAAGACCACTTCTATATCGGAGCGGCTTTGAATGAAGCTGAGATCACAGGCAGGGACACTGCCGGTGTGGAAACGATTATCAGGAACTTCAATTCCATCGTTGCCGAAAACTGCATGAAGTCGGAGGTCATACATCCTGCAGAAGATGTATACGACTTCACTCTTTCCGACAAGTTCGTCGAATTCGGAGAAAAGAACGGAATGTTCATCATCGGTCACTGCCTCGTATGGCACTCTCAGCTTGCGAAGTGGTTCCCATATGACGATGAAGGCAATTATGTGACTCCGGAGGTCCTTAAAGCCAGGTTGAAGGAGCACATCACCACCATAGTATCCCGCTATAAAGGACGCGTACACGGATGGGATGTAGTTAACGAAGCCATAGTGGAGGACGGTTCCTACAGGAAGAGTCCGTTCTACGAGATTCTCGGCGAAGATTTCATCCCTCTGGCATTCCGATACGCCCATGAAGCGGATCCTGATGCAGAACTCTACCTCAACGACTACGGAATGAACGTGCCCGGCAGGCGTGAAGCCTACGTGAAGCTCATAAACAGGCTCAAGGAGCTCGGCCTGCGCATAGATGCAGTCGGAATGCAGGGCCATATGGGCATGGACTATCCTGACATGGCTGAATTCGAGGAAAGCCTCCTCGCATTTGCCGGAACAGGATGCAATGTCATGATCACCGAGTGGGAGATGTCCGCCCTTCCTACCGTCAAGTCCGGAGCCGAGGTAAGCGACACCGTGACATTCCGGGCTTCAATGAATCCGTATCCAGACGGACTGCCGGCGGAAGTGTCGGCTGTGTGGAATGAGAGGATGAAGTCATTCATGGATCTGTTCATCAGACATTCCGATGTCGTGACACGCGTGACCACCTGGGGCGTCAGCGACGACGATTCATGGAAGAACGACTGGCCGATGAAGGGACGCGTGGAATACCCTCTCCTTTTTGACCGCAATCTCCAGCCTAAACCATTCCTTAATGAATATTTAAAATAATACAATACAGATATGAAGACACCTAAAAGATACCTTGTTCCTGCCGACTATATGGCAGACCCTTCCGTTCACGTGTGGGACGGCAGATTATACATCTATCCTTCGCATGACTGGGAATCCGGTATCCCTGAAAACGACAACGGAGACCATTTCAACATGAAGGACTATCACGTATTCAGCCTCAACGGCGATGACCCTATGACTGCTGAAGTCATAGATCACGGAAAGGTACTTGACACTGACGACATTCCGTGGGCAGGACGTCAGCTCTGGGACTGTGATGTCGCAAGAAAGGACGGAAAGTACTACATGTACTTCCCTCTCAAGGACAGGAACGACATCTTCCGCCTTGGCGTCGCAATAAGCGACTCTCCTGAAGGCCCGTTCATTCCTCAGCCGGATCCGGTAAGGGGTAGTTACAGCATCGACCCTGCAATCCTTGAGGAGGATGGAAAGTATTATATGTATTTCGGAGGTCTTTGGGGAGGCCAGCTGCAGAGATACAAGGACAACAAGGCTCTTGAGAGCGCATATCTTCCGGAGGGCAAGGAGGCAGGACTTCCAGCCCGCGTGGTGCGCCTGAGCGACGACATGCTCGGATTCGCGGAAGAACCAAGACCTGTAGTCGTTGTTGACGAAGAGGGAAAGCCTCTTACCGCTGACAACCCTTACCGCTTCTTCGAAGCATCATGGATGCACAAATACAATGGTAAATATTATTTCAGCTACTCGACCGGAGACACCCATTACCTCTGCTATGCGATAGGCGACAATCCTTACGGACCATTCACATTCAAGGGAGTTATCCTTACTCCAGTAGTGGGCTGGACCACTCATCATTCGATAGTGGAATACGGCGGCAAGTGGTGGCTTTTCCACCATGACAGCGTTCCTTCAGGTGGCCTCACATGGCTGCGCAGCCTGAAAGTATGTGAACTCAAATACAACGAAGACGGTACTATCCAGACTATAGAGGGTACAGATGAATAAATTCAAAGTGTGTGTTATTTCAATGCTTGCCATTGTCAGTTGCTCAAAGCCGATTGACAATGGCAATGCTTTATGGCTTCCCGAAGGAACACCTGAAGTCAATGCAGAGGTAGTCCTGGATGAAGGACTTGACCTCAAGAATGACGGATTCATCATCAGGGACACTCCGGACGGAAGAAAGATTATGGCAAGGACCGTAACAGGAGCCATGTACGGAACCTATGCCCTGCAGCGTATGGAAAGGACAGGAAAGGCGGAAGGCCCCCTGGACCTTCGCGAAGAGCCTTCTTTCGAGAGAAGGATCCTCAATCATTGGGACAATCTTGACAATACCGTGGAAAGAGGCTATGCCGGATGGTCCATATGGCACTGGGGAGAGCCTGTCCCTGTGGACCTGATAAAGGAATATGCCCGTCTGAATGCATCTGTAGGCATCAACGGAAGCGTTCTGAATAATGTCAACGCAACTCCGGAGATACTGAGCACGGAAAAGCTCGAAAGAGTCGCAGAGATAGCGGACATCATGCGTCCATATGGAATCAGGGTTTACCTATCGGTCAACTTTTCTTCTCCGGCAGCTCTCGGAGGCCTTGCTACATCCGACCCTCTCGTGCCGGAAGTCGCAGAATGGTGGAAAGACAAGGCGGCTGAGATCTACGGACTTATTCCCGACTTCGGAGGCTTCCTCGTGAAGGCAAATTCAGAAGGACTTCCCGGACCTCAGGACTTCGGCCGCACTCATGCGGACGGTGCAAACATGCTTGCAGACGCCCTCAGGCCATACGACGGCATCGTAATGTGGAGAGCCTTCGTATATTCACCGAAAAGTTCTGACAGGGCCTGCCAGGCTTATGACGAGTTCGCTCCTCTTGACGGACAGTTCAGAGACAACGTCATCATCCAGATAAAGAACGGTCCTGTCGACTTCCAGCCTCGCGAACCGTTCAGTCCTCTTTTCGGACATATGCCGAACACACAGATGATGGCAGAGCTGCAGATCACACAGGAGTATCTCGGTTTCTCGAATCATCTGGTATACCTTCTTCCTCTTTTCAAGGAATGTCTGGACAGCGACACGTACTGCAAAGGTCCCGGATCGACAATCGCAGCCATCACGACAGGAAAGACTTATCCTGATGCATACAGGACGACAGCAATCGCCGGAGTGGCCAACATAGGACGCGATGAAAACTGGTGCGGGCATCATTTCGCACAGTCATCATGGTACGGATTCGGCCGCATGGCCTGGGACTGCAGCCTTTCTTCGGAAGAAATAGCAAGAGAATGGATAATGCAGACCTTCACCTCAGATCCCGGATTCGTCGGGCCGGTACTTGAAATGATGATGTCATCCAGGGAGGCGGCGGTCGATTATATGATGCCGCTCGGACTCCATCACATCTTTGCATGGGGACATCATTATGGTCCCGAACCTTGGTGCGAGATACCAGGAGCGAGAGCCGACTGGCTTCCCAAGTACTATCACAAGGCAGACGCAGCAGGTGTAGGCTTTGACAGGACACGTTCCGGAAGCGGTAACGTGGACCAGTACCATGAACCTCTCGCAAGCATCTACAACGACATCAGTACCTGTCCTGAAGAACTGCTCCTGTGGTTCCATCACACGCCATGGGACCACACGATGTCTTCCGGCAGGACTCTCTGGGATGAGCTTTGCCACAGATACGACCGAGGGATAAGGACGGTTCAGAGCTACATCTGTACATGGGAGGAGATGCGCCCGTTCGTGGACCGGAAGCGTTGGGAGGAAGTGAAAGCAAAGCTTGAGATCCAGGAAAGCGACTCAAGATGGTGGCGCGACGCATGCGTGCAGTATTTCCAGGAATTCTCAGGGATGGAGATTCCGTCTGACGTATCACAGCCGGAAAGGCCTCTCGAAGAGCTGAAGAAGATCAAGCTCGACATGACTCATCACAATTGATTTTTCAGGATAGTTTCTTAAATTTGCATATTATAGACAAAATATGAAAAGGTTACTTAGCATAGCAGCACTTATGCTCATGTTCGCAAATGCAGAGGCAAAGCTCTCGCTTTCAAGACTTTGCAGCGACGGAGCAGTTCTCCAGCAGAACACGGAGGCAACGATCTGGGGCACAGCGGATCCAGGCGCACAAATTACCGTAACCCCGTCATGGAGTTCCACCTCTTTCAAAGGCAAGGCAGACCAGGAAGGAAAATGGTCTGTCAAGGTCAAGACTCCGGCAGCAAGCTACAAGGCATACACTATCACGGTAAAAGGTGGCGGAACTACCGTAAGACTGAACGACATACTTGTCGGTGAGGTATGGCTTGCCTCGGGACAGAGCAATATGGAAATGCCTATGAGGGGCTTCTTCAACTGCCCTGTCGAAAACGCCATCGAGTACATATCAGCTCCTGCAGCAACAGAAAAGATCAGGATGTTCACAGTGCCTATCAAGCAATCGTACGAACCTCTGGACGATGTTGAAGGAGAATGGAAAGGCGCGGAGTCTTCGACAATTCCTGAAATGAGCGCCACCGCCTTCTTCTTTGCACGCAAGCTCAATGAGGTCCTTGATGTTCCTGTCGGCATCGTTTCCTGCGCATACGGCGGAGCACGTGTAGAAAGCTGGACCCCGAAATCAATTCTTGAAACATATCCGGACGAGGATCTCAGCCGCGAAGCGATCGAGGCCCAGATGCATTACACCAGACCATACCTTGCATACAATGCCATGCTGTGTCCTGTCATGGGATATACAGTCAAAGGATTCATATGGTATCAGGGCTGCTCGAATGTAGGAAAGCACGAGCAGTTCGTTGACCGTATGGGCACAATGGTGAAGCATTGGAGGGAATGTTGGAACGACACGGAGGCACAGCTGCCGTTCTACATGGTCGAGATTGCACCATACAGATATAAGCCGGCATCGGAAGTCAGCTATGCTTCCCTTCTCCGTCAGGCCCAGCATGACGCAGCCAAGGCTATTCCGAACAGCGGCATAGTCGTGACAAACGACCTCACGGAATCATATGAGATGGACAACATACATCCTGCAAAGAAGAAGGAAGTCGGAGACCGTCTTGCATATCTTGCACTGAACAGAGACTACGGCCACAGCAGGATAGCATGCAACAGCCCTGAGGCAGTTGAGTGCTACAGGATTGACGGCAGGAATGAAATCGCTGTCAAGCTGACGGATTGCGGCAACGGACTCAACAGATGGATGGAAATCGAAGGATTGGAAGTCGCCGGAAGCGAAGGAATATTCTATCCTGTCACATTTGCATTCTACGAGTGGGAAGGAAAATATCTCAGGATCCGTTCCGAGTTCGTATTCGACCCTTGCGAAGTGAGGTATGGCTGGGGCGACTTCAACCCTGGAAACCTGAAGAACGCTGAAGGTCTTCCTGTATCACCGTTCTGGATAAAAGCAGAAAGATAAAAGATATGAACAGATTGTTTGACATAACAGGCAAAGTGGTCGTGATTACCGGAGGCACCGGAGTACTCGGAAAGGCAATCGCGAAATATCTTGCTTCAGAAGGAGCCAAGGTCGTCATCCTCGGAAGAAGAGCTGAAGCCGGCAAGGCCATTGTGGATGGCATCAAGGCCGAAGGAGGCGAGGCCATGTTCCTTGCTACAGACGTCATGGATCAGGAGATTCTCGAGCAGAATCTGGCAGACATCATAGCCGCATACGGACGTGTCGACTCTCTCCTTAACGCGGCAGGAGGAAACATGCCTGGCGCAACTATCGCTCCGACCGGAACATTCTTCGACCTCAAGCCGGAAGAATTCCAGAAGGTCCTCGACCTGAACCTTACCGGTACGGTAATCCCGTCACAGGTATTCCTGAAGCAGATGGTCAGGCAGGGAGAAGGCACTATCGTCAATTTCTCAAGCATGGCAGCCTTCCGCCCTATGACGAGGGTTGCAGGATATGCGGCCGCAAAGGCAGGAATAAGCAACTTCACAGCCTTCCTGGCAACTGAAGTCGCGAAGAAATTCGGCGAGAGGATCAGAGTCAATGCCATAGCGCCAGGATTCTTCCTTACCGAGCAGAACCGCACTCTCCTCACCAACCCGGACGGAAGCTGGACCCAGAGAGGAGAAGATGTGATCCGTCAGACTCCATTCGGAAGAATGGGACAGCCGGAGGAACTCTGCGGAACCATCCACTATCTCATAAGCGACGCATCAAGATTCGTCACAGGCACGGTTGCCGTTGTCGACGGAGGTTTCAATACTTTTGCAATGTAAAGATATGAAGGGAGTATATGTATTTCTTGCTGACGGTTTCGAGGTTTCGGAAGCACTGACCACCGTCAACATGCTCCGCAGAGGCGGAGTAAACGTAAAGACAGTCTCGATCTACGATGACAGAATAGTTACAAGTTCAAACAGGATCCCTGTAGTTGCAGACATGTCATTCGGAGAGTTCCGTGCATCCACATCATTCGGCCCATGCCTTCCAAGCGATGTCATGATATTCCCGGGAGGAATGCCCGGCTCATCCAATCTTGCAGCATTCGGCAAGCTCATGGACATAATGCGCCAGCATCATACGGAAGGCGGCACCCTTGCTGCAATCTGCGCCGCTCCAAGCGTTGTCCTCTGCGAGCTTGGCGAACTGAAAGGAATAAAGATGACATGCTATGACGGATTCGAGCAGGCCCTTGCAGAGAAGGGTGCCGAATATGTCAAGGAAGGTGTCGTCAAGGACGGAAACATAATCACAGGACGTGGTCCGGGCTGGGCGCAGGAATTCGGTCTTGCAATACTTGCCCACATCAAGGGTCAGGAGACAGCTGACAAAGTAAAGGCCGGACTGATGCTCTGATCGGAAGATATTATTGTACTAAACCAGAACATATGTTGGAATTCAAGGACAAGACCGTCCTCATCACGGGCGGTGGAAGCGGCATAGGTGAGGCTATGGCCTACCAGTATGCCAAGAAAGGCACCAATGTCATCCTGACAGGAAGGCGCATGGAAACACTCGAAAAGGTGCAGAAGAAGTGCGAGGAGATAGGAGTCAAGGCATGGTGCAAGACAGTAGACGTGGAAAAACCGGAATCTATAGACGAACTAGTATCATGGATAAGGACTGAAGGACACCTGATCGATTTCCTTTTCCTCAACGCCGGTATCTCACAGAGGGCCCTCACTCTGGAAACGGACATAAGCGTAGACAGAAGGCTGATGGAAGTCAATTATTTCGGTGGAATCTATCTCGTAAAGGCATTGAAGGACATGTTCCTCGAAAGAGGCGTGCATATAGGAGTCGTATCATCGGTATCAGGCGTATTCGGATTCCCTGTGCGTTCCGCATACTGCGCCTCAAAGCATGCGATTCACGGATTCTATGAAACGATAGCATTGGAATATCCGCAGATCAAGACTACCATCATCATCCCTGGACGCATCCATACTGATGTATCGAAGAATGCCCTTGACGGCAACGGAAAGGCGACAGGAGTGATGGATCCGGGCCAGGCTAACGGATATGACGTGAACAAGTGCGCCAAGGTTGCAATCCGTGCAATCGCACACTGCAGGCATCAGAAGGTAATCGGAGGTTTCGACACTATAATGGTTCCGTTCTATAAATACATACCGTGTCTCTTCCGTCTCATAGCACGTAATGTTTCAGCAAGATAAAGGAATAAGGATATGACTAAAAGAAAAGTGATCTGCGGAGTACAGCAGGTCGGAATAGGCGTCAGGAACGTAGAGGAATCATGGGCATGGTACAAGGAGATCTTCGGATTTGACATAAAGCTGTTCGGTGACGTAGGTGTTGCAGAAAGGATGCTTCCATACACAGGAGGCAAGCCACAGCCGAGATACGCCATCCTCGTCCTCAATCTGCGCGGTGGCGGCGGATTCGAAGTATGGGAGCCAAGAGAACGTGAACTGAACTACATTCAGTTCACTCCGGAATTCGGCGACTACGGAATCTTTGCCTGCAAGGTGAAGTCGCGCGATGTACGTGCAGCATATGAGGAAATGAAGAAGAAAGGTGTGAACATACTCACAGTTCCGTCAGCCAACCCGGCAGGAAAGGAGCATTTCTTCGTAACTGACCCATGGAACAACATCTTCGACGTGGAAGAAGACGACTACTGCTTCTACAATGAGGACAAGAATACAGGCGGTAACAACGGAGCTATCCTCGGTGTTTCCGACATGGAGAAGTCAATGGAATTCTATGGTTCAATCATGGACTACGACAAGGTGGAATATGACGTCACTGAGGTTTTCGACGACCTCAAGGGAGTTCCAGGATCGCAGTACAAGCTGCGCAGAGTCATGCTGACCCGTTCAAAGCCTATCGAAGGACCTCTTTGCGAGGTTATGGGCACATCCCATATCGAGCTTGTGCAGAGAGTGTCGGAAGAAGGCGTACCTGCGCCACGAAAGCTCTATGAAGGAAGACTTTGGGGAGACCCAGGCTTCATCCACCTCTGCTTCGACATCCGCAATATGGAAGAGATCCGCAAGGCTGCATCAGCTCTCGGACATGAATTCGTATGCGACGGAGGCCGCGATTTCAAGATGGGAGAGGCAAACGGCCATTTCACTTATGTGGAAGACCCGGATGGAACGCTGATCGAGTTCGTGGAGACATTCAAGATTCCTATTCTCAAGAAACTTGGAATTTATCTCCATCTTGAGAACCGCGAAGACAGCAAGCCTCTGCCTTCATGGATACTCAAATGCCTCAGATTCATGAAGAGCAGATAAACTTACTTCCTTATAAACAGAATGGCCATCAGCGGAAGCGCAATGATGGCCATTGTTGCGCTTACAGGAAGGTATATGCCGAAATTCACATACTTCACCACAAGATATGTTGCAAGAAGGAGTCCGACTCCCATTGCGCCGGAGATAAGATAATGTTTCCGGATATCCGGACTTTTGCACACTATACGGCTCAGATTCGGAACACCCAGGGAGATGAAACCTATAGGGCCGCAGATTGACACAGAACTGGTCACAAGAAACATGATGGAAAGCAGAAGCAGGGCCTTGTGCAGAGCAGTCAGTTCTATCTCTCCTTTGAAATGGCGCGTCAGGGCACGAGCTGCAAGAATGGCGACCGCAAGTCCTGTTGTGAAAAGGACAAGGGAAAAGACTATGTCCCATGTTGTCACACCCTCCATATTGAAGTTAGCCGCTCCCCAGAGATAATATTGCTTGAGGAGGTCACCGTCAGGTGCATTGGTCACCACAATCGTACCCAAAGAACCTATGAAAGTGCCGAAAAGGATGCCGAAAGTTATGAGGTTCTGAGTGCTGACACGCAATGTCACGAAG
The DNA here is from genome assembly GCA_017399905.1 of Bacteroidales bacterium. GTDB lineage: Bacteria > Bacteroidota > Bacteroidia > Bacteroidales > UBA932 > Cryptobacteroides. The sequence goes on from JAFQAR010000040.1 coordinate 69,659, forward strand.
AAGCAGACAAAGGTACAGATGAGGGTGCAGACGAAGCTTCCGATAGTCAGAGAGCACCATCCGGACATTGTGGCGGCTGCCGCTCCGAGACAGGCCGCACTGCCGAGACCGAGACTATAGACGTCTCCCAGCTGATTGCGCCAGAGATATTGCATCTGGATGCCTCCTATCGGCAAGGCTATTCCAGAAATGAGTACATAGAGAAGACTGAGCATATGTCAGAATTTATATTCGACACCAAATATCATGTTTCGTCCGGGCATAGGATAGCCGCTGACAATTTCATAATGTTCGTCAAGGATGTTCCTCACGGACAGGATTGCAGTGAGGGTTCCCGCCTTTCCAAAGCTGAAAGACTTTGAAAGACCGCAGTTGAGAGTATCCCAGTCCGGAAGTTCTCCATATCCGTCGCTACGGCCCGCCCTGAGCTGCCACACAGGATTCAGAGACCATCCTTTCCATGCAATGACAGCATCAGCCATAAGCGTATTTCTGGCCACATACGGAATCTGGCTACCATATGTAGAACTGTCCGGAGTCATATCCTTAGCTGAAAGGAAAGTGTAGCCGGCATTGAGAGCACATATCCAGCTTCCAGAACGGTATTCCGCTCCCGCCGAAATGTCCACTCCTGCAGAACGGACCTTTCCGATATTATATGGCTGCCATACGGCAGGATCCTCCGGCGTAGGCGCAGACGTTATCTTGTCGGAAAGAAGATACAGGAATCCGTCCGCCTTGGCCTTTATCCTCCAGTCATCACCGGCCTGACGGTTGAAGTCAATGCCGAGATCTGTCATCCAGGCATCCTCCGGCTTGAGTTCAGGATTTCCATAGCCGACGTAATAGAGTTCATTAAATACAGGAATACGGTATGCCCGGCGTGCAAAGGCTACTACGTCAAAGCCCTCAAACGCCTCGAACCTCATGTCCAGAGAAGGTGAAAAGGCACTCCTTGAAAGTGCGTCAGCATCGAAGGCACCGTTGTACTCAAGAGCAAGGTCGGCAGAGAAACGTCCGGTACGGAATGACGATGCCAGTGCGGTAAGGACGGTGAAACGCGAAGCGTCATAGCTGGTCGACCTGAGCCCATCCCATTGAAGATCGGCGGCCAGGGATATGCCGAGCCATCTGCTGACTCTGAACAGATGAGCGGAATTGACCTGAACCTCTGTCTGTCCGTATCGGCTGTCACCCCATGAGCTTGTATAGTATATGTCGTCATATGAACCCTTTGCGCTAAGATGAAGGGTGTACAGAGACGAGAAATTCTTTCTCAATGACCCTTGCAGGAAGACATTCATGTCCTTCTGACGGTCCTCGGAAGGCCAATCCGTCGAACCTGGAGTTCCGCGGTCCGTTCCGTTGTAATAAGCCTTTACATGATAATCGCCGCCACTCATGACACCGAAGAGGTCAAGCCCCGCACGTACCTGTGACACGTCATTGTTCTCTCTTCTGAGACCGTCACCGTAAGGATAGTCACCCTTGCTTATGATACCTGCTGCATTTACGGAAAGAGCAAGATTTTCCGACAGGCGGAAGTCAAGCCTCGCCGACGGAAGATATGTTCCGAACGAGCCGGCATAGAATCTCGCTTTTCCGGCTACCGGACTCTTTCCGAACACCGGTCTGAGCGTATGGAACAAAATGCTGTTCTGTGCATAATCGACCACTGCACTTCCATAGTTCTCAAGGCCTGTCATACCGAGGTCATTCTGGCCCGACTGTACATTGCCCACCTTCACGCCATCTATGTAGACAGAAGTATGAGCGCTTCCCATTCCCCTGAGGCTCACGGCCTTGAGGCCGGCATAGCCACCATTGTCACCAAGATGCAGCGACGGATTGGAATTGATTACATCTGAAATTGAAAAACGGTCTGAAACCGACAGGGTATCTGTCCGGGAAACCACCACTCCCCTGTCTGCCGTCACCGTCACAGCATGAAGCGAATCGGTGACCGGTACATCCGTACCGACGGGCAGGCCCATCAATAGCAGGCCTGCTGAAACAAGAATTGAAAAAAACATTGATTTACGCCATTACGGAAGCCTGCCCCCGGGCCTCACATGTTTGACTTGACTACGGCAGGTCTTCGGACTTATCTCCACTTCACCGCGCCTTCTCACAGCAGACGCTGCAATGGCAGTTTGCGGGAGTGTTGGCAAGATTTACCGCTGCGGGCACAGTTCCGGATTCGCACCGGATTCCCTTACTCCGTAATCCCGATGCAAAGATACAAAAAAGCGGAGTTTCTAAAACTCCGCCTTCACTATAGTTTCATATAAATTGGCACAAGCTTCTTCGAGAAGGTCAAGAACCATTCCGAATCCCTCGGCACCCATATAATACGGATCCGGGATATAGGAGATCTTGTGCGTAGTCAGGAATGAGGCCATACGTCTGATCTTATGGGTAGCCTCCACAGAAGGAGCAAGATGCATCAGATCCTCATAATTCTGATCGTCCATAGCTACGATCATGTCAAAATCCTGGAAATCGTAGCTTCTTACCTGACGTGCGGAATGGGTAAGTCCATAACCTCTATACAAGGCTGCAGTGCGCATCCTGCGGTCAGGATGCTGTCCTGCATGACCGCCATAAAGGCCTGCTGAATCTGCTGAAAGTCTGTCGGTCATACCGTTTTCCCGGACGATATGCTCGAATATTCCCTGCGCGGCCGGAGATCTGCATATGTTCCCCAGACACACGAAAAGGACTTTGTATTTGCTGTTGGTTTTCAACTCGTTATTGTTTTCCATGGATACTCGGTTTACCTTCTGGTTTAATGTCACTTCCTGACGATTATTCTTTCTATACGGCGGGGAACTGATGTAAGGATTTCATAAGGAATCGTTCCGAGGAGTCGTGCAAGCTCCATAATGGTAGGATCCTCACCGAATATTGTGACCGTATCACCGACCTTTACGTCGATTCCGGTCACATCCAGCATCGACATGTCCATGCAGATGTTTCCGATTGTCGGAACTCTGTGCCCGTTGACACTGAATGAACCTCTGCCTCCGCTCAGATGGCGGTCAAGTCCGTCAGCATAGCCTACGGGAATCGTCGCGACGACAGTTCCTTCCTCAGCAATCTTGCCACGTCTTCCATAACCGATGGTTCCGTCTTCCGGCCTCAAGGTCTTGATCTGAAGAATCTTGCATTTGAATGAGGCTACCGGTGAAAGACGGGTGCCCGGAATGGCGCTGACGCCGTATATTCCGATACCAAGGCGGACCATGTCGAACTGATATTGAGGGAAACGCTCGATACCTGCCGAATTGAGAATATGGTAGAGAGGCTTGTAGCCTATAGAATCCGAGAGACGGTCTGCATTAGCCATGAAAAGACGTATCTGTCCCAATGTGAAATCGTCACATTCCGGATCATCAGCAGCCGCAAGGTGTGAATATACAGACTTGACGGTTACCAGACTGCACGTCCTGAGAAAATCCTCAAGCTCTGCAAGTTCGTCAGTCATGAAGCCAAGGCGATGCATTCCTGTGTCGAGCTTCACATGAATCGGGAAATTCTTCATTCCCCTCTTCTCAAGAACTTCACAGAGCAGTTTCAGCGAATACATGTTCGGAATGCCTGGTTCAAGACCGTAATTGATTATCTGTTCGAAGGAATCAGTTCCTGCAGTAAGCACCATGACAGGAGACTTTATCCCTGCCTGACGCAGCTCAATACCTTCTACAGGATAAGCTACAGCAAGATAGTCTGCCCCCGCTGATTCCATCAGGGATGCGAATTCCACAGCCCCATGCCCATAGGCGTTCGCTTTCACAAGCACCAGGAGCCTGGTAGACGCATCAAGTCTAGACCTGAAATATTTATAATTCTCAAGACAGCTGTCCAGATCGATCTCCAGTCTCGAGAAGTCGCTGTTTATATACATATTATCAATTAAACTGTGGTCAAACAGACACACAATGGATTATAAACTGCAAAATTACGAAATATTCTGACAATAATGCTACTTTTGCAAGTGGTCTGTTTTTTGCACATGTATATCTCTGCCATAACCAGGGGTGCATTGTGTGCAGTTCCGGACAAAATGGCAGGATTATTAACCGTTAAAGTCATCTGAAATGAACATTTGGATCATAATGATTGCAATAATGGCCTTGAGCTTCATCGTACAGCAGATGCTCCAGAGCCGTTTCAACAAGTATTCGCAGGTAGGCCTACCTAACGGAATGACAGGTGCGGATGTCGCCAGAAAGATGCTTCAGGATCATGGGATATACGACGTGCAGGTCGTTCCGACAAGAGGAATGCTTACCGACCACTTCAATCCTCAGACAAAGACCGTCGCTCTCAGCGAGGGAGTATATGCAAGCAGAAGCGTTGCTGCCGCAGCGGTAGCCGCACATGAATGTGGACATGCAGTACAGCATGCGCTCGGATATTCGCCTCTGAAATTGCGCTCGGCACTCGTCCCGGTAGTCAATTTCGCTTCAAATATCGTCCAGTGGGTCCTGCTTGCAGGAGTGCTGCTCATGCATGTATTCCCAGGACTGCTCTGGTTCGGAATCATACTGTTCGCAATGACGACTTTATTCAGCTTCATCACCCTGCCGGTCGAGATTAATGCCAGCACGAGGGCGGTAGGATGGCTGACACAGACAGGCATAACAGACGACAGGACCCGTCCTATGGCCGTTGATGCGTTGAAATGGGCCGCATACACCTACGTCATAGCTGCATTGGGTTCATTGGCGACCCTGCTCTACTACATAGGACTGGCAAGAAGGGACTGACAATCAATCAAAACTAAACTATACTGAAATGAAACGAATCTTATTTATGGCGGCCGGGGCTGTAATGATGCTCCTCGCTTCCTGCTCGCAGTACAAATATGAGACTGTGGCAGGCGATCCCCTTGGAACGAAGATCTACACCCTTGACAACGGGCTTAAGGTCTACATGAGCGTAAACAAGGAAACTCCACGTATCCAGACCTACATCGCAGTGAAGGTGGGCGGAAAGAACGACCCGTCTGAAACCACAGGTCTCGCCCATTACTTCGAGCATCTCATGTTCAAGGGTTCCGAAAATTTCGGCACCTCCGACTATGAGGCAGAGAAGCCGCTGCTTGACCAGATAGAGGCCCTCTTCGAAGTATACCGCAACACCGAAGGAGAGGCAGAAAGAGCTGCAATCTACCACCAGATAGACTCTATCAGCTATCTCGCCTCATCATATTCGATCCCTAACGAATATGACAAGCTCATGTCCCTCATCGGTGCGAACGGAACAAATGCCTACACTTCTACAGACATGACCGTTTATGTGGAAGACATCCCGTCAAACCAGATAGAGAACTGGGCCAGAATCGAAGCTGACAGGTTCATGCACCCTGTAATCCGCGGATTCCACACAGAGCTGGAGACAGTATACGAGGAGAAGAACATGTCCCTGACCAGAGACTTTCGCAAGGCTCTCGAGGCAATGGACGGAATGCTCTTCCCTGATCATCCATACGGAACACAGACCGTACTCGGCACACAGGAGCACCTGAAGAATCCTTCGATAACAAACATCAAGAACTATCACAAGACATATTACGTCCCTAACAATATCGCTATCTGCCTCAGCGGTGACTTCGACCCGGACGAAATGGTTGCCGTGATCGAGAAGTATTTTGGTCAGATGGTTCCTAACGAGAACCTCCCTGAACTGAAGCTTGAGACAAAGAGCGTGATAGAGACTCCTGTTTCGAAGGACGTATACGGTCTTGATGCGGAAAACATCATGGTAGGCTGGAAATATCCGGGCGCAGGCTCTGACGAAGCCCTCGTAGCCGATGTAGTGGCATATATCCTGTCAAACGGTTCGGCCGGTCTCATCGACCTCAACCTCAACCAGCAGCAGAAGGTTCTCGGCGCTCAGGCAATGTCATACACCAGACCTGACGCAGGAGAATTCATCCTCATGGCCAACCCTAAGCAGGGACAGACTCTTGAAGAGGTAAAGGACCTCCTGCTTGCAGAGATTGCCAAGGTACGCAACGGAGAGTTTGACGAAGCCCTCATGACAGGAACCATCAATAACCTCAAGCTGTCAATGATGCAGATGCTCGAAGACAATTCAAGCAGGGCGGACATGTTCGTACAGTCATTCATCAACGGTACCGATTGGGCTGATGACGTCGCTTCAATCGACAAGATGAGCAAGATAACCAAGCAGGACGTGATGGACTGGGCAGGCAGATATCTCGCCGAGAATAATTACGCTGTAGTCTACAAGCGTCAGGGAGAGGACACAAGCGTCCAGAAGGTATCAGCCCCTAAGATCACTCCGATCAAGGCGAACAGAGATGCGCAGAGTTCATTCCTGACCGAAATAAAGGGCATTGAGGTAAAGCCTATCGAGCCTGTATTCGTCAACTACGACACCGACATGAAGCGCTTCAAGGCTGAAGGACTTGACGTTCTTTATGTAAAGAACACACTCAACGACATCGCTGACCTCACATATTCCTTCAACACCGGTACCGAGAACGACCCTGCACTGAATCTGGCATTCAACTATCTCAGCTATCTTGGAACAGCGACAAGAAGCGCAGAAGATATCGCACAGGAGATGTACCAGCTCGCTTGCTCTTTCAATCTAAGTTCGGGAAGCACCCAGACCTACATTTCCGTAAACGGACTTGCAGAGAATCTTCCTGCAGCGATGGATATAGTGGAAGACCTTGTGCAGAATGCTGTTCCTGACGAGAACATCCTCGCAAACCTCAAGGCAGACATGCTCAAGTCACGTACTGATGCAAAGCTCAACCAGTCGAGATGTTTCAGCGCACTCCAGCGCTATGTTCTCTACGGACCTGAATTCATTGACAAGGTAACTCTAAGCAACGATGAGATCATGGCCATAACATCGGAAGAGCTTATCGACAAGGTACGCAGTCTGCTCGGATACCAGCATGAAGTCCTTTACTACGGTCCGTCATCAGAGAAACAGCTTTCAGAGCTGCTCAAGAAACACCACAGGACAGGAGCGGACCTCAAGCCTCTTGAGAAGACATATACCGAATGTATCCCTACTCCATCAAGCAAGGTATATCTCGCGCAGTACGATGCAAAGCAGCTTTATTATCTCCAGTATTCGAACAGAGGTGAAAAGCTTGACCTTGAAGCTGAGCCATATCTCGACATGTACAACGAATACTTCGGAGGCGGCATGAACGCCATCGTATTCCAGGAAATGAGGGAGGCACGCGGACTTGCATATTCATCAAGCGCCAGACTCATGAAGCCATCCCACAAGGATGATTCGTATATGTACTATGCATTCATCGCCACACAGAACGACAAGATGCAGACTGCAATCGAGGCTTTCGACGAAATCATCAACGACATGCCGGAATCGGAGGCTGCCTTCGAAGTTGCAAAGGAAGCATTGATAACACGCATACGTACAGCCCGCACAACCGGATATGCCATCCTTGACAGCTATATTTCAGACAGGGACAAAGGCCTTGCAGAACCACGCCAGAAACGTCTCTACGAGACCGTTCCGAGCCTTACTCTTGAAGATGTGAAGAAGACTCAGGACGAATGGGTAGAAGGCCGTACATACGTTTACGGAATCCTCGGAGACATCAAGGACCTTGACATGGACTATCTCAAGACACTCGGTCAGATCCAGACTCTTTCTCTCGAAGACATCTTCGGATACTAAACAGTCCGGACATACACGCAAAAAAGAAATATCCTGTGGGGCAGACCCACAGGATATTTCTTTTCTATAATCTTCCAGGGTATCACTTCCTTGACGGAACCATGTAAAGGTCAGCCAACGGAATCAGTACCATAAGGTCGAGGAACGCAAGCATCGCAACCGCTCCGAAAGCTCCTATTGTCAAAGCCATCGCAAGAGCATAAAGGAAAGAGAATGCATGCAGAAGGATGAATGTAATCGCCACAGGAAGCCATAACCTGAGCGAAGTCAAATGGTAGAGCGACATCGCCACCGTACCGCAGAACAGCGGGATGAGGAACATAAGGTTCTCACCTATCGCGAAAAGAAGTACTGCACTCAAGACGAACATGAGGGCAAGGGACGCATAAAGGTGATTGTATGCATATCTCGTGACAGCATTTGCTATGGCGCTTGCACGCATTGAGCCGGAAACGCCCATCACCACCTTCTGCCTTGACACTATGTATACTGACAGGGTAACCAATGTCATGAGGACAGTAAAGCCTATCATTGCGGCATTATCGAATGTCACGCCCTGGATTATTCCGAACGGCTTGAAGACAGCACCGGCGATCTTCGCGCATACGAAGGCCATAAGCTCGCCCAATACCAGGACAAGCACAGCCGAAAGAAGGACAACCAACGAACTTCTGAATACCTTCGAAGCCTTGAGCCTTCCTCTGACACCTTCCAATGCAAAGAGAAGGAGGAAGAAGACGAATATCACGAGATTGACCACAAGATAGCCTGCCTTGCTGAAACTGATAAGACCTATACCAGGAACGGTAAAGCATGTGGCATCCCTGTCTGACTTTAGGCTGTCCTTATCCTTATATTCATCCGACCTGAGATATTTCATGGCCACAGGAAGTATCTGGACGCCATAATGCTGGACAGATTTCTCACTCACGTTGCTGAAATTGTCGAGATCTGTATGATAATGATTGATATCGGCAATGGTTGAGAAATTCATTCCCGGGATATAGTCCTTTACAATCGTAAAGTCCGTGAAATTAGGCATGAAACCATATACGACAGTTGTCAGGGAATATGTATACGGATATCGCGCAGCATCGGAATAAAGGTCCATGACCTTCTCGTTTCCAGGTGAGGTTTCGAACAGAAGGGCCGGTCCCCAAGGACCGCGAGCCTCTATATTGATGATGAATCCGACATTGTCGAAGACCTGACGGTCATTCTCCCATATGGCCTTCATTCCCATCATGCCGACTTCTTCAGCATCGGTAAACAGGACTTTCACGCCCTGCTTCCAATGTTCCCTCTGCTTGAGCAGCTGTGAAACGGTCTCCAGAGCCACTCCGACTCCGTAACCGTCATCTGCAGCTCCATACGACCAGACCGTATCCTTTGGCATCGGCTGTGAGTATCGTGAATCATAATGAGCAACGATCATCATGTACGTGGTCTCGTCGGAAGCCTGAAGCGGTGCAAACTCGGCACACACATCCACAGCATCGAATGTATACCTTACGTGCTTGTTTTCCGGGCCTGACAGAGAGTCATAACGGAAAGACATGACGGTATCCGCACCCAGGACTGAAAGACGCTCTGTCAGATACTGCCTGACCACAGCCCTCTCCTCCGGATGAGCGACCGAATGGTGGTCCTTTGAAATGACTTCGATATCCTTGATGACACGTGCGGATGAAAAGCCTTCTGAATCAAGAGGCTTCGGACCCGGCTGGGTCCAAAGCCCGTATGCAAGAAGACCAGTCAGCACAACAATGACCGCAAGGATCAATGGTCTGAATCTGTTCATATCGGTTAAAGAAGATTAGACTTCTCGATATCCTTGAAATATCTGTAGGTATTTACCTTGAGTTCTCCGACAGCAAGTTCGTCTGCTACGATGATTCCGTGCGGATGAGCCTGAAGAGCTGAAAGGGTACAAGCCTGTGAGTACGCGCCTTCGATTGCAGCCTTGAGCGCATTTGCCTTCTTATGACCGAAAGCAAGGACAAGGACCTCCTTTGCATCCATGACAGTTCCGACACCCACTGTGAGAGCTGTAGTAGGCACCTTGCTGATGTCGCCGTCAAAGAAGCGTGAGTTCACGAGGATGGTATCGTATGTAAGGCTCTTGATCCTTGTACGAGAAACAAGTGATGAATAAGGCTCGTTGAAGGCAAGATGTCCGTCCTCGCCTACTCCGCCCATGAAAAGGTCGATACCGCCGGCAGCCACGATCTTGGCCTCATACGCAGCACATTCAGCCTCAAGGTCCTCAGCGTTTCCGTTAAGGATGTTTATGTTCTCCTTAGGTACATCCACATGGTCGAAGAAGTTTCTTGCCATGAACGAATGGTAGCTTTCAGGATGCTCCTCAGGAAGTCCGACATACTCGTCCATATTGAATGTGATGACATTCTTGAATGAAACCTCACCTGCCTTGTACATGCGGATAAGTTCCTGGTATGTAGCGACAGGGGTACCTCCTGTAGGAAGTCCAAGTACGAACGGCTTGTCGGTAACGGCAGCCTTGGCCTTGATTCTTGATACGATGTAGCGCGCAGCCCATACCGAGCCGTTTGCACTGTTCTGTTCAATGATAACTCTCATCTATTCAGTCATTTAAAAAAGTTTCACAAACACTTCGATAGCCTGATACTCGGCCATACCCAATTCGTTGTACAGACGTGCTGTATTCTGAGTCCTCTCCTCTGCCCTCTGCCAGAATTCACGTGGGTCCTCACCTGGGAACGGCACGATGTCCTTCTGTGAAAGGTGCCTGTAGATGGCATGACGCTTCTTGATCACTTCATCCGGACTGAGCGGAACCGCCATGTCCACCTTTCCGAGCTCCCACTCCATCCATGCGCCTCTGTAGAGCCATACATGGCACTCCTTGAGCCACTCTTCACCCTGAAGCTGGTTCAATGCCTCAAGCACAGCCTCCGTACATACGCGATGCGTACCATGAGGGTCGGCAAGGTCACCGGCAAGATATATCTGGTGAGGCTTCACTTCCTGAAGCAGCTTCACTATTATGTCGATATCCGCCTGGGTACGCTCACCCTTCTTGATTCCTCCTGTCTCGTAGAAAGGAAGATTGAGGAAGTGGCAGTTAGTCTTGTCGTTGAGTCCGAAGGAGCGAACCGCACTCTTCGCTTCAGCACGACGGATAGCACCCTTGAGGTTGAGAAGCGCCCTTGGTTCAGGCTGTCCCGGCTTCTTTGATGCGATGATTTCCTTAACTTCGTCAAAACGGTCACCGAAACCAAGTTCATTTGCTGCATCCATATGCTGGAGCACCACGTCATCATGTACTGCGACATTTCCTGAAGTCTCATATGCCACATGAACATCATGGCCCTGCTCGGCGAGACGGATGAATGTACCGCCCATAGAGATGACATCATCGTCCGGATGCGGCGAGAAGATCACCACCCTCTTAGGGAATGGAGACGAAGGAACAGGACGTGTGCTGTCATCAGCACCCGGCTTTCCGCCCGGCCATCCCGAAATCGTATGCTGGAAATCGTTGAATACCTTTATGTTGATCTTGTCATAAGGACCATGCTGTTCGAGAAGTTCGCCAAGGCCGTTTGCAAGATAATCTCCCTGAGTAAGCTTAAGGATCGGCTTATGAACCTGCTCGCAAAGCCATACCACAGCCTTGCGGATGAATTTAGGTGTCCATTCGCAAGGACCTACAAGCCATGGAGCGACATTTCTTGTAAGGAGGCTGGCAGAGTTCTCATCCACATAGAATGAAATGTTGCCATGTCTCTGAAGGAATGAAGCAGGACATGAAGGATCCATCTTGTCCTCGACAATCTTCTTGACCACCTGGGCCTTGTCTTCACCCCATCCTATCAGACAGATCTTCTTTGCCGACATCATAGTCCTGATGCCCAATGCAATCGCCTTGTCAGGGGTCTCATTCATGTCACCGGCAAAATTCTTTGCCTGCCTTTTTCTTGATCCGTATGGAAGAAGCACTGTCCTTGTACGGCTGTTCTCCGATGCTCCGGCTTCGTTGAAACCGATCTGGCCCTTCTCTCCCGTACCCATCACGAGGAGGTCAAGTCCTGATGCCATCTCATCATATTTTGCACAGAATTCAGATACAGCATCGCTGTCGAGGATTTCTGTAAGCTTCGGAATGTAAACGTTCTCTTTCTTCACATCCACTTTTGCCACGAGTTCCTCATAAAGCCGTCTGTTGCGGCTCTGGCTGTCTGCTGGTGCAGGATAATATTCGTCGATACTATATATCTCGACATTCGCAAATGACACTTCTCCTGCCTTGTAAAGAGCAACGAGAGCCCTGTAAAGCTCGACTGGAGACGATCCTGTAGTAAGTCCTAACTTGAACACACCTTCGCTTGCATTGATTTTCGCAGCGATGTTACGCGCAAGCTGAGCACTTGCAACTTCCTCATCCTCAAATATATGAGCCGGTATCCTCTCATATGAATGTTTGATACCGTTAGGAAGACCGGCCTCTATCAGGCCACCGTCTTTAGGCAAAGTAAACTTCTTCATTGTTTGTTGGAAAATTTAAGCATCTACAAATGTAATGATTTATTTCTACAGAAACAACAGGAAAACGGCATGGTGCGATGATGCTCCATGCCGTTTCAGACAAATATATTCCGGTATGTCCGCTAAAGAGTGACACCGGACTTGAATATAGCTATCTCGCTGTATCCAGGCTTCTCATTGTTCGTATGCATGCCGGATGCGACATCCAGCACGAAATCGATGAAATCCTTATCTACCTCTTCGGAAGAAGTACCATCAATTATCGCTCCCGCATTGAAGTCGATCCATAATGGCTTGTTTGCCGCAAGAGTGCTGTTTGTGGATATCTTTGCAGTTGGGACGAAGGTGCCGAACGGAGTTCCTCTTCCCGTCGTGAACAGCACTATCTGACATCCGGCAGCCGCAAGGGCCGTGGAAGCCACCAGATCATTGCCAGGCGCACTCAGAAGATTGAGTCCCTTCACCTGCAGCCTGTCTCCATAGAGAAGGACATCGCGGACAATCGAATTGCCGGATTTCTGAGTGCAGCCCAGAGACTTCTCTTCAAGGGTCGATATGCCGCCAGCCTTGTTACCAGGTGACGGATTCTCATAGACCGGCTGGTCATTCTTCATGAAATATGCCTTGAAGTCATTGATCAGATGAACGGTCTTATCGAAGGTTTTCTCGTCCTTGCAACGAGACATCAGGATAGTCTCGGCACCGAACATCTCCGGCACTTCCGTAAGGACGGTAGTTCCTCCCTGTGAAACTATCCAGTCAGAGAAACGGCCGAGAAGAGGATTGGCAGTGATTCCCGAGAATCCGTCCGAACCTCCGCACTTTAGCCCCACCTTGAGTTCACTGACAGGAACATCTTCGCGTCTGTCATCTTTGGCCGCCTCTGCAATCTCACGAAGAAGGCCCAAGCCATATTCCACTTCATCTCCCTGAATCTTCTGAGACTCCATGAACTTTACACGCGACTCATCAACTTCGCCTACCAGTTCGCGGAAAGAAGAGAGCTGATTGTTCTCACATCCCAGGGCGACCACAAGGACACCCGCAGCATTAGGATGATGGACCATATCGGCAAGGATCCTCCTCGTATTCTCATGGTCATCCCCAAGCTGGGAGCATCCGTAATTATGCGGAAAGTCAATGACCTTTTCCACACCGGGATAAGCTTCCAGTTCCTTTTCGAACCTTTGTCTGAGACTCTTCACGACTCCGTTCACGCAGCCGACAGTCGGGATTATCCATATCTCATTACGTATTCCGGCACGGCCGTCGGCCCTTCTGTATCCTTTGAAGAAAGCCATTTCCTCCGCCGGAGCGATTTCCGTAAGAGACGGACGGTAGGAATATTCAAGAAGTCCTTCAAGGTTGGTCTTGAGCACCGTATGATCGACAAGACCTCCCTTTTCCACTTCAACGAGGGCATGACCTATAGGGAAACCGTACTTGACGACATCCTCCCCTGCAGCGAGGTTCTTCAAGGCGACCTTATGTCCGGCAGGGACTTTTGTCAGGGTGACGAAGGTTGTCCCATCGACGTCAAAGCTGCCTCCCGCATCGACATCCCTTATTGCAACGGCCACATTATCGGCCGGGTTGATCTTTATGAATTCCGCCATGATCAGATTCATTTCAAGCGCAGCCGCCGGGGCCTACGCAATAACTTTTCTTACTGCTGCACGCATGCCTTCACCGGCAATGACATCGAGGAATGACACCACCATATCGGTAAGGCCAGGCACATTGTTGAGATCCTCTCCCCATATGAATTCCGACGCGAGGACGCCTTCTGCAACCTTACGGGTATCTCCTGTAGCCCACAGATCCTTCAGAAGGGCCATTATGGTCTGATCGTCGTTAGGGACGATCTCCACATCTCCCCTCTTTCCTCCCTTGTAATAGGTAATTATGGCGGCAAGGCCGAGAACAAGTCCCTGAGGGAGCTCTCCCTTACGCTCAAGATATGTCTTCAGTCCCGGCAGGTCTCTTGTCTTGTATTTAGGGAAGGAGTTGAGCATGATGCTGGTAACGAAATGCTTGACATAAGGATTCACGAAACGTTCCACAACAGAATCGGCAAATGCCTCAAGTTCCGGTTTAGGAAGATTGAGAGTCTCGAGAAGCTCGCCGTACATCACCTTCTTCACGAACTTGCCTACTTCCGGATCCTCAACACATTCCTTAACCGTATCAAGTCCTGACAGATAACCGACAGGAGACAGCACGGTATGAGGACCGTTGAGGAGGGTCACCTTCCTTTCATGATATGGAGCCTCACTCGGAACGAAAAGTACATTGAGTCCCGCCTTGTCTGCCGGGAACTCCTCTGCTACTGATTCCGGAGCCTCGATGACCCAGAGATGGAATATTTCGCCCTTGACGACAAGGTTGTCCTTATATCCGATACGCTCATGGATCTGGTCGATAGTATCTTTCGGATAACCGGGAACGATGCGGTCCACAAGTGTGCAGTATACCCCGCACGCCTGCTCGAACCATGTCCTGAATCCCTCTCCGAGCTGCCACAGGTCGATATACTGATATATGCATTTCTTGAGTTCCTTTCCGTTCAGGAAGATAAGCTCACAAGGCAGGATGATGAGACCTTTGTCCATATCGCCGTCGAAATGCCTGAACCTGTGATAAAGGAGCTGGGTAAGCTTTCCCGGATATGAAGAAGCAGGCCTGTCATCGAACCGGCATGACGGATCAAATGCGATTCCGGCCTCTGTCGTATTGGATATCACGAAACGTATGTCCGGATTCTCGGCAAGTGCCAGATACTCGTCAAACTGAGTATACGGGTTGAGTCCTCCGTTGATGACATCTATAAGCTGGATCGAATCCACGGCTTCACCCTTATCGATTCCCTGAAGATTGACGTGATAGAGTCCGTCCTGAGAGTTGAGCATATCGACCATTCCCCTGTCGATAGGCTGGACGACAGTCACTCCGGCATTGAAGTCCGTCTTCCGGTTCGTATTCCATACGATCCAGTCCACGAATGCCCTGAGGAAGTTTCCTTCACCGAACTGGATTATCCTTGTAGGATACTTGTTGACCTTTGCTGTCTTTCTGTTTAAAGCTTCCATAATCATATATGTTTTATTGTCTTTCCTGCTTGTTCCGGGGCCATGTAACACACCGGAATATCATGTTCTGAGACAAATATATAAAATTTCCGTGTCCGTTCACGGAAAAAGTCGTATATTTATCCCCGAATGACAATTATTCAATGTTTTTTGTATGATTTTCATATCATCGGAACGCCGACCAGACGATATTTGCATTAGAAACACATAAACATAAAGACATGGAAATTCTTTCAAAAATTGACGGTCTGATGAAGGAAAAGCCCTTCATCCACGACGATTTCATGCTCACGAACGACTATGCGCGCGAACTGTACCACGAAAGTGCGGAAAAGATGCCTATAATCGACTACCACTGCCACCTCGTCCCTAAGATGATTGCAGACAACCATCAGTTCAAGGACCTGACGGAGGTATGGCTTGGCGGCGACCATTACAAATGGCGTGCGATGCGCGGAAACGGTGTTCCTGAAGAATTCATAACAGGTCCACGCGGCAGTTATGAAAAGTTCGAGAAATGGGCTGAGACCGTACCATATACCATGAGGAATCCTCTTTACCACTGGACTCATCTTGAGCTTGCAAGAGTATTCGGCGTATATGACCTTCTCAATCCGCAGACAGCCCGGTCCATTTATGAAGAATGTACGGCAAAGCTCCAGACTGAGGAATACAGAGGACAGGAACTCATGAAGAGATTCAACGTCAAGGTGGTATGTACGACCGACGACCCTGCTGACTCTCTGGAATATCACAAACAGATAAATGACAATCCGTTCGGAGTCAAGGTACTTCCTGCATGGAGACCGGACAAGGCGATGGTGATCGAAAAGCCGGAGCAGTACAAGGAATATATCCAGAAGCTCAGCAACATCTCAGGTGTAGCCATCAACGGTTATCAGGATCTCCTCGATGCCCTTCAGAAGCGTCATGACTTCTTCCACGAAATGGGAAGCCGTCTGTCTGACCACGGACTCGAGACATTCTATGCAGAAGACTTCGAACCTGAAGAGATAGACAAGATCTTCCGCAACACCCTCGCAGGCAAGCAGCCTACATGGGAAGAAGTGCTCAAGTTCCGCAGCGCCATCCTCCTTGATTTCGCACGTATGGACCATGCAAAGGGCTGGGCGCAGCAGTTCCACATCGGAGCTATCCGCGACAACAACACCCGCATGTTCAACATCCTCGGTCCGGATACTGGATACGATGCCATCCACGATGTCCAGTGCGCAGCAGCAGGACATAAGTTCCTCAACAAGCTGGCTCTCGAGGACAAGCTTATCAAGACCATCCTCTACAATCTCAACCCTAAGGACAACGAGGTTCTCGCGACAATGGCATACACGTTCAACGACGGCACATGCCCGGGCAAGATCCAGCTCGGTTCAGGATGGTGGTTCCTCGACCAGGAAGACGGCATGAAGAAGCAGATGAACGCACTTTCATCACTCGGCCTCCTCAGCCGCTTCGTAGGAATGTTGACAGACTCCCGCAGCTTCCTTTCATATCCTCGCCACGAGTATTTCAGAAGAATCCTCTGCAACCTTATCGGCGAAGACATCCAGAACGGCAAGCTTCCTAAGAGCGAGATGACATTCCTGCATCAGATGGTACAGGACATTTCATACAACAACGCCGACAGGTATTTCGGATTCTGATCCGGACAGTGAATGAAGGTTTCCAGAACCATATTGCCAACCATTCTGTCATTGGTCATATCGTTGATGCCGGCATGTCTCATGGCCCAGCAAAAGGATCTGTACGTTCCTCATGTAGGGAAAAGCGTCAGACCCGGAACCGAGATCATCGCCACTGAATCGAGAGAGGGGTACGAATGTAGATACATAGAATTCTCGACAGAACGGTCCGAGCGCATCAGAGCATACCTGCTTGTGCCCGATCATGCTGAAGGACGTAACCGGCTTCCGGGAATCGTGATGCTTCATGACCATGGCGCAAGATTCGACATCGGGAAAGAGAAGCTGGCAAGGCCGATTGCCGACATTCTGCCACATGGAAAGGAAGACCACATCTGCAGGTCCGCAGACCAATGGGTCGGAAAGAATTTCGACGGTGTATATCTTGCCGACTCTCTGGCTCGTATGGGATATGTCGTCATGGTTGCCGATGCACTTTATTGGGGCGAAAGATCATCAGAAGAAGCCCAGCATTGGTCGCAGCTGACATATGGCCGTCCGGAACATGCAGGAAAGCAGTGTGGAGCCATGGACCCCAAGTCGGTAAAGGCGAAGATAAAGGAACTGAAGAATATTGTCTATGAAGGGCAGAAGTCCGTTTATGACAGTCTTTACGAAGACGGTGTCATATGGGCTGAAAAGATGCTGAGGGATGATGTGGCATCAGTCAGACTTCTCGCCGGACTTCCATATGTAGATAAAGACAACATAGGGGCTTTCGGATTCTCCATGGGAGCACATAGATGCTGGATGCTTGCCGCCTTCTGCAAGGAGGTGAAATGCGGGGTAGCACTTTCATGGATGACAACTCTCAACCTTTCCGAGAGGATGAAGGCCTCCGATTATTCCATGGCGGTTATGCCGATGCGGGAGCAGATGGATTTCGGTGACATCGGGATATTTCTTGCTCCGAAGCCTATGCTTTTCCTGAACGGCAGGTCAGACCATCTTTTCCCTGAAGACAAGGTCAGCACAGCTTTCGACAAGCTGCATAAGCACTACACCGAATATGAAGAAAAGCAGGGCACTGCTGCAGGAAAAATGCAGCATGCCCCGCTTCAGACCTTATTTTTTGATGGAGGACACCATTGCGGAAAGGATGTCCAGACTATCATCGCCGAATATTTCAACCGGAATCTCAGATAGCCGCCTTCCGTTCTGCTATTCCGCCATCAGTTTCTTGTACTTGAACCTCTTAGGTTCCTCATTGCCGAGACGACGCTTCTTGTTCTCCTCGTACTCAGAGTATGTTCCCTCGAAGAAATAGACCTGGGAATCACCTTCGAAAGCAAGGATATGGGTGGCGATACGGTCAAGGAACCAACGGTCGTGTGAAATGACTACAGCACAGCCTGCGAAGTTCTCAAGACCCTCCTCAAGAGCGCGGATGGTATTTACATCCACATCATTGGTCGGCTCATCAAGAAGAAGCACGTTTCCTTCATCCTTAAGAGTCAGCGCAAGATGGAGACGGTTCCTTTCACCTCCTGAAAGTATTCCGCAAAGCTTTTCCTGATCTGCTCCGGAGAAATTGAAGCGGGAAACGTATGCCCTTGCATTCACTTCCCTCTTGCCCAGCTTTACGAATTCCGAATTCTCGGCTATCGTCTCATACACTGTCTTATCCGGATCGATGCTCCTGTGCTGCTGATCCACATATGCGAGCTTTACAGTCTCACCGACCGTGATCTCACCTGTATCAGGAGTGTCAAGTCCCATGATGAGGCGGAAGAGGGTGGTCTTGCCCGCTCCGTTCGGACCGATCACACCCACGATTCCTGCAGGTGGAAGGACGAAGTTGAGGTTCTCATAAAGAAGCTTGTCTCCATAACCCTTGGAAACGTTCTTGAACTCGATGACCTTGTTACCGAGCCTAGGGCCGTTAGGAATGAAGATTTCAAGAGCGGCCTCCTTCTCGCGTCCGTCATCGGCAGCCAGCTTCTCATATGCACCCAGACGGGCCTTGGACTTGGCGTGGCGCGCCTTCGGTGCCATGCGCACCCACTCGAGCTCACGCTCCAGAGCCTTACGACGCTTGCTCTCCTGCTTTTCCTCCTGTGCAAGACGTGTACTCTTCTGGTCGAGCCATGAAGAATAGTTACCCTTCCATGGAATACCCTCGCCTCTGTCAAGCTCGAGAATCCATCCGGCTACATTGTCAAGGAAATAACGGTCGTGGGTCACGGCTATGACCGTACCCTTATACTGCTGGAGATGAGCCTCAAGCCACTGGATACTCTCTGTATCAAGGTGGTTGGTAGGCTCATCAAGAAGAAGGACGTCAGGCTGTCTGAGGAGAAGACGGCAAAGAGCGACACGACGGCGTTCTCCACCGCTGAGAGTGGACACCAGAGCATCTGACGGAGGGCACTGAAGCGCATCCATGGCTCTTTCGAGCTTCGAATCGATTTCCCAACCGCCACAGTTCTCTATCTTCTCGGTAAGTTCACCCTGACGCTCGATAAGCGCAGCCATCTCGTCATCGGACATAGGCTCGCAGAACTTCATGTTCACTTCCTCATATTCCTTAAGGATGTCCATCACCTCCTGGACTCCTTCCTGCACGACTTCGATCACAGTCTTGTCCGGATCCATCTGCGGCTCCTGCTCAAGATATCCCACGGAATAACCGGGAGCCCATACAACCTCACCCTGATAACCTTTCTCTATTCCTGCGATTATCTTCATGAGGGTCGACTTGCCGGAACCGTTAAGACCTACGATACCGATCTTTGCACCATAAAAGAATGACAGATATATATCCTTAAGGATCACTCTGTTGTTATGAGGAAGTATCTTCCCCACTCCGTTCATCGAAAAAATAATCTTTTCGTCAGCCATATATGACAATATTTAAGTTTTACATTCAATTTCTGCAAAGATAATCTATTTTTTCATCTTCAGCAGTTTAGTACGCTCCTTCCTGCACCATTCGCTGGGGGTCTCGTTCATAAAAAGCCGGAAAGCGGTCGCATATGACACTGTGGAATTGAAGCCGCTCATCACTGCAAGCTCAGTGACTTTCAGCGTCGGTCTTCCCCGGAACAGGTCCATGGAATATATTATCCTGTAGTAATTCACGAACTGGCAGAAGTTGCGTCCTGTATAATGTCCTATGGCCCTGGAGATGTACACCTTGTTCGAGTACACCACCCTGACGACGTCGTTGATGGTCAAGGCACCGTCAAGATAGGGTTTATCCATCTCGAAATGAAGTACGACGCGTTCATAAATATCCTTGTAGATTTCATCGGCCCTTGGGTTGGAAGCATTGCACTCCACCTGGGACACCTTCATCGATTCTACGATCAGCATCTCACGTTTCTGCCTGATCACGAAGACCGACCCGAGACAGACTCTTAAACCGAGAGCCCCGAGTTCAGCTGCAAGAAGCATGACGGCAAGCATCACATGAAAGCCGGAATACATTTCCGTCAGCATGATGAAAGCCGAACATCCCAGAACTATACTCAAGTTGAAGACAAGACAGACTGCATCGACGCCAAGACAGAGGCAGGACCACACTGTTCCGGACATCATCACAGCATGCACATCATCGACACGCCGGAACATCAGCCAGACGAAGACAGCTGCTCCGGAAACGGAAAACAATGCCGCAGAAAACATATGATAACGCTCCGGAACGACTTCCACAAGTCCGGTCAGACATAACACAAGATACACTATATCTATGTATACCGGCAGCATGAGCCACAATGCATATTTCTGCCTGTCCTTTTCCTCGACAAGCGAAGAAAGTAAGACATGAAAAGGAAGCAACGCAGCCGCAATGCCGGAAAGAAGACGGATCTGTACATTACCACCCAAGGACACTTCAAGTATGATCATAAGTGCATCGGCAAGCAGAATGAACGGAACCGCCATATCATGCCTGATGTCCGCATCCGGATATCTGAGACCTTTTATCGCCATTGCCGCAGCCAGCGAAACCAGAACCACAATAATCAACGCTGACAGAAACCCCACCATAACAAATCAGTTTATCAGGCAAAAATAAGCAATACCGCCGTTACACGCGATCATGTAACGGCGGCACCTGTCAACTTTTTACGATTTTTATTCTTTTGTCATTTATTTTATCGTCTTTCTGTCGTTTTTGAAACAAGCTGTCATTTACGGGTCTTGACCTTTATCGTATCAAAGCCTTGTCCATACACACCCATAACAGTTGAAACAGACAGGAAGGCATCCGGGTCTATGGTCTTCACATACCTGAGGAGAAGATTGAGGTCAGTCTTTCTGGTAACTACCATGAGGACATGCTTCTCCTCCTTCGAATACCATCCCTTTGCAGGAATCACGGTCACACCCCTCTTCATGTCAAAAGCGATCGCATCTGCCATTTCAGCAACCTTCTTCGTGAAGATGAATGCCTGGACAGACTGCTTCGATCCCGAAAGATACAGGTCGACAGCATAACCGCTGACAGTAACCTGAATCAGACCATATACCACGACTGCAAGCTTGTCGGCAAACGGAAGAAGTTCACCGGACTCCGTATACGACGGGAAGAGAAGGGACGAAAGTATGATAACCACATCCACGATGAGGATCACTCGTCCAGGAGAAGCCGCGTAGTACTTGCACCACACCAGGGCAACAATATCAGTACCGCCTGTACTGCCTCCCTGCGAGATCGACAGTCCGATTCCCATTCCGGCGATTATACCTCCGAGAAACGTACAGATGAGCTTGCCGTTCGACAATGCGAACTCATGGATGAAGTCCATCGGTATCAGCTTAGGCATAAGGCCGAGCATGACCGAGGTCATCACTATCGCATATATGGTCTTTCCGCCGAAACCGGTTCCCAATATCTTCGTTCCTATTATGAGGAGGAGCACATTCAGGATGAAATAAGTCACTCCCATAGGTATGCCTGAAGCATAATACACAATGGAAGCGAAACCTGACACTCCTCCACCGATCAGATTGTTCGGGAGCAGGAATATCGTCCAGCCGAGTGCATAGGAAACAACACCAAGGGTAACAAGAGCATACTCCTTGAACAGAGTTCCCAACGATGTCTTCAATAAACCTTTATCAGCCATTGTCATCCTCCTTTATTTCTGCTGACTTACGTACCTTCAGTCCAGTCTTCACCTCCTCGAATCCTTCTCCGAACACACTCATTGCAGTGGATATGGATATGAAAGCCTTCTTGTCAATCTTCTTAACCTCGTTTACGACTTCATTCATCTGATATTTCCTGGCCACGATAAGAAGCACCTTGCTTTCCTGCTGAGAATACCAGCCGACAGACTGCAGGGCTGTAACACCTCTCTGCACATCGTTTATCATATGGTCTGCAATCTCCTTGTACCTGGAAGAGAAGACAAGGATCTGCACCGACGACTTGTTGCCGAGAAGCACATAATCGACGCCGAAAGAAAAACCGAGCATCACCACAAATGCATAGATCATATCCACAAAACCCTTGTCAGGAACGAAAAGAAGACAGGTGATTATGAATATGTCCGTATAGAGATATACTCTGCCAGGGGATACAGGCCAATACTTATTGATCAGCATAGCGATTATATCAGTACCACCTGTGCTGCCGCCACGAAGCAGAACAAGTCCGATACCGACAGACTCCAGAGCAGCTCCTACCAGCGCCACAAGCAACTTCTCGTCCATCATCACAACCAGCTGAGGGAACTCAGGAAGGATGTCGAAAAGAAGGGATGTCACTGCTATCACATATATGGTCTTGAATCCGAAAGCCCTGCCAAGAGACAGGAAGCCCAATACAAGAAGCACAATGTTTATGATAGGATATGTCAGACCGACAGGTATGCCTGTACCATACTGGATGATTGTACAGAGACCCGTAAGTCCTCCACTGGCAAGTCCGTTCGGAATCAGGAATGAGGTCCATGCCATACAGAAGATTACAGAGCCGACGGTCATCAGGAAATAATCCCAAAGCGTCATCAATATTCTGTTTGTCTTCATAGAAGTGTCAGTTTATTTTACTTTACAACGATATTGACGATCTTGCCTGGAACGACAATGACCTTCATGATATTGCCGCCTGCGACATATTTCGCGGTCT
The DNA here is from genome assembly GCA_017399905.1 of Bacteroidales bacterium. Lineage (GTDB taxonomy): Bacteria > Bacteroidota > Bacteroidia > Bacteroidales > UBA932 > Cryptobacteroides. Next base: position 92,755 of record JAFQAR010000040.1, read on the forward strand.
GTTCAAGGCCACGGACATGGGCATCCACGTCCTCACGTGACATATCGAGCGGAAGCTCCACCGTGAATCTTGTCTTTCCGTTGAATGAAACCGCATAGGTGCAGGTGTTCTCGATCGTATATGCCTCCACGTATTCAGGGAAAGAAGCGAATGATATGCTCTCTTCATGTCCGAGAGATGCCCAGAGCTCCTCTGCAATATGAGGTGCAAAAGGTGAAAGGAGCACGATAAGCGGTTCAAGGATCTCGCGCTTGTTGCACTTGAGGTCGTAAAGCTCGTTTACAGCGATCATGAATGCGCTGACAGCCGTATTGAACGAGAAGGACTCGATGTCTGTGCGTACCTTTCCGATGAGCTTGTGGAGGGCCTTGAGTTCCTCCGGTGTCGCCTTCTCATCAGTAACGATGAATCCGTCCCTGTCGTAGAAGAGTCTCCAGACTCTCTTGAGGAATCTGTTCACTCCGTCGATACCCTTGGTATCCCATGGCTTCGACTGCTCGAGAGGTCCGAGGAACATCTCGTAGAGCCTCAAGGTATCAGCTCCATACGTGTCACAGATCATATCCGGATTCACCACGTTGAACATCGACTTGGACATCTTCTCGATTGCCCATCCGCAGATGTATTCACCGTCCTCGAGAATGAATTCAGCATCCGCAAAATCCGGCATCCACGCCTTGAATGCCTCCATATCGAGACGGTCGTTGTACACGATGTTCACGTCAACATGGATCTCGGTTGTCTCATACTGGTCCTTCAGGCCGTAGGAAACAAATGTATTCGTATTGATTATACGGTAAACGAAATTGGAGCGTCCCTGGATCATACCCTGGTTGATCAGCTTTCTGAAAGGTTCGTTCTCACATACATATCCGAGGTCGAAGAGGAACTTGTTCCAGAAACGAGAGTAGATGAGGTGGCCTGTAGCATGCTCGGTACCTCCGATGTAGAGGTCGACATCTCTCCAGTACTCATCAGCTTCACGTCCTACGAGAGCGTCGTTGTTATGAGGATCCATATAACGGAGGTAGTATGCGCTGCTGCCGGCGAAACCAGGCATTGTGCTGAGCTCTATAGGATATCCTTCGTAAGTCCAGTCTGAAGCCCTGCCGAGAGGCGGCTCACCTGTCTCGGTAGGAAGGAACTTGTCCACTTCCGGAAGTTCGAGAGGAAGCTTGTCCATCGGCATAGGAGTAGCGATGCCGTCCTTGAAGTACATCGGGAACGGCTCACCCCAATATCTCTGACGCGAGAAGATAGCATCACGGAGACGGTAGTTGACCTTTCTGCGACCGATACCATGCTTCTCCACGTAATCTATGGCTGCAGGAATAGCTTCCTTCACGGTCATTCCGTCAAGGAATCCCGAATTGCACATGATTCCTTCCTTGGCATCAAAGCTGGATTCGCTGACATCACAGCCCTCGATAAGCGGAATGATCGGAAGATTGAAGGTCCTGGCAAATGCATAGTCACGGCTATCGTGAGCCGGAACCGCCATGATGGCACCTGTTCCATAACCCGCAAGGACATATTCCGAAATCCACACAGGGACCTTCTCTCCTGTCAACGGATTGACTGCATATGAACCCGAGAACACACCGGTAACCTTCCTTGTCTCCGTCATTCTCTCGCGCTCGGTCTTCTTCTTCGCCATCTTGAGGTATTCCTCGACAGCTTCCTTCTGTTCTGGAGTCGTAAGCTTCTCCACCCACTCACTCTCAGGAGCAAGCACCATGAATGTAACTCCGAACACAGTATCCGCACGGGTAGTGAAGATGGTCATGTCATATTCATCGGTTCCGTCCGAAACCTTGAAGTTCATCTCGGCACCCTGGCTCTTTCCTATCCAGTTGCGCTGCATATCCTTGAGGGAATCAGTCCAGTCAAGACCTTCGAGATCGTCAAGAAGACGACCAGCATAAGCGGAAACACGAAGCTGCCACTGAGTCATCTTCTTCTGCTCCACAGGATGACCTCCACGTACGGAATAGCCCTCCTTGACCTCGTCATTGGCCAGGACTGTACCGAGTGCAGGGCACCAGTTCACCGCAGTCTCTCCCTGATATGCAATACGGTACTGCATCAGTACGTCTGCCTTTTCCTTATCGCTGAATGATGTCCATTCCTCAGCAGTGAACGGTTTCACATCACCGCATGCGGCATCCACAGCCGAACTTCCTCCGGCAGCAAAAGCTGTTTCAAGCTCCGACACAGGGCGGGCCTTCTGCTGTACATTGTCATACCAGCTGTCAAACATCTTCAGGAAAGCCCACTGTGTCCATTTGTAATAATCAGGATCACATGTACGGACTTCACGCGACCAGTCATATGAAAAGCCGATGCGGTCCATCTGCTCACGATAACGGGCGATATTCTTCTCCGTCGTCACAGCCGGATGCTGGCCGGTCTGGATCGCATACTGCTCTGCAGGAAGGCCGAAGGCATCATATCCCATCGGATGAAGGACATTGAATCCGCACAGACGCTTGTAACGGCTGTATATGTCACTTGCGATGTATCCGAGAGGATGTCCTACATGGAGTCCTGCTCCTGACGGATATGGGAACATGTCAAGAACATAGTACTTAGGCTTGGAAGCATCCACATCTGCCTTGAATGTGTGATTGGCTGCCCAATAAGACTGCCACTTCTTCTCAATTTCCTTAAAATTGTATTCCATAGGTATATATTTGTTTTCAAATCAATATTTCTTTATACCGAAGCTCGCCTTGCCTCCTTTACGCTCGAGACGGAACTCGACCGGTATCGTCATCGAGGTGCGGACCTTGTTGCCTTTCAGTCGTCCCGGCCTCCATTTCGGAGAAGCGCTCACGACCTTTACAGCCTCAGCATCCAGTTCCGGAGAGACACCTCTTGTCACCCTGACATCAGACACCTTGCCGTCTGTACCGATTATGAACTCGACTATCACTCTTCCCTGGATGCCCTCAAGGATGGCCGATTCAGGATACTTGAGATACTGGTAGACCCATTTCTCAAGGAACTGTCTCGGATCCGTGCTGTTGAGGAACATAGGACGCTGGTCACAGTCATAATACGCCACGACATCATCGTATGGAGAGTTCTTGGAGAGGCTTCCGTCCGGTCTGAAGAGCGGCTTCGAGCCCACATTCGCCAAGGCCAGAAGATAATTATATATATACTCGAGCTCCTTTTCCATCATTTCAAAATCTATGATGGACTGGGTGTCCCGGTCCGTGTTGTGCTCCGGATAGCGTCCTGTGGTAAAGGTGACGGAAGGTATTTCCTTTGCATAGAAAGCCCTGTGGTCGGACGGATATATCTCTGCCGCCATGATCTCCGGACGTACCGGCTGAAGTTCTCCTGTCAGATTGCGGATGATAGTATTCATATCCTCATTGGATGCGGTATACGCATAGAAACCGTTATATCCTGTACCGAGGGCATCAAGATTTACCATCGCATCTATCTTGTCCGAATCGGAGAAAGACCTGTTGAGGAAATACCATGAACCGGCGAACGTCTCGTTTGACGCCCCGAAGGCCACAAAAAGGAGTGAACGCCTGAACATTATCGCATTCGTCTGCACCATCCTTGCAAGCTCGAGCATCATGGCAAGACCGGAAGCATTGCCGTTCGCCCCGTAATATATCCTTTCGACAGGACGGCCGTCAACCGTCATGGTCATCGTGCCGAGATTGTCAAGTCTTGCCCCGACCACGATATAGCTGTCACGCAGCTTCCTGTCATAGCCCTGCACGAAACCTATAACGTTCCGTGAAGTCAAGGTGTCGCCATCTTCCGTACGTACGCCGAAGATCTCCCCGTCTGCAGGCGAAAGCACATCGACGCCATATGACTTAAGGATCTCCGTGACATATGCTGCGGCCTCACGCTCGCCTTCAGAACCGGCTTTGCGTCCTTCAAGGCTTGCAGCTGAAATATGACGCACGTGGCTCTTGATGGCCGCCACTGTCTCACTGTCGTAGAGGTCATCATAAGAAGCCCCGGAGCGGAACTGCGCAGAGATGGTCACCAAGGGTATAAGCGCCAGAAGCGCTATCAGAAAAAATCTCTTCATCCGATCATTCATTAACAAGGATCCATACGTCCTGAGGGCAGAATTTCTCGTTTCTCACCTTGCTGAGCGCGTCAAGCGCATCAGGCAGCTTGTTTACAGGAGAGACACCGACTGCGATAAGCCCGCCCTTGCCGAAATTTATGAGTGCAGGCTTGTATCCTGCCTCCTTGGCCACGTTGAACAATGCTTCGGCATTCGATCTTGTACGGAAGGATCCCAGGATTATATAATAACGTGCCTCAAGCTTGGTTGCAAAAAGCCCGCCTAACCTTGCCGGATTGAGAATCGAACCGCCAAGTTGCCTGATGGAATCCAGAGCGTTCAGAGAATCCATATGCATCTTTATCTCCACATTCCTCAAGGAATCAAGACGTGCCTGAAGTTCAGCCTCTTCAGCACGCAGGATCTCAAGTCTCCTCTCTTCGATCTCTTCACTTGTAGGACGTCCCGCAAGCATCCTTAGGAAATCACAGCCGGAAACGGTCATCATGACCGCCAAAGCGCACAGTATATGGATTTTCTTCATAATCAGAAACATTTATGCATATTCGTGCAAATTTAAATAATTAATGGTCTGAGACAAAATAATTCTTGATATATTTGCAGTCATATATACACGAAAAATATTGGCCAGGCATACGAAATATTCCTTCTGTCTCATACTGATCATGACAGCAGCGATGCTTTTCCGCACAGAACGGGCATCGGCACAGGAGATACTCATGCCTGAATCATGGCGCAGAGCCCTGTATGACGTTCCACCCCTCTACAAGGCCGACACGCTTACGATATGCTTCATGGGAGACATCATGATGCATACGAGACAGATCGAGACGGCCCGGCAGAAAGACGGGACTTACGACTTCAGTTCATACTTCAAGCTCATAAAGGACAGGATCTCATCGGCAGACCTCGCTGTCGCCAACATGGAGTTCACTCTTGCAGGGGAACCGTACAGCGGCTATCCCTGCTTCTCCGCTCCGGACGGGTTCGAAGATTATCTGGCAGACACCGGATTTGACATATTTCTGGCAGCAAACAACCATATCTTCGACAAGGGAAGCAAAGGTGCTGCAAGGACAATAGAAGCATACAGGAAGCTGGAAAAGGATAAAGGGATAAGATTCGCGGGAATAGCTTCCGACGAGGAGATGCTGGAAAGCGGCACCCCTCTGACAATCATACGCAAAGGCATAAGGCTTTCGTTCATAAACTTCACCTACGGAACCAATCTCGGAGGACAGGAGCAATGGCCGCGGACAAATTATGCAAGAGAAAAGGAGAAGCTCGGAACGGCATTTGCGAGAGCAGACAGCGCAGGTGCCGACTTCACGATAGTCCTGCCGCATTGGGGACCGGAATACCGGCTCATCCATTCACTGGAACAGGAAGAGACAGCATCCTGGCTGGCAAGAAACGGAGCGGACTTCATAATAGGAGCTCACCCTCATGTGGTGCAGGACACGATGACGATAGAGGGAGTGCCTGTCGTCTACTCGCTGGGGAACGCCGTATCTAACATGAGTGCAGCCAACACGCAGCTTGAACTGATGGTCACGCTACGTATCATAAGGCATGAAAACGGCGACCTGACCGCGGAGCCTCTGGAATACACATGGCTATGGTGCTCGAGACCTGGAGGATTCAATAGTTCGTACACTGTCATTCCCGTCGAAGAATACATCGGAAGGGAAGACGAATGGCAAGACCAGCGGGACTATCGCAAGATGACCGACACATACAGACATGTTAAAGAAACAACAAGAATCACAGATACTGAATGAGCAGACAATCAATCAAGCTTGAAGCAATCGACCCCGTTGAAATCTACGGACCCGGAAACAGGAATCTTGAGGCTCTGTGCAGCTATTTTCCCGATCTTAAGGTCGCAGCAAGAGGCAATGAAGTAATACTCGACGGAAAGGACACCGATGTCGAGGAATTCACCGTAAAGCTGAAGATGCTGATAGAAAGAAGACAGCACAAGATGAACCTCACCCCATATGACGTGGAAGACCTCTTCGACGGCGAATCCTCCCCCGACAGATTCAGACTGAGCGGAGATTCCGTAATTGTCCACGGCAATGACGGAAAGCCTGTAAAGGCAAGGAACAGGACCCAGCAGGAGATGGTCAAGGCATATTTCGAGAACGACCTGATATTTGCCGTAGGCCCCGCAGGAACAGGCAAGACATATATAGCCATCGCTCTTGCCGTAAGGGCGCTTAAGAACCGAGAGGTAAAAAGGATCATACTTACAAGGCCGGCAGTGGAAGCGGGAGAGCGGCTCGGCTTCCTGCCGGGAGACCTCAAGGACAAGCTGGATCCGTATCTTCAGCCGTTATATGATGCACTCGGAGACATGATTCCCGCAAAAAGGCTTCAGGAGTTCATGGCGGAAGGAACCATACAGATCGCGCCTCTCGCCTACATGAGGGGAAGGACTCTCGACAGGGCATGCGTCATTCTCGACGAAGCGCAGAACACTAACCTCGGACAGCTGAAGATGTTCCTGACACGAATGGGCAGCGACGCCAAATTCATCGTGACCGGTGACGCAAGCCAGATCGACCTTCCGAACAAGAAGGATTCCGGCCTGCTCAGAGGAATAGAACTCACACGGAACATCAAGGGCATAAGCACCATCCGGTTCAGAAACGAGGACATAGTCCGACACCCGCTTGTATCCAAGATAGTGAAGGCCTTCGAAAAGGCGGAGAATCGAGTAGGAGGTAAACGAAAGTAATGGAGTTTATCTCCTACTTTCGTTTACCGACCTCTCACACCACCGTACATGCGGGTCCGCATACGGCGGTTCCTTACATCCGATGATACTTTTCGTAGTATCCCATCAATGAC
>JAFQAR010000041.1 GCA_017399905.1 Bacteroidales bacterium
CAGCCGGAGTAATACACGGCAGTACAAGCATCGACATCCAATCTACCCTTGATTCAATGCGTACCGGCATGGAGGCTATGGGCATCGGAGAATTGCTCGGCTTGTCGATAGAGACGCTGCTTATCAGCCTTTGCCTCAAGATCATGTCCATCCTCATTACGGTCATCCTCTATGGTCGTATGATTGAGATTTACTGCACCGTCAGCGTTGCACCGATCCCGATTGCAACGATGAGCAACCGCGAATGGGGCAGCATCGGTACGAACTATCTCAAGGGCTTATTCGCTCTGGCATTTCAGGGCTTCTTGATCATGGTATGCGTCGGTATCTATGCCGTTCTCATCAACAACATGATCATCGCAGCAAACATCCACTCCGCATTGTTCTCGGTGGCAGCGTACACGGTCATCTTGTGCTTCTCGCTGTTTAAGACCGGAACACTCGCCAAGTCCATCTTCAATGCTCATTAAGGAAGGAGGTATCGGTTGAAGAAATACTCTGTCATCTATGCCGATCCCCCGTGGCAGTACCGGACCTATTCCAAGAAAGGTCAGGGACGCTCTGCGGAGAGCCATTACCCGACGATGAGCATTGAAGACATCAAGGCTCTGCCCGTTGGAGAGCTTGCAGCCAAAGACTGTGCGCTCTTCATGTGGATCACTTTCCCATGTATGCAGGAGGCTTTCCAAGTTCTTGACGCATGGGGATTTTCATATAAAACCGTCGCTTTCGTGTGGGTAAAGCAGAATCGGATCTCAGACAGCCTTTTCATGGGCATGGGATATTGGACACGAGCCAATGCCGAACTCTGCATCCTTGCTACGAAGGGACATCCCAAACGGGAGAACTCCGGTGTGCATCAGATCATCATGAGCCATATCGAACAGCACTCCAAAAAGCCGGATGAAACCCGTGACCGCATCGTCAAGCTCATGGGCGATGTTCCGCGCATCGAACTCTTTGCAAGGCAGTCTCCCGAAGGATGGGATGTATGGGGCAATGAGGTCGAATGCAGCATCACTCTCGGAAAGGAGGTTTCCAATGGCATTTGTACCGGTCCCGAAAGACCTTAACCGCGTGAAGACGAAGGTCATGTTCAATCTGACAAAACGGCAGCTCATCTGCTTTGCTTTAGCTGCGGCAGTCGGTGTCCCGATCTTCTTTCTCACGAAAACCAGCCTCGGCTTGTCCACCTCTGCAATGCTGATGGTGGTATTCATGCTCCCGTTTATCTTCTTTGCTCTGTATGAGAAGGACGGGCAACCGGCAGAAAAAATCCTCGGTCATGTGATCAAGTCCATGTTTCTGAGGGACAAGGTGCGTCCTTACCGCACAAACAATCTCTATGCTGTTATTCAGCAGGAAATCAAAGAACAGGAGGAATTGCAGATTGAACAGCAGCACCAAAAAGGCAGAAAAGCCTAAAATGACTGTGAAGAATGGCAAGGTGTACGGCGATGCTCTTTCCGCTGAGGAAAAGAAGAAAATCGTCTTGCAGAAGAAAAAGGACAAGAAGGCAAAGAAAGTCCGCAAGTCCGCACAGCAGACGATCCCCTATGTGGAGATGTGCCGTGACGGTATCTGCAAGGTGAACAGCCGCCTCTACACCAAGACCATCCGCTATAACGACATCAACTATCAGCTTGCCCAGAATGAGGACAAGACCGCCATCTTTGAGAATTGGTGTGACTTTCTCAACTACTTCGACAGCTCCATCTTCGTGCAGCTCTCCTTCATCAACCAAAGAGCCAGCATCAATGAGTTCAAGAAGCAGATCAACATTCCGGCGCAGGATGATGACTTCAACGACATCCGAACTGAGTATTCGGATATGTTGCAGACGCAGCTCACCAAGGGCAACAACGGCTTGCTCAAGCGCAAGTACATCACCTTCGGTGTTGAGGCTGACTCGCTGCGTACCGCGAAACCCAAGCTCGACAGAATTGAGACAGATATTCTCAACAACTTCAAAACCCTCGGCGTAAAGACTGAGCCTCTTTCCGGCTATGAGCGTCTGAAAGTGCTTCATGATGTGTTCAACATGGACACGAATGAGCCTTTCCGTTTCTCCTTCGACATGGTAGCTCGTACCGGACTGAGTACCAAGGATTTCATCGCACCTACCTCCTTCGACTTCCGCGAAGGTAAGTGTTTCAAGATGGGCAAGACCATCGGCGCAGTGAGCTTTTTGCAGATTCTCGCGCCTGAGCTGAATGACCGTATGTTGGCTGATTTCCTTGAGATGGAAAACAACATCACGGTCAATTTTCATATCCGCACCATTGATCAGGCGAAGGCTATCAAAAGCATCAAGTCCAAGATCACCGATCTCGACAAGATGAAGATTGAGGAACAGAAAAAGGCAGTCCGTTCCGGCTACGACATGGACATCATCCCTTCTGACCTTGCAACCTTCGGCGGTGAGGCGAAGCGTCTGTTGC
>JAFQAR010000042.1 GCA_017399905.1 Bacteroidales bacterium
GCTTCCAAGATCGTGAAGAGCAGACATGCATTAGAAGAAGAGGAGGAGCAGAACAATGATAACTAAAATGACAAAATATTCCTTCATTCTCCTTACCGGAGAGAAGGAAGGATTCCTGGAGCAGCTTCAGGAACTCGGAGTCGTGGATATCAGCCGTTCTGTCAAACCTGTAGACCAGGACTCCTCCGAGATGTTCGCGAAGGCTTCCAGAGCAAAGAAGGTTCTGGAATTCCTTGAGAGCGTCAACTATAGCAAAGATGCTGATGCCGAAGCTATCGCAAAGGCCACTGTAAATGTGGAAGGCGATCCTGTCGACTTCATCGAAGACCGCAGGGCGAAGCTTGGCGAACTCAACGTATCTCTTGCCAATGCAGAAAAGCAGATGAAGGCAAGACTCCCATGGGGAGATTATGACAAGAATGCTATCGACGGACTCAAGGATCTCGGATACATCGTACGTTATTACTGCGTGGATGCGAAAAGATTTGATGAGGCATGGAATGAGCTCTACCCTCTCCAGATTGTAGAAAACGACGGAAAGAAAGTATGGTTCGTGACTGTTGCTCCGAAGGCAGAGGAATATTCATTCCCGGTTCAGGAAGTCGCCGCACCGGAAGGTACATATGCAGCGGCTGCCGAAGAGGCTGACAGATACAAGACAGAAATCATAGATTGCAAGGCCGGTCTCCTCAATGCGAAAGACTACATTCCAGCAATTAAGGAAGCATGCAACCGCGATCTGGTAGAGCTTGACCGTTATCTTGCCGATTCAGCAGCAGTAGGAGCAGCAGAAGACCATGTGACTGTATTTACAGGTTTCGCTCCGGTGGAGAATGATACGGAACTTTCAGAGGCTTTCGACAAGATGGGAGTATTCTACATCAAGGAAGAAGCCGTAGAGGAGGACAATCCGCCTATCAAGCTGAAGAACAACTGGTTCACAAGACAGTTCGAGTCATTTACCGGAATGTACGGAATGCCTGTCTACAGCGAATTCGACCCTACTGCCATCGTAGCGCCATTCTATCTTCTCTTCTTCGCGATGTGTCTCGGAGATGCAGGTTACGGAATCGTGCTTCTGCTGTTCGGACTCATGCTGAACAAGGGATGGGTGAAGTTCGCGATGTTCGACGGACTCGGCAACATCATATCGATTCTTGGAGCAGGAACAATCGTTGTCGGAACTATGCTCGGAACATTCTTCGGAATGAGCCTTTATGAAGCTGCATGGGTTCCACAGTGGCTGAAGAGCTGCATGATCGTCGGAGATGTTGAAGTGCCCGGGCTGGGAACATTCAACATTCAGATGCTTCTCGCACTTGCAATCGGAGTATTCCATATCTGTCTTGCCATGACCGTCAAGGCGATAGGTTATACAAAGCGATTCGGATTCAGAGAGACCGTCAGCACATGGGGCTGGCTGCTCCTGATTGTCGGTGGCATCATCGTAGCTATCCTTGGAGTAGGCAAGTTCATATCACCTGCAGCTATCAAATGGGCTGTCATCGTGATCGGCGTGCTTTCCGCTCTCGGAATCTACATTTTCAACACACCGGGAAGGAATCCTCTCATCAACATCGGAGCCGGACTATGGGACACCTACAACATGGCTACCGGAATCCTCGGAGACGTACTCAGCTACATCCGTCTCTTTGCTCTCGGCCTTGCTGGAGGAATGCTCGGACAGGCATTCAACAACCTCGGCCAGATGGTACTCGGAGACAGTTTCTTAACATGGATCCCGTTTGCACTGATCCTGCTTTTCGGACATGTGCTGAACATTCTCATGTCATCTCTCGGAGCATTCGTGCATCCTCTGCGACTCACATTCGTGGAGTATTTCAAGAATGCCGGATATGAAGGAAAGGGTGCAGCCTACAACCCGCTTACAACAAATAAAGAGAATAATTAATCAACAATAAAATTCAAACAATTATGAACGAAATTCTTGGTTTCATCGGCCTTGCATGCATGCTCGGCCTTTCAGGTATCGGTTCTGCAATCGGAACTACAATCGCCGGCAACGCAGCAGAAGGCGCACTCAAGAAGAATCCTGAGAAGTCTTCTTCTTACATGATCCTTTCAGCCATGCCTGCAACACAGGGTCTCTACGGTTTCGTAGCATTCCTCATGTGGATAGGCAAGGACTTCGCAGCTGACGGAGTATCACTCTTCGCTGTAGGTCTTGCTGTAGGATTCATCTGCCTTTTCTCAGCTATCCGTCAGGGTCAGGTCTGCGCTAACGGTATCATCGGCATCTCACAGGGACACGATGTACAGACCAATACAATGATCTATGCGGCTTTCCCTGAGTTCTACGCGATCCTTGCACTCATCGCAGCTCTCATGGTCTGATCCATAGTGACATAGGACAAAAAAAATCTCTGCAGATCATGCAGAGATTTTTTTGTCCTGAAAGCAAAACTACATTTCATCCGGAGCGTACTTGAAAGGATCGAGAGGTGACTTGTAGTCGCAGTAATCTGACTCGACAAAGAAACGCTTGAGCTCGATCTCCGCATTTTCAGGAGAGTCTGAAGTGTGAACGACATTCTCCTGAGCGCTGAGGCTGTAGTCACCACGGATTGTACCTGGGACGGCCTTGCTTGCCTTTGTGGCTCCAGCCATGTCGCGTACGACCTGAACGGCACTGTATCCTTCCCAGCAGCAAAGGATTACAGGAGCAGCCATCATACCGTCACGAAGCCAAGGGAAGAATGGCCTGTCAAGAAGATGAGCATAATGTACCTTAAGGATCTCCTCGTCAAGCTGGACCATCTTCATAGCGACAAGTTTCAATCCCCTTTTCTCGAATCTTGAGATCACTTCGCCGACAAGTCCTCTCTGCAGGCATCCAGGTTTAAGAATTACCAGTGTTCTTTCCATAATCAATAATTGGTTATCAGTTTTTAAAATTCCATAGAGTCGTTGCAACATGGCAGATTACATGCATATCCTCATATATGACAAGGAGCATGGAAACTTTCTGCAAGTTAAGCATTTATTTTCAAACTGAAAAGAAATAAAGGGGCAGAATCAAGGAGAATAATAAAAGAATAATGCTATCTTTGTATCCGGCATCATCATTTGCCGCAAAATGAACCAGAAACCTCATTGAAATGGAATTTAAAATAAACAGTTCGGCTGTATGCGGAGTCATAGGATATGGAAGCTGGGCCACGGCCCTGGTCCACACCATCCACACAAACAGGCAGTCAATATGGTGGCATGTAAGGAATTCGGAAGTCCTGGAGTCGCTTCAGAACGAAGGACGTAACGCCAAGTACCTGAACGACATAGAGTTCGATACGAATCTGATCAACGCCACCGCCGATATCAATGAAGTCGTGGCGAATTCGGACATAATAATAATTGCTGCTCCTTCCGCTTATCTCAAATCATTCCTTGATGGACTGACAGTTTCACTTGAGGATAAATTCATCCTTTCTGCGACCAAAGGAATCATTCCTGACGACTACAAGACAATAACAGAATATTTCCGGGACACATACGGACTGTCATACTGCCAGCTCGGCCTCATATCAGGTCCTTCACATGCGGAAGAGGTGTCACGTAACAAGCTTTCATACCTTACCGTTGCATGCAAGGACAAGGAAAACGCCCTGATAATCGGAGAGAAGTTCGCCACACCTGCTGTCCAGATACGATATTCGGACGACATCTACGGCATAGAATACGCAGGAATCCTCAAGAACATATATGCCCTTGCGGGAGGACTTGCTGTCGGTCTCGGCTACGGTGATAACTTCAGAGCCGTACTGACTGCTGCCGGAGCGAAGGAAATGACCCGCTTCATCAACGAGAGTTATCCTTTTGAAAGGAACACTATGGAATCCGCCTACCTGGGAGACCTGCTTGTGACATCATATCCTTCATTCAGCAGAAACCGCAGGTTAGGACAACTGATCGGACACGGATGCACAGTAAAGAGTGCCTTGAATGAGATGACGATGATTGCAGAAGGCTACTTCGCCTCCGAATGTATCCGCCATATAAACGAAAAGCACAATGTATACATGCCGATTGCCGATATGGTATACGATGTGCTCTACAAGAGAGCAAACCCAAGAAGGAAAATGAAGGAACTTACATCATTATTGTAAACAATCTGATTTTAAATTGACAGACATGAAAGGAAAGATAACCGCAGCGATAACGTTCATAGCAGCTTTGGCTCTTGCTGCATTCATATTCTTCAAGTTCTATTTCGTATTCGGAGAAGGAGTGAAGGCCGGAGAACTGAACTTTGTTGTATATAAAGGCTACATATTCAAGACTTATGAAGGCCGTGCCATCCAGGCAGGCTTCGGAAAAGGCAAAGGCACAAATGCAGGAGTCATCCAATCATATGAATTCGACTTCTCGATCACCGATCAGGCAATCGCGGATTCGCTGATGAGATGTGGAGGCAAGATTGTAGAGCTGCATTACAAGGAATATCTCGGAACTCTTCCATGGAGAGGAAAACAGAGGTATATAGTGGACAGAATAGTATCAGTAAGAGAATAACAGCAATCCGATGAAAAGAATGACATTGATCCTGGGCACATTGTGTCTGGGATTGACTTTGTCTGCTCAGACGGGCATAGTCAGCACAAGGGATGCCAATCCTCAGAACGGCAAGATCCTTACCATGGAGGAGACCATCCTTTCCAGAGAACTGTCTCCGGCCAATCTGTACTGCAGATGGAAGAGTGATCACGAGTTACTCATGCACAAGGACGGAAAGTGGCAGGTACTGGACATCAGCAGCAACAGCTGCAGCGATTATGCACCATCAGAAACATTACGGCCAGAAACATTCACAAAAGGGCAGAGCCTCTGGTTGAAGACAGCTGACGGCAGGGAAATCCCCATCGCGGAAAGCGAGTCGCCTGACATTACGTATGGCCAGTTCGTCAGCCGTAACGAGTTCGGCATCAATGAAGGCATATTCTGGTCTCCGGACAGCCTGCGCATAGCTTTCTACAGAAAGGACGAGACAAAAGTGACATCTTTCCCGCTTCTCGACATAACTACCAGGACAGGTTCATTGAAAGAAATCAGGTATCCTATGGCAGGGATGGATTCCGAGAACGTACAGCTCGGTGTGTATGACATTGCTGAAGGATCAGTAATCTACATAAAGCCTGACTGTTTCGGATATGACCGGTACCTGACGAACATCACATGGTCTCCTGACGGCAGGAACATATTCATCCAGATACTTGACAGAAGTCAGAAGCATCTGAAACTCAATCAATACTCGGCCGTTACGGGAGAGTTCATGCAGACAATACTCACGGAAGACAACGAACGTTACGTGGAACCTCTTGACCCTCTGTATTTCATGAAGGGAAGGAACGACATCTTCATTTACCGCACTGCCAACAGGGACGGATACAGGAACCTTTACCTTTGCGACTGCAAGGGCGGCATACGCAGGCTGACCACTGTTGCGGCAGACGTAGCATATGCAGGCAATGACGGCCGTTACGTCTACTACACCTCGGCAGAAGTATCTCCGGTGGAGAATCACCTGTTCAGAATAGAAGTCAAGAACCTGAAGAGAGGGTTAGGCAAGGCAACATTCGGCAAGGCACAGAGACTGACCAGTGAATCAGGATGGCATGATATCGCCATGAGCGGTGACTGCAGACATTTCACGGACAGCTGGAGCAATCTCACAACCCCAGGAGTCACAGATCTCTGCACGGCAGACGGCAAGACGGTATGCAATCTTCTTACTGCCCAGGACCCTACAATGGACTATGCATATACCGAGATATCACTCGGTACGGTCAGAAGCGCTGACGGAAAATATGACAACTGGTACCGGCTTGTCAAGCCTAAGGATTTTGACCCGGAAAAGAAATATCCGGTCATCGTATATGTATACGGAGGGCCACATTCGCAGATGGTACAGAACAAGTATCTCGGCCTGTTGAGAAGATGGGAAATGTACATGGCCCAGCGAGGATATCTTGTCTATGTGCAGGATAACAGAGGCACCCAGAACAGAGGACTGGAGTTCGAACAGGCGATCCACGGACAATGCGGACAGGCAGAAATGGCTGACCAGATGGAAGGCATCAGGATGCTTATGGAGCTCCCGTATGTAGACAAGGACAGAATCGGAGTCCATGGATGGAGCTACGGTGGTTTCATGACGATATCTCTCATAACCAATTACCCTGAAGTATTCAAGGTTGGAGTTGCGGGCGGTCCAGTCATCGACTGGAAATGGTATGAAGTGATGTATGGAGAGCGCTACATGGATCATCCGGACATCAATCCTGACGGCTATGCAAGGACCAGTCTCATAAACAAGGCCAAGGACCTCAAGGGCAAGCTTCTGATCTGTCAGGGAGCAGTTGACCCTGTCGTGGTATGGGAGCACAGCCTAAGCTTCATACGCGAATGTATAAAGAACAACGTACAGGTGGATTATTTCCCATATCCATGCGCAGAACATAACGTAATGGGAAAGGACCGCGTACATCTTCACGATAAGATATCCATGTATTTCGAGGACTATCTTTAAGTGAATTCAGGGCTATGCCATGCCCATATTTCAGTATTTATGCTAACTTTGTATAGTTTATACCGGTACAGTCATGGGAATGAAATCAATCAAGGATATATACAAGATCGGAAAGGGACCTTCAAGCAGCCATACAATGGGGCCTTTCAAATCCGTAAGACATTATGTGAACCATCACACTGAGGCCAAGGAGCTTCATGTAACGCTATATGGTTCTCTTGCAGCTACAGGCAAAGGTCACCTTACGGATTGGGCGTGTGAGGATGCTTTCAGAGACGGTAAGGTGCACATAGAATGGCAGCCGAAGGAAAACCTGCCGATGCACCCGAACGGAATGAAGGTATCGGTATGCAATGCGGACGGAAGTCTTGATGACACATGGACATATTACAGCATAGGAGGAGGAGACATTGTATGCATAGAATGTCCGCTCGAAACAGAGGGTAGTTCCGAAGTATATGAACTCACGACCTTGAGCGGCATAATGGACTGGTGCAATGCCAACGGCAAGTCCTACTGGGAATATGTCGAAGAAAACGAAGGACGCAACAGCGGAGTATGGGAACATCTTGAAAAGGTCTGGAAGACGATGAGAGATGCTGTCGAGCGTGGAATCGACCAGGAAGGAGCGCTCCCCGGCCCTCTTAACATGAGGAGGAAGGCTTCCAGCTATTTCATCAGAGCAGAAGGCTATAGTGACGTACTCCGGACAAGAGGACTCATCTTCGCCTACGCCCTTGCTGTAAGCGAAGAAAACGCTTGTGGAGGTACAATAGTTACTGCACCTACATGCGGATCATGCGGAGTTCTGCCAAGCGTCCTGTTCCATATGCAGAAATTCTACAACTTCAGCAATCAGAGGATCCTCAGGGCACTTGCGACAGCAGGAATAGTCGGAACCGTAGTAAAGCACAATGCATCTGTATCCGGAGCGGAAGTCGGATGTCAGGGTGAAGTGGGAGTAGCCTGCGCAATGGCGGCAGCTGCCGCGGCACAGCTCATGGGCGGAAGTCCTTCCCAGATAGAATATGCGGCAGAAATGGGCCTTGAACATCATCTCGGCCTTACCTGCGATCCGGTCTGCGGTCTCGTACAGATTCCATGTATAGAAAGGAACGCATATGCTGCAGCCCGCGCTCTTGACGCAAGCATCTATTCTCTTTATACCGACGGACGACACAGAGTATCTTTTGACAAGGCTGTAAAAGTGATGAAGGAGACAGGCAAGGACCTTCCGTCACTTTACAAGGAGACAAGTGAAGGAGGACTTGCAAAAGAACTGGAAAAGCATCACTTGTAACAAAAGAAAGCCGGGTGTGCAACCTGCAGACCCGGCAAAAGATGATTAAATTGTGTGTGTTAAGAATATTCCTTCTCAGGAATTAATGCAAATATAGCCACAAATACCCCCCCCGACTATCATTTTTCACCCTAATTCTATCATATTTGTCGGATTTATACTATTTTTGTATAAAACAATGCAGAAATGGACATTTCTATATATGACAATTACAGCGGATCATCAAGGGACTTCGACTTTTTCCCGATAGACGGAGAGTACAAGACCTGCGACTCCATGCTTACGATAATCTGTCTCCATGGTCATGCCACATTCCGCATCAGGCTTCACGACTTCCAGCTCTCACGGTCGTCTTCCCTCATAATAGGACCTGAGATACCTTTCTATATTCTGGAAAAAAGTCCGGACTTCAGAATTGACGTCATAAGGGTAGGCGAAAGCGTTTTTGACGTATCATCATACGATGAAGTCATAAAGAAACGTCTGAAACGAATCATAATCGACCGTCCTCTCAACAAGATCAGCGAAAGGAAAACCCGAATGTTCCACATAATCCACTCCTATCTGAAGACGCTGATGAAGGAGCGCGGAGACTATTATCGTGACATAATTGTATTTGAATATATAAAGATTTTCCTGTATGAGGCATGTCATATCATGGACGACACTACCAGCTCCAACAACCTGGGCAAAAGGGAAAGAAATGTCACGAACTCGTTCTTCCACATGGTGGAAAAGGAATTCATGCACAACAGGAAGGTGGAATATTATGCCGGAAAGATCGGAATAAGCGCAAAGCATCTTGCCCATATAATAAAGAAGACAACAGGAAAATACCCTTCCGAATGGATGGACGACTATGCCCTTCTCGAATCGAAGAAGCTTCTCAGAAGTACAGACGAAAGCATTCAGGCCATCAGCTATGACCTGAATTTCGCCACACCGTCTCATTTCAGCAGATTCTTCAAGGAGAAGACCGGTATGACTCCGAAGGAATTCAGGAAGAGCATCTACGAAAACCAATAGACAGATAATGGCTAAACGCAAATTCGACACCTGCTTTTTTGAAAGATACGCACAGATAACTCTGGAAACGTTCCTCGGAAGCGAATATGCCGGACTGGTCAATGAAGACAGGCCGGATCTTCAGATGCCTGACCAATCATTAGGCATAGAGGTCACACGTGCCATGGAGCCGAAGAAAGATGTAGCAAATGCAATGCTTCAGGAAATGGCAGGCATCGAAGTCAAGGAAGAAGACAAGGAAGAGGTTGAAAGGATAATAAGCAGCGGATACGGATACGGACTTCAGGACGGACGTTACGTAGGACATCTCGAATATGAATACTGGGCCTTGGCACAGCCGCTCAGGCGCATCATTGAAAGCAAGGTAAGCAAGGTCGGCTCCGGCTTCTACGGCAATTTCAGGGAATATGGTCTATACATATTCTGCAAGGACCACCTGACCGAAGAAGAGGTTGTCCTCACTATGGAATATACAGATGACCTTCAGAGAAATCTTGACGTAAGATATTCAAAGATATATCTGTCTCTCATTGACAGGCTATATGTATGCGACCTGAACAATGTGGACAGACTTACCAAAAGAACAACCTGCACTTACCACGACATACCTCGTGGAATGCGCAGGCTGTTCTTTATGGAAGCACTTAGAGATAACGGCTAAAGTGCTGCTGTCCTGGCAGCCACCTCTCCTGCAGCTTCCGCATAATCTTCTCCGTTGCTGGCGAAGAGGATACCTCTGGAAGAATTGATGAGGAGTCCGCCATGGTCGTTTGCTCCATGTGCTATGACTTCTTCTGCAGAACCTCCTTGAGCACCTACTCCTGGGACCAGGAAGAAATTGTCAGGACAGAAGCTTCTGAGCTCCTCAAGCTTGTCGGCTTTGGTAGCTCCCACGACAAACATCATATTGTCCGGAGTCGATATTTCCATCATCTCCTCCATAACAGCACGATAAAGAGGCTTTCCATCCTTTACTGCCGTCTGGAACTGATAAGCGGAAGCATTTGATGTCAAGGCAAGTACTATCGCCCACTTATCCTTATACTCCAGGAACGGAGTGACGCTGTCAGCTCCCATATATGGAGCGATTGTAACCGCATCGAAATCCATCTCCTCAAAGAAAGCCTTTGCATACATCTTCGCGGTGTTGCCGATGTCTCCCCTCTTTGCGTCTGCAATAAGGAATATTTCCGGATATCTGCTTCTTATGTAGTCGACTGTGGCGTCAAGTGCACGCATGCCATCTATACCATAACATTCATAAAAAGCGAGGTTAGGCTTATACGCCACGCAATGGGCTGCAGTCGCATCGATGATAGCCTTGTTGAACTCGATTATCGAGCGGGCCTTGCCCTTGTAGAGTTCACCCCTGATGGCAAGTTCACCATGATTTGCCAGAGCCTTGACATGCTCCGGCATCTTGTTGAAATCCACATCAAGACCGACGCAAAGCATGCTCTTCTTTGCCTGGATCTGCTGATATAACTGTTCTCTGTTCATATGTTCTTTATTCAATCAATTAATAATACCTGTAGAACAAGGCGATAGCCTCCATTCCTGCAAAAAGCTGCTTGAGAAGATAGCTTTCATTAGGTGAATGGATGGTATCACGCTCAAGACCGAATCCCATGAGCAGAGGGTCAATCTCAAGGATGCGCTGAAGATCAGCAAGGATAGGGATAGATCCGCCGCCACGGGAAGGAACAGGTTCGATGCCGTACACTTCCGTCATCGCCTTCTCCGCTGCCCTGTATGCAGGTGATGAAATCGGTATGAGGAAACCGTCACCGCCATGATGAGGTATCACCTCAACCTTCACATAGTCCGGAGCGATTGCAAGGAAATGCTCAGTGAAGAGCTTTGTGATCGTCGCGCTGTCCTGATTAGGGACAAGACGCATTGAGATCTTCGCATGAGCTACTGACGGAAGCACAGTCTTGGCACCTTCTCCGATATAGCCGCCCCAGATACCGTTTACATCAAGACAAGGTCTGATGCCTGTACGCTCGAGAGTCGTATATCCGGTTTCTCCTTTCACTTCCTTTATATCAAGGAAATCATTGTACTCCTCCATATTGAAAGGAGCCCTGGAAAGTTTTGCCCTGTCCTCGTCGGAAAGCACAACCACATCATCATAGAATCCCTTTACCGTGATGTGTCCGTCCTTATCGATAAGAGACGAGATCATGTCGCAGAGGACATTGATAGGGTTTGCCACAGCTCCTCCATAATGTCCTGAATGAAGATCCTTGTTAGGTCCGGTGACCTTCACCTCCACATATGACAGGCCGCGCATACCGCAGTTGATCGAAGGGACTGACTCAGAAATCATAGTCGTATCGGAAACCAGAATGATGTCCGCAGCCAGAAGCTCCTTGTTCTCCGATGCCCAGGCTGCGAGAGACGGGCTGCCGATTTCCTCTTCACCCTCAAGTATGAACTTCACGTTATGTTTCAGGCCGCCTTCACGCACCATGAATTCGAATGCCTTGATATGCATGAAAAGCTGACCTTTGTCATCATTGGCTCCACGGGCGTAGATGGCTCCGTCCCGGATTTCAGGCTCAAAAGGATCGGAATGCCATAGTTCAATAGGATCTACAGGCTGCACGTCATAATGGCCGTATACGAGGACAGTAGGCAACGACGGATCTACCGTCTTCTTTCCGAAGACCACCGGATGTCCGGAAGTCGGATAAACGGCAGCCTCATCCGCACCGGCTTCCTTAAGAAGCTCCACAAGCCTGTCGGCACATCTCTGCATGTCCGGCTTATGCTGTTCCAGCGAGCTCACAGACGGAATCCTGAGAATCGAGAAAAGCTCCTCAAAGAAGCGTTCCTTGTTGTTTTCAATGTAATTCTTCATATGATCATGTCTTATTTATTTCTACCACGTCTGAAAAAGAAGGACTTCTGTTCCTTCTTACGTGCGAGATCACGCTCAACGAACACCTTTTCCAGATTCTTCGGATCAAGTCCCGTATAGAACATCACCGACGAGGTCGTCATAGGGGTCGGTGTGAAATCCTGCACCTGATCCATATACAAGCCCTGCAAAGCAGGCTTACGGGCCAGTTTCTGCATCTCTCTCATT
Source organism: Bacteroidales bacterium (assembly GCA_017399905.1). Classification (GTDB taxonomy): domain Bacteria; phylum Bacteroidota; class Bacteroidia; order Bacteroidales; family UBA932; genus Cryptobacteroides. The sequence goes on from JAFQAR010000042.1 coordinate 11,965, forward strand.
CCGCAGCCGGGATGGCCGGATATGAAGTACGGCACAAGCTCGCATTTCCTGTCGCTGTTCCTGACGATGGAGTCGAATTCCTTGCGAAGTCTTTCAAACAGAAGAAACGACGGCTTTGCCATCAGTTTGAGCACGGAATCCTCCGTATGTTCCGGAGCGACCTTCAGACGTCCTGAAGTATGTTCAAGTATAAGTTCCTTGAGATAAGGATATGATGTCTCATCCACAAAGCCTTTCTCATCAAGGAAAAGGTCATATCTGATGCCGCTGCCGATATAGGCATGTCTGATTCCCTTGACAGCTGAAATACGCGAATAAAGTTTAAGCAGCCTCTCATGCGAACGGTCCATATTCCTGCATGGGCTCGGGAAAAGACAGGACTTGCGGCGGCACCTTGTGCACAGCTCCTGGTCACGTCCCCTCATACCATACATATTGGCAGTCGGTGCTCCGACATCTGAAACGTTGCCGGCAAATCCGGGCAATTCCTTCAAGGCAGAAATTTCCCTTATTATGGACTCTTCACTTCTGGACTGGATGAACTTGCCCTGATGGGCGGCTATGGTACAGAAATTACAGCCTCCAAAACATCCCCTATGGGTATTGACCGAAAACTTTATCATCTCATAGGCCGGAATATGCTTTCCCTTGTATCTCGGATGCGGAAGCTTGGTGAACGGCAGATCCCAGAACGAATCCATTTCAGCCTGGGTTGCAGGCGGCCATGTAGGATTAATCTGCACATACCCTTTCCCGACAGGCTCCACAAGCACTGGAGGATACATCATATTAGCATAAGTCTCGATGACATGGAAGTTCTCTGCGAAGGCTGGCTTGTCCTTGCAGCATCTCTCGAATGAATTCAAGATCACGGCATCCTTGACCCTGCAGCGTCCGTCCATGTAGAAGGCAAGCTGAGGTATTTTCCTTATGTCATTGACATTACGTCCAGCTTCAATGGCCTTGGTGAATTCCAGGATCGTCCTCTCCCCCATTCCATAACAAAGCCAGTCAGCTCCACTGTCCACCAATATGGAGGGTTTCAGAGAATCCTGCCAATAATCATAATGGGTCACACGTCTGAGGGATGCCTCTATTCCCCCAATCAACACAGGGATATCAGGGTAAATCTCCTTAAGTATCCTGGTATATACGGAAACGGCATAGTCAGGACGTTGTCCGGCCTTTCCGTCAGGAGTATAAGCATCATCACTGCGAAGGCGTTTTGACGCAGTATAATGGTTGACCATCGAATCCATCGCTCCGCTGTTGACGCCGAAATACAGCCTCGGAGGGCCAAGCTTTCTGAAATCACGAAGATCATCCCGCCAGTTCGGCTGAGGCACTACGGCCACTCTGTAGCCATGCTTCTGCAGCCATCTTGCAATCACCGCCGTACCGAATGAAGGATGGTCGATGAAAGCATCACCGGTAAAAAGGATGATATCTATATAGTCCCAGCCAAGAGTCTTCACTTCCTTGACGGAAGTAGGAATCATATATGAATTGCTGTCTGCCACAAAAAATCAGTTTCAATACGTATCCTACAAAAATAATCATAATTTCCCATCTTACGAACAAGACAGCATCATTTGTCCGATAAAATCTTCATTTGTCCACACATATATATAATTCGGTGCAAAACATGAGAAAACAATTTGCTATTGTAGAATATATCACTATCTTTACAGAAATAATTAATTTGCCGTAAAAGTTTGTTGGGAGGAAATCCTATGAAAACAACGACAAAACTCTGTCTCATCTGGTTGATCTGGATATTGACGACTCCTTTCCTGCTGCTCACGACAGCAGGAAGTATCGCAAAGGGCAACCTCATCATCTCAGTGATTTCAGCTGCATCGCTGCTGGCCACGACAGCTTATGTCATCATGCTTCATAAGAAACTTTTCAGAATAATGAAGAAAAAGGATTGATTCCGCTGTTTTTGCTTGCACATATGCTTTTGCCTGTCTAAATTTGCAGCCCTAAATCCTAACTGAGAACAAAATGAAGACTTCTATCACATCTGCGCCTGAAATCTCAAGCGCTTTTCCGGATTACTCTGCACCGGAGATCAAAGTTTACGGATTATCTCTTGAAGGCATTCTCTGCGCAAGCTCGACAGAGGGTGTAGGTGACGATTACGGCAGCTGGAACTAAGAGGAACCGACATGAAAAGAATTCTATTATTTATCACTGCTGCAGCCATTATGTTTTCCGGATGCAAGCAGGAAGACCTTCTGACATCCGAAGCAGCGGTAAGCGACGGCCCAAGGTTTCACGGAGCAACCGAAGAGTTCAACGCAGACACGAAGACTGCACTCGGACAGAACAATTCGGTTGTATGGTCTCTCAACGATGAACTCGCCATTTTCGCATCCAGTACAAAAGCCGGAAAATACCGGGTCACAGACGAGAGTGCAGGTAGCACGAACGGAGAATTCGAATATGTTCCTGTCGGAGGCAATTTTGTGTCAGGTACAGAAATCGAGACAAACGTTGCAATATACCCATATGAAGACGGACTTATCTGCTCTAACGGAGAAGGCCCTGCTTCTTATGTGATAGGAAACGTAACCCTGCCTGAAATTCAGCATTACGTCGAAGACTCTTTCCCGGAAGAGTCCTTTCCGATGGTTGCAGTGACAAGGAACTCAGCCGACATGGTACTCAACTTCAAGAACACCGGAGGAGCGGTCAGGCTTCTGCTCAAAGGTACGGCAAGCGTCAGGACAATCGAATTTTCCGGCAATGACGGAGAGCCTGTTGCCGGAGATTGCGAGGTTACCGTCTACATGGACGGCTCTGTTCCGTCGGTAAGGATGTCCGACAATGCGCTCACAAGCATTACTCTGGACTGCGGAGAGGGCGTACAGCTTGATGAGGAGACAGCGACACAGTTCATGCTTTCGCTACCTCCGACAGAATTCAGGAACGGTTTCACAATCACAGTGACTGACACAGAAGGAGGTACCGCAACACTAAAGGCGACAAAGGAGAACACCGTAAACCGCTCAAGAGTGCTGAACATGCCCGAGCTGAAAATCACGACAAAGCCAGGAACTGTTGACCTTTCAGCAAATGGCACGGCAAACAGCTATATTGTACAGAAGTCCGGAACTTACAGGTTCAAGACCGTGAAGGGCAACAGCCAGGAATCAGCCGGTACCGCAACGTCTGCTGAAACAGTGTGGACAACATTCTGCACAAAGACCGCACCTGTCGAAGGGGAGCTGATCAGGAATCCTGAATATTCCGACGGATACATAACCTTTACAGTACCTGAGCCATTCATGGAAGGCAACGCAGTGATAGCGGCAAAAGATGCAGACGGGACAATACTCTGGTCATGGCACATCTGGATGGTTGAAGACCAGATTGAAGAGCATACATATGCCAACGATGCCGGTGTGATGATGGACAGGAACCTCGGTGCCATTTCCGCTACAATAGAAGACAACGGAAGTCTTGGCCTCATGTACCAGTGGGGACGTAAAGATCCGATAATAGGAGCATATCAGATTCTGAACGAAAAAGACATTGCCAGGTCATACGGAAGAGAATGGACATACGTGAAATCTGACGCTTCAACCGGAACAATAGGATATGCCGTACAGAACCCTACGACATTTATTATAAAGAGCTCCAGCAGCAATGACTGGCTTTACGGAACACACGACAGCACCAGATGGGGTTCGGAAAAGACAATATATGACCCATGCCCTCCAGGATGGCGTGTTCCAGATGGAGGACCGGACGGATTTTGGGACAAGGCCGGACTGACCAGACAGATAACCGGCAACAGAAGCGGAGTGGGCATGATAGTGCCGGTAACATATTGCAGCTCGGAATCATGGTGGCCTGCCATAGGACGATATACCACAACGATAGAAAGCCTGTCTTCAATCAAAAATTACGGATATTACTGGACAGCCAGTTCAAAGTCCGAAAAAGAGGCGTACAGATTCAGTTTTCAGGTAAGCGGTTATGGCACCAACAGGAAAATAGACCCGATATTACCTTCAGGCAGCAACATGGAGGACAAATCATACGGTCATTGCGTACGCTGCTGCAAGGAATAATGAAACACAAGTAATCGACACAAAGGGACTGACTAAAAAGTCATATTGACTTTTTAGTCAGTCCCATTTATAGTTTTCCTGACGGAATCAATAGTTATCCTTCATCGGCTCGAAATATGCCTGAGGGAAAAGACATGCCGGACAGGTCTTAGGCGCAGCCTCAGCTTCTACGATATAGCCGCAGTTACGGCACTGCCACCAGATCTTGCCGTCGCGCTTGAAGAAATCTCCGTCCGAAAGCCGGCTGAGAAGCTTGAGGTATCTGCGCTCATGCTCAGCCTCAACCTTGGCGATATTCTTGAAAGCAGCCGCTATTGCAGGGAATCCTTCCTCAGATGCGACTTCAGCGAATTCCTTATAGAGAACATCCCATTCCTCATTCTCACCTTTTGCTGCAGCAAGAAGATTCTCCGGAGTCGTTCCTACTACACCGGCAGGATAGGTTGCGGTAATCTCGAGATCGCCTCCTTCAAGAAAACCGAAGAACCTCTTCGCATGTTCACGCTCCTGCTCGGCAGTTTCCATGAACACACCTGCAATCTGTTCGTATCCTTCCTTCCTGGCTACCTCGGCAAAAAAAGTATATCTGCTGCGTGCCTGACTTTCACCTGCAAATGACTTGAGCAGGTTCTGCTCTGTTCTTGTTCCTTTTACGCTTTTCATGTTTACGATCCTTTAAATTGATTAATTACTCGGCAGGGGTCCATTTGCATCTTACAGGTGACACAATAGCTCCTTCCTTCTTAAGTTCAGCGAAAACCTTGTCGACCGTCTTTCTGTCGAGTCCTGACAATGTAGCCACCTCACCTGCTGCTATCGGCTTTCCAGCCTCTTTCATAGTCTTTAATACGAGTTCCTTTTCCATATCTTAAATCATTAATTTCAGTTTGACAATGCAAAGTTAATACAATTTTTCTAATTTTGAAATATTCCAAATTAATTTTTATCTATTTTTTTTGAAGTGACATAAAAAACCAGATATCAGAAACGATATCTGGCTGTAACTGCAGGTATGAAACCCATCAGTCCGTCTATGTCATACTTGAAATTGCTTTCAGATATCCGGATGCCGAAAGAAGGTCGGAGATCTACAGAAAGCTGCAGTGGAAAATCGAAAAGATATTCAATTCCGACCTGACCGGCAAGTCCAACACTGAAGGATTTCAATGGAGAGAAATCAGATCCTATCCTGATACCTGGTCCGGCATACATGTTCCATTTTCCAACGGAAGTCCATTCCGGAGACCAGAAGAGAATGTTATAGGTTCCGGTAAGACATAGCATACCCGAAGAAGGGACTCCGACATGATAACCGAGATCCAACTGGAAAAAGGAATTATCCTGACCATAGATACAATGCTGCATGGAAACAGTCTCTGATGCACCAAGACCGATTCCGACCGCCCTGACCTGCGCATTGGCAGTGAGAGCGGTCAGCATTACGCATAATATAAGAAGTGTCCTCTTCATATTACATCCTTTCAGGAAGATTGATTCCGAGAACCGACATTGCCTTTACAAGAACCTTTGCAATGGTCTCCACAAGAACAAGCCTGTACTGGAGCAGAGCCTCATTCTCCTCACGAAGGATAGGGGTATCATGATAATACTGATTGAATTCCTTCGCAAGTTCATAAGCATAATTGGCTATTACCGCAGGCGAATGTGCCGCACCAGCCTCAGCCACTTTCGCCGGGAAGGTATTCAGAATCTTTATGATACGTATCTCTTTCGACGAAAGGGCAGAATCATGTCTGACTGCATCGGCTGAATGAGACACTCCCCTTTCATCTGCCTTCCTGAGAATGGATTTGATACGCGCATGCGTATACTGGATGAACGGACCGGTATTTCCGTTGAAGTCAATCGACTCCTTAGGATCGAAAAGCATTGTCTTCCTTGGATCGACCTTAAGGATGAAGTACTTGAGAGCTCCAAGACTGATCATCTTGAAGAGAGAGTCCTGCTCCTCCTCGGAGAGGTTGTTGATCTTGCCAAGTTCGAGAGAGGTCTCCTTAGCGGTATTGTACATGTCGGCAATCAGGTCGTCCGCATCCACAACAGTTCCTTCCCTTGACTTCATCTTGCCTTCAGGAAGCTCCACCATACCATATGAAAGATGGTAGATGCTGTCCGCCCAGTCGAAACCGAGCTTGCCGAGAATGAGCTTGAGAACCTGGAAATGGTAGTTCTGCTCATTTCCTACTACATAAATGTGTTCGTCAAGGCTATACTCGGAGAAACGCTGCTCAGCTGTACCAAGGTCCTGCGTCATATATACAGAAGTTCCGTCTCCACGGAGCAGAAGCTTCCTGTCAAGGCCGTCTGCCGTGAGGTCACACCAGACTGAACCATCCTCCTGCTTCTCGAAGATACCTGCATCCAGGCCCTTCTGTACGAGAGCCTTGCCGAAAAGATATGTCTGAGACTCATAATAAGTCCTGTCGAAGCTGATTCCAAGGTCTGAATAAGTCTTGTCGAAACCCTCGTATACCCAGCCGTTCATTGTCTTCCAGAGCTCCACCACCTCGGCATCGCCGTTCTCCCACTTGAAGAGCATTTCCTGTGCAGCCTTGAGTGAAGGAGCGTTCTTCTCGGCTTCTTCCTTGCTCATGCCTCCTGCAACGAGTTCATCCACTTCTTTCTTATAGAGATTGTTGAAGGCAACATAGTAGTCTCCTACAAGATGGTCACCCTTCTTTCCTGAAGACTGCGGAGTCTCACCGTTTCCAAGGACCTTCCATGCATACATGGACTTGCAGATATGGATGCCTCGGTCGTTCACAAGATTGACCTTCATCACATTATGTCCGCACACCTCAAGCAGTTTTGCAACAGACCATCCAAGGAGGTTGTTCCTTATATGGCCGAGATGCAGAGGCTTGTTGGTATTAGGAGAAGAATACTCCACCATGATGGTCCTGCCTGTCGGAGGAAGCTGTCCGAAATCTTCTGAAGCAGCAATCTCCGCGAACACATTGTTCCAATAGACTTCAGAGAAGGATATGTTGAGGAAGCCCTTTACCGTATTGTATCCTGAAATCTCAGGAACATTGGCAACCAGCCACTCACCTATCGCATTTCCAGTGTTTTCTGGAGTGGTCTTCGATACTTTAAGAAGCGGGAATACTACAAGCGTATAGTCGCCTTCGAATTCCTTGCGTGTAACCTGCACCTGAAGCTGAGCCTCAGGTATCTGAACGTCGTAAAGCGCCTGAATTGCTTCAGACGCTTTAGCTATGATGAATGTTTCCGGGGTCATTATCCTAAATAGCTTTTCAAAAGTTTGCTTCTTGAATTGTTCTTGAGCTTGCGGATCGCCTTTTCCTTGATCTGACGCACACGCTCTCTTGTAAGGCCGAACCTTTCTCCGATCTCCTCCAAAGTCATTTCCTGACATCCGATTCCGAAGAAGGACTTGATGATCTCCCTCTCGCGGGTCGCGAGGGTCGAGAGAGCTCTTTCGATCTCCTTGTTCAGAGACTCGTTCACAAGTCCTCTGTCAGCGCTTGGAGAATCGTTGTTCACCAGAACGTCGAGAAGACTGTTGTCCTCACCCTCCACGAAAGGAGCGTCCACAGAAACGTGACGGCCGGATACGCGTAGAGTGTCTGCGATCTTGTCCTTAGGCACATCAATCATCTCTGAAAGCTCTTCGCTTGAAGGCATACGTTCATTCTCCTGCTCGAACTTTGAAAGAGCCTTGTTTATCTTATTGAGGGAGCCCACCTGGTTGAGAGGGAGTCTGACAATCCTCGACTGTTCTGCAAGAGCCTGAAGAATCGACTGACGGATCCACCACACCGCATATGATATGAACTTGAATCCTCTTGTCTCATCGAACTTCTCTGCAGCCTTGATCAGTCCGAGGTTTCCTTCATTGATGAGGTCCGGAAGACTGAGTCCCTGATTCTGATACTGCTTCGCAACAGAAACGACGAATCGAAGGTTTGCTCTTGTAAGTTTTTCCAAAGCCGCCTGATCACCCTTACGGATCCTCTGGGCAAGCTCCACTTCCTCCTCTACTGTGATGAGTTCCTCTCGTCCGATCTCCTGAAGATACTTGTCAAGTGACGCACTCTCACGGTTTGTAATGGATTTTGTAATCTTAAGCTGTCTCATTCTATAATTTAAGTTTGTACTTTCCCCTTATACGCCGAAACCGAAATATCCGGTTCTTCCAGACGGAGTGACACCTTCGATGAAGACTGTCCTTTTCGCCTTCTTAACGGCCTCGATCACATCTTGAGGAGTCTTTACAGGGTGGTCGTTGACATACAGGATGATGAATCCCTCGACAGCTCCGGCTTCCATCAGCTTGCCGGGACCAAGCTCGACGATCTCGACTCCGTTCTTTATGCCGTATCTGGCAAGGACGTCTTCTGATGCCGCCTTGATCGATGAACCGTAGAATGCTACAGATCCGTCGTCAGCCAATGTTCCGTTCTCCTGCGAAGTACCCTTGAAGACAACATCGCACTTCTTCTCCTTTCCGTCCCTGATCACAGTCACTACAGCCTTGTCTCCAGGAGAGAACCTGCTGACAGCCTCCTGTACGGAAGCGGTATTCGTGATCCTGGTGGAATCGATGGCAATCAGCACGTCTCCGGCCTTTATTCCGGCCTGCTCAGCCGCACTGCTTTTCGAAACCTCGTTAATATATACGCCGTTTCTTGAAGAAAGTTTCAATTCCTCAGCAATTTTATCATCAATCGGCTGCATGACAACACCGAGGACAGCCCTTTTCACGCTTCCGAAGTCCATAAGGTCATAGGCGATCTTCTTGACGATATTCACAGGTACTGCAAAAGAGTATCCGGCATAGGATCCGGTCTGCGAATATATTGCCGTATTTATGCCTACAAGGTTTCCTTCCTTGTCCACGAGAGCTCCGCCGCTGTTGCCGGGATTCACCGCTGCATCGGTCTGAATGAAAGATTCTATCTTGAATTCACCTGTATAATTAGGCATTGTGCGTCCCTTGGCACTCACGATGCCTGCAGTGATGGTGGAACGAAGGTCATATGGAGAACCAATGGCGATCACCCACTCACCCAGACGCAGCTTGTCCGAATCTCCGAACGGGATGACAGGAAGTCCTTCCGCATCAATCTTAAGAAGAGCCACATCCGTTGCAGGGTCGGTACCCACAAGCGTAGCCGGATAGGTCTGGTTGCTGTTGAGAGTCACCTCTATCTTCGTAGCGCCGTCGATGACATGGTTGTTGGTGACAATATATCCGTCATTGCGGATTATGACACCGGAACCGCTACCGACACTCTCCCTCTGCTGAGGGGCTCCACCCTGAGGGAAACCGAAAAAGAAGTCAAATATCGAGCTTGGGGCCTGCTGCGTAGTCTTGGTAGAGGTAACCTTGACATAGACCACCGCATCGACAGCGGATTCCGCAGCATAAGTGAAGTCCGGCCAGTTGTCCTGCACGAGATTGACGGTACGGAAACCGGAACCGTCAGGCTGAGCCTGAACCACGGTCACTGATTCACCTGCCATTGTCTTCACTACACCATAAGCGGTCAGCCCTCCAGCCAATGCGGAAAGCAAAGCAATCAAAATTCCTTTTTTCATAATATCCAGTTTAAAATTATTTTCAGCACAATTTATGAAGTTACGTCATAGGTTTGACATGACGTTTTGTCACATTTGCAAAACATCCCGGAATTTTTCAAAAAATATGCCATCTGCTTTAGAAATATTTTCTTATATTTGTTGACTTAATATGCCGTATTGGATATTGACGGCAACAAGACGGAAATAATAATTAACACAATAAACCATGAAACTCATAATTTCTAGTTCAGAGCTGCTCAAAGGAGTCATGGCGGTAGCCAAGGCGATCCCGGCAAAATCACCACTCCCGATTCTGGAGAACTTCCTTTTCAATCTTAAAGGCAACACTCTGGAAATAACCGCATCAGACTCAGAACTGACTCTCAGGACAAGCATCGAAGTAGAAAGCACTGTAGAAGAGGGCATGATAGCCGTACCGGCAAAGCACATGATGGACCTTCTCAAGGAACTTCCTGACCAGCCGCTCACAATCAGCACTTCAAACGAAAGTTCATTCGTCTGCAGCTGGGCAAGCGGTGAGTCAACACTGCCGTATTTCCCTGCAGAGGATTATCCTGAAATCACAGGCACGGACGATACAGCCGTTACCCTTCAGTTCCCTGCACAGAGTCTCGTAGACGGAATCTCAAGCACGATATATGCGACAGCAGACGACGAAATACGTCCTGCGATGAACGGTATCCTGTTCGACATCGACATGACTTCCACCACACTCGTAGCTTCTGATTCACACAAGCTCATCTGCTACACCACAGCAGACGTAAAGGCTTCGGAAAAGGCATCTTTCATCCTCCACAAGAAGCCTGCAGGCATCTTGAAGGCCATCATCGGCAAGGACGCGGAGACCGTCGACATCGCATTCGACTCAAAGAACGCTACGTTCCGTTTCGGTGCTACAGAAGTGATCTGCCGGCTCGTGGTAGGAAAATACCCTAAATACCGCGACGTGATCCCTCAGAACAACTCGAACATCCTCAGAATCAACCGCACGCAACTCCTCAACACAGTCCGCCGTGTATCTGTATGTTCAAACAAGGCATCGAACCACATCAAGTTCGACCTCAAGGCCGGTTCACTCATGGTATCCGCACAGGACCTCGGATTCTCGATCGCAGCACATGAGACGATGCAGTGCCAGTATGACGGCAACGACCTCACGATCGGCTTCAAGTCTCCTTTCATCATCGAGATCCTCTCGAACATGAACTGCGGAGAGATCGTCATGAAGTTCCTCGACAGCAAGAGAGCCGCTCTGATCGTCCCTGCCGAAGACGAGGCTGAAAGCGAGAAGATCTGCGGAATCATTATGCCTATCATGATTTCATAAGCATGGAACTGAATCTCGAAAGACCACTACTGTTTTTTGACATAGAAAGCACAGGGCTCAATATCGCATCAGACTCGATCATTGAGCTCTGCTTCGTCAAGATAATGCCCGGCAACGAACAGAGGGTAAAGACATGGAGGGTGAAGCCGTGGGATTATGAACGCGAATGTCAGCGTCCTATAAATCCGTCTGCTCAGGCGGTGCACGGAATATCGGCGGAGGAACTTGCCGACAAGCCTACGTTCTGCGAGATCGCGGACGAGGTCGTGGAATGGCTCGCTGGCAGTGACCTTGCCGGCTTCAATTCTGCAAAGTTCGACCTTCCGATGCTCGCAGAGGAAATAGAACGTGTGCGAAGATGGAAGAAGAAGGAACTTCCGATAAACCTTCATGAGATGAAGATGGTGGACGTGCAGAACATCTACCACGCGCTCGAGCCACGAAACCTCAAGGCAGCCTACCGTTTCTACTGCGGCCAGGAGCTTGAAAACGCACATGCAGCCGAAGCCGACACCCTCGCCACATACGAAGTCCTCAAAGGCCAGCTGGACAGGTATCCGGAAACCCTTCGCAACGATGTGGGCTTCCTGTCGAATTTCTCGGAACGCCACAAGACGGTAGACTATGCCGGACGTCTTATCTTCAACGACAAGAAGGAAGCTGTCATAAGCTTCGGAAAGCATAAGGGAAAGACTGCAAGAGAAGTATACTTCAGCGAGCCTTCATATTTCGCATGGATCGACAACGGAGACTTCACCCTCGACACTAAGCGTCAGTTCGCTCTTCTCAAGGCACAGTTCGAAGCGGAAAAGAAGGCGGCTTATGCAGAAAAGACCAGGACCTCCGCTCCTCGTACCAAAGGATATACGCCTTTCGAGAGCCTGGGAGACCTTTTCTCGCAGAACAACGACTAAGACATGAATATTATTGCAAGACCATACGGCAGGCAGCAGTGCTATTGCCGGCCTGACACGACTTGGGAGAGGGAGAACAAGGATTTCTACTCTCCCGAGTGCGTCAATGACATATTCTGGGCACCTATATTGTTCGTGCGCATAAGCAAAGCCGGGAAATGCATAGGAAGAAAGTTCGCTTCGAGATATTATGATGCATTCAATTTCGGTATTCTTCTCTACGGCTCAGACAAGGACATAGCCTTTTCTTCATGCATTGATCACACTTCTATTCTTCCATTCCCTCTCTACAACCCGATTGTAATGGAAAATGAAGATAATGTATATGAGGTAAGCAGAGACGGAGATACGGTATTTTCCTGCAATGCGACAAAGGATATGATCGAGGAAACCGTATGTCTGGCATCCGAGCTGACATCTCTGAGAATCGGAGATCTGGTTGCTGTAGAGCTTGCTCCGGTCAGCATTCTCGCCTCACGTCCTGACGGGGAAACGGTCCTGAAAGGCACTTTCTGCGAAAACACGCTGTTTGACAAGAAAATCATTTTTTAGCAGGAACAGTTTTTGATGTCGCAGCTAAAATGAAATAAAAAGACAGAAAATGAAAAAGATTTACAAGACAGCCTTCATTGCCATGACATCATTGGTCATGCTGGCAGCATGCGGAAATGCCGGTGCAAAGACAAACGCAACCGGCGTAAAGGACGAAAAAGGCAAAGCCGTGACAGAACTCGATTCGGAGGGGTTCAACAATAAAGTATACGACATGACGCTGGACGAGACCATCTATCTCGGTGACAAGCCTGCGATAGTGGACTTCACAGCAAGCTGGTGCGGGCCATGTCAGCGAATAGCTCCCACACTTGAAAGTCTGGCGAAGGAATATGACGGAAAGATTGTAGTATATAAGGTTGACGTGGACAAGGAAAGGGAACTTGCCAAAGCCTTCAATGTAAGTTCGATTCCGGCTGTCCTCTACATTCCGACAGGAGACGGAGAACCAGTGATGACCATAGGTTCACGCGATGCCGCAACATTCAGGAAAGAAATCGAAACCATACTTCTGGGCAACAAGGAATAAGCTTGATATGGACACAAAAAGACGCAGGATACTGATATCCTGCGTCTTTTTTATGAGCCACCTATGGGATTCGAACCCACGACCTTCGCGTTACGAATGCGATGCTCTACCGACTAAGCTAAAGTGGCAACGTTACTCCTTTTTGCAAAGGGACTGCAAATATAGAGATTTTTAGATAACTTTGCATCTATTAATTCAACTTTTATGACCAAGATTCATTCCGCAGACATAATTATCATTGGAGGAGGGGCAGCAGGACTGATGGCAGCAGCCGGAGCTGCGGCAACCTGCACAGGCAGATATCCGGAAGCCAAGGTAAAGGTTCTGGAGAAGATGCCAAGACCCGGAAGAAAGATAATGATAACAGGAAAGGGAAGATGCAACTTCACCAACATGAAGCCATGGAATGAATTCAGCGGCCACATCCACCCGAAACCCAATTTCCTGAAGCCAGCCTTCTACAACCTTTCATCAGAAAAAATGGTTGACTTCCTTCTTGACAACGGAATGGAAAGCGTCATCGAAAGGGGCGACCGTGCATTTCCGGCATCGCATCTTGCTTCTGATGTCGTCGACGCACTGGTCAGGGCAGCGGAATCGGCTGGGGCGGAAATACTGTGCGGAAAGGAAGTGACAGGGATTTCCCGACAGGCTCGAAATGACAATGGAGAGGAGAATGAAACATTCACGATAAGATGCGCAGACGGTTCGGAATACATCTGCAGGAAGCTTATCATCTGTACAGGAGGACTCTCCTACCCCAAGACCGGATCGACAGGAGACGGATATGTCTGGACGGAAAAGATGGGACACAGCATACGCCCGCTCTTCCCTTCACTGACAGCCATAGTACCGAAAGGATACAAGGATGGTAAAGGACATATCGACCGCAGCAATCCTTTAAGTGAAAACGGCAAGCTCCTGTGCGGCAACCAGCTCAAGAATGTGAACCTTACCATAAGTATAGACGGGAACGAGGCTCAGAGCGAATTCGGAGACCTTGATTTCACGGACGGAGGAATCGAAGGCCCTATTGGCTTCAAGGTAAGCCGCAAATGCGTGAATGCCATAATCAACGGTTCGAAAGTCTCGATATCCCTTGACCTGAAGCCGGCAGTCGATGTCGATGACCTGACGGCACGCATAAATTCTTTATGGAACGAGGTGTCCAAAGACAGACGTAATGCTGACAAGCCTTACAAGGACAGGTTCCGTTTCCTTCTTGCAAAACTGCTTCCGATGTCATTGGTACAGGCATTCATCAAGCTCAATCCGAACACCGACCACAAGACCCTCCCTAAAAGACTGAAGAACTGGGAAATGGAGATTTCGGGATATGTCGGATATGAGAGAGCTGTCGTCACAGCCGGCGGAGTTTCGCTTGAAGAAGTATCTCCTAAAACTCTGGAATCCAAGCTGATACCTAATCTGTACGTTGCCGGGGAAATGCTTGACCTCGATGCAGATACAGGAGGATACAATCTCCAGACCGCTTTCTCGACAGGCTATCTGGCAGGAATTTCCGCCGCAAAATCTTTATAAAATGTTTCTTTTTACAAATTTCTTTTCTTAACTTTGTAGTGAATTTTTTCAATCACACACGCACACTTATATTCTCTATATAGAATAGCCATATTACAGCATTAACCTCTTAACCACATTGCTTATGGCACACGAAAGATTCACCACCCCTGTTTATGAGTCTCCGGCTCTGGAGATTCTTGAGCTCTGCCTTGACGGAGCTGTCCTCAGCACCAGTATGGACGTAGAAGACGGAGATCTCGGTCTATAAAATTATTCCACACACATATTTAACGCACACACAATCATGAAGAAATTATTATTTATGATTGCTGTAACATCATTGATGTTCAGCAATTGTTCCCACGTTGATTATATCGGCACTGTCGGGAACGAGCAGGAGGTCACGGCCACAATGGAAAACGAACCTCAGCAACGGTCATCCGTAAACGACAACGGATACTTCACCTGGTCAACAGGAGACAGGATCAACATCTTCACCAGCAACGGAAAGCATGTGATCGGCAAACTGAAGTATGGAGCCGGCACACCACTGGCAACATTCACTTATTCCATTTTCGGAGATGACGTTGAAGCGACAGGTTTCGCTACCTATCCATACAACAGCGGAAACGCAATCAACGGCAACATGCTTACAGTCTGCATGCCAGACACTTACGACCTCGGAAGCCAGACAGACAACACGAACGCCATGATGGTCGCGATACCGAAGACATTCAATTGGAGCCTTCAGTTCCAGCATATGGCAGGACTTGTACGTTTCAGATTCAGGAACGTTCCGGCAGGAGTGGACAGCTTCGAACTTAGCCTGGGCGGAAAGAAGATAAACGGTACATTCAAAGTGAATCTGAGCGCAGACAATCCTGTCATAAACACGGCGACTACAGAAAATGACACAGAAAAGACAACCGTCCTCACCTTCGACGCCCTCGAAGAGCAGTCAGACCTTACGCTTTTCGTACCTGTTCCTGCAGGCGAATACAAGGGTCTGAGCATATGCCTCAAGGCCGGTGACGTCGTAGAATGGGAACACTCAAGCGAAACAGCCTCGAACAAGGTGAGCAGAAAGTCGCTGAAGATCATGCCGACCATTACCATAGGTACCGCATCCGGAGAGATAGACAACTCCATCCAATCAGCTCAGGAACTTCAGAAAGCTCTTGACAAGGGAGGTGAAATCAAGCTTACACAGAGCCTCGACCTCGACCAGGACATCACGGTAAAGGGCAGCAGCAGCCTTAACCTGAACGGCATGAACCTCAACCTCGGCGACCACACGATCATGGTAGAAGAGAACGGAACTCTCCTTCTCTCCAACAATGCGGAAGCTGTGACAAAGACCCAGTCGTCAAACGGATCGATTGCCGGAAACGGAGATATCATCACTACAGGTTCCGGAGCCGAGATCACAATCGAGGAAGGTGTGGCCCTCTCATCTGCAGGAAACTGCTGCATCTTCATACCGTCAGGAGCTGAAAACGTGACCGTAAACACTGCAGGACAGCTCTCCACAAACGACAGCGACTATGCGACCATCTATGTGAACGGAAACGTAAAGTCAGCCACAATCAACATAAACGGAGGCTCGGTGACAAACAATGTAAACACTGCAATCTACGCAGCAGGCAAGACAGACCTCACCATCAGCGGCAATCCGTATATCAGCGGAACATCTTCTGTGGAGATCAGAGCCGGAAAGCTCGTAGTAAACAGCGGAACCTTCGATTCGACCGGTGAATTCGCAGTCACTGAAAACGGCAACGGTTCGACCACCAGCGGAGTTGACATAGCCGTCTGCCAGCACAGCACAGGACACGCCCTCACAGCCGAAATCAAGGGAGGAAACTTCAACGGCCTCAGAAACATGTATGTAAGCCAGTACGGATCCAACACCAACGTCACTGCCAAGGTTTACGGCGGTACATATACGGACGCATCGGCTTTCGACTATCTCGGCAACAATGCTAAGGTAAGCCTCGGCTGGGACATCACTCTTGACAAGCCGATTGCCGTAACAGCAGACGACGTAACCTTCAATCTCGG
This sequence comes from Bacteroidales bacterium, assembly GCA_017399905.1. Classification (GTDB taxonomy): domain Bacteria; phylum Bacteroidota; class Bacteroidia; order Bacteroidales; family UBA932; genus Cryptobacteroides. The sequence continues at coordinate 28,543 of JAFQAR010000042.1, forward strand.
CAGATATGACATCACCGCTCCTTCATGCGACGTATTCGACGTGACAGGATCGCTTACCGTCAACGGAAACTACGATGCTGTGATCTATGCGGGAAGCAGCCAGAGCGAGACCGGAAGCGTATGCGCAGTCTGGGCTCATGGCGGCGGAAACGCAGTCCTCAACGGAGGATACTACAAGGTCGGACCGGACAAGGATGGCAACAGAAACGACTGCATATATGCCGGATCGTCTGACGGAACATCAGGCAGCATCACGATCAATGCTGGAAAATACGAGTACACAGGCCCTGCATCTGAGGATACAGACAAGGACGGCGACTCATTCCTGCTCAACTGCAAGGACAATACAGGCTCTTCAATCACTGTAAATGCAGGAGAGTTCAAGAATCACGTCCCCGGCTATGAGCCTACCGGAAACGGAGAGGTCACTCTCGGAAGCGGCAAAGCCGTGTATTACGGCAACACACCTGTCACCGAAGCCCACAGCGGCACTACCGATAAGTGGTATCTGGTGAAATAAACCCTTTTCCACACACACTATTCAAAACTCCCCTCCCTTCAGGATTGACTTCCGGAAAGGAGGGGAAACCATCTCTCTATCTATATTTCACATCAGATCACTCCCGAGCCGAGCATTTCGTCGGAATCATACCATACAGCGAACTGGCCGGAGGTGATGCCGCGCTGCGGAGCGTCGAAGAGGATGTAGAGACCCGAGTCCCTCATGATGAGGGTGGCGTCCTGAAGAGGCTGGCGGTAGCGGATACGGACGTGGAAGCGTCTGATCTCGCCGACAGCCATGCGCTGGTCCGGACGGATCCAGTGGATGTCGGCAGGGGCGATGCGCAGGCAGCTGCGCGAAAGTCCCTTGTGCCTGTGGCCTTCTCCGACATAGACAATATTGTTCGGGATATCTGTCTCAATGACGAAAAGAGAATCCTTATGCCCGCCCACGTTCAGACCTTTGCGCTGTCCGATGGTATAGAACTGTGCGCCATCATGCTTTCCTACTATCTTTCCGTATGGATTATCCTTATAGCGGGTCTTCTTTATATGCTTTCTTCCGCTGCGGTATGTCTCCGTCTGGAAACGTATATCATACTTTACCGGTTCAGAAAGGGTCATGAGGTCATCGTCCGACATCGCGGCGACCTTTTCCAGATCGAAAGGACAGCCGGTCGAAACCGCAGCATCTCCCTTGTCCTCTGAAACATAATCCGTGATCATACGGACTTCTTCGGAAGCCTCGGCCCATATGCTTGAAAGGATGGATTCAAGCTTATGATAATGCTCATTATCAGCGTAATAGGCATCATAGACTTCGACTATGTCTCCTTCGCACGGCTTCAGCTTCTGCTGGAGGAAGGTCGGGAGGTCGACCTTGCCGACGAAGCATATTCCCTGCGAATCCTTCTTGTCCGCAGAAGGAAGATCGGCCTCATGCGCAAGCCTGCGCACTTCCGGCTTGATTATGTCACCTATCGGGAACATGGCCTTTGAAAGCTGGGCCTGTGTCAGCTGGCAGAGGAAATAGCTCTGGTCCTTGTTAGGATCCGAACCTGCGAGGATGCGGTGGATCGGGCCTTCAGGACCTGCAACTGTCTCCTTACGGCAGTAATGGCCGGTCGCAACGTAATCCGCTCCAAGCTTCTCTGCACATTTCAGAAAAGCGTCAAACTTTATCTCCCTGTTGCAGAGGACGTCCGGATTAGGTGTCCTTCCCTTCTCGTATTCGGCGAACATATAGTCCACAACCCTCTGGCGGTATTCCTTGCTTAGGTCCACGAAATAGAAAGGGATTCCGATCTTTCGTGCCACCATTTCCGCAACAAAGCGGTCCTCCTCCCATTCGCAGTCTCCATGAAGGGTGGTCGATGCATCGTGCCAGTTCTGCATGAACAATGCAAAGACATCATAGCCCTGCTGCTTGAGCAGAAGAGCCGCGACACTTGAATCGACTCCGCCTGAAAGGCCTACACACACCTTGATTTTTCCGTTATCCGCCATAAAATGAGCTGTTTTCAATAAAAAGCATTATATTTGTGGAGGTTGCAAAGATAACTTAATTGATCTGTTATGACAAACAAAGAGATAAAAATCGCCTGGCGCGAATATTATGGCCTCGACGAACTTGACGTTCAGGACAGGGAACTGGCACAGGCGGCGATCGATGCGACAGCATTGTCATATGCACCATACTCCGGATTCAATGTAGGCGCTGCAGTCCTTTTCGAGGACGGAGAGATCGTCAAGGGTGCGAATCAGGAGAATGCAGCCTATCCTTCCGGACTTTGCGCAGAGCGTACTGCCCTTTTCTATGCAAGTGCCAGCCGTCCGGACAAGGCGATGACAGCCATTGCTATAGCAGCAGGACAGAACGGCAAGATCTGCGACATGCCTGCAACCCCATGCGGAGCCTGCCGTCAGGTAATGGCCCAGTACCAGACAAAGAGCGGACGTCCTATGAAGGTGATTCTTGTCGGAGAAAAGCTCATCTGGAGTTTCGACAAGGTTGACGACCTTCTTCCGCTGATCTTTGACAGCATTTGATGAGATTTATTCAAAATGGCAGGCAAAATTTTGGGAAAGCCGATTTTTTGCCTACCTTTGCATCCGGGAAAGTCATACACGACCAGCTCCCTCTGAATTCCCCCAGGGCTTGACCGCAGCAAGGGTAGGAGGTCGTAGCGGTGCGATGTATCAAGCTTTCCCTTTTTTCATTTTTATACGTTTCCGATAGTACTATTTCCGAATTCCTGCGTCTTTCATGTAAAACGACAGACATGAAAAGACTTATTTTACTCATTACCCTGTCATGCGTGGCATTATGCGCATCGGCACAGGACCTCATCTATTTTCTCGACGGAAACATGGTAAGCGGATTCGTCGAAGAAGTCACGAACGACTATGTCTATTACAGGATGCACGACCCTGTCATGGGCCAGAGCTATTCTGCCAGGATGGAAGATGTAGACAGGATCGTCTATCGGGACGGGACAATCTCCAGATATGGCTTTACGGAAGAGAATGCCATCATTGCAAGGCTTGGAGGCACGCCAGGCATGATGAGATATGAAAAAGGCAGGCTATACATCGGCCTACGCAATGACTTCGGCGCAAGAAAGGCAGAATACATAGCCATCAACATGTACGGGGACATCTACTCGAAAGCCCGCAGACAGAGCAAAGGAGGAGTGGCGCTCATGACCATAGGAAGCCTTTTCATGGTGGAAGGCATACTGGCGGCATTGGACAGCTCACCTGAAGGCTGGACGTACGGAGGCTTCATTCTTGGCGCGGCAGGACTCGGCAGCGGAATACCATTATACTGCAAGAGCAAGAAGACCCTCAGGAATATAGCCTCGGACTATAACGGAAGACTTCAGGGAAATCAGGCGACCCTCACATTCGGTCCTTGCAGAAGCGGTGTCGGGTTTGCGCTCAACTTCTAACGTTCTACAGTATTGAATTCAATGATGCGGGCGATGGCTCTCTGACAGACAGGACAGAAGGCATCGGCCGCATTTGTCTTCATACGGCAGTCCGGAAACGGACGGTAAACACCTTTGGACTGATAGCCTGCACCCTCATAGACTCCTACCAGAGAATCTGCAGACGCACCTCCCTTGATATTCTCCCACACATCACCCTCGACAGGAGCGGTCGGTATGCCGATTACCTTCGGGAGCATGTCATCCCACTTCGACCGGAAGTCATGAAGTGTCGTGATGTTCTGCTCCCATGGCTCGATGTCCGGATAATAATACTCCACAAACTGGTCGTCATAATAATATTCATCAGCAAGACCGGCAAAACTGTGGCCGAATTCATGCACGACTACGGGACGAAATGCGACATGGCCCGCTGTCGTAAGGGTATATGAATTGAATATTCCGCCTCCACCGTATGTATCCGTGTTCGCCAAGATCACAAGGTGCTCATATGGCACTCCGCATAAAGCGTCATGCATCTTCCAGACGCAGGAGGTAGTCAGATATCTGTCCGAATAGAAGGTATCGTAATTTGATCCGACAGCGGTATTCTTCCACAGGCCTTCACGCGGAACGCTAACTCCGCTGTCTTCCGATTCAAGGGCCACAGCGACAAAATTGAAACTGTCCTTATATCGGGCAAACGGTTCATGGGAAAGAATGGCTTCTGCAGCCGTCTGTGCATCCTGGTAGAACTTCCCAACCTCATCAGCCGTATAGCCTTCCGCAACGATGGCAACATCTATCTTTTCCGATGGGTCTCCGCTGCGCAGGATATACCTATGCTGCGGAACATCAGGGGCCAGATGACGGATAAGGATATCGGCAGGATCGACCACATGTCCGAGAGATGCGGAAACACCGCCCTTGAAGTCATACAGCTCAACCTTGACGATAGTCCTTGCAGACGGGAACGGGAGGAAAAAGGTGTTTTCAAAGGATTTTCTGATCCTTGTCGCCTCCTCTGTGGTCTGCCACTCCTGGAAGAGGGTCGAAAACGACTGACGGTAAAGCACTTCACCGGTTGCAGGGTCCGTCATGGATATCTGTCCGTTTCCCCTTACCGGCACGTCCGACATATTCACCCGACGGCCTGCCCAGCCATCGTGACTGTACATCTGGCGGAGGGATATTTCCGAAGATTTATCCGTTCCGGAGAATATATAATCTACTCTCAATGTCTTTTCCTGGGCATTGAGGGCCAATGACATGAGAAAGGCTGCAGCAAAAATTACAAGGTGGCGCATAATCATCTATATTTCAAAGATTTACAAATACCTCCTGCTCCCCTTTGACGGCAGGAGGTTTTAACAAAAGCCTAACTGTCAGGCATTTATGTGCCACACTAAATTCTGGCAGCGCAATTGATGCCGTCGAGGGCTGATGAAACGATGCCTCCGGCATAGCCGGCACCTTCGCCGCAAGGATACAGGCCGGACACCTGAACATGTTCCAATGTATCAGGGTCGCGCGGTATGCGGACCGGCGATGAGGTGCGAGATTCGACTCCGAAAAGAAGAGCATCATTGGTATAATACCCGTGCATCTTCTTGTTGCCGATCTCCGGGAAGGCGTATTTGAGACGGAGCGAAACGTGCTCCGGCAGGAGTTCGTGAAGCGGAGCGTTCGCTGCGCCGGGATGATATGATGTCTGCGGAAGACCGGAAGAAGGGATCCTGCGGCAGAAGTCCATCATACGCTGAGCCGGAGCCTTGAGGGAACCTGTATATTCGAACATCTTCCTTTCGACATCCTTCTGGAACTGCAGCAGGGCAAGAGGGCCATGCTGGGCATATTCAGGAAAATCTTCAGGTTCGATCTGGACCACGACTCCGGAATTTGCCCATTTTGAATTTCTCTGGGAATTTGACATTCCGTTGAGGACAAGTTCACCCTCTGCCGTCGCCGCAGGCACAAGAATACCTCCGGGGCACATGCAGAAGGAGAACACTCCCCTTCCCTCTATCTGGGTAACGAATGAATATTCGGCCGTAGGCATGAACGGCTGATACTTTCCATGGTACTGTATCTTGTTAATGAGCGACTGAGGATGCTCTACACGTACACCGAGAGCGAAGCCTTTTGCCTGGATCTCCCAGCCTTTACGGTCGAACATTTCGTAGATATCACGTGCAGAATGGCCTGTAGCGAGGATTACTTTACGTGAAGTGTATACGGTCGGAGCTGGAGCCGAATCGACAGTCACTTTGAATGTGCCGTCTCCAAGCTTGCAGATGTCACTGACACGGGAATCGAAATGGTATTCACCGCCATGCTCCATTATGCATTTACGTATATTCTCGACGATGACAGGAAGTCTGTCGCTACCGATATGCGGATGAGCATCAATCAGGATTGAAGGATCGGCGCCGAAACGCACGAGCTGATGGAGCACTTCACGTATATCGCCTCTCTTCGAAGAACGGGTATAGAGCTTTCCATCAGAGAAAGTGCCTGCACCGCCTTCTCCGAAGCAGTAATTGGAATCAGGATTGACCACGCCCTCCTTTGAAAGCTTCGCCATATCGAACTTTCTCTGATGGACATCCTTTCCTCGTTCGAGAATGACAGGCTTGAAGCCGCGCATCAGCAGACGCAATGCTGCAAACATACCGGCAGGGCCGGCTCCTACAATGATGACCGGTTCAGCTGATGACACATCCTTATAATCCTCAAGAACATATTCCGGCAGGAATTCATCCGGCTTGCAGACCTCGATCCTGTAACGGTACAGAATATCGTTACGAGCATCGATGGAGCGACGGGTCACACGGTACTTGAGCTGCTGCCTTATCTTCGGAGAGACTCCGAGAGCCTTCACGGCAGCTGTCTGTATCTCATCGGCAGAGAGTTCCCTGCCAAGTTTGCAGGTCAGTTCTATTTCCTTCATTTTCAATCAATTGTTTAGAGTCCTCAACCACATCGGAATGACAAAGGAGATTTCTTAAAATTCCGCAAGCCTGCTGACAGGAGCGACATCCAGCGACGAGCGTTCACCGTTCATGTAATGGAACCATCCTGCTATGGCTATCATGGCTGCGTTATCAGTTGTAAACTTGAACTCAGGAAGGAAGGTTGTCCATCCCCTCTTCCGTCCTTCCTCCTGGATGCGGGCACGAAGGCCGCTGTTCGCGGACACACCTCCTCCTATCGTGATCTGCTTGATTCCGGTCTGTTTCGAAGCCTTTATCAGCTTGTCCATCAGTATGTCGATCAGGGCTTTCTGAAAACTTGCACAGATATCCGCCTTGTTCTTTTCCATGAAATCAGGATCTTCCGCCATCCGGTCGCGGACAAAATAAAGAAGAGAAGTCTTGATGCCGCTGAAACTGTAATCAAGTCCAGGAATATGCGGCTTGGAGAACTTGAACTTCAAAGGATCTCCCTCCTTTGCAAGACGGTCGACTATCGGTCCTCCCGGATAGCCCAGCCCCATCATCTTGGAACATTTGTCGAATGCCTCTCCCACAGCATCGTCGATCGTCTGTCCGAGGATCTCATATTCCAGAGGACTGTTCACTCTGACAATCTGCGAATTTCCGCCCGAAACAAGAAGACACAGGTACGGGAATTCCGGCTGCCTCTCTTCCTGTCCGTACTGCTTTATGAAATTGGCAAGTATATGTCCCTGAAGATGATTAACTTCCACGAGAGGCTTTCCCAAAGACATCGCAAGTCCTTTGGCGAAAGAAGTGCCGACAAGCAACGATCCCAGAAGCCCAGGACCACGTGTGAATGCGATTGCCGTAATTTCGGACGGAGCTATTCCTGCGCGTGTGATCGCCTCGCTCACTACGGGGACGATATTGACCTGATGGGCTCTCGAAGCAAGCTCCGGGATGACTCCGCCATAGGCCTTATGCACATCCTGGCTTGCGAGTACATTCGAAAGCAGGTAACCGTCCTTGATGACAGCTGCAGAAGTGTCATCGCATGAAGATTCTATTCCCAGTATAATATCTGCCATACATATTGATTTCAGGGCATGATTTATGCCCCATTACAGCGGCAAAAATACGGATTTTATCCGATATTTTTACTATTTTTGCAAGTTGGACAACAATTAATAGCAACGGTCATAAAAAGATTCATAAAAATATTCTGGCGCACGACTGTAGCCATTGCCACATTTCTGTTTGCGGTAGCACTGATCAACCAGCTTCCGCAGGTACAGACTTTCATGACCGGAAAAGTTGTCGCACGCCTTTCGGAAAAGCTCGACGGAGAGATCAGCTTCGATAAGATCCATTTCAAGCCGTTCACGACACTGGTACTCAAGAACGCCGTCATCGTCGACAGGAACCCGGTCCAGGACCCGCTCAATCCGGAGGCAGCAAAGATCGACACTTTCTTCAGGGCAGAATACATAATCGCAAGATTCACCATAGACGGTCTCTTCCGGAATGAAGGAATACATCTGGACAAGGCCTTCATAAGCGACGCCCAGATGAACCTTGTGCTCGAAGACAAGGAGGACGCAGGAGACGGGGACACATCCACAGACAACCTTTCCAGGATATTCCGCATCAAGAAGCCGGAGAAACCGAGAAGAAGCGAAAAGGAGATATTCAGGATCAGGAAAGTCGAGATCAGCAACATGGGATTCGCCATGAAAAGCTTCCAGTCTGACAGACCGTTTTTTGACGGAGGCATCGACTGGAATGACATGGACATCAGTGGAATAAGCCTCAATGCAAGCAACCTGCAGTTCAAGGCAGGCATAATGTACGGAGACCTTGAAAGGCTGACATTCAGAGAAAAGAGCGGCTACCGTGTCAACGACCTGACAGGAAGCGCCAAGGTCGGAAGAGGACGGACCATAGTCGAGAACCTTCACATAGACGACCCTTGGTCTGACGTGCATCTGCCGCTTTTCATGATGAGCTACGACAACATCACGGCTTTTTCGGATTTCATCAACATGGTCAAGCTTGACGCCGATATCGGAAGAAGCACGCTGGATTTCACAACCCTGTCCTACTTCGCTCCAGAACTGGAAGGAAACAGGCTCAACGCCGAGGTTTCAGGCACGATGAGCGGCCCGGTAACCGATTTCACTTTCTCGGATGTGCGCATAAACCTTGCAGACACCCGGTTCGCCGGAAAGGCATCCGGAAGGATAACTGGACTTCCTGACATAGGACAGACAGTCATAGATGCGGATCTCGAAGATTTCAGAATGACAAGCGCGGGACTTGGGGATTTCATCAGCCAATGGACTCCCGGCAGGAGGACAGATTTCTCAGGCTTTGCCAAAGGAATGACATTCACTGTTGACGCAAAAGGCTCCGGCCCGCTCAACAAGCTGGACATAGACGCTGAGATCACGGCTGATGACGGCAGGATGAACGCTTCCGTATCGATCGAGGACATATTGTCAAAAGGCAGTCCGATAGGCATATCCGGACAGGTAGAGACCGATGACCTTGATCTCGGAAAGGTCATCGGGACAGAAATGCTCGGACCGTTGACATTGAGGACCGGCATGCATGCACATATCGGAACGGGAGACCTTCCGTCCGATGTCAGGATCGACTCCCTCAGAGTCCAAAGACTGCATTTCAACAATTACGACTACACGAATATCGCGGCCGTAGGAAAGCTCTCGTCAGACTCATTTGACGGAAGAATCATCTGCAACGACCCAAACCTGAACTTCATGTTCCAGGGAATCTTTGCATTGTCAGCCAAGACCCGTAACGCAAGATACAAGTTCTTCGCAAATCTGGGCCATGCAGACCTGAATGCGCTGCACATAGACAAGAGGGGCATTTCACGTGTCGACCTGAGGGCCAGCGCAGACTTCACGAAGACAGGCAAAGGCGACCTGATGGGAAAGATAGACATAGCCGACCTCAGACTCGAGAACCGGCTCGGCAAGCATGATATCGGCGATATCAGCCTCACGTCATACAGCAATGACAACACTTTCACGGTAAGACTTGATTCCGAGTTCGCAAATGGAAAATACGTCGGAAGCGCTCCCGTAACGACTTTCATCAGCGACCTGAAGAACATAACGGTCAAGAAGGAACTTCCTTCGCTGTTCGAAGATGCATCGTACACATGGGATGGCAACAGCTATAACATCAACTTCAGATGCACGAACAGCCTTGACCTCCTGACATTCATAATGCCGGGACTGTACATCGACGAAGGTACATCGGTCAACGCTTCGTTGTCGGACAAAGGCAATTTCAAGGCTGACATAAGCTCAGACCGTCTTGCCTTCGGTAAGAATTACCTGAAAGGCTTCAAGGCCACTTTCGACAATCTTGACGAAAGCCTTAGCGGAAATCTCGAATGTAACGAGATGAGGGTTGCATCGATATACATCAACGACAACAATCTGAACCTCCACGCGTCCGACGACCATATGGGTCTGAAATTCTCATTTGACAACCACAGCGAGATGGTCAACATGGGTGAATTCATCGTCAACGGAGACATTTCACGTGAGGGAGAAGGTCCTGTTCTGGGCATGAGCGTCATTCCGTCATCGGTCTACATCAATTCGAAGGAATGGAACTTCCTCCCGTCCCGTCTGTCACTGAAGAAGGACATGATCGACGTGGAATCGTTCACGTTGGCTTCCGGTGAAGAGCAGATAAGGCTTTTCGGCGGAATCTCACAGGAAAGCACCGACACCCTCACCCTCAATCTTGACAGGTTCGACCTCTCGATACTGAACAATGCGACAGCACAGAATCTCGGCATCCGTGGTGCGGCTACAGGTAAAGTCGAGCTTATATCACCGATGAAAAGCAAGGGTATCCTTGCCGACATGCTTTGTGACTCGATGTACATAGCAGATGTAGCCCTCGGTGTGCTTTCAGCCGGAAGCAGATGGAACGAAGAAGAGCAGAATTTCGAGCTGTATGCAAGAAATGAACTCGACGGGCACAGCAACATCGATGTCAGCGGAGCCCTTTCACCGAAGGACAGGTCGCTTGATGCTGTCCTCCTTCTCGACAGGATGAAGGTAGATTACGCACAGCCTTTCCTTGAGGATGTATTCAGCGAAATGGAAGGCCAGATTTCAGGAAAGATCACGTTGAACGGTCCATTGTCGAACCTGACCATAAACAGCGAAGGCACAAGGCTTGACAACGGCCTGCTGAGGATAGAATACACGAATGTACCATATCATGCGGACGGTAAGTTCCATATCGATGACAGCGGTGTATATTTCGATGACATAAGCATACGGGACAGGTTCAATGGAACCGGAAGTGTGAACGGAAGCATCAACTGGGACCATTTCCGCGACATGAGGTTCGACACACACATCAGGGTCGACGAGATCGAAGGAATCAACCTCGACGAAAAGGATGGAGAAGACTTCTACGGAACCTTGTTCGGAACAGGCAATGTTTCGATTACGGGACCGATGAACTCGATCATGCTCAACGTAGATGCGGTGACGGCCAGGACCGGACAGCTGCACATACCTCTGAGCGGAACGGCCACAGCCGGCAAGGTGACGAACCTGCTGCGCTTCAAGCAGGAAGAGGTAGAGGAGAAGATCGACCCGTACGAGGCAATGATGACACGCCTCGAAGCTGACGAGAAATCAGGAAATGACTTCAAGGTAAAATTGCGCGTCAATGCAAATCCACAGGTTGAAGCATTCGTAGAGATTGACAAAGCAAGCGGAAACGTGCTTTCCGGACGCGGAAGCGGACTGATAGAACTGGAGGCAGGCACTGATCTTTTCAACATCAACGGAGACTATACTCTTAACAGCGGAAACTATAAGTTCGTCGCGATGGGCCTTGTCAGCAGGGACTTCCAGATTCAGGACGGAAGTTCGATAAGGTTCAATGGAGACATCATGGAAAGCACCTTGAACATCGATGCCGTCTATCAGACGAAGGCTTCGATCTCGACCCTCATTTCCGATCTCAATTCAGTATCGAACAAAAGGACGGTCAACTGCGGAATCAGCATCACCGACAAGCTGAGCAACCCGCGCCTGAGCTTCTCCATAAGCATACCTGACCTCAACCCGACTGTAAAATCAAGGGTTGAAAGCGCATTGAGCACCGAAGACAAGGTACAGAAGCAGTTCCTCTCGCTGATAGTATCGAACAACTTCCTTCCAGACGAGCAGTCAGGAATCGTGAACAACTCTTCAGTTCTTTATTCAAACGTTTCAGAGATGCTGGCCAACCAGCTGAACAACATATTCCAGAAACTGGACATTCCTCTCGACCTGGGTGTGAACTATCAGCCTAACGTAAGCGGAAACGACCTGTTTGACGTCGCAGTATCGACCCAACTGTTCAACAACAGGGTCGTTGTGAACGGAAACATCGGAAACCGCCAGTACAACACTACAAATTCGCAGAATGATGTTGTCGGCGATCTGGACATCGAGATAAAGCTGGACCGTTCGGGCGCTTTCCGCCTCAACCTCTTCTCCCATTCCGCAGACCAGTTCTCGAACTACCTTGACAATTCGCAGAGGAACGGAGTCGGTCTGATGTACCAGACTGAGTTCAATACGTTCAAGAAGTTCATCCGCAACATGTTCATGAGCAAGACAAAGAGACAGGAGGCGAAAAGGCAGGAGGAGCAGGCTATGCTGGAAGGCGGTACCGTGGAAGTAAAGATCGTGGCACCGGAAGAAAAAGAAAAAGAAAAAACAGATCCGACAGATGAGCAATAGCAAAGGAAAATTATATCTGATTCCATCTCCGTTGGGAGAGAATCCACCAGAAGAGGTGATACCTATGCCTGTGCTGAAATCCCTTGAGGGTTTCAGGACTTTTGTCGTCGAGGAAATCCGCACGGCGAGAAGATACCTCTCAAGAGCCGGCCTGAAAGGCAGGATAGGCGAACTGGTATTCTTTGAACTGAACGAACATACCGGACAGGAAACCATAGAAGGCTATCTGAAGCTCTTTGACGGCGGAAATGATGTCGCATTGATTTCGGAGGCTGGTCTGCCTGCCGTAGCCGATCCCGGAGCACAGCTTGTCGCCCTCGCCCACAGATATGGCATAGAGGTCGTCCCGGCTGTCGGTCCGTCATCTTTGATGCTGGCTCTTATGGCATCCGGATTGAACGGACAGTCATTCGCTTTCTGCGGATATATCCCTGCGAAGACCGACGAAAGGAGGAGTCGTCTGAAGACATTGGAAAAGATATCGGGACAGCTGAAGCAGACTCAGATCATCATAGAGACGCCGTACCGTAATGATTCCCTGCTCAACGACATCCTTTCTGTCTGCTCGGCTTCCACACGGGTATGCGTAGCTGCGAACATCACGATGCCGGATGCATACATAAAGACAAAAAAGGTTTCAGAATGGAAGAAGGAAGGCCTTGTCATCGGCAAGAGACCTTGCGTATTCCTTATTTTAGCATGACAATGAAGAATATCGGAGTAATAGAACTTGAAGGGATGGAGTTCAAGGCATATCACGGTTGCCTTGAACAGGAGAAGGTACGCGGCAATTCGTTTACCGTGGATTTCCGCGGCGAACTGGATCTCTCTGCTGCTGCAGAGAGCGATAACCTTGATGATACCGTCAACTACGGTGAGATTTATGAGCTTATAGCTTACGAGATGTCTGTTCCATCAGAACTTCTTGAGAATGTAGCCGGCCGCATCGTGAAGGAAATCGAAAGAAACTTTCCACAGTTCACGTCATTTTCCGTAAGGGTTTCCAAGAAGAGACCTCCTGTGGACGGCGTTGCCCAGTGGTCAAGGGTAACGTTGTACCATTAATGAGACAACACGTATGAGCAGCAAAAGAATAGCGTTCGTAACATTGGGATGTAAGCTGAATTATGCTGAGACATCCACATATGAAAGGGCACTTCTGAAGGAAGGTCTCGAACCTGTGCCCTGGAGCAAGGGAGCTGACATATTCCTTGTGAACACATGTACGGTCACTGAACATTCTGACAAGAAGAGCCGTAACATAATCAGGAAGCTGCACAGGCAGAATCCAGATGCATTGATTTATGTGACAGGATGTTACGCCCAGCTCAAGAAGGCGGAGATTGAAGCTATCGAGGGTGTGGCCGCTGTATTCGGCGCGACAGAGAAAAGCCTCATAGTCCCAGCCATACTTTCACGTATCCATGGACAGGAATTCTGCGGCCGCGACATGAGCACCTTCTTCCCGGCTTATTCAAGCGGCGAGAGGACCCGCTCGTTCCTGAAGGTCCAAGACGGATGCGACTACAAATGTCACTACTGTACAGTGCCTTATGCCCGTGGCGGGAGCCGGAACATTCCGATTGCGGAGATCATCCCGCAGGCTGAGGCGATTGCTTCGGAAGGCATAAAGGAAATCGTGCTTACCGGAGTTAACACCGGAGATTTCGGAAGGTCCACCGGTGAGACGTTCTTTGATCTCATCAGGGCATTGAACAATGTTGAGGGCATAGAGAGATACAGGATTTCGTCGATCGAGCCGAACCTTCTTACTGAGGAGATGATTGACTGGATCACTTCCGGAACGAAGTTCCTCCCCCATTATCATATTCCTCTCCAATCGGGCTGCGATACCATACTGAAAGAAATGGGAAGGCGTTATGATACTGATGCATTTGCTCATAAGATTCAGTATATCAGGGAGAAAAGCGAGAAACCCGGTGGGCCTAAGGTATTTTTCGGCATTGATGTCATAGTAGGATTTCCGGGCGAGACTGAAGAACTTTTCATGGAAACATACAACTTCCTCAAAGACGTAGTGCGCCCTTCATTCATCCACATATTTCCATATTCAAGAAGGGCGGGCACACCTGCAGCAGAAAGAAAAGACCAGGTCCAGGACTGCGTCAAGACGAAGAGAGTCCAGATGCTGGAGGACCTGTGCGCGGAGCTGCATGCGGAATTCCTGGATGCGAACAAAGGGGTTGCAGAGAAGGTTCTCTTCGAGAGTACGGACCGCAAGGGCATGATGGAAGGCTATACCGGAAACTACATCAGGGTTTCGAGGGAATACGATCCGGAAAAGATCGGAAAGATTGTCGATGTCATCCTGTAATCATCAGATGTGGAAATGGAGAAAGGAAAGGCAAGACTTACATTTCTTGGCACCGGTACATCGCAGGGTGTACCGATGATCGGCTGCGGATGCGAGGTATGCAGGAGCCTTGACCCCAGAGACAAGAGGCTCAGGGCCAGCGTACTGGTGGATTATGAAGGCTTGAGGATCCTCGTCGACGCAGGTCCGGACTTCAGACAGCAGATGCTTCGCGCAGACGTATCGCATCTGGATGCAATTCTTCTGACACACAATCACAAGGACCATACAGGAGGTCTTGACGATATCCGCGCATTCAACTACATGGAGAAAAGAGCCTCGGAAATATATTGCGAGAAATATGTGGAAGAGTCTCTGAGGCTGGAATATTCGTATGCCTTTGCAGAGAAGAAATATCCCGGAGCGCCGGAGTGGCATGTGCATAACATTGATGACAAGCCATTTACAGTCTCTGCTGGAGGACCATACGAAGTGCTTTCATGGGAACCGGGGAAAGGCTACATCCACACTTTGTCAGGAGAAGATGACCCTATCAGAAGTGCGGAGATCATTCCGATACGAGGCATGCATTACAAACTGCCTGTGCTGGGATACAGATTCGGCAACATAGCCTATTGTACCGACATGAACCATATTCCGGAAGCGGAATTCGAAAAGCTGAAAGGACTTGACCATTTCGTGATCAACTGCGTGAAATACGGAAAGCACATTTCACACTATTCACTTGAAGAAGCAGTAGAAGTAGCTAAGAAAGTCGGAGCAGGAAACTCATGGCTCACACATCTTTCCCACCAGCTGCCACGTTACGACGAACTGGCATCAGAACTTCCGGAAGGCATTCTTCCGGCCTATGACGGTCTTGTATTGGAATGACAGGACAGACTTTCTATTGAAGCGGCGGAGGGACGGTACCTTCATCTATAAGCAGACGGAGCAGCTCCGCCCAACTTTGCGACAATGATGAAGCCGGTGAAGAAAAGTGCCGCGCCACATCATCAAGCGTATAACGTCCTTTCATCCTGTCATTGATGAAGCCGGAAATTTCTACGGCAGGGTCTTCTGACTCATCTGCTTTCCTTTGATACGATTTATTTCCGGAATCACGGCAGACATCGCATGTACCGCAGGCAGGGCTTTCCTTCTGACCGAAGTAATCCAGAAGGTATGAACTGCGGCAGGTATCTTCCTGGCTGATGTAATCTATCATCTTCTGCATCCTCTCCATGGCTGAATTCTTCAGGAGATTGTAACGGGCCGGATCGAGATTGACATTCTTCGGGCGAAGCCGTTCATGATGAAGGAAAAGGACTGTCGCATGGTCACACGGTATATACTTTATGACATGCTCGAGCGAGAGCTTGTACAGAAGCTGACGAAGCATAGGGACCTGCACATCTATCAGTCCTGCCAGATATTCCTCGTCCACAGGAACAGGGAAGGAGAAGACTCCTGTATATCTGCGCATTATGATTTCGAGGAGCCGGACCATCTTCGGGTCCGGAAACTCTACGTCATAGAGTTCATTGCGGCTGACTGAAATCTGCACCTTAGTGGATATGTCGACGTCCTCCGACATCGTCCAGTGGCCCGTCCTTTCCAAGTAGACAACCGCATAGTAGGCAGCCTGCCTCTGCAGCCTGAACCTGCGGCAGAATCCGTCAAGGTCGAACTTCAGTTGCCGTCCCGCACCTGCATCATATGGTATGTCGAAGAAGACATGGACCTTATGGTATATGTCCTCGATATATTCAAGTGAAGGGAATGACACAGATGCAATCTGCCTCAGACGCTTGGTATCCGAAGAATTCCATAATGTGACGGCAAAGCTTCTCTTTCCGTCACGTCCTCCCCTGCCGGCCTCCTGAAAATATGCTTCGGGACTGTCCGGAACATCGAAATGCACCACAAAGCGCACATCAGGCTTGTCTATACCCATTCCGAAAGCGTTGGTACATACCATAACCCTTATGTTTCCGCTTTTCCAACGTGCCTGGCGGTCACTTCGTGAATCAGGTCCGAGACCGGCATGATAAAATGAAGACGACACACCGTTTGCGGCCAGGAAGGAGGCCAGTTCTTCGGTCTTCTTACGGCTGCGGACATATACGATTCCTGTTCCGGAGACGCCTGTACAGATATTGAGGAGCTGTCCCAGCTTATCCTCGCACCTGCGCACGATATAGGACAGGTTAGGACGTTCGAATCCGCTCTTTATCAGACACTTTTCGTCAAAACCGAGACGTAGCATTATATCTTCTGCAACATCCGGCGTAGCAGTGGCCGTCAAAGCTATCACAGGGGCATCCACCAGTTCACGGAGCTGGCCGATCTGAAGATAATCCGGACGGAAATCATAGCCCCACTGGGAGATGCAATGGGCTTCGTCAACAACGATGTAGCTTACATTCATCTCCTGAAGATAACTCCGGAAGAGAGAGGTTCCGAGACGTTCCGGAGAAACATAAAGGAACTTGAAGTCACCGTAGGCAGCATTGTTCAGAGCAAGGTCCACTTCCCTCCTGCCCATTCCTGCATTCACGCAAAGAGCCTTTATACCACGGTCATTCAGATTCTGCACCTGATCCTTCATAAGGGCGATCAGAGGCGTGACGACAATGGCGATGCCTTCCTTCATCATCGCCGGGACCTGGAAACAGACGGATTTTCCACCGCCTGTAGGAAGTATGGCAAGTACATCCTTTCCATCCAAAGCAGCACGTACAATCTCTTCCTGCTTCGGACGGAAAGAATCATATCCCCAATACGCCTTAAGGACTTCCGACGGTGTCATATTTACATTCATTCCGTTCCCGTTAAAGCGGCCATCCTCCTTTTCAGCCGTCAAGCCGTATATTCTTCAGCAAATGTAGTCAAAATATCCTCTTCAGAGTTTGCCGAATCGCAAAAAAAGTTTATTTTTGCATGGATATATGAATTTTAGTTAAACCTTAAATATTTTTATAAGAAATTATGAGCAAAATTGATTTGACCAAGTACGGTATTACCGACGTGAAGGAAGTTCTTCACAACCCGTCTTATGAGGTACTCTTCGCAGAGGAGACCGATCCAAGCCTCGAGGGATACGAGAAAGGCCAGCTTACAGAGCTTGATACCATCAACGTGATGACCGGTATCTACACAGGACGTTCTCCTAAGGACAAGTTCTTTGTAATGAACGAGGCCAGCAAGGACACCGTATGGTGGACTTCAGAGGAGTACAAGAACGACAACAAGCCTTGCTCTGAGGAAGCTTGGGCAGACCTCCGCGCAAAGGCCATCAAGCAGCTCAACACAGCTAAGAAGCTTTATGTAGTTGACACATTCTGCGGCACCAACGAGGCTACCCGTCTCAAGGTACGTTTCATCATGGAGGTTGCATGGCAGGCACACTTCGTAAAGAACATGTTCATCCGTCCTACAGAGGAGGAGCTTGCAAA
>JAFQAR010000043.1 GCA_017399905.1 Bacteroidales bacterium
TAGACTTTTAGATGGTAATGTAATAAAAGTGTTTTCAATAGATAAATTAGATCTAAAAAACAAACTAGTACAAATTAAGTTTTTTAATGATAGTATAGCTGAGTTGCCTTTAACCGAATATACTGTTAATGTCAAATCTATCCCTGATCAAAATTAATGTTATTTGTGAGTAAGCATAAGTGGCTATCTTAACCTATAGGTAGCCACTTATATTTTGGCTTTTCCACCTCTCCTGCATCCATGAGTACGACCGCGCCGGACGACTGGTGGAGACCGTCACTGACCTCGACGGAGTGGAAGTCGTGACCAGGAACACCTACGACCCTGACGGTAACATGACCTTCGACGGGCGTACAGGCATGTCATTGACTTGGAATGATTTGGGGCTTGTCGAAAAAGTCAGCCTGGACGGTGATGATCTGGTGAATTATTCCTGAAGCGGCAGAAAATATCATTGAGTTCAGACCTGACAGTTCTTTATCGATAATCCCGGAGATCGGTTAATTGAAGCGTCGGTGCACGGATTCTCGTCTCCGTGCACCGACGCTGTCGTTTTTGCTATGATTCATATGGTTTTGGGTAGCGTGGGTACATGAATCGGTGAATCCGTGTACCGACGCTCACCAAGGAAATCACCTCTGCCATTTCTCGAATCACCGGCAGCAGACTGTCAGGAAATGTTATTCCACCGGCTGCTCCGACATCGTGAAGTCGAGCTTGCCGCCCTTGACGATTGCGCTGTGGTTGATGAAGCTTGAAGCATGTGCCTTGCCGTTGAACTTCATGCCTGCCACATATGGAGTGGCCTTGCTGTTACCGTCTGCATTGATCACGAGTTCCTTGCCGTCAGCAAGATGAACTACAGCCTTCTGGAAATATGGAGTGCCGAGGGCGTATTCGTCCGAAGCAGGGCATACAGGATAGAAGCCCAGAGCAGAGAATACGTACCATGCCGAAGTCTGGCCGTTGTCCTCGTCGCCGCAGTATCCGTCAGGTCTTGCGCTGTAGAGACGGTCCATCACCTCACGGATCCACTTCTGGCCCTTTGCAGGAGCTCCTGCCCAGTCGTAGAGGTAGATCATGTGCTGTGCCGGCTGGTTTCCGTGTGCATAGTTACCCATGTTGGCAACCTGCATCTCAGTGATCTCGTGGATACGGAATCCGTAGTAGCTGTCGTCGTAGATAGGCGGAACCACGAATACGGAGTCGAGCATTGCAGTGAATGTCTCTGCACCGCCCATCTCTTCCTTCAGCCCGTCAACATCGTGGAATACAGACCATGTATAGTGCCATGCGTTTCCTTCAGTGAAGGCACCGCCCCATCTGTATGGGCTGAAGTTGTCCTCGAATGTACCGTCAAGATTGCGTCCGCGCATGAGGTTGTGTGAAGGGTCGAATACGTTCTTCCAGTTGTTCGAACGTGCCTCCCACTTGTCGCGCTCCTCCTGAGGACGGCCAAGCTTCTTCGCGATCTGAAGGATGCACCAGTCGTTATATGCATATTCAAGAGTACGTGCAACACTTTCGTGGATGCCTACATTGCATGGAACATAGCCGATCGTGTTGTAATATTCGTGTCCGAGACGTCCTGAAGAGCTTACTGTAGGATGAACGTGCTCTGTACCATAGACGATGCAGTCATATAGAGTCTGCCACTCGCTTTCAGGAGTGATTCCCTTCATGATCGCGTCCGCCACCACAGATGCGGAGTTGTTGCCGACCATGCAGCCTCTGTGACCAGGGCTTGACCACTCTGGAAGGAACTCGTTCTCGCGTGCGATGTTTGCAAGACCGAGCTGGATCTCTGTGTTCACGTCAGGATATACGAGGTTCAGGAGAGGGAAGAGGGCACGGAAAGTGTCCCAGAATCCGGTATCGGTATAGAGGTAGCCGTCGCATACCTGTCCGTTGTACGGGCTGTAGTGTACAGGATTGCCTGCCTCGTCGATCTCGTAGAACTTGCGTGGGAAGAGGGTGCTTCTGTAGAGGCATGAATAGAATGTGCGGTACTGGTCCTCGGAACCGCCGCCTACCTGGATGCGGCCGAGAATCTCGTTCCAACGTACCTTCGCAGCGTCCTTCACCTGTGCGAATGACTTGCCTTCAACTTCCTTGAAGTTGGTCCATGCCTGCTCGAGCGAGATGAATGAAGAAGCCGCCTGTGCGTTCACCTTCTCGCCGCGTACGGTCTTGAACTTCACGACTGCAAGAGCATGGTCACCCTCGAATTCCGCTGTTCCCGTGAGGGCTTTTGAAGGTCCTGCATATACGGTGTAGCTCTCGATAGGCTTGTCGAACTTCACAACGAACCAGTTGCGGAAGTTTTCAGGAACGCCGCCGCAGTTCTTTGTGGTGTATCCCACCACTGCATTTTCTTCAGGAAGAACCTTGATGTATGAACCTTCATTATACGCGTCAACCACGATTCCTGAAGTCTCTGACTCAGGGAAGGTGAAGAGGAGGGAAGCGGCTCTGTCGGTAGGAGCGATCTCCGCATTGATGTCATGGTCTGCGAGATAGACCTGATAATAGTAAGGCTTCGCAACCTCGCTGTTGTGGGTGAACCAGCTTGCGCGTGCCTCCTGGTCCACTGCCTGTGCGTCGCGTACAGGCATGATAGCGAACTGGCCGTAGTCGTTGATCCATGGAGATGGCTGATGTGTCTGCTCGAATCCGCGGATCATGTGGGCGTCATATCTGTATGCCCATCCGTCTCCCATAAGACCTGTGACCGGAGTCCAGAAGTTCATACCCCATGGGAGGGCGATGGCCGGATAAGTATTACCTGTCGAGAACGAGTGCTCTGAAAGCGAGCCCACAAGTGTCGATACGTAGTCTGCCGGCTCTGTCACGAGCTCGGTCTTTTCGTTGCAGCATCCTGCCACGAGGACAGCCGCCAGAATGATAAGTGCTATTCTTTTCATACTCTTAATATGTCATTATAAGAAGATCCTCACGTCACTTCGTTCCTCAGGATGACAGTGTCACGCCATTGTAAGGATGTCCTCACCTCGGCCTGTTCCTGCTGCCGCAGGCTGCTCGCTACAAAAACCCACAGGGTTGTTTGTTGACCGCTCACGACCTCAGGATGACAGTGTCACGTCATTGCGAGGACGAAGTCCGTGGCAATCTTTTATATTATGCTGTTCAATACTTCAATTCTTCCGTCATTCACGATCTTGAGTATGAGTTCGCCGAAGAGGGTGTTCTGCCATGCGAACCACTCGCGTGTGAACACCTCGCTGTTGTCCTTGTGGAAGGACTCGTGCATGAAGCCTGTGCCGGCGTCTGTCGTCATGAGCTGGCAGATGCAGTCGCGGATCTCGTCGTCGTTGTCGGATGTGAACGCCTTCATCATGATGCTCATAGGCCAGATCACCTCAGACCAGATGTGCGGTCCTCCGATTCCTTCGCCTGCCGGGCCTCTGTGGAAATATGGATTGGCTTCGCTCCATACGAAACGGCGTGTATTCATATATATCGGGTCATCCGCAGGGACGTCGCCGAGGTAGCTCATCGCAAGAAGCGAAGGTACGTTAGCGTCGTCCATGAGGAACTGGCTTCCGAATCCGTCCACCTCGAACGCATAGATCTTTCCGAATTCAGGATGGTCATATACCGCATGCTCCTTGAGGGCCTTCTCCACCTCATCTGCCAGTGCAAGGCACTCCTGAGCCATTTCCGCCTCTCCGTTCACTGTCGAAAGGATTTCCGCAGCCTTGCGGAGCGAACTCACTGCCATGAAGTTGGAAGGAACGAGGAATTCGAATGTGGTGGCGTCATCAGAAGGACGGAAGGCCGATGCGATAAGGCCGACAGGATTTACAGGATTGCCCTGTCCCACGACACATTTGGTGTCAAGCTGACGGTCGGTCGTGCGGAGGAAGACATAGCTTCCGTGACCGTCCTTGCGCTGCTGTTCCTTAAGTGTCGCGAGGATCTTGCCCATCGCCTCGACCCATGTCTCTCCGAATACTGATGTGTCCCCGCTGGTCTTCCAGTATTCGTGTGCGAGACGGATAGGGTAGCAGTGCGAGTCGATCTCCCATTTGCGCTCGAACACATACGGGTCGGCCTCGGGCCAGTCAGTCTTGTTGGCCGCTCCGAGAGGCTCCACGTTGAATGCGTTTGCATACGGGTCTATGCAGATGCACTTGAACTGGCGGTTGATCACGCCGGCTATCATCTTCTTGAGTGCTTCATCCTCATTTACATAACGTACGTATGGCCACACCTGTGCTCCCGAGTCGCGGAGCCACATTGCAGGGATGTCGCCGGTATATACGAATGTATCAGGCTGTCCGTCAGTGCTTTCGACAGGATGTACTGTGGTGTCGAGTGTGTTGGGATAGCAGTTTGCGAACATCCATCTCAGACGTGGGTTCTCCAGCATGCCGGTGATGCGTTCGATCTCAGCTTCAACGGCCTCCGACACGAAGAGCCTGTCCTGAGGTTCAGGACGCTGGTCTTCGTATGTCTCCGGCTCGTTCGCGCAGTACCATACCTTAGGTTCTGCGCCCATCGTAAGCACGAGTTCTCCGCCTGCGGCGATGTCCTTGTGCTCGATGTATCCCTTTGTATAGGTCTTTCCGTTGAGCTTGACGCTCTGGATGTATCTGTTTTCGTCGCTGTTATTTTCCGCGATGACGGTGAATGTGCCGCCTGCAACCTCAACGGATGCCTTGTCGAAGAGAGGGGTTCCGAACCAGTAGCGTGCGGAAGCAGGCTCCACCTCGTAGAATCCGAGAGATGAGAGTACGTACCATGATGACATCTGGCCCACATCCTCGTTGCCCGAGAGTCCGTCCGGCTGGTCGCTGTACATTGTCGCAAGCACCTCGCGGACCTTGTCGGCAGTCTTCCAAGGCTGACCTGCCATTGTGTAGAAATAAAGGATGTGGTGGCTCGGTTCGTTTCCGTGCGCATACTGTCCGATGAGTCCCGAGATGTCCGGTGATGTCTCCTGACCCTCTACTACCGATGAAACGGTGAAGAGTTCGTCAAGCTTGGTCAGGAAGGCCTCCTTGCTGCCGAAACAGCTTACAAGGCCCTTGAAGTCGTGAGGCACGAGCCATGTGTACTGCCATCCGTTGCCTTCGCAGTAATCGTCGGCGCGGTGGGTCGATGCGAACGGGCTGTATTCCGTACGGAACCTGCCCTTGCTGTCCTTTCCTCTGAGGAACTGGAGCTCATGGTCGAAGAGATGTACATATGACTTGCTCCTGTTGAGGAAGTGCTGGTAGTCCTCTTCCTTGCCCATCTTCTTTGCGGCCTGTGCAAGAGCACCGTCCGCAAGGGCGTATTCGAGGTCGTATGCTACAGACTCTCCGAAGAGGTCGTTAGGAATATAGCCGTATTTCATCCTGAAGTCCTGGCCTCTGTCCGGACGGAGTGCCGATGCCTTCATCGCTTCCATCGCGAGCTCGTAGTCAAAGCCCTCGAACTCCTTCACGATGGCGTCAGCCACAGGCGGGATGCCCGGGTTGCCGACCATGCAGTCTGTCTCGCATCCGTGGAGGTGCCATACCGGAAGCTTGCCCTGCTCCCTGTAGATCGCAAGCATGGTGTTGATGAAATCCACATATCTTCCGCTCTGGAATATGCTGTAGAGAGGCATTGCCGCCCTGTAGGTGTCCCAAAGCGAGAAGGTTGTATAGGTGGTATAGCCCGGATCCGCATATGTCTTTCCGTCCGCTCCGCGGTAGTCGCCGTTGACGTCGCAGAATGTCGCAGGGGCGATCATCGAATGGTACAGCGCTGTGTAGAACACCTTGCGCGCCTGCTCGTCCGCTGTCTCGATGTCTATCTTCGACAGTTCTCCGTTCCACGCCTTGTCGGCTGCTTCGGCTGTCGCCTCGAAATCCCAGCCCGGAAGCTCCGCAGCCATGTTGGCTGCCGCTCCTTCCATGCTTACAGGTGAAAGAGCCACCTTCATGAGGATCTGCTCTCCTTCCGTAGTGCTGAAGTCGGCGCGTGCGTAAAGCGGCATGTAGTTCACGCTGTGGATCCTCAGGTCTGTGAAAGGCTTCGAGAATTCGGCGTAGAAATATATCCTCTGAGCGTCAGCCCATCCCTTTGAATACCTGTAGCCTCTTACGGCATTGTCTCCGCAAGCCTCGATGAATGTTTCTGTCGGGTCGTCCCAGCATCCTCCGTTCTCAAGGTCGATCACGATGCCGGCATCATCCGATGCAGGGAAGGTGTATCTGTGAAGGCCCACGCGGTTGGTGGCCGTCATCTCTGCCTTGATGCCGTAGCGGATGAGAGGTACGCTGTAGTAGCCGGGGCGGGTCACTTCCTGTGTGCGGTCCGCGTATGACCAGAGTCCGGACTGAGGCTCTTCCTCGGTTCCTCTCGAGTAGTTCACTTCTCCTGTGACAGGCATCACGGTGACGTCGAAGAGGTCGCCGATGCCGGTTCCGCTGAGGTGGGTGTGGGAGAATCCGATCACTGTCGAATCGCTGTCATGGTAGCCGGAACACCAGTCCCACTGCTCCGGGATGCTGGTCGGTCCGAGCTGGACAAGACCGAAAGGCACGTTAGCTCCGACAAATACATGTCCATGTCCGCCTGTTCCTATCTTCGTGTCGACATAGTCGGTATAGGACAATGGCTTCTGGCTGCAGCCGGCAAGTACAAGCGCAGCCATAATAAGGTTTTTGGTCAAGTTCTTCATTATATTTAATAACAAATAATTCGCATATCTTTACAAAAATAAGTAATATTTCACAATAATACCCAATATATTGAGGAATTTGTTGTAAGTTTGCAGACTTTTATAAGAAATTTTAATAAAAGTACCAACTTATATTAACACCTAAATATCATTATGAACAAAGGTCAATTTCTAACAATCCTCAGACATTTTGTCGCTGTCATCGCTCTGTGCGTTGTCATGCCGTTTGCGGCATCTGCACAGAACGCAGGTCAGGACGGAAATGTCGTGTCGGGAACAGTCCTTGATGCAACAGGTTATCCTGTCATCGGAGCGGCCGTTCTCGTGAAGGGCACTACTCAGGGTGCCAGCACAGATATCGACGGAAAGTTCACATTCGAGCTTCCTGCCGGCACAAGTGCAGAGTCAGTACTCGAGGTTTCATGCCTCGGTTACAAGACAATCGAACTTCCTTTGGGAGACAGAAGGATATTCGATATCACTATGGAAGACGACGCCATCCTCATGGAAGGAACTGTCGTTACCGCACTCGGTATCAGGAGGTCTGAGAAGGCCCTCTCTTACAATGTGCAGACAGTGGAGGCAGATGCTCTCCTTGCAAACAAAGACGCGAACTTCGTGAACTCCCTTAACGGTAAGGTAGCCGGTCTCGTGATCAACGCTTCGTCATCAGGAGTCGGTGGTGCTTCCAAGGTTGTGATGCGTGGTAGCAAGTCAATCTCAAAGAGCAACAATGCTATCTATGTCATCGACGGTATCCCTATGATATCAAGTGTGCAGGAAGCTGGCACTGAGTTCGGATCAAACGGATCTACAGATCCTATAGCAGACCTCAACCCCGAGGATATCGAGTCAATCTCAGTCCTGACCGGTGCTGCCGCTGCCGCTCTCTATGGTTCAAGCGCTGCAAACGGTGCAATCGTGGTGACTACAAAGAAGGGCTCTGCTGAGAAGACCAGCATTTCATTCTCTTCAAACACTGAGATCTCTACGGTTGCAACCCTTCCTGATTTCCAGAACCGTTACGGGACAGGAGACCTCAACTCTGTTGAAGGCTCGGTAGTACGCAGCTGGGGACTTCCGCTTCAGGCAAGCAATAATTATGGCTACGATCCTCGCAAGGATTATTTCCAGACAGGAGTTACCGGAACCGAGACATTCTCTTTTTCGACAGGTAACAACAAGAACCAGACATACTTCTCTACAAGTGCTGTAAACAACAAGGGTATCGTGCCTAATACAGCATATAACCGTTACAACTTCAAGTTCCGCAACACTACCAAGTTCCTGGACGACAAGATGACTCTCGATTTCTCTGCAGAGTATATCATCCAGAACCATCGTAACATGCGTAATCAGGGTCTCTACAACAACCCTATCGTAGGTGCTTACCTTTTCCCACGTGGAGGAGAATGGGAGGACATCAAGATGTATGAGCGCTGGGACAACACCCGTAAGCTCTATACTCAGTACTGGCCGGCAGGTGATGCAGGTATGACAATGCAGAACCCATACTGGATCAACTACAGGAACCTTGCGACTCAGAAACGTCATCGTTATGTCCTCGGAGGATCTCTTTCTTATAAAATCTTTGACTGGATGACACTCAGCGGAAGGGTGAGAGTAGACAATGCTACCATCAATGACGAGTCAAAGAACTTCGCGACAACAAATACACAGCTTACAGGTGGTTCTGAGAGCGGTTCTTACAGCATGGGACAGTATACTGACCGTCAGGTTTATGCAGATGCTCTCCTTAATATAAACAAGACATGGGAAAACTGGTCTATAAGTGCCCAGCTTGGTGCTTCTTATGCCGACCAGTTCTATGCAGGAAACAATGTGGGCGGTCCTATCGCTTCGACAAAACTTGCCAACAAGTTCAACGTGTTCATGCTTGATCAGGCCCTCAAGACTACAGGCCAGACCCAGTCGCAGCAGCAGGTTCAGTCTGTATATGCTCAGGCTGAGCTCGGTTTCAAGGGCGCATATTACCTCACTGTTACAGGACGTAACGACTGGGATTCAGCCCTTTTTGGACCTTTGTCGACACAGCACGGCTTCTTCTATCCTTCAGTAGGTCTTTCTGCAGTGCTTTCACAGGCCCTCGACCTTCCTAAGCAGATAGAGTATCTTAAGGTTCGTGGTTCTTTCGCTCAGGTCGGCTCTCCATATCAGATTAGGATTGCAAACCCTGTACACTCTTATGATTCAAACACAAACTCATATGCGACAAATGCCGACTATCCTCTCAATCTCAAGCCTGAGATGACATCATCATGGGAGGTCGGTCTCACTGCCAAGATGTTTGACGGATTCAGCCTCGATTTCTCATGGTACCACACCAATACCAAGAACCAGACTTTCGAGATTCCACTTTCTTCAGGTTCAGGTTACAAGTCTGCATACATCCAGTCAGGTGATATCCTCAATACCGGTATCGAGCTGTCAGTAGGATATGAGCATACATGGGGAATCTTCTCATGGAATACCAACTATACATTCTCTACTAACCACAATGAAGTAGTGAATCTTGCGGAAAACGTGAAGAATCCTGTGACCGGAGAGAACTTCTCGATGGACAATCTCGCAAGAGGCGGCTTGGCAAATGCAAGATTCTACCTTACAGAAGGCGGTACTCTCGGTGACCTTTATTCAAGGGCCGACCTCGTACGCGACAACAGAGGCAGCATCTATGTGGATGAAGACGGACAGATCGCTACCCGCACATTGACAAACTTCGAGGATATGATCTACCTCGGTAGCGTACTCCCTAAGGCAAACATGGCATGGAGAAACGACTTCAAGTTCGGCAACTTCAATCTCGCCGCCCTCATTACAGCACGCCTTGGAGGTATCGTTTACTCGAACACTCAGGCAAAGCTCGACTGGTATGGTGTGTCTGAGGTTTCTGCAGCTGCACGTGATGCAGGCGGAGTCCTTATCAACGGCAACGACCTTATCGATGCCAACCAGTGGTTCACCACAATCGCAGGTAGTGACACTGTTCCTCAGTATTACACATACTCTGCAACAAACGTACGTCTCCAGGAGGTTTCATTCGGATATACGATTCCACGCAAGCGCCTCGGAAACGTATGCGACCTTACTCTCCAGCTCGTAGGACGCAATCTGCTCATGATTTACTGCAAGGCTCCTTTCGACCCTGAGGCAGTAGCTTCGACAACTGATAACTACTATCAGGGACTTGACTACTTTATGACTCCTAACACAAGAAACTTCGGTTTCAACATAAGACTTAATTTCTAAGGAGGATATTGAATATGAAGAAAATTTTCAAATACATATTGCTTTTCGCAGGTGCTTCAGTACTCGCAGCCGCTTGTACCCGCAACTTCGAGGAAATGAACAGAGACCCGTTCGGAGCTGATGAAGATGAGCTCTCACGTGACGGATATAATATCCGTTCAGCTCTCACCGGTCTTGCCGACGGTATAATTGCCCTCGATGTCAACACGACTCAGTTCACTGAGGCCCTTCTCGGCGGACCTCTTGCAGGTTATCTTTCTGACGCCAATGCCGGCTTCAACCAGAACAGCATCGGCCGTTTCAATCCGCCTAACAACTGGACCAAGGTCCTTATGGAGGACTTCCCTTCAAGAATCTATCCTAACCTTCGTCAGCTTCAGAATGTTACAAGCGACGAGACTATCCTTGCAGTAGGTAATGTGATCAAGGTTGCAGGTATGCACCGTATCGCCGATACATATGGTCCTATGCCATATTCGAAGGTAGGCGCGGACGGAGCTCTCCAGGTTCCTTTCGACTCACAGGAGACTGCATACAAGACCATGATTTCAGAGCTTGATGCTGCTATCGAGGTTCTTACAAGAAACCGTACAAACAACTTCTCTGCAAATGCAGATATCATCTTCGCAGGTAACGTAGAGAAATGGTGCCGCTATGCGAACTCTCTCAAGCTCCGTCTCGCAATGCGTATGAGCTATGCAGATCCTCTATATGCACAGAAGGCTGCTGAAGAAGTTGCCGCACATGAAATCGGTACGATGGAATCTGCTGACGATATCGCTCAGCTTACAACTTTCGGTAAGGACGGTAATCCTCTCTATGTAGCTGTGAACTACAACCGTGTCTCTGCTCATGAAGATGGCTCGGCATGTATCACTACCGGTGACTCTCATGCTGCAGCCGACATCATCCTCTATATGAACGGATACAACGACCCTCGTCGTGCCGCTTACTTCACAAAGAGCGAGTGGGCAGGTTTCGAATATGTAGGTCTCCGTCACGGTATCGTAATTCCTGACCATGCTACAGTAGGTCATAAGTATTCAGGAGTCAAGATCGATCAGTTCGCATCTCCGCTCGTACTCATGACCCCTGCGGAATCTGCATTCCTTAAGGCAGAGGCTGTCGCAGTCTTCGATTGGAACATGGGCGGTTCGGCTCAGGATTTCTATGAGGACGGTATCAGACTCTCATTCGAGCAGTGGGGAGTAAACGGAGCGGAATCATATATGACAGACGTCACTTCAGTTCCGGGAACATACAATGACCCTGCAGGTACGAACTCTTACAACAACGCTCTCACAACTCTGGCTGTGGCTTGGGATGAAGGCGCTTCGCCAGAGGTAAAGCAGGAGAGGATCATGATCCAGAAGTGGATCGCCAACTTCCCTCTTGGAAATGAAAGCTGGGCTGACATCCGCAGAACCGGATACCCTCAAATCCTTCCATGCCTTGAAGAGGCCAACAATTCAGGTGGAATCGTACCTAATGAAGGTCCGCGCCGTATCAAGTATCCTCAGGAAGAATATACAAGCAATGCGACTTATCTTAATGAGGCGATCAGCACGTATCTCAACGGTCCGGATGAAATGTCAACAAGACTGTGGTTTGACTGCAAATAATTAAGGAGGAATAACTATGAACAATATACTTAAAACAATAGCATTGTCCGCAGCGGTTCTTCTCAGTGCAGCCGCTTGCAGCAAATGGACAGAGCAGGAGTCGGTAGATTTCAACTACCTCACTCCGGAGGATAAGAATCCGGCACTCTACGAGGCATATCTGCAGTCCATCAGAGATTACCATGCTACAGAGCATCAGGTGCTCATTGCCAGATATGACAACAAGGCAGGCATCCCTGCTGGTCGTGCTGACCATATCACATGCCTTCCTGACAGTGTTGACTACGTTGTACTCAACAATTATGAACTCATTAATCAGATTGTCTTGAGTGAAGTACAGGAGAACCGGGAGAAGAAGGCAATCCCTACCTTGATCGTTCTGGACTATGCCGTTCTTGACAAGGAATACAAGGCTTATCTTGAAACCTTGCCAGAGGATGTGCCTGAAGTGGCGGAAGAGACTGAAGGCGAAGAGGGAACAGAGACTGTAGATCCACGTAACCAGTGGTTCGCCGACAAGGCTGAGGCTTTCGTGAATGTTGCAAGACAGTGCGGATTTGACGGAATCATGGTAAGCTATACCGGAAAAGGCATTCTCAGCCTCAAGGACGACGAGAAGGCTGCCGCATTGGCTTTCCAGGAGGCTTTCTTCGCTCCTCTGACAAGCTATGTGGCTGAAACAGGCTGCCTCTTCTTCTACGAAGGCGACCCTACCACTCTTATTATCGACCGTACATTCCTTGAGCAGGCAAAATACATCATCGTTCCTGCTGAGGATGTGACTGTGACCGTGGGATTCAATTTCGCTGTCAGAATGTCGATGGGAGAAGGTATTCCTGCAGACAGGTTCGTTATCGGCGTGACCGCACTTGACGTAACTGACGACACTGCTACGAACGGTCTTTTCAGCGGTGACATCACTGCTATAGAAGGTGCTGCAAGATGGGCAGTCGCTCCTGCGGACGGTTATTCAAAGGCAGGTGTATGCGTCAACCATGCCCAGTTCGACTATTATAACATGCAGAATGTTTATAGTGGAATCAATGCTGCGATATCAACTATGAACCCTTCACCAATCAAATAGGAGGTATGACTATGAAAATGATAAAATATGGTGTGCTTGCCCTTTCGGCTGTATTTGCTTTTGCATCTTGCCAGACCGAAAAAGAGGCGTTGGAGAAGCACCATTTCACTAACAAGCTTTATATAAACACTCAGTCCGTATCAGAGGAGCTGCTTGTAAAGGCTGGTTCCGGAGATATGGTACGCACTCTCAACATTGCGACTGCACTGCAGGTTGAGGAAGACCTTACCGGTGTACTCGTTGCGGATACTTCTCTGGTTGAGCAGTACAGGAATGAATATATGATGCCTGAGGCTGTGGCTCTCCCATTGTCATGCTGTGCCATCGACAATCCGGAAGTCGTGATCCTGAAGGGTTCTAATGCTTCGGCACCTGCAACCATCACTTTCACAAATCTCGGCAATCTCAACCGTAACCTTGTATATGTGATGCCTGTCGCACTCAAGAATGTGACCGACATCAACGTGATTGCTTCCAAGACCGTGGTATACTATGTGTTCAAGGGTGCAGCACTCATCAACGTTGTCTGCAACTTCTCGGAGAACCGCGCAGGTGTCAAGGAGTGGAAGACCCCTGAAAAGTTCACCAATATGAGACAGTTCACCGCAGAGTGCCTCGTACGCCAGAACGTTGCCGGAAGACTTATTTCGACCATCATGGGTACAGAGGGCGGATATCTTCTCCGTATCGGTGATGCCGGAGTTCCTGACACTCAGCTTCAGATCGCCTGCAGCACCAACCATACAAATTCAGACATGACCCTTACCCTCGGAAGATGGACACACATCGCCTGCGTGTTCGACAACGGATATACGACTGTATATTTCGATGGCAAGAAGGTTCTTGACAGAGCCAACTCAGGACGCTCGAGCGTGACATGGGGTGCATATGGTGACGATAAGGATGAGGTAAGCGGCCGTTATTTCTGGCTCAGCTACTCATATGCCCATGACCGTTACTTCGACGGCGAAATGGCGGAAGTCCGTATCTGGAACCGTTGCCTCTCTGAGGAGGAGATCAATGCGGATACCCACTTCTACACTGTAGATCCATATTCGGAAGGCCTTGCTGCATATTGGAAAATGGACGACGGTGCAGGTACAGTGCTCAAGGATTCATCTCCGAACGGCAACGACCTCACTCTGGACAATCCTACGACATGGCCTAAGGTTTCACTTCCTGAAAATTAATGAATAAGACAATGAAACATATCTTGAATAAAATAGCGGCTGTAGCCGTAGCCGGATTCTGTCTCGCTGCTTGTGTCGAGCCGATTACGGTTGATAAGGTGGACGAGTCGGCTTTCGACAATGTGAAGAACCTTGTAGGAAGTGTCCGTGACCTTAATACAAACAAGCAGGAGAATGTTGTGGAAATCAGAAAGGATGATTACAATACTTCCATTCTGTTTACACTTTCTCGTGCTCCGAAGAAGGGTGTAGATGTGCAGGTATCATATGATGCGGCATATGTGGAGGCTTACAACGGTATCCACGGAACTTCATTCGAGGCTCTGCCTCAGGAACAGTTCTCCCTCCAGAATGACGGAAAGATCGTCGTCGCTCCGGATGAGACACGTTCATACTCTCTTGATCTCACGATCAATCCTTTTGCTGACAAAGAAGAAAAGACTTACGTACTTCCTCTCAAGGCTACAGTAAGCACTGACGGCATCGTAGCGTCAGAGACGAGACTTGTATATCTTGTCAAGAACATGGCTTTCCAGGGCATGGCAAAGCCTGACAAGGACAAGCAGGTCGTAGTATTCTTTGAGGTGAACAACACAAACCCTCTCAATGCTCTCCAGTTCGAGACTGAGGATGGTGACCTTCTTATCGACTACCTCGTGCTTTTCGCATACAACATCAACTATGATGCAGAGGCCGGCCGTGTATATTGCTTCGCCAATCCGCAGTGCCAGTATATCCTCGACCATTATGACGAGCTTATCAAGCCTCTCCGTGAGCGTGGCATGAAGGTTATCATCAGTGTCCTCGGAAACCATGACATGGCAGGTCTTGCGCAGCTTTCAGATATGGGTGCCCGTGCTTTCGCACAGGAGATGGCAGCTCTCGTTTACGGCTATGGCTTCGACGGTATCAACTATGACGACGAGTATTCGGCATATCCTGATACATCGATCCCTTGGTTCACCACTCCTAGCCGTGCGGCAGGTAACCGTCTTTATTTCGAGACCAAGAAGGCAATGCCTGACAAGGTCATGATGGCTTACCAGTTCGGATCGGCTCTTGGAGATGCGCCTGTTGACGGCGTAAGCCCTGGAGACTACATGGACATCTGCGTAGGTGACTACGGAAGGGCAGGTTACCCATATGAGGATATGACGAATGCAGACTGCTCATATCAGTCAAGCGAGTTCGCACAGTGGCGTTCTATCCCGAGCCAGAGTTCTGTAAACAGTTTCATCAACTCAGACTACGGATATTGGATGGTCTTCTCTTTGTGGAACGGTGCACCGGGCGGAAGCGATCTCGAAAGAGATTTCAATGCCATGAACTACCTCTCACAGGGTATCTATGGCAAGAACCTGAAGAAGCCTACCATCTATTATCCTAAGACAACAGGATTGGAGTCTAAACCTATCAATTGGTAAAGAATCAGAATTATGAAGAAATTTATATCAATGATGGCAATGGCCATGGTCATGTTGTGGTCATGCCAGGAAAAGGATGGACCGGAAGTGGCAGCTCCAGGTAAGGTGGAGCTTTCCGGATCGGTAACCGACGGACAGATCGCTGTCGGCCCGGACGGCGGTGAATTCCAGGTCAATGTTACTTCGTCGGAGGACTGGAGGGTGTCAGGTATTTCTGACTGGGTGACCGTTTCTGCCGAGTCGGGAAAGAGCGGACAGCCGCTTACATTCACTGTCATGCCGAATGACGATACAAAATCAAGGACTGCGACCTTCAAGGTCTTCAGTGCTGATGCTGTTCAGGCTGTGACTCTCGTTCAGTCTCCTATGTATAAGATGTCTCTTGTGTCAGAGGATACTGTTCAGGTAAGCTCGGATGCCAATCAGGTTGCCGTAAAGCTGGTGTCTAACGTCGAGGAAGTCTCTGTAGATTTCGGCGGTGCAGAAAACTGGGTAAAGCTTAATAATGTTTCTGACGCTCTCGGCAAGAAGATCGTTCTGTTCGATGTGTCGCGTTCACAGGAGTTCAAGGGCAGGTCTGCTGTCCTGACTCTCAGCGGAGAAGGTGTCACCGAGCCTATCTCTGTATTCGTAAGCCAGGCGCAGAGGGATACAGCCTTTGTTGAAGGTGAGCAGAGCATTATCAAGGGACTTGAGGCCCTATCTCTCAACCTTGTACTCAAGAGCAATGTGGATGTGACATATTCTCTTCCTTCATGGCTCAGGAAGACTGAGGGATCTGTGACAGAAAAAGATGATACAGGTCTCAAGACTCAGGAGATCACTTTGACGGCAGATGCTTCTTCAGGCAGCCGCGGAACAACGATTTCATTCAGGAGCGGCAGCAAGACTGTGGGATCGCTTTTCGTAAAGCAGCAGAATCCTAATCCTGTTTTTGCCGAGATTCCGGATGAGAATCTCCGTTATCTCCTTGAAAGCAAGGGCTGGATCATTCCTGACGATGGTATAAAGTGTGAGCTTCTTGGCGATGCAATAAACGCAACTTCTCTTGTTATCGGAAGCGCTGACCCTAACAGCTATAGCTCAGACCCTATCACTTCCATCGAGGGTCTTGAATCTCTCCCTAATCTTGAGAGCCTTACCGTAGGTTGTGTCAATGTTGAAAAGATCGATGTCAGCAACTATCCTAAGTTGAATGAGCTCAATCTCGCCAACCTCAACAGATTGTCTGAGATCAATACAGGAAACAGACCTATCACTCATATTAAAAATGCTCCGGGAACATATTCATATATCCAGATCCAGAACATCGTGATCAAGGGTGAAAACATTGTGGATATCGATTACAGCGTGATCAACAACTACTATGTTGACTATGAGTCTGCCCTCGAGTCTATCGATGTCACTGAGTGTCCTAAGCTGGAGAGCATTAACGTAATGAGGTACAACAGCTGGGGTGAATCATCACTGAGATACCTCTATATGACCGCTGCTCAGGCTGAATCCGTATCAGTGACCAAGCTTGATAAGGTTGAAATCGTGGTAAAGTAAACTTGTTATGAAGAAATTTATTACAATCATATCTGTGATGGCCGCTTTTGCGGCGGCCTTCACATCTTGTGAAAAGGAAGAGATCGTGGGCACCAATGATGGTGACGGACTTTTCCTCAACAAGGTAGAGCTTACTCTCGTTAAGGGTAATGCTGAGACTTTGGTAGCTACTGTCACTCCAAAGGGAGCTGCATCGTTGACATGGAATTCCGCAGACGGCGCAGTGGCTACAGTTGATACGAAAGGTGTTGTGACAGCTGTCGGTGCAGGCGAGACTGTAGTTACGGCTACTGCCGGCGGCAGAACAGTCGAGTGTGCAGTCAAGGTGCAGTCACCTGTGACTTCCCTCACTCTCGACAAGACAGAGGTGTATATCAACAAGGGAGAAGAGACAGAGGTCAAGGCGACTGTGGGACCAGAGGATATCAATGTTCCTTACGTATATACCTGGACATCATCCGATGAGTCGATATTCACTGTCACACCTGATCCTGAAGATGCAAGCAAGGTAGTTGTAAAGGGTCTCATGGGTGGTTTCGGTACTCTTTATGTACAGGCCGGTGATGTGACATCGTCAATTCCGGTGACCATTGATGTGGATCTTGCAGGACTCGTCATCACAGGCGCTCCTACCGGCAAGATCTACGTAGGTGAGGTCTTCCAGCTTGCAGTAGTAAAGGATCCTATCGACGCAATTGATGAAATCTCTCCTGTATGGAGCAGTTCTGATGAGAGTGTCGTTACAGTTGACCAGAACGGTCTCGTCACTACTGTAGGCGGCGGAACCGCAACAATCAAAGTGGAGTCAAACGGATTTGAAGCTACACTTGATGTTACTGTAAATGTGCTGACTACTGTAAGCTTCTATCCTAACTACGTGGATTATTACCCGGATAATTTCCTTGAGTTCCATTCAAGTTTCTCTCCTGGAGCGTATTACTCGTACGTCCGTTCGGGTGACATGATGAAGTTCCAGGTTGACGAGGGACTCGTGATTACGGAAATACATATCGAGACTTACGGCAACGGTTCTTATCCGTTGAATGCAAATGTTGACACAGGTTCGTACAATGCGTCTACATTTACATGGACGGGAAGTTCGGATTCTGTAACATTTACCGTAACTTCATCATACTCGTATATCACCAAGTTTACCGTGACATACAAGAATTAATCTTGGTATACTGCAAATGATAGCGGCGGCCCGTAAGGACCGCCGCTTTTCTGTGCCGCACAGTGTGAGTGTCTGATTTATCCGACCGGAGGATATTGCTTCAAAGGGGTCAGGGCCGTGATCTCCACATTTCCGCTGAAATGATTCTGGATCCTTACTCTTCCGGAGCTGCTGCTGACAGTGTAATGATGCAATGTCTGTACTCTCGGAGCGCTTGGTGTAGACATCTGGTCGTCGGAATCCGTCATGTATATGGCTGATATCAGTCCGTTCTCATCGAGGTCGAATCCCCATAACGTGACTGCATGCAATGAACTGAATCCCGGCTTGATGGCCATGCCGATTGCACCCTTGAGGATGTTCTCCTTCACTATTTCCGACCATATCTTCAATGGGTCTTCATTGCTGCTCTTTCCTCCTCCCCAGATGTAGTAGCCAAGGATCTCTTCGCAATAGGAATCACCTCCGAGTTCCGCCTTGATTGAAGGGAATGAGTCCTTGAAATATCCTCCGCTGCCTGGGACAGGGTGTGGGAATCCCGATATGTTGACTCCTCGGTCTTCGCCTGTGAAATACCAGTGCACTCCGATGTTGATGTCGCATCCGTCATTGCCGAACGCCTCTTTCATCTTTTCGAAGGCCGCTACTTCATATGATGCGCCCTTTCCGTCAGGAGCTCCTGCAGGCAGGGTGTGTCCGGCTTCCTTGTACCGGTCCAGCCACCATTGCACGAGATTTGCGGCAGCTGCAGCCCAGCATAGCTGAAAGTCTCCGTCCGACATTCCGTCCCTTTTCTTGTTGACGTCGTACCATCCGGACTCCTTTGTCACCCCGGGAGCGAAATAGGTTCCTGCCTCCCAGATGAAATCATCGTCCTCCTCGCCGCTTCCGTTTCCGCCTTCACTTCCGTTTCCTCCCTCACTTCCGCTACCACCTTCACTTCCGCTACCACCTTCACTTCCGCTACCACCTTCACTTCCGCTACCGCCTTCACTTCCATTTCCTCCGTTGTCTCCTCCGTTGTCGCCGTTGTTGTTGCCGTTGTCCCCGCCACCGTCGTCCGATCCTCCGTTTCCGCCGCCGGGTTCTTCTCCATTGTCTCCGCCTTCGGGCTTCTGGCCCTCCTCGGCTCCTCCCTCGTCTGTCTTTCCGTCCTCCGTCTGCTCAGTCTTTTCCTCCTCCGGGTCAATGGGTTCACATGCTCCGAAAGTGAGCATTGTGATGCCGATGATCACTCCTAATCTGTATAATTTCATGACTTGAATACGTTTTTTGCAAAAATAATCAAACGAATCAATATTCCAAATTTTAATAATTTTAAATTATGGTTAAATTTGCCTTTCCGGATGATTCTTTGGAAACATCCTTTCATAATTATTTGCTATATTTACAAAAAATATCCGGAATTATGGAAATTTTGCAGAATGACATTCTGACCGTCGAGGTCAGCAGCAATGGTGCGGAACTCCAGAGCATCAGGAAGGGTGATGTGGAATACCTGTGGCAGGGAGATCCTGCATATTGGGGCCGCCGTTCACCTGTCCTTTTCCCTATAGTGGGAAGTGTCTGGGAGAAGCGGTATCGTGTGGATGGCCGTGAGTACGTGCTCGGACAGCACGGTTTCGCCCGTGACAGGGGCTTTGAACTTGTTTCGGCAAGCGATACGGAAGTGCGCTACAGACTCGTCTCTGACGAAGAGACACTGAAAGTCTATCCGTTCGGATTCTGTCTTGAAATCGCGTACCGTCTTCGTGGAAACGAACTGGATGTGGTCTGGGAAGTAACCAACCCTGCCGATACCGACCTTTATTTCCAGATCGGAGCTCATCCGGCTTTCAACTATCCTGATTATGACCCGCAGAAGAGCGGGCGAGGCTCGCTTTCCTTCGACAAGACCGAAGGACTGGAATGTATCCGCATAAAGGAGAAGGGCTGTGTCGATGTTTCAGTGAAATGGCCGCTGGAGATGACTGACGGAAGGGTGAAGCTTGAGAAGGATACGT
The DNA here is from genome assembly GCA_017399905.1 of Bacteroidales bacterium. Taxonomy (GTDB): domain Bacteria; phylum Bacteroidota; class Bacteroidia; order Bacteroidales; family UBA932; genus Cryptobacteroides. The sequence goes on from JAFQAR010000043.1 coordinate 19,995, forward strand.
TCGATGCGATAGATACGATAATGCTGCAGGACTCACAGATACGTGAGGTCAATATGTTTAAGGAGGACGGAACTCCATGGCTTTCTCTGACGTTTGACGCCCCTGTAGTCGGCATCTGGTCTCCTCCGGGAAAGGTTGCACCGTTCATATGCATAGAACCATGGTACGGACGTTGTGACAGTGCCGGATACGAAGGGGAGTACAGGGACAAGGACTGGATGAACCGTCTCGCTCCGGGAGAAAGGTTCGAAAGCGTCTATACCATCAGAATCGCATAGCGTCTTTATATGAAGCTATCTGAACTTAAGACAGGAGAACGTGGAGTCATCGTCAAGGTCAACGGCCATGGAGGATTCCGCAAGAGGATAATAGAAATGGGTTTCGTGAGGGGCAATAAGGTCAAGGTGATCCTTAATGCTCCTCTGAGGGACCCTATAGAATATGAGATAATCGGATACAAGATATCGTTGCGCAGGTCCGAGGCGGCCAAGATCGAGGTCATCAGCGAAAGTGAGGCGAAGGAGATGCTTACCGCAAGGGAAGCGTTGCCGGCGCTGAACGCCGAGGATGAGGCATGGCTGGAAAGGGAGATGGGATCTCTGGCGGAAGAGCGCCGGAAAGTCATCAGAGTCGCTCTGGTGGGCAATCCCAACTGCGGCAAGACATCGCTCTTCAACATGGCTTCCGGAAGCCATGAACATGTCGGAAACTACAGCGGAGTCACGGTGGATGCAAAGGAAGGCAGCCTTGTCCACGGGGGATACCGTTTCCAGATAGTGGACCTTCCCGGAACATATTCCCTTTCCGCATACAGCCCTGAGGAACTTTATGTGCGACGGAATCTCATCGACGAGGTTCCGGATGTCGTCATCAATGTCGTCGATGCATCCAACCTCCAGCGCAACCTGTACCTTACCACGCAGCTCATCGACATGAACTTGCGTGTCGTGATGGCTCTGAACATGTATGATGAGCTTCAGGCTAAAGGAGACAAGCTGGATATCCGTCAGCTCGGCTGGCTTCTCGGAATGCCTGTGGTGCCTACCGTCAGCAGGACAGGCCAGGGTATCGACAATCTTTTCGATACTGTCATCCAGATATACGAGAAGAGCGACCCTCATCTTGCAAGACACATCCATATCAATCATGGAGCCGAACTGGAACAGAGCATAGACCGGATAAAGGCTCTGATATCAAAGACTGAGGACATAAGGTCCAAGTACTCTACCCGTTATCTTTCGATCAAGTATCTCGAGAATGACAAGGAGATAGAATCTGTGGTGGAAAGCCTTTCCAACAGGGATGAGATCATCTCCGCGAGGTTCGAGGAGAACAACAGGATCAGAGGACTCATGGGAACCGGCCTCGAATCCTCCCTTGTCGATGCGAAATATGCCTTTGTGCAGGGTGCTCTTGCAGAGACATATGTGCCTTCTTCAAGAAAGAGGAGGATCCACACTCTTACGGACAGGATAGATTCGATAGTCACGAACAGATGGCTGGCCTTTCCGATATTCTTCCTCATGCTCTATCTTGTCTTCGACGTCACCTTTGTGGCGGGAGAATATCCGATGCGCTGGATCGAATGGATCGTAAGCACATTCGGCAGCTTCGTCTCGACATTCATGGCGGACGGCTGGCTGAAGGATCTCGTGGTGGACGGAGTCATCGGAGGTGTGGGAAGCGTCCTTGTCTTCCTGCCGAACATCCTGCTGCTGTATATGTTCATCTCCCTGCTGGAGGATTCAGGATATATGGCCAGGGCCGCCTTCATCATGGACCGTCTGATGCACAAGATTGGCCTGCACGGAAAGTCGTTCATACCTATGATCATGGGCTTCGGATGCAACGTACCCGCAGTGATGGCCACCAGGACCATCGAGAGTCCTAAGAGCCGTCTGATAACGATGCTCATCATTCCGCTGATGTCCTGTGCCGGACGCATGCCTGTCTACATACTCATCGCCGGAGCCTTCTTCCCTCGGAATGCAGGACTTGTGCTGCTGGGAATGTATGCGCTTGGAATAGTCCTTGCCATACTTGCAGCAAAGATAATGAGCCGTTTCTTCAAGGATGACGACCTTCCGTTCGTCATGGAGCTTCCTCCATACCGTATCCCGACGGCAAAATCGGTCTTCCGACACACCTGGGAAAAGGGAAAGCAGTATCTGCAGAAGATGAGCGGCATCATCCTGATATGTTCGGTCGCTATATGGTTCCTGAGCTATTTCCCTAACCATGATGCATATCAGTCATCAAAGGAGCAGCAGGAACATTCGTTCATAGGATATGTCGGCAAGGCTATGGAGCCTGTTCTCGAACCTCTTGGATTCGACTGGCGCATGGGAGTGGGAATCGTTGCCGGCGTCGGTGCGAAGGAGCTTGTGGTCAGCACCCTGGGCGTCATGTATGCCGATGATGAACCTGTGGCCACTTCTGCCGTTACGGACACATCCGATGCCGTTCCGGATGAAGCCGGATCTTCGGACACGCGTCTGCAGAGGGCTCTCGTGCGCTCCGTGACACCTCCTGCGGCATTGGCCTACATGGTCTTCATCCTGCTCTATTTCCCTTGCATCGCCACGTTTGTGGCCATAAAGAATGAAAGTGGAGGATGGAAGTGGGCCATGATCACCGCAGTGTATACAATAGTTCTGGCATGGGTGGCGGCGTTCGTCACATATCGTCTCGCCCTGCTTTTGATTTGATTTCATAAATTTTCGTCATGACTAAGGAAAATGGAAAGATAGTCTTCTCGGAATCGATGAAGCTTGCCGACCTGATTGACATGAACTGGCACCTTCTTAACGTGCTTTCACGTCTGGACATAGGCCTCGGCTTCAGGGAGAACACGATAAGTGAAGTATGTGCTGAGCAGGGCATAAACCTGAATGCCTTCCTCCTTATCTGCAATGTCTATACATATGATGATTACGTTCCTTCTGCAGAATTGCTTTCCGGAGCCGATCCCGCTACGATCGTGGACTATCTGCATAACTCGCATGCCTTCTATCTTGACAAGGCTTTCACTTCGCTGGAAGAGAGCATAGCCGCCATGGTTGAGCCGTGCGATGACCTTCAGAAGAAGATAGTGGCCAGATTCTTTGCGGACTACAGGGCCCAGGTCGAGAACCATTTCGCTTATGAAGAGAATGTGGTCTTCCCGTATGTCCGGTCGCTGAAGGATAGTACCAGCAGGGAGGGCTATACCATAGAGCAGTTCGAGGAGAATCACAGCAATATAGACGAGACCCTGCATGACCTCAAGAATATCGTGATGAAATATCTGCCGGACACATGCGATACCGTGCAGCGCAATGAGGTGCTTTACCGTATATTCCGTCTGGAGGAGGACCTTGCAAAGCATACGATCGTCGAGGATACCGTGCTTATCCCTCTCGTGAACAGAATCGAGGACAGCGTCAAATGATAAGGTGACATGAAACAGAATTTCAAGAAAGTCCTTCTCATAGTGCCCTCCAAGATAGTTGCGAGGGGCATCGAGGCTGTGCTTGGAGAGCTCGGCGAATTCCGTGTGGAAGGAATACTCTCGGACCTTTCCCATGCCTCCGCGACCCGTCTGCACAATATGGATGCGGATGTCATCATCATCGACCCTGTTGTCTTCGATTATGTCTCCAGGATGAATGTCAGGGCCCGTATTTCGGAATATTCCTCCGCTCCCGTGATAGCTCTCAAGACCGCTCCCATGAGTGACGAGCAGATCCGTCAGTTTGACGGGACCATAAGCATGTATGACGAACCTGTCGCAATGGTCAGGAAGCTCCGCGAATCATTGGCTTCTCACGAAGATGCTCCGGAGACGGAGGGTCCTGAACTCTCTGCCCGTGAAAAGGAGATCCTTGTATGTGTGGCCAAGGGCATGCTGAACAAGGAGATCGCAGACGTATGCAACCTGTCCATCCATACGGTCATAACCCATCGCAAGAACATCACACGCAAGACCGGCATCAAGACGGTTGCCGGCCTTACGGTCTATGCTCTTCTGAACAATCTTGTCGATCCCGATTCGATAGGACTGTAATCTTTCTATGAATATTTCCGCGGAAGGCGGAGTATGATGGCCCCGAAGGCGAACAGGCCCATCACGAACGGATAGTAGAGATATCCGATGATCGAGATGGAAGATATCCCTGCAAGTCCTGCCGCCATCAGAAGCTGGGCTCCATATGGGATAAGGCCCTGTACAAGACAGGAGAATGTATCCATTATGCTGGCGCTCTTGCGCGGGTCAAGGCCGAACCGCTGTGTTATGTCGCGGGCTATGCGGCCTGTCGTTATTATGGCTATCGTGTTGTTCGCCGTACAGAGATTGGCAAGGGACACGAGTCCTGCGATGCTGAGTTCTGCTCCAGTCTTTCCCTTGATGCGTCGTGTGAGCCCGCTTACGATGAAGTCAAGGCCTCCGTTCACTTTGATGATCTCCAACATTCCTCCGGCCAGCATGGTCACGATTATGAGGTCTCCCATTCCGCTTATTCCGGCTCCGGTAGAGGTGAGGAAGGACTGCCATGTCATGCATCCGGTGCTCAATCCGATTATGAAGTTAAGTGACAGTCCGGTCGCCAGTACAGCCGCTACGTTCAGTCCGGATATGGCCAGGGCTATGACCATGACATACGGTATGAGCTTGACCCAGTCTATCGGTCCGGCTTCAGGGGCAGCGGTGACGGATGAACCGAGGACCACATATAAGGCTGTAACGAGAAGCGCTGCAGGAGCGACTATGCGGACATTGACCTTGAACTTGTCTGCCATGGAACATTCCTGAGTCCTTGTGGCCGCTATCGTCGTATCGGAAATGAATGAAAGGTTGTCTCCGAAGAAGGCTCCTCCCACTATTATCGCCGTTATGAACGGAGTCCCTGCCGTTATCCCCGAAGTCCCTCCGAGTGCAAGCTCTTCAGCTATTCCTGCGGCTACAGGCACAAGGGCCACGATGGTTCCCACGCTTGTTCCTATGGACATGGAGATGAAGCATGACGCCAGAAAAAGTCCTGCATAAAGAAGTCTTCCCGGAAGGATGCGCAAGGCCAGGTTGACGGTAGCGTCGATGGCGCCGATCTCCTTTGCCGTGGTCGCGAAAGCTCCGGCCAGGATGAATATCCATATCATCAGGAGCACGTTCTTGTTGCCGGCCCCTTCTGAAAATACGGCTATCCTCTGTTCCAGCGTCTTGCCTCTGCATATGCAGATTCCATAGACCGAAGCAAGCAGGAATGCCGCTGAAATAGGTATGCTGTAGAAATCCTTGGCTATGATCGAGGAAATGAGATATATGCAGAGGAATACGGGCAGCGGACTCAATGCGAGCCATCCGCTCATGGGTCTGGCATCATGCTCCGCCCATTTCCTCCGGACTCCCTTGAAGAGTTCCGTCATGTATCTGTCTGGAATTATTCCCATGTCAAAATTCGTTTTCAGCCGGCAAAGTTACGCAAAATAAAGTATATCTTTGCGCACATATGAAGAGGAAAGATATCTTACAGGCACCGATGGGGGAGACGACAGTCCTTCTCCATACCTGCTGTGCCCCCTGTTCGAGCGCGATCATCGAGGCCATGCTCAAGCACGGCATCACTCCGGTCATATACTACTGCAACCCGAACATATTCCCGGAGGAAGAATATCTGATAAGAAAGAACGAGTGTACGCGATATGCCGAGGCCCTTGGTCTGGAGATAGTCGATGACGATTATGACCATGAGGCATGGCTTGAGACGGTGAAGGGACTTGAGGACGAACCGGAAAGGGGAGGAAGATGCCTTAAATGTTTCAAGTACCGTCTGCTCCGTACGGCGGAATATGCCGCCAGACGCGGGATAAAGGTCATTACAAGCACTCTTGCCTCTTCCAGGTGGAAATCCCTCGACCAGATAAATGAAGCCGGAGAATGGGCCTGTGCGGCCCTTGCCGCCCGGCTGGGGGTGGAATCTCGTCCAGTTATGGTCCCACCGGTATGGTGGAACCATAACTGGAAAAAAGGCGGCCTCCAGGAGCGCCGCCTTCAGATAATAAAGGAGTATGGGTTCTACAACCAGCTTTACTGCGGTTGTGAATTCAGCATGAGGAAGGATTAGAGGACAGGTCCTTCAGCCGGTTCCTCCGACTTTACCACAACGACGCTTCCTTCCTTCACGTCAGCAGGAATCTGCATCTGTGCGAATCTGCTGACCTCAGCCGCATCGTTTGCGGAAGTCATCGTAAGCGTCTTGTCCTCAACGCTTATCCTGTAGGCCGCCGCCCACTCTTCCCCGTCGTTGTATTTTCCTGAAAGAAGGTCATCTTCAAGGTTCCATGTGCCCCTGAAGACCCTGTGTGCGCCTTCTCCGATCTGCTGGTACATCTCGAATTTTCCGTTCTCCATGAAACTTATGTAGATGTCTGCATCGATCGCCAGTTTCGTGCTGTGCCATTCTCCGTAAAGCTTCTGCTCGAGAGTCAGCTCCGTAGTGTTGCCACCATTCTTCTTGTCGCCGCATGAAATGACCATCAGGGCGGCTGCGATTATATATAGGATCCTTTTCATTTTTCTTTCGATTAGAGCCATCCTCCGTTGCCGGTTGCAAATGGTCTTGATACAATGGATATTTCACGTGAAAAAGCCATGCTTCCGATGCCGTCAGCCATGCCGGTATCCTTTCCGACAGACGAACTTATTGTGATCTTGCCGGATCCGACGGCCTTGCAGCATACTTCCAGCTTTCCGTTCCTGACCACCGGGTCGGCCTCTATTCCAAGTGCCTTGCGGCTTGCCGCGTCGATATCCACGACGAGGTCGAAACGTTCCGCCACGCCCTCGCCCATATAGCCGTCAAGGTCGATCTTCGCGTTGCTGCCGGCCTCAACCATCACGGACGGCGTTCCCTCTATAGCCATCAGGAACTGCCATGCATCGACCGCTCCCGTTCCCATCTTGCCTTTGTACTTGCCGAGCTGGATGTCTGTCCATGAATTTGAGCCGAGGTCGTAATACCTCTTGGTTCCTGTCATGCGGCTGTCGATATCGTTGACGGAAGTCAGAAGCATTGATGTGAATTCCTCCCTTGTGAACTTCTTTCCGAGCTTCTTCGCATACGACAGTCCGAGGGCCACCACTCCCGAAACATGAGGACATGCCATCGATGTTCCCTGCATGAACTGGTAGTTCTTTCCGCTGTCAGCTGCAGGTGAACCCTGGTTTGCATTTGACACTCCTGTCGAAAGGATCATGGTCTCATTTGCAGATCCCTCGATATATTCTCCTCCCGGTGCGGCGATCTTGCAGCCTGGACCGTAGTTGGTATAACCTCCTGGAAGGAAGTCCGCTCCGAATGATGTCACCGAAATCACGTAAGGAAGAGCTCCCGGATAGCTTGAATACGGGTTCTTGTGGTTTCCTGCGGCGAAGATGGCGATGTTTCCCTCGAGACATTCGTGGTTGCTGTTCGACGGGTCGAGGAAATAGCGCAGGGCCCTGTTCTCGAACGGAGATCCCTTTATGTCCGCATCTTCGTTGCCGTTTATGTATGCGTCATCAGATGTTATTATCGAGCTTGATCCGTATGAGCACTGTGCTATGCAGGCTCCGTTGTCTGCTGCATATATGAATGCCGCAGCGTTCTGCGCGTCCGAAGCCGCCTTCGTGCCTTCGAATATCTGGCAGGTCATCAGACGTACTCCGTCGCCGTTTCCGGTGCCTCCGGCTATCGAACTGACTCCCTTGCCGTTGCTGTTTGTCGCTCCGATGATGCCTGCTACATGTGTTCCGTGTCCCGAGCCGGCCGTCCAGTTGAGGTTGTTGCCCTTCACTTCGGAGAAGCTGCCGCCTTCAAGTATTCCGTCCACATAGTCCTTGGTGATCTTCGAGCATCCTACGAAGTTGAAACCGTATTTGTCGTCGATGAATCCGTTTCCGTCGTCATCCACGTTGAGGGTTCCGTTCACTTCGGCCTCATTAACCCAAAGCGCGTCCTTGAGGTCTTCGTGCATGCTGCACACGGCGCAATCGAAAACCGCCACCACGACGCTCGGATCGCCTCCGGTGAGCCTCCATGCGTCCTTCACGTTGACGTCAGCACCTGCGACGGCGTTCGGCACCACGGTCTTGTCACCGGTGTTCACGAGGTTCCACTGCCTTGAGAGCCAAGGATCATCGAAATAGCCCTCGGCAGCGTCGCTTCGGGTCATTACGGCTTCGAAGGCCACCGCCTGCCCGTCCGTCACCTGCTCCTGCAGCCTGTTGTACTGTATCGACTCGACCTCAGGTCTGAGCGCCATCTGTTCCGCGACCTTCCTTACCGGAATGTCCTCGTCGAAGCTTACGGAAAACCATCTGTGCAGCCCGTACTTCCTTGCAGCCGCCATGTTCTTCGGCCTGACCATCAGTGCGGAAGCCACTTCTGATGCCGAAGTCTCCGAAAGAATGTCCGCAACTGCCGCCTCATCGCCGTTGCCGAGTCTCTCTGCGGTCTCTTCGTCCACCATTATCAGGAGCGAACCCTTCATGGCATTGTCAGCGGACATGTCTCCCACAATCTTTTCTGCCAGGGTCTTTTCTGCCTGGACATCCGGCATGTTTTCCCTGATGCCTTCAGTGCAGGAAATGCACACGGCCGAAATGGCCGCAAGCATGAGAATCCTTTTATCCATATTTATCATTTACTCTTTGTTTCCAAACGGTTCAAGAATGACTGTCGGCCTGCCGTTGCTGAAGGCTCCCAGTCCGTAAGCGTTCCACCCCAATGCCGCGTAGTTTGAAGGCTTCCATACGCCGTCGGTCTGCGGCTCCCAGTAGAATACTCCGAGGCAGCCTTCGGTATTCATGGCCTTGTCGACAATATGCTGCATCGTTTCCTTCGACTGCTGCGGCTGATCCACAGGCAGGCCTGTCTCGCATATCATGACCGGCTTTCCGAACTTCGAGTTCACGGCCTTTATGTTGGCGATGCACCTGTCTACGGTGCCGTTCCAGTCGTTGCCCGCATATGACGGATAAAGCGACATGCCTATGATGTCGTACCTTGCATTGCCCGACTTCATAAGACCGAAGAACCAGTCGTACTGTCCGGAATCATATCCGTTGTCTATGTGGAGGATTACCTTTGTGTCGGGATATACCTCCTTTGCGGCAGCATATCCTGCATTGAGGTAATCTATGAAACTTCCGGTAGATTTGCCTTCCACCTTGCCCGACGGCCACAACATCCCGCCTGTCACTTCGTTTCCGACCTGCACCCATGCGACGTCGATGCCTTTGCCCTTCAGAGCCTTGAGCACTTCCTTCGTGTGGCTTGCGACGGCCGCCGTCATTTCAGCTGTGCCGTATCCCTTCCATGCTGCAGGAGGATTCTGCTTGCCGGGGTCGGCCCAGAAGTCGCTGTAATGGAAGTCTATCATCAGCTTCATCCCGAGGTCATGCGCACGCTTTGCCTTGACGAGTACATCGTCCTTTCCGCACCATCCTCCTTCAGGACCGACCCATACGCGGAGACGTATGGCATCGAATCCGATCTTTTTCATCAGTGCCGTACATTCGGTTTCCTTTCCGTCTGCGGTGTAGAACTTCTCTCCGTCCTTCTCCATCTGTGTGACCCAGCTGATGTCGGCACCCTTGACGAATCCTGTCTCTTCCGTACCCTGTTCCGGCTTTTCCTCTCCCGGTCTGTGTCCCGTCGGTCCGTACTGGTTGCCTTCGCATGAGACAGCCAGCATGAGGATGACTGATGATACGGCTGATAATATACCTGTTTTCATTCCGTTAAATGTTTGCAGAACTACAAATATAGGTTTTTTCCGCCACATATGCTATATTTGTCAGAACCTTAAAACCAATGCTGTTAAGAGAAAAGCTCCCTCAGAACCTTGAGGGAGTTCACATTGATTGCGGATTCAGTGTGGAACTCGATGTAGCGGAGGATTCCCTCCGCTATTTCGTTTCTTATCTGTCCTGAAACAGGTATGAGCATCGTGTCTGCAAACGATCCTCCCATGAATCTTTCCACTATCGGATAGTGTGCTCCGGTAAAGGGCATGAGGTCGCCGGCTTCCGGACTGAAGCCGAGAGTCACGGCGAATTCGAGAAGCCAGCGGATGTGGAAGTTGCTGAAGTCGCTTTCTATTGCGTCGAGAAGCAGGATGTTCTTCTCGCACCACTCGAACAGGCCGGGCTCCATCGCTCCGTCCTTGACCGTTCGGTAAAGGACTTCGCTCATGAACATGGTCATGGAATTCTTGTAGAGGTCGTTCCTTATGCCGTTGAGGGCATATCTGGCTGTAAGGCTTTTCGCCATGTACAGCTTCGACTTCGTGCTTTCGTGTATCTCCGCCTCTATGATGGAAAGAGGCTGGAGCAGGGCTGTGACGGACTTCTTGCCGACTCCGCGCACAAGGAATCCCCGTCTTCCATATTCCTTGCTGAGAGTATGGATGACGATGGAATCATCACCGGACTTGGTGGTATGAAGTACTATGATTTCTGTGACCTTAACCATGCCGCCATTGCGCGGAGAGCCTTTCCTCTGTGGGATATGTCGTTCTTCTGCTCTTCTGTGATGTCTGCAAGGGTCAGTCCGGGATATTCGTCCGCTATGAATATCGGATCGTATCCGAATCCGCCGTTTCCGGATTTCTCATGCGCTATGACACCTTCGAGAGTGCCTTCGAACAGACGTATCTCTCCGTTGATTATCAATGTGACTACACTCTTGAAACGCGCTCTTCTGGATACGGGCTTCGTCTTTACTCCAAACTCCGCCGCCATGTGTGATTCGCTTTCAAGCCTCTGGAGTTCATAGAGTACCTTGTCCATGTTCCTGTTGAAGTCCTTGTCGTCTCCGGCATATCTTGCCGTATAGACTCCAGGTTCTCCTCCGAGTGCATCCACCTCAAGTCCCGTATCGTCCGCGAAACAGTCGCATCCGAGCTTTTCATATAGATACAGGGCCTTCTGAATGGAGTTGGCCCTCAATGTGCTTCCTGTTTCAGGAATGTCTTCCTCTATTCCTGCCTGCGAAAGGGAAACGAGCTCAAAGCCCTCTCCCAGGATTTCTGATGCTTCACGCAGTTTGCCGCTGTTGCCCGTTGCAAAAACCAATTTCATAAAACTGCTGTTCATATTTCTACTAAATAACCGTCGCAAAGGTATCAAATATTGATGATATCTCAAAAATTCTTAAATTTGTATGATTATTACATTGAGTTATGCAAAGAATATTCCTCTCATTGCTTGTCGCTTCATTGACAGGACTTTCCGCAATCGCTGCGACTGACTCCGGTGAAAAGTCGGATACATCAGCAAGATACGTTCCCCGCCATGAAGCAGGAAGGGCCGGGTTCGTCAACAGGGGCCTCCAGAAATACTGGTGGTATGACGCTCATTGCCAGGGACGTGGAGAAAAGCTCATGAACAGCGGTTACACCGTGGAATGGCTTATCTCCCCTCAATATGACAATGTCTCGAAAGGTTTCAACGAAGGACTTGCCGCTGTCGAGTTGAACGGCATGGTGGGTTATGTGGACAAGGCCAACCGTTTCATAATCGAACCTCAGTTCGAGAGCGACAGGTTCCCGGAGACATTCACCAACGGTCTGTCGAAACTTTACAAGGACGGAAAGTACGGATATATCGACAAGGTCGGCGAGGTCCTCATCGAGCCTCGGTTCGACGGTGTCAGGCCGTTCCGTGACAATAACATAGCCTTTGTCAAGATGGGCAACAAGTTCGGAGCCATTGACCTGAAGGGTGAGATCCTCATTCCTTGCGTCCATACGACTCCCGAGTCCATGACGATAGCCAGGAACCAGAAGGAATGGAAGAGGGTTGACTCACTTGTGCAGGCCCGTGTTGCCGAAGGTTACTACGATTCGGAGCTCAGCCAGATCAGAAGTGCGGAGAAGTGGGCCAACACCCTGATATACGATCCGGATTTCAGAAACACCGTTCCTGAAGACGTGCAGGTCCGTGACACATTGAAGCGCAAAGGCCTCAAATGTGGAGGAAAATGGCTCACAGGACCGGATTACACCAGCATCACTCCGCTTGAGGGCGGATATTTCGCTGTCGTTTCAGGTCACAGGAAGGGCGTGTGTGATAGTTACGGAAGAGAGATCATCTCATGCATGTACGATGATGTGGAATATTGTGCCGAGGACGAGATCTTCATCGTGAAGACAGACGGAAAGTCCGGCCTGTATTCATGTACGGGTGCGATGATCCTTCCACCATGTCTTGATGAGATTGGCGCGTTTTCTGCAGGATTCGCAAGCTGCACGCTGGCCGGTGTCGAAGGAACAGTGGATACCAACGGACAGGCAGTCAGCGAAGACTTCCTTGAAGATGTGATAAGTCTTGCTCTCGACCAGGATACCCCGACCAGGATAGCTACATTGAAGCAGCTGATAACCTTCAAGCCTTCATATGCCCAGGCTCACAACAACCTGGCGATATGCTACATCGCGACCGAACAGTACAATGTAGGCATCCCGATGCTCAAGCTTGCAAGCAAGCTGGATCCGGACGACTCGGTGATAGCCGAGAACCTGGCAAATTCCAAGGCTGCGAAGAAGGAGAAGAATATGGAAAAGTTCAGGAACATTTTCCCTGACAAGAAGAACAGGCGCTAAGGTGGAGCGCAACGGTAAGTTATTGATATAGTGTATGAAAAGAATTCAGGTCTTTATTGTCATGGCCGTTGCCATGGCATTTTCAGCATCGTATTCCCTTTATGCCCAGAGCCAGAGCTTCAAGCTCGGTCAGTGGGCTGAAATCCATAATTCCATACTCAAGGAGCTGAACCGCTCGTATGTCGACTCCCTTCCTGTGGACAGGATCATGAGGGCAGGTGTGGATGCCATGCTTGAGGAGCTTGATCCATATACCGTATATGTCCCGGAGGAGGAGAATGAGGATCTTCAGATGATGCTTTCCAAGACATACGGAGGAATCGGTGCGATCATCCATAAGAAGAAGGAAGAAAACGTGGTGATCAATGAGCCTTATGCGGGTTCTCCTGCGCAGAAGTACGGACTTCAGTGCGGTGACGAGATCATCGAGATCGACGGAGTTCCGACAAAGGGTCTCGAAACCAAGGAAAGCAGCGACAGGATGAAGGGAAAGCCTGGAACGACGGTCGTCTTCAAGATAAGGAAGGTCAGGACGGGGGATACCCTCCTCGTGCCGGTAGTGCGTGAGCGCATACATTTCCCTGATATCGAATATGCCGGCATGCTGGACGATACGACCGGCTATATCCTCCAGAGCGGCTTTACCGAGAACGTTTCAGGAGAACTCAGAGCCAGGTTCCAGGACCTGAAGAAACAGGGTATGAAACGTCTCGTGCTTGACCTCCGCGGAAATGGAGGCGGTCTTATGAGCGAGGCCGTCAACATCGTTTCGCTTTTTGTTCCGAAGGGCACAGTTGCCGTCACTTCAAGGGGTAATGCTCCCGAATCTCACAGGGAGTACCGGACGACGACCGAACCTGTCGATACGGAGATTCCGATAATCGTGATGATAGATTCCGGTTCTGCATCGTCTTCCGAGATCGTTGCAGGCGCATTGCAGGATATGGACAGGGCAGTGATAATGGGAAAGAGAAGCTACGGTAAGGGACTTGTACAGTCGATCCGTCCTGTGGCATATGACGGACAGGTGAAGGTCACGACGGCAAAGTACTATACACCGAGCGGCAGGTGCGTCCAGGCCATCGACTACTCCAACAGGAACGAGGACGGAAGCGTGGGACACATTCCTGATTCGCTTACAAAGGAGTTCAGGACTGCCTCAGGCAGGATAGTCCGTGACGGCGGTGGAATCACTCCGGATGTGGATATCGACTTCAAGGACTACAGTCGTCTGGTGTATTCGCTTGTTCTGGGAGGTGTCCTCGACCAGTATGTGATCGATTACTGCCGCAGGCATGATAGCATTCCGGCTGTAGATGATTTCCATTTCAGCGATGCTGATTTCGAAGATTTCATCACATTTGCAAAGACCCAGGAATTCGACTACCGCAGCAGCGCGAAGACCTACTTCGACCAGATGAAGAAGGAACTCAGGAAGGATGGACTTGAAGAGACCATGAGTGCCGAACTGGAGGCCTTGGACAAGGCTCTGGAAATGGACAAGGAAAGGTTCATCCGTCTCAAGAAGGATGAGATCGTTCCGTTCATAGAGGAAGAGCTTGCGACACGCTACTGGTTCCAGGAGGCCGGTGTAAAGGTGCGTCTACGCTATGATGATCAGTTGAAGAAGGCATTGAAGGCTCCTCTGCCGTTCTGAAGATCCAAAAGAGATTCAAGATGATCGCATTGTTTGACTTCGACGGTGTCGTGATGGATACCGAACCTCAATATACAGCCTTCTGGGATAAGGAAGGACTGGAATATTTCGGTGTGGAAGGTTTTGCGGCTACGATCAAGGGACAGACTCTTGTCCAGATCTTTGAGAAGCATCTGCCCGGCCGGCTCAAGGAGCAGGAGGAACTCACGGTCAAGATTGACGAACTGGAGAGGAACATGGTCTTCGATTATGTTCCCGGAGCTCTGGAGTTCATCACTCAGCTGAAGAAAGCAGGTGTGCCGATGGCTATAGTGACAAGTTCCAACAAAGTGAAGATGCAGCAGGTGTTCAATTCTCATCCGGAACTCCCGGACCTCATGGATGCCATACTTACAAGCGAGGATTTCGCAAGATCAAAACCTGCCCCGGACTGTTTCCTCAAGGGAATGGAAGTCTTGGGAGGTACTCCGGAAACAACTTTTGTGTTTGAAGATTCATTCCACGGACTGGCAGCAGGCCGTGCATCCGGTGCCTTTGTGGTCGGTCTCGCCACAACAAACAAGAGAGAAGCAATCGCCCCTCTCTGTGATATGGTCATAGATGATTTCAGAGGATTTGACATGAACATCATGATAAAATAAATCTTATCATGCATAAAATTTATTTTTGTCCATAAGAAAAAGAAAAATCTGAAGAATATTTCTTTCTGTCCGTCAATGGATTGAAGAATAGGATATAGTTTTGCTGAACCTCCGGTCGAAAGATTTGGAGGTTTAAATTTTTATACTCACCTTTGTAAACAGCAAGACAATGCCTACTTTATTCACTATTTTCGGATTAAGGTTTTATTTCTACTCGGAAGAACATCTGCCGGTTCATGTGCATGTAAGAAATTCAGGCATTGTCCTTGGTGGCTTTATATAAGGAACAGATAATAGAATGTTGGTATGAGTACTTTCAGGAATAAAAATGAGAAGATTCTTCAAGTATGGTTCGACAATGAACGCATTTTCATTCGTACGGACAAGGGAAACGAGTTTTCGCTGGCTTTGGAAATCTTCCCAAGGCTGAAGGATGCGACACCTGAACAGCGGAATGCTGTCGTGATCGAGCCGTGGGGCGACGCCATGCGATGGGAGGAGATAGATGAGGACATACATATTTCTACCTTCCATGAAGATCTGAAGCCGGATCATGACAATGAGGTTGCGGCCTTGTTCCATCAGTTTCCTCAACTCAACGTGTCGGAAGTCGCCAGACTTATAGGAATCAACAAAAGCCTGCTTGCGCAGTATATCTACGGCGTGAAAGTTCCGAGTAAGGACCGCATGGAAAAAATCAAGTCCGCGCTTCATCAGCTTGGACTTGATCTTGCAAAAGCTACAGCTTCTTGATTATTTCTCTTCTGCCCAGATATATACCTTGTCCGAACGGCGGAGACGGTTCTCCTCGATGGCCTTGCATGCCTGTTCGTTGCAGCCGTCGCCGCAGAGGCTGAGCGCCTCCTCGCGTGCTCCCGGCACGACATCCTTCCAGTTGACAGGAATAGAACAGTATGTGCCTTTGGTTGCCTCCTGCACGGGTTTGAGGTCTACGCGTATTTCAGGTACAGTGTATTCCACACATCCGGAAGTCGGGCCGATGATCAGAATCTTGTCTCCTACCTTGAGAGGGTATGACTCGACGAGGATTTCCGCCACGCCGAGCTTTCCGAACCAGTTGGTGATCTTGCCGCAGTACGCCTTCTTGCGCGTTGCGGTGCTTCCGTAGACGTCGCACCACTCGCCAAGACGTGCTCCCTGATAGTATCCGTCCCAGAATCCTCTGTTGAACACTTCCTCAAGCTCCTTCTTCATCTCGGTGCCGAGTTCCGGAGTGTAGGTTCCGTTGCAGACAGCATCAGCTGCACGGCGGTAGCATGATGCTACTCTCTTCACGTATTCGGCCGAACGTGCGCGACCCTCTATCTTGAACACGGTCACACCCGCGTCTATGATCTTGTCCATGAACTCGATGGTACACAGGTCCTTAGGCGACATTATGTACTTGTTGTCTATCTCGAGCTGCATTCCGGTCTCCCTGTCCTCGACCTTGTAGGCGCGACGGCAGAGCTGGAAGCATGAACCTCTGTTTGCCGATGCTCCGTACTCGTGGAGACTGAGGTAGCACTTGCCTGAAATGGCCATGCAGAGGGCTCCGTGGGCGAACATCTCAATCTCGACGAGACGGCCTGACGGGCCACAGATGTTGTCGCGGTCGATGATTGCCTTGATCTCCTTGACCTGGCCGAGATTGAGCTCGCGGGCCAGCACGATCACGTCAGCGAACTGCGCGTAGAAGCGCAGGGCTTCGGCGTTGGATATGCTGAGCTGTGTGGATATGTGGACCTCTACTCCGATCTGACGTGCATACATGATCGCTGCCATGTCGGATGCGATTACAGCCGTGATCCCGGCCTCCTTGGCTGCATCCAAAGTCCTCCTCATATCCTCAAGGTCTTCACCGAAAAGGGCTATGTTGAGGGTAAGGTATGTCTTTACGCCGAACTCCGAACATATCCGGACGATCTCCTTGAGGTCCGTCATCTTGAAGTTGTTGGCCGAGTGCGAGCGCATGTTCAGCTTCTCGACTCCGAAATACACCGAGTCGGCGCCTCCCTGTATGGCCGCATGCAGACATTCGAAATTGCCTGCAGGTGCCATTATCTCGAGTTTGTTTCTTTCCATTGTCATCATTGTGTTATTGCGAAGGCCCTTCCATGTCATTGCGAGGCCAGAAGGGCCGTGGCAATCCTCTTACTTTGTCCTTCCGATCAATTTCTTTGCGTAGTTCTCAAGAAGAGCGGTTTCTTCAGCACCGAGTCCCAGGTCCGCGACATATGAAAGCGCCTGACTGTGCAGCCTTACTATCTCCTGCCTTGCCTCTTCCTCCACTTCAAGTCCAGCATATATCTCCTTTACGGCTGCGACCTTCGCTGCCTTCTCCTCTTCTGTCTCCACCGGCATCGCCATGGCCGTGAGGAGCTTTCCGCGGGTTTCTGCGGAAGCCTTCTCGAAGGCTCTGGTCATCAGCCAGCTCTTCTTGTTGTTTATGATGTCTCCGCCTATGACCTTTCCGAACACTGCGGGGTCTCCGTAAGTGTCA
The DNA here is from genome assembly GCA_017399905.1 of Bacteroidales bacterium. GTDB lineage: Bacteria > Bacteroidota > Bacteroidia > Bacteroidales > UBA932 > Cryptobacteroides. The sequence goes on from JAFQAR010000043.1 coordinate 37,420, forward strand.
AGCCAGTCGTCGGCAATCTGGAATGCAAGTCCGAGGTCATATCCGTACCTGTAGAGACGGTCGCAGTCTTCTGCTGAAGCGCGGGCGATGATGGCTCCCATCTTAGCTGAACATGCTATCAGCACCGCAGTCTTGAGACCTATCATCTTCATGTAACCGGCCATCGGAACGCAGTCCATATCCTCGAAGTCCATGTCGTACTGCTGTCCCTCGCACACTTCGGCCGCTGTCTTCGAAAACAGCTCCAGAGCCTGCGGGAGCACGTCTGCAGGTGCCTTGGCTATCATCTTGTAGCTTTCGATGGACATTACGTCGCCGGACAGGATGGCAGTGTTCTCGTCCCATTTCCTGTACACCGTAGGCACGCCTCTGCGGACATCGGCCTTGTCCATGATGTCGTCATGGATCAGGGTGAAGCTGTGGAAAACCTCGAGGGCGGCAGCCGGTGAAAGTATCTCCTCGGAGAAGCTGTCCCTGTATATGGCATACGATGTAAGGCAGAGTCTCGGGCGGATCCTCTTGCCTCCGATCTCCATCATGTACCTCAGCGGATCGTAAAGTCCCTTGGGCTCTTCCGTAAATCTCAGGTTCTCGAACAGCTCCTTCAGAGCCGCGTCAATATGGCATTCCTGTATCATAATATTGTTGTCTATATCCTACAAAGGTAATGATAAAAACGGAATTTCGTTATCTTTGCACCAAAACAGCCCTGATATGACGATAAAAGGAGAAGCAACGATTGTAAAGCATACGGGAAGCCACTATCTTCTGGCCCAGCTCCCGGAATGGAACCTGTTCCCTGCTGTCCTGCGTGGAAAGATAAGACTGAAGGGAAGCTCTGCCACCAATCCGGTGGCTGTGGGTGACAAGGTGACATTCGGATCGGAGGTCCCTTTGGAGCAGATCTCGCTTGAGAATCCTGCAGTCATCACGTCGGTTTCACCAAGGAAGAACTACATCATCCGCAAATCCACGAATCTTTCCCGTCAGTCACATATCATCGCGGCCAATCTGGACCGCGCCTTCATCATAGCCACAATAGACTATCCTGAGATAAAGCTTCCTTTCCTTGACCGCATACTCGTGACCTGCGAGGTCTATAACGTGCCGGTTACGATCGTGCTCAACAAGGTCGACCTCTACAGGGAGTCGCACAAGGAAATGCTGGAGGCCTTTCATGAGATCTATGAAGGTGCAGGCTATGAGGTCATGGAGGTGTCGGCCCTTACAGGTGAGGGCGTGGATGCCCTCAGAGAGGCCTGCAAGGGCAATGTATCACTTTTTTCAGGGGTATCCGGCGTGGGCAAGTCATCCCTGATCAAGGCTCTTGACCCGTCTCTTGATCCGCGTGTCGGAGAGATTTCCGATGTGCACCTTCAGGGAAAGCATACGACCACCTTCTACGAAATGTACCCTCTTTCTTCAGGAGGTTTCATAGTGGACACTCCGGGCCTGCGCGGCTTCGGTCTGGTGGACCTGAAGAAGGAAGAGATTGCCCTGTACTTCCCGGAGATGCTGAAAGCCTCGGCAGACTGCCGTTTCTCTCCGTGCACCCATACCCATGAACCGGGTTGTGCCGTCAAGGAGGCCGTCGAGGCTGGGGAGATAAGCTATGACCGCTATTCTTCATATATAGGCATGCTGGACGAGGAAGGAAAATACAGGTAGGCATATATGCGACAGATAAACAGAGACATACTCAAACTGGCGATACCGAGCATCCTGGCGAACATCACCGTTCCTTTGGTGGGAATGGTCGACATAGCCGTTGCAGGCCATCTTGACAGCAATGCCGCCACCATGATAGGCGGCATTGCTGTCGGTTCCATGCTGTTCGACCTGCTCTACTGGAACTTCGGGTTCCTGCGGGTCGGTACAGGCGGCCTTGCCGCCCAGGCCTACGGCCGCTCCGACCGCAGGGAATGTGCCCGCATCTTCGCCCGTGCAGTCGGTATAGCCCTGGCGTGTGCCCTGGTCCTCATCGCCATCCAATGGCTCTTCGTGAAGGCCGCCTTCCTGGTCGTGGACTGCACGCCTGAAGTGCGGGAACTGGCTTCGAGCTATTTCTTCCTCCGCATATGGGCCGCTCCGGCGACTCTTAGCCTCATGGCCTTCAAGGGCTGGTTCATAGGCATGCAGGACAGCGTCAGCCCGATGATCACGGATTTCACCGTAAACGGAATGAATGTCCTGATGAGCATTGTCCTGGCCTTGGGGATAAATGTCGGCGGCCTGCATTTTGAAGGTCTCGGATTCCGCGGAATAGCGGCAGGAACGGTGGTCGCCCAGTATTCGGGACTGCTTGCCGCCATCCTTCTGCTTGTCTTCAGATACAGGAAGAATACATTCTCCTCGTTCGGTATTCAGGACCTGAAGGGCGTCTTCAAGGGAGGCGAGACCCGCCGTTTCTTTGTGATGAACACGGACCTCTTCGTCCGCTCCCTTTGCTTCATAGCGATATATATCGGCTTTACCGTCATTTCTGCACGCTACGGAGACCTTCTTCTGGCAGTGGGTTCGATAATGATGAAGCTGCTGATGATATTCTCATATTTCACAGACGGATTCGCATATGCCGGAGAGGCCATGACAGGCCGGTACATAGGTGCCAGGGACGGTGTCATGCTTCGCCAGACGGTGAAATGGACCTTTGTCTGGAGCATGTCCATAGCCTTCATCTTCATGGGAATATATCATTTTGCCGGTGTGCCTATGCTCAGGATGATGACTTCCGACCCGCAGGTCGTCGAGGCTTCACGGGAGTTCCTTCCGTGGCTGCTGCTCATGCCGCTTACAGGCTGTGCAGCCTTCACATGGGACGGCATATACATAGGTGCGACGGCATCCAAGGCCATACGCAACTCCATGCTGTGGGCAGTGGTCGGATTTGCCGCCGTGTGGGTGGCCGGCATCTGCTGTCTCGAAGCCTTCGGTCCTGCCGCAGCGGCTCCGTCTTCCAGCCTCCCTGCGACCCCGTACGGCCGCCTTGCCATGCATGTCCTCATGGCGGCCTACTTCGCCCACCTCCTCGCCCGCACCCTCTACCTCTCGGCCCTCTACCGCAAGTCAATCCTTGCGGCAGCCTGACACCTCGGACGGAAAAACCGCAAAGACGCCCGAGGTCTCAAACTCTTTTAGTATCTTTGCAGTGGCCCGGCCTTCCGGACATTCCATAACAGAAAACAGATATGGGTTTATATTCATTCTATAGAATCAGCAAGCCGTCCAAAGAGACAGTGCCTTCAGAGAATGTGGACAGTGCATACAGGTCCATCAGGAGAAAGACCTTCTGGGGCGTGACTGTGGCCTACAGTCTATATTATGTCTGCCGGTTGAGCCTCAGTGTGATGAAGCAGCCTCTGATTGACGAGGGGGTCCTTTCCGCAGGCCAGCTGGGACTTGTAGGCTCGGCTCTTTTCTTCGTATATGCCGTAGGCAAGTTCATCAACGGCTTCATCGCCGACTACTGCAACATACGCCGCTTCATGGCGACAGGCCTCTTCATTTCGGCCGTGGTGAACCTCCTGATGGGAGTCCTCGGCCTTTTCCATGGTCCGGCCGGACTTATGACCACCATCATTTTCGTTTCCTTCGCCATATTATGGGGAATAAACGGATGGATGCAGTCGATGGGATCCCCTCCGGGAGTCATAAGCCTTTCCCGCTGGTTCCCGCGCTCAAAGAGAGGTACCTACTACAGCATATTCAGCGCGACTCCATATGTCGGTGAATTCATATCATATAATGTCCTTGCCCTGATCGTGAGCTGGCTTGGATGGCAGTACGGCTTCATCGTGGCGGCTCTCGCAGGTCTGGTAGGAGTGGCTGTAATCCTCATCTTCGTTTCCGACACTCCTGAAAGCAAGGGCCTTCCTTCCGTTCAGAGCCTGTCAGGAGAGCAGCTTACCAAGGAAGACAGGATGCCGACCCGCGAGCTGCAGAAGATGGTTCTGCGTCATCCAGGAATATGGGTCATTGCACTTGCAAGCGCATTCATCTACATAACCAAGTATGCCATTGCGGGTTGGGGCATCCTCTTCCTGCAGAAAAGCAGGGACTTCGACCTTGCCGAGGCTTCACAGATCATAGCCTTTTCTTCTGTCTTCGGCATCGTAGGAACAGTGCTTGCCGGATGGCTTTCCGACCGTATCTTCAAGGGTGACAGGGTCAAGCCTGCCATTCTGTCCGGAATTATCAGCACTTCGTCGCTGATTCTCTTCCTGTTCGTCGGAGGCGGCTTTATTCTTAACATCTTTTATGTATCTTTGTTCAGCCTGTCAGTCGGCGTGCTTTACTGCATAGTGGCCGGACTGATGGCGGTCGACATTGTACCGAGAAAGGCTACAGGAGCAGCTCTCGGCATTGTCGGAATATCCAGCTATGTGGCGGCCGGTATACAGGACATCACGAGCGGATACCTCATCCAGGGATTCATGACAAAGGTTGACGGCGTGGATGTCTACGATTTCGGACCGGTTTCATGGTTCTGGGTGGCGGCGTCTGTCGTTTCGTTCCTCCTTCCTGTCCTGAACTGGAAGAAGATGAAGGCCTCCATGGTGCCGTCCGGAGAATGACAGGCGGCCTTGGAAAGAAAGGAAACTAATAACACATGATATGACTTTAAATTTCAGCATCGAATACAGGACCAGCTGGGGCGAGCAGATCGTCCTCTGTCTTGCAGGAAAGCGCTATCCTCTCGAATATGTGGCTGAAGGTATCTGGAAGGGCTCAGTGGCCCGTTTCAATCCGGCCAAAGCCTCGGAATACGGCTATGAGGTGGTACGTGACGGCGTGACCGTGCGTACCGAGTGGAAGAAGCACACGGTCGTACTTCCGGAAGGCGCGGACCCTAAGGTCGTCAATGTCCATGACAGATGGATAGACCGTCCCGGTGACGCTCCGTTTTATTCTTCGGCATTCACTGATGCCATCTTCGGCAGAAAGCCGGGCAAGGCTCCCAAGACTCCGAAGAATGCCAATGTGACCATACAGGTTGCTGCCCCCGCTCTCCGTCCTAACGAAGTGCTTGCCATAGCAGGCAGCGGAAAGGAGCTCAAGGACTGGACCAGGGTCGTTCCTTTCGACGACTCCCGTTTCCCTCTCTGGACACTTTCCCTCAATGTGAAGGAACCTTTCGCATACAAGGTCATCATTGCGGACAAGGATACTCTCGTTCCCGTTTCATGGGAATCCGGAGAGAATAGATGGTTCGTAAATGTCCCTGAGAAGGATGAGGTCACCGTTGAGGCTGATGTTCAGGTGTATTTCGGCGGCAGGAACTGGAAGGGCGCAGGTACAGCCATTCCGGTGTTCTCCCTCCGCAGCGAGGATGACTTCGGTGTAGGCGAATTCTACGACCTCAAGAAGATGGTCGACTGGGCTGCATCGACAGGTCAGAGCATTCTCCAGCTTCTTCCGATCAACGATACGACCATGCTGCATACATGGCAGGATTCGTATCCTTACAATCCTAATTCCACTTTCGCCCTTCATCCTCAGTTCGTGAATCTTCCTGCAGCAGGAGTGAAGGTTGACGAGGCATACAAGGCACTGCAGGCCGAGCTCAACGCCCTTGATCAGATCGACTACGAGAGGGTGAACAATGCCAAGCTGGAACTTCTCCACAAGGCATTCGACAGGACTTTCAAGAAGCTTTCCGCAAAGAAGGAATATCAGGAATTCGTCGACAAGAACAGCCACTGGCTCCTTCCATACGCCACATTCTGCGTCCTCCGTGACCTGAACGGCACTCCGGACTTCACAAAGTGGAAGGGATATGCGAAATACAGCAGGAAGAAGGTTGCCGCCTTCTGTGAGGAGCACAGGTCCGAGATCGATTTCTGGTGCTTCGTGCAGTACCACCTCGACCTTCAGCTTTCTGAAGTCTGCAGATATGCACATTCGAAGGGTGTCATCTTCAAGGGTGACCTTCCTATCGGAATCAGCCGCACCAGTGTGGATGCATGGCTTTATCCGGAACTCTTCCATATGGATTCGCAGGCCGGAGCACCGCCTGATGCATTCTCGGCTGACGGACAGAACTGGGGCTTCCCGACATACAACTGGGAAAAGATGGCTGAAGACGGCTATGCATGGTGGAAATCCCGTCTTGCAAAGATGTCTGAATATTTCGATGCATTCCGCATCGACCATATACTCGGATTCTTCCGCATCTGGGAGATTCCTGTAGGAACCTTGAGCGGTCTGGAAGGCTATTTCAATCCGGCTCTTCCGTTCCCTGCATCAGAACTTGAATCACAGGGATTTGATGTCAACGACAAGGGACTTTTCCTTCAGGACCCTCGTCAGGAAGGATACTACCACCCTAAGATCGGTGCCCGTGACACACAGTCATACTACTGTCTCGACGCATACCGTCGTGCTGCGTTCGACCGCCTCTACGACGACTTCTTCTATCGTCGCAACAACGAGTTCTGGAAGGACAAGGCCATGATGAAGCTTCCTGCTCTTCTCGATTCGACCGGCATGCTCGCATGCGGCGAAGACCTCGGAATGATTCCTGCGACCGTACCTCAGGTGATGTCGGACCTCAGGATCCTTTCTCTCGAGATCCAGAGGATGCCTAAGTCTGTTCATGACAATTTCGCGAACCCTGCATGGTATCCGTATCTGTCGGTCTGCACAACTTCTACCCACGACATGAACCCTATCCGTGCATGGTGGGAAGAGGACCGTCAGGTGACCGAGCAGTTCTGGCATGAGATGCTCGGAGGACAGGGGGAGGCACCGTATTTCTGCGAGCCTTGGATCTGCCGCCGCATTCTTGACCAGCATGTCTGGTCGCCAGCGATGCTGACGATCCTCCCTCTTCAGGACTGGCTCTCGATGGATGCGCAGCTCCGTCGTCAGGACCCTAACGTAGAACGCATCAACGTGCCTGCTAATTCACGCCACTACTGGCGTTACCGCATGCACCTCACCCTTGAACAGCTTGCAGCCGCAGAAGAGTTCAACAGGACTCTCGGCGACATGATTGCAGCCAGCGGTCGTTGCTGAGTGTGGCCATCAATAAACTGATACACAGCTCTTTATATATAGTTACGTGCTCCCCACGGGGAGCACGTAACTGTTGTTATGCTGTTGAAAGTCAACGAGTTAACGACCATTAACAGTGCCGGCTATCTCTCAAGCCAGACGAGGAAGTCGTCCACGCGGGAACGGCTCACGGTCATTTCGAATGACGCCTTCGGTTCCGGTATGATCTTGAGCCTGCTTCCTGACTGCTTGATGATGCTGGTTATCGCCTTCATCGATATGATGCAGCTTCTGGATATCCTGAAGAATCTGTCGGGGTCGAGCTCCTCGCTGATGACATCGAGTGATGAGTCTATGATGTATCTGTGTTCGTCGAAGGTTACAAGCCAGTTGTTCTTCTCCTCGGAGTAGATGTAGGCAATGTTCGATGTCTGGAGAGGCACGATCCTGTCGTTGAATCTGACGATATACCTCTCCTTGTAGTCCTTGTGGTTTGTCCCGTTGCTGCCGATGGATTTCAGCAGAGCCTCCACGTCTATGTTCCCTCCGCTCATCCTGCATCTTGCGACAGCCCTCTTCAATGCAGAAAGTTCTATAGGCTTGAGGAGGTAGTCCACACTTCCTGCCTCAAATGCCTTTATCGCATAGCTGTCATATGCTGTGGTCATTATCACCTTGGCCTTTACCGTTATCTTCCTGAATATCTCGAAACATTCTCCGTCGGAGAGCTCGACGTCCATGAATATGATGTCCGCATGGTTTTCCGGATTCATGAGCCATGCGACCGTACCTGTCACGGATGTCGACGTGCCGACAACCGTCAGGTCGGGGAAGTTCTGGTTAAGTGTCCTGATGAGGCTCTTCTGAGCCATCATCTCATCTTCAACTATAAATACTTTCATTGCCATATTGTCTACAATAAAGGTAATGTTACACAATAGTTGTCTTCGGTCTTGTCTATGCCGATATGCTTTCCTGACAGGTCAAGGTAAAGCTGACGTATATATTTCTGTCCCAGGCCGGTAGACGGGTTCCGGGTCACCTTAGGTATCAGGTTGTTGCTTACCCGTACATCTTCGGCGGAGGCCTCCACCCTGATAGTCAGAGGCTTCTCGGTGCCTACGGCGTTGTGCTTCGTGGCGTTCTCGATCAGGAGCTGTATCGAGCAGGGAGGCACAAACCTTGCCATCGCCTCTTCCGGAACTTCGATCTCCACCTCGAAGCCCTCCGGGAACCTTACCTTGAGCAGGTCCACATACAGTTCCACGAAAACGAGTTCGTCGCGCAGAGGGACCACATCCTCCTCCTCGCTCTTGATCATGTACCTGTAGATCGACGCAAGCTTGTGGGTGTACAGACTGGCCTGTTCCGTCTTCTCCTCGCATATCAGGCAGTCAAGGATGTTCAGGGAATTGAAAAGGAAATGAGGGTTCACCTGTCTCTTCAGCTTCACATATCTGTACTGGGCCATGTTGGCCTTCTCCCTCTCTTCCTGCATCTCGCTTCGTGCCGTGATCGCATAGTTGATTATGAATATCAGGCAGTAGACGGTTATCTGTATGAGAAGCGACACGCTGAACAGCATGAAGAAGTCATGTGAGAGAAAACGGCTGCCCTGCAGCGGGAAATTGACTCCTGTCAATATGGTCTCCAGCAGAGATGTTCCCAGCATGAAGGCTACGAAAATCAGGTTCCGCCTGGTCTTCGGCATCTTGCGGATCATCCTGGCCACATATCTGATGTACATGATGTCGACGCAGATCAGGATGGTCATCACGAACGTGTTGGACATGACTTTTCCCGCTATCTTGAAAAGGTCTCCGGTACCTGAATCCCCGTCGGAGAAGAACAGCACTATGGCAAGCCTTATGAAGAATATTCCGACCACCGCAAGCAGTATCCATTTCAGGTACGATGCGGACAGCATGCTTTCCCTTTCGTCAGATGCGTCCTGGCGGAACAGCTTGGTAATCATCACGATGCTCCATCCCAGGAGCTCGGTGGTGATGGCTGTAGACAATGCATGGACTATGTATGGGGAACTGATGAAGAGTTCCATGAGGTTGGCACCCAATGTTCCGATGAAATATCCGAGGATGTTCACCACAATGACGATGGCAGCCGTGAATTCTACTGTGATAGCCTTCTTGAGGCAGATCAGCAGCGCCATCGACATTGTCAGGACAGTCAGGAACAGCTCGTCCTCGATACCACCGGCACGGCATCCCAAGGCGACAGCCGCATGAAGGATGGCGAAGATATGTATTATCCATGCTGTCTTGATCCTTTTCATATCCTATCTTGTTGAAAACCCGCACCGAAGTTAGTCATTTTGCTTCGATTATCCAATTTTCGCCTTTTGTTCGTCCTTAAAAACATGCCGTTCGTCTATTTCTTCAGACAATTCGTCATTTATTATAAATAGGTATAAAAGTTAATTTTTATTTTCGCATGATTAATATCACGATGAATTAATAACTAAAAATACGATAAAATGCAAAAAACGAAACTTACCTTCTGGCAGATGTGGAACATCAGTTTCGGATTCTTCGGAGTTCAGATTGCATATTCCCTCCAGAATGCCAATATCAGCCGCATCTTCGCGACTTTAGGTGCAGATCCCCACGATCTGAGTTTCTTCTGGATCCTTCCTCCGCTGATGGGACTTCTCGTCCAGCCGCTTGTGGGCTCTTTCAGCGACCGTACATGGTGCCGTCTCGGAAGGCGTATTCCTTATCTTTTCCTCGGCTCGATCATCGCCATCCTCGTGATGTGCATGCTGCCTAACGCCGGAAACTTCGGCCTTACCGTAGGCGGTGCAATGATCTTCGGCCTCATTTCGCTCATGCTTCTCGACACATCCATCAACGTGGCTATGCAGCCTTTCAAGATGCTTGTGGGTGACATGGTGAACGAGGAGCAGAAGGGTCAGGCTTATTCCATCCAGAGCTTCCTCTGCAATGCCGGAAGCCTCGTAGGCTATGTGTTCCCGTTCATCTTCGCATGGCTGGGAATTGCCAATACGGCTCCTGAAGGACAGGTTCCTGATACCGTGAAGTATGCATTCTACATCGGTTCCGCAATCCTCATCCTCTGTGTCCTCTTCACCACTTTCAAGGTGAAGGAGATGCCTCCGAAGGAATATGCCGAGTTCCACGGCATCGACCTCGAGAAGAAGAAGGACGAGAAGAGACCGGGCATGTTCACCCTTCTTGCCAAGGCTCCGAAGACTTTCTGGACGGTAGGCCTGGTGCAGTTCTTCTGCTGGGCTGCCTTCCTCTACATGTGGACATATACCAACGGTGCGATCGCAGATACCGTATGGGGCACCACTGACGTCGCTTCAGACGGATATCAGGAAGCCGGCAACTGGGTCGGAATCCTTTTTGCCGTACAGGCTATAGGTTCGGTGCTCTGGGCTCTTGTCATCCCTAAGTTCAGGAACATCAGGACAGCATATGTCGTAAGTCTCGTCATCGGTGCCGTAGGCTTCGCATCAGTGTTCTTCATCCACGACCAGTATCTCCTCTTCATCTCGTTCCTCCTCATCGGAGTGGCTTGGGCTGCGATGCTGGCCATACCTTTCACCCTCCTCACGAACTCTCTTTCAGGTGATCATATCGGCACTTACCTCGGTCTCTTCAACGGCACGATATGCCTTCCGCAGATCGTTGCCGCTGCATGCGGCGGCTTCGTCCTCAAGCTTGTGGGCGGCGCTCAGGTGAGCATGTTCCTCGTGGCCGCAGCCTTCCTCGTGCTGGGATCGCTTTCAGTATACTTCGTGAAGGAGAAGTAACGGTCAGGAAAGTTCAATAAGTTTAACAATATACAATCTACTAACCAAACAAAGTTCTTATGAATAGAATCATGACACTATGCGCATCCTTCTTGCTTTCGTGCATCATGGGTGTGTCAGTATTCGCTCAGGGCGGATACGAAGTGAAGGGAGTGGTTGTTGATGCTGTCGGTCCGGTCATCGGTGCGACAGTGATCGAGCAGGGTACCACCAACGGTGTGCCTACAGGTCTCGACGGCGACTACGTCCTTACAGTTTCTAGCGCAGATGCAGTTGTGGAAGTAAGCTGTATCGGATACGCTACACAGACTTTCGTTGCATCTCAGATGCCTGCGACCGTCACTCTCGGCGAGGACAACCAGTTCCTCGACGAGGTGGTTGTGATCGGCTACGGTACTGTCAAGAAAGAGGACATGACCGGTTCGATCACCGCAATCAAGTCTGAAGAGCTCAACCGTGGTGCCGTCGTATCGACACAGGATATGCTCAAGGGTAAGGTTGCAGGTCTCCTCATTACTCCGGGTGATGGTGGTCCTGGATCAGGATCTACAATCCGTATCCGTGGTGCTGCGTCACTCAACGCATCAAACGACCCTCTCATCGTAATCGACGGTGTTCCTATCGCCCGTGAAGGCGGTTTCGGTATGTCCAACCCGCTCGACATGATCAACGCTAACGACATCGAGTCATTCACTGTCCTCAAGGACGCATCTTCTGCTGCGATCTACGGTTCACGTGCGTCAAACGGTGTCATCCTGATCACAACGAAGAAGGGTAAGGGAAGCAAGCCTCAGGTTTCATACAGCGGAAGCTTCAGCGTCCAGACAAACTCGAAGCAGCTTCAGGTGTTCACTCCTGCAGAGTTCCGTGACTTCGTGACCACAACATTCGACCCTGAGTCAAATCACGGCAAGGTGATCGCTCAGAGACTCGGCGACGAGAACATCAACTATCAGGACATCATCTTCAGGACCGCTCTCTCACACGACCACAATATCAGCATCAACGGTAACCTGAACGACCGTATGCCTTATCGTGGTTCGATCGGTATGACAGGCCAGGACGGTACCCTCTACGGTTCATCATATGACAGAGGTACCATCGACCTCAGCTTCAATCCGAACTTCTTCGACAAGCACCTGACCCTCAACCTCAATGCAAAGGGTGTATATACATGGTCAGACTATGCTGACAGCGGAGTTGTAGGCAATGCTGCATTCTTCAACCCTACCCAGGACCCATATTTCCGTAATGAAGACGGATCTATCGACTATACTACATGTAACGGTTACTTCAACTACGGTACAGGCCGTGGCGAGAACTTCGCTCCGAATACACTCCTTGGAGTAGGTCCTCTCTCACAGCTCTACGACAGAGTCAGCTACGGTTCTTCACACCGTTTCATCGGAAGCATCGGCGTCGACTACAAGATCCACGGTTTCGAGGCTTTGAGACTCAACGTCACAGCTTCTTTGGACTGGTCTGACTACAACAACAAGAACGCTTCAGTTCCTGGTTCATATCAGGCATGGTCAGATACAGAGAACCGCGGTATCGGTCAGTACTCAAGGGAGTGGCAGCTCCGTCGCAGCCAGGCTCTCGAGGCTTATGCAAACTACAACGAGACTTGGGGCAAGCATAACCTTGACGTGATGGCTGGTTACTCTTGGCAGAACTTCTACGGTTCGAACCGTACCACTTCATTCTTCAACGTGACAAACGAGATGAAGCTCAATGAAGGCGAGACTCCTCTCGGACGTTATCCTGTATGGAGATGGGAGAGCTACCTCGTTTCATTCTACGGCCGTATCAACTATTCGATCGCTTCGAAGTATCTCTTCACCGTTTCACTCCGTAACGACGGTTCTTCACGCTTCTCTCCTGAAACACGCTGGGGTCTCTTCCCTTCAGGAGCGTTCGCATGGAACATCGGTGCAGAGGATTTCCTCAAGGACAGCAAGGCTGTTTCACAGCTCAAGCTCCGTCTCTCTGCAGGTATGACAGGTCAGCAGGACGGTATCGGCGAATATGCCCACCTTTCACGCTATGGCCTCTCTACAGACGTTTACCACCAGCAGTTCATGGGTGATGCAGGCTGGCAGTTCATGTGGACTCCAGGTGCATATGACCCTAACATCAAGTGGGAGACTACAACTACCTACAATGCAGGTCTCGACTTCGGTTTCCTCAAGGACAGGATCACAGGTAACGTCGACGTATATATGCGCCGTACAGACGACCTCCTCAACAGCGTCCTCACTCCTATGGGATCAAACTTCGGTAACACTGTTCTTACAAACGTAGGTTCGATGATGAACAAGGGTGTCGAGTTCGCGATCAACGTGATCCCTGTACAGACAGAGGACTGGCATCTTTCTATCGGATTCAACGGTACATTCCAGGATACCAAGTTCATCAAGCTCAACGCTACTGACGACAAGAACTACTACATCCAGACTTCAGGTATCTCGCATGCTACAGGTTCGTACATAGGCCGTCACCAGGTGGGTTATGCACCATACAGCTATTGGGTGTTCCAGCAGCTCTACGATGCTGAAGGCATGCCTGTTCAGAACGCATTCGTAGACAGGAACGAGGACGGCGTCATCAACAACGACGACAAGTATTGCGCAGGCGACCCTAACCCAGACTTCTACTACGGTATCAACCTCAAGCTCTCTTACAAGAACTGGGACTTCGGCTTCAACGGTCACGGTTCAGCAGGCTACAAGGTGTTCAACGACTTCGCGTCCAACAACTCTTCTGCATACTTCGACGTGAATGCAGGTAACCTTCCTAACTTCGCAACAGTCGTGAAGAGGACAGGCTTCAAGGAGATCAGCGGAGATTACCAGTTCTACTCTGACTTCTTTCTTGAGGATGCTTCATTCTTCCGTATGGATGACATCAACCTCGGTTATACATTCAGGGATTTCCGCAACTGGGATGGAAACGTACGCGTAGCGGCTTCATGCCAGAACGTATTCGTTCTTACAAAGTACTCGGGAATCGACCCTGAGATCAACAGCACCGACGGTGTCGACAGATCATTCTGGCCAAGACCTCGTACTTTCTCAATCCGTCTTAACATCAACTTCTAATGAGGAAAGACATGAAAATGAATATAAAGAATATATTTACCGCAGTGGCAGCTGCTGCCATGCTTACAGCCTGCGTCGGAGACCTCGACACCATTCCGTTGAATCCTACCGACGTGACCTCGGAGACAGCCTATGGCGCTGATGAGGCCGGCTATGTGCAGGGTCTTGCAAAGATCTATTTCCAGCTGACATCAAACAACACCCAGGACCTTCAGGTCGCTGACGGTGGTGCTTCGGAGTTCATCCGTGCTTTCTGGTCGACTCAGGAGGTTACTGCAGACGCAGCAAAGTGCGCATGGGGTGACGCTTGGGTGAACGACCTCAACAACAATACATGGAAGGGTGACGTCCTCAACGATGCAGTATATGCAGTGTATGTACGTACCCTCCAGGGTATCACTTACGTGAACGAGTATCTCCGTCAGACTTCTGCAGCAAATCTTGACCTCAGAGGCTGTTCTGCTGATGTGAAGGCAAAGGTCCAGCAGTTCCGTGCAGAGGCACGTTTCCTCCGCGCATTCTTCTACTGGGCAGCTATGGATACATTCGGACAGGTTCCTTTCTCTACAGAGGAAACAAAGTTCGGTGGCGGATACAACCCTCCTCAGCAGCCAAGAGAGTATATCTTCAACTTTGTGATGGAGGAACTCGAAGACCTCGCAGGTGACGACAGCGACATGCCTGCAGCTCAGTCTAACTATCCACGTGCCGACAAGGGTTCCGTACTCGGCCTCCTCGCACGTCTCTACGTCAATGCAGAGGTATATACCGGCACAGAGATGTATGCTGAGGCAAAGGCTACATGCGAGAAGATCTATGGTTTGAATTATGGCCTTGCTCCTACATATGCGGAACTTTTCCGTGGCGACAACGGTGAGAACCCTGATGCAAAGAAGGAGATCCTTTTCGCGGCTTCATATGATGCGGAGAACAACCAGTCATATGGTGGAACGACCTACCTTACTCTCTCGACACTTTCAGGTGACGACGGTGCGATCGACATCATCGGAATCAACGGAGGTTGGGCAGGTAACCGTGTTCCTGACCACTTCGTACAGACTTACTTCGCTCCATCGGCAGCTGACTTCACTACCGGTGAATACACTATCGCCGACAAGCGTGGACAGCTCTTCTACATCAAGGGCCGTACTCAGAGCATGGAAGGTAATCTGAATACATTCCTCAACGGATGGTCATGCATCAAGTTCAACAACGTTCCTCATGACAAGACTGCAGAGGAGTATGCAGAGACTGCAGCTACAAAGAACTTCAGCGACATCGACTGGCCTCTCATCCGTCTCGGTGAGATCCACCTCATCTATGCTGAGGCATGTATGCATGCGGGCGGAGACGCTTCTGCGAAGCTTGCAGAGCTTGCAAGCCGTACAGGTGTTCCTGCTGTAAAGCAGGCAGACGTGACAGTTGACTGGCTTATGGCAGAGCGCGCACGTGAGCTCATGTGGGAGGCTCATCGCCGTACCGACCTCATCCGTTACGGAAAATGGATCGATGGCGGTTACAACTGGACATACAAGGGCGGAAACTTCACAGGTCAGGCTCTTCCAAGCCATTTCAACATCTTCCCTGTTCCATCGACAGAGCTTGCGACAAACCTTGAGCTCGACCAGAACCCAGGTTACGCAAGATAGTCCTAAAACAGTTTAAGAATATGAAAATTACAAAATATATCCTTTCATTGGCAGCTGCAGCAGGTCTGCTGTCAGCTTGCCAGGAGCCGGAAATGGTTCAGATGGTAAGTCCGGAGGACGTAGTCGCTCCGGTGCTCCACGAGCTTGACGGCCCGATCGTGATCACTCCTGACAACAAGGATGATTCTGTTGCTGTAATCAGCTGGGAGCCTGCCGATTTCGGTGTGACTACTCAGGTTGACTACGTTCTTGAGCTTTCAAAGGCTGACGGTTCTGCAAAGAAGACTCTTGCTGCCGGTGTTACAAAGACCGAGGCGACAGTCGCATATCTCGACCTCAACGGCATCGTCTATGCTGACTTCGAACTTGAGGCAGGTATCCCTCATGACCTTCTCCTGACCGTAGGAGCAAGCGTCGGTGTCACCGAGACATATTGGTCTGAGCCAATGACAATCACCGTTACTGCAACTGCTGCGGCGAAGGTTTATCCTAAGCTCTTCGTGGTTGGTTCATACAACGGCTGGGCACACGATGCCAACCAGTATCTCTTCGATTTCGAGGGCAGTGACAATTCATACGAGGGTATGGTTGACTTCGGCGAAGACCATGCTGCCAACGAGTTCAAGATCACAGGAGGCGCATGGGGCAATGACGAGCACTCAATGAACGGTGCACATGATCCTGAAACCAAGACAATCTCTCTTGTTGTCGGCGGTGGAGACAATATCTATGTATACCAGGCTAAGCGTTACTACCACCTCACATTCACAAGAACACCTGACCTCACAGTTGACTTCAGCTTCGACCAGATCGGTGTGATCGGTGACTTCAACGGCTGGGGCACTGATGTTGTGATGCAGTTCAACCCTGCAACCCAGAAGTTCTATGCTGACGTTGAGTTCCCTGCTGACGGAGGATTCAAGTTCCGTGCAGATGCAGGCTGGGATGTGAACTGGGGTTCTACAGGTTCAGGCGTTCTTGACAGCGGAGACAACATCCCTGTAAAGGCCGGAAACTACCGTGTATACCTCAACATGAACGACAAGAACAAGATGACTTACGAGCTCAATGCTGCCGCTTACGGTACTGAAGAGGACACCACAATGGGCGGCGGTACAACCGAGCCTGATCCGGAGCCTACTCCAACTCTTGGCTGGGGTCTTGTAGGAGAGTACAACGGCTGGGGAGCAGAGTCTGACATCATGCTTGCTTCTGACGGCACTTACCTCGTTGCCAAGGGTGTATCACTCTCTGGACAGTTCAAGTTCCGCAAGGACGGCGGCTGGGATGTGAATTTCGGTGCTCCAGGTGATGTCGAGCCGTTCGAGCTTACTCCGAATGTTGAGACAGAGCTTGCTGCAGGCGGAAAGAACTTCACTATCGCAGAGGGTACATATGATGTCTATCTCGATGAGGCAAATGCGAAGGCATGGTTCATCAATGACGGTTCATACCCTGGCGGCGGTGCTGCCCCTGAGGCTTCAGAGTGGGGTATCGTCGGTGTTGTGAACGGCTGGGGATTCCCTGACGTGACCATGTACAAGACTTCTACAGACGGTCTCTTCGTTGCCTACAACGTGGCAATGCCTGACGGTGGCTTCAAGATCAGAAAGAGTGCTGCCGGAGAATGGAACGACGATGCAAACTATGGTCTTCAGACGGCTGGTGCTGTTGAAGCAGACCACTGGTACAGCGTCATCACAAGCGGCGGTTCAGGCGACATGAGCCTTACTGCAGGCAACTATGACATCTGGTTCGACCTCAACAATACGAAGGTTTACATCATGACTCCTGGCAAGGCCATCTCTGAGGCTCAGGAAGGCACTGCAGGTAGCGGTTCTACCGGCGGAGATACTGAAACCACATGGTATATCGTAGGTAACTTCAACGGCTGGACTGTAGGTGACACCGATTATCAGATGACCAAGGAAGGTGACTGGTATGTGTTCAAGAACTTCACTGCTGACGGCCAGGGTGTCAAGTTCAATGCCGGCAACTGGGATGTGAACCGTGGCGGTGACTGGACATCAGTAGGAGGCGAGATCGCCGTTACAAACGGTGGAAACGACATCTATGTTCCTGCAGGTACTTATGACGTCTACATGAACGCCGCTGCTGACAAGGTGTATTTCATGACAGTAGGCGAGACTCCGGCAGTTACACTTACAGGTACATGGTACCTCGTAGGTAACTTCAACGGCTGGACTGTAGGTGATGAGAACTACAAGCTGACTGCAGAAGGCAACTGGTATGTATTCAAGAACTTCACAGCTGACGGACAGGGTGTCAAGCTCAACAACGGCACCTGGGATGTGAACCGTGGCGGTACATTCTCTGCTGCAGATGAGGCGATTTCAGTTGTACATAACGGTTCGGACATGATGGTTGCAGCCGGAACATACGATGTTTATCTCAATGCTGCCGAAGATACATTGTACTTCATGACTCCAGGTTCGACTCCATCGAACTAAATGATATCGGGGGAGACAGGGACCCTGTCTCCCTTTCCATGGCCTGCGGTCCCTGACCGGACCGCAGGCTGCAACTTAAAAACAGAATGATGATGAAGAAATTCTTTCTCCTCATTGCCGTAGCGATTGCGGCTCTTTCATGCAAGCCGGAGCAGCTGGCGGAACTCTCCGTCACTCCGACTTCAGTAGAACTGTCAGGAATGAAGGGAAGCCAGGTCCTTTCAGTAAAGGCTTCCGGAAAATGGACGGTCACCAAATCTGCTGATGCCGACTGGTGCACTCCGGGAAGGATGTCCGGAAACGGATCAGCCTTCCTCGAGGTGGCGGTAGACGTGAATACCGCTGAAGACACACGTAATGCGGAACTCACCTTCAATTCGGCCGGATGCGATCCGGTTGTCGTGTCGATTTCCCAGAAGGGCGGCGGTACAGTCATTCAGGAACCGGGCGAATTCTATCCTGATGCGGCTTCATACATAACCATCGATCCTGTATATCCTGATGCCGACGGCAAATGCAAGATCATATATAAGCCTCAGTCGGATGCGGAACTCTACGGATATTCGGGAGACCTTTATGCCCACCTCGGAGTCGTTGTCGACGACGAATGGACATGTGTACCTGCAGACTGGGACCAGAACATCGACAAATGCAAGTTCACCAAGGTCGCCACGAACCACTGGGAGCTTACCCTGTCGCCTTCTATCAGGGAATTCTTTGCCTCAGGGGAGACACCTGTCGTAAAGATAGCCATGGTCATAAGGTCGGATGACGGCACGAAGCAGACCCGTCCTGACCAGTTCTGTTCCGTAACGGACAGCAAGTACGTATTTGTTCCATTCGAACCTGATCCTGTAGTGAACGAAGCGATGCCTTCAGGCGCTGAATACGGAATCAACTATAATTCGGACAACTCTGTCACCTTCGTGTTCTATGACAAGGATACAGAAGGCAAGAGTCATGAGTATTGCTACATCGTGGGCGACTGGAACGGCTGGGAGCGCGTGAGCGAAGGCGCGATGAAGCGTGACGATTCTGCAGGATGCTGGTGGATCACCCTTGACGGATTCGATACCGACGAGGAATACCGTTTCCAGTATCGTCTGGGCAATGAAAGCGGAAGCGACACATTCGTCAGCGACCCATATACCGAGATCGTATACGACCAGTGGAATGACCAGTACATTGACGGCGTGCCGGCCTTCCCTGAAGGAGCAAAGGCTCTTGTGTCCGCATTCCGTATCAACAAGCCTTCATATTCATGGCAGAATGATGACTTCAGGATCGAGGACAGGAACGACCTTGTGATCTACGAGATGCTTTTCCGCGACTTCACCGCTTCGAAGGATATCGAAGGCGCGATGGCAGAGCTCGACTACATCGAGGAACTCGGAGTCAATGCAATCGAGCTGATGCCGATCCATGAATTCGACGGCAACCTCAGCTGGGGATACAACCCTAACCACTACTTCGCCCTCGACAAGGCATATGGAACGCGCGAGGAATACAAGGAATTCATCGACGAGTGCCATAAAAGAGGCATAGCCGTAATCGTCGACGTGGTGTATAACCATGCGACAGGCTCACACCCGTGGGCAAAGATGTGGTGGGATGCATCAAGCAATGCGACAGCTTCGAACAACCCTTGGTTCAACGCCGTGGCTAAGCATGACTTCAATGTCTACCATGACATCAACCACGAGAACCAGATGATCAAGGACCATGTGAAGAAGAGTCTCGCATATCTGCTTACGGAGTACGATGTGGACGGATTCCGCTTCGACCTCTCGAAGGGATTCACGCAGAAGAACACCTTGGGCAACACCGGAGCATGGGGCCAGTACGACCAGTCGCGTGTGGATATCCTCAAGGGCTATGCGGACCACATCTGGTCTGTCAACGACAATGCCGTGGTTATTCTCGAGCATCTTGCCAATGACGACGAGGAGAAGGTGCTTGCAGAGCATGGCATCCAGCTCTGGAGAAATGTCAACAGCGAATACCGTTCTGCAGTGAACGGAGGTACGGGCAACTTCTCGAGGATGTATTCGACCGCTCCGTTCGGAGGCTTCGTAGGCTACATGGAGAGCCACGACGAGGAGCGTCTCTGCTACGGTGCGACATCCGACAATTCTTCAATCACCTGGGGTGTCATCGGTCTTGGAGACAACTGGAACACAGACAAGGAAATGAGCGAAGACGGAGTCTTCTTTGTAGTGAAGAATGTCTCATGTGCGGCAAACGACCGCTTCAAGATCAGAAAGGCCGGCGAGTGGAACGACGCATACAACTATGGCGCATCTGCCGCCAACTTCAAGCTCACTGTAGGTCAGGGCTATACCATGACCAACGGCAGCGGATCGCAGGATATGTATGTCCCTGCCGCAGGCACATATGACATCTATTTCTGCCCGTCTGTTGCGAAGGTATGGCTCATGAATCCGGGCGACCGTCCTGAAGAGCCTGCAGCCGCTTCGTCGGACAAACTTACCGTGGCCATGCGCCGTGCAGGTGCTTCTGCGGCCTTCTTCCTTATGGTTCCGGGTCCTAAGATGATCTGGCAGTTCGGTGAGATCGGATATGACTACTCGATCGACTACAACGACCGTACAGGCGAGAAACCTGTCGTTACGGATCAGTATATGGCTGTAGATGCCCGCAAGGGACTTTACGACACATATGCCGCACTTCTGAAGTTCCGTCGCGAGAATCCTCGTTTCTTCGACAGCGATGCCAACTTCAGCTGGAATGCGACTGCAACATTGAAGACCATCAACTGCACCGTAGAGGGCAAGTCCATCCATGTGGTAGGAAACTTCGGAAAGACGACCCAGACTGCGAACATCCCTTCCGGAACATGGAACGACTATATCAACGGAGGTACGGTTACAGGCTCCGTAACACTCCAGGAAGGCGAATTCAGACTGCTTGCAAGCTTCTAGAACCTGAACCATAAGAACGGTGTCCCCCTGTCCGTCAAGGATGCGGGGACATCTTTTTTTCTTCCGCAGCCGGACATTGGTCTGAGGATTGTTTGTCTGTTGTTTTAATTTGAATAATTATAAATTATAAAACGACAGACAAATGGACAGATTGATGAAAATATACGCAGCACTTGTACTTATGTGCATAAGCGGAGGACTTCTGTCCGCCCAAGGCGGATATGGAGTGAGCGGAGTTGTCGTAGACCAAATCGGCCCTGTTGCCGGTGCCGCAATCATCGAGCAAGGCACTTCCAACGGTACGGTCGCAGGACCGGACGGCAGTTTCTCCCTGACTGTCACCGGCCCGTCGGCTTATGTTGAAGTCAGCTGCATCGGCTATAAGTCACAGACCTTCGAAGCGGCCATGGTGCCTTCCCGGATTACCTTGGAGGAGGACAGCCAGGTGCTTGACGAGATTGTCGTGATAGGTTATGGAACGGTGAAGAAGGATGATATGACAGGTTCAGTTTCGGCGATAAAGGCTGAGGACCTGAACAGGGGAGCCGTAGTGAATACTCAGGATCTGCTGAAGGGAAAGGTCGCAGGCCTCCTTATAACGCCGGGAGACGGCGGGCCGGGATCCGGAACGAGGATCAGGATCAGGGGAGCGGCATCCCTGAACGCTTCCAATGACCCTCTGATAGTGATAGACGGTGTCCCGGTGGCACAGGGCGCGGGAGGTGCGATGTCCAATCCTCTCGATTTGCTGAATCCGAATGACATAGAATCATTTTCCATACTGAAGGATGCCTCCTCTGCCGCCATCTACGGCTCGAGAGCATCAAACGGTGTAATACTCATCACCACGAAGAAAGGCAGGGGAGGTGCTCCTCAGATCTCATATTCGGGATCCTTCAGTATCCAGAACATAACCTCAAGGGTTCCGGTCATGACTGCGTCCCAGCTCAAGGATTTCTATTCCGAGACATACCCTGCCGGCACCCAGACCGGAGACAGGATAGCTCAGCTTACCGGAGATGCGGATACCGACTGGCAGGACCTTGTCTTCCGTACAGCTTTCTCCACGGAGCACAACATCAGTCTGTCCGGCAATCATAAGGACCGTCTTCCGTACCGTTTCTCTCTCGGCTTCAACAGCCAGCAGGGAACCCTCAAGGAAGCCGGATATACACGTGAAACCCTCGACCTCTCCCTCGCTCCGGACTTTCTCGACAAGCATCTCACGGTCGACCTGAATGTGAAGGGAGTCCTTTCATGCTCCGAGTATACGGACAGCGGAGTCATCGGCCGCGCGGCCTTCTTCAATCCGACTCAGGACCCGTACTGGAGGAATGAGGACGGGACCATCGACTATACGACGACTAACGGATACTGGAATTACGGTAACGGACGTGGAAAGGAATTCACTCCCAACGTGCTCGTGGGCCCGAGCCCGCTCTCGCAGCTCTATGACAACATCAGCTGCGGCCTCTCCGGCAGGGCGATCGGCAGGCTGGCCCTGGACTATAAGGTCCATGGTCTTGAAGCCCTCAAGTTCAACGTCAGCGCCGGCCTGGACATAACAGCATCCAACACATATAACGGTGTCAGACCCGGTTCGTTTCAGGCTTATGCGGACACCGACAATATCGGCATCGGACAGCATACGGATGGAACAGTCATCGACAGGAGCCAGACCATTGAGGCATATGCGAACTACAACGACACCTGGGGTGTCCACAACCTCGACCTCCTTGCCGGTTATTCGTGGCAGAACAACTACCATGCAGACCGCAGCATCACATATTTCAACATAACGGATGAACCCAATCTTGATCCGGGCGAAACAGTCGATTCCCGCTACCTCTGGTACAGGAACGAGAACTATCTTGTCTCCTTCTATGGCCGTGTGAACTATTCGCTTGACTCGAGATACATCTTCACCTTCACGGCCCGCGGCGACGGCTCCAGCAAATTCTCAAGAGCGCACAGATGGGGCTTCTTCCCTTCCGGTGCCTTTGCCTGGAACGTGGCCAAGGAACCGTTCATGAAAGGCGTAGCCTCTGTGTCGGCCTTGAAGGTGAGGCTTTCCGTGGGCCTTACAGGACAACAGGACGGAATAGGTGACTATGTCCATCTTGCCAGATACGTCATGCTGAACGATCCTGACAGGATGTACAACATGGGCCCGTATGGATTCAGATACATACTTACGCCTCAGGCCTATGACCCGATGATAAAGTGGGAGACAACATTGACCTTCAACGTAGGCGTGGATTACGGTTTCTTCAACGACAGGCTCAGCGGAAGCGTGGATGCATATCTGCGCGACACACGCGACCTCCTCAATTCGGTACAGATTCCGATGGGCTCCAATTTCGGAAACAAGCTCATGACCAACATCGGCTCGATCCGCAACATGGGACTGGAATTCTCTGTTTCAGGAGTGCCTGTCCAGACCGATGACTGGAGCGTCCAGATAGGCTTCAACGGCACATTCCAGAAGACGGAATTCACAAAGCTCAATCCGACGGAAGACAGTAACTACTATATCGAGACAGGAGGCATATCGCGTGGTACGGGCGGTTATCTCTGCCGTCAGATGGTAGGCTATGCCCCATATACCTACTATGCCTACCAGCAGAAATATGATGCCCAGGGCAGGCCTGTCCAGAATGAATTCGTGGACCGCGACGGTGACGGCGTCATTACCGAGGGAGACCGGTACATGACGGGAAAGAGCGTGTCCCCGGGTTTCTTCTACGGAATGAACATAAAGGTGTCCTGGCGCAACTGGGACTTCGGAATGAACGGCCACGGTGCGGCGGATACGTGGGTGTTCAACGACTTCGCGTCCGCCAATTCCACTGCCAGCCTCGACCTCAATGCGGGCAATCTTCCGAACCAGGCTCTACTGGTGAAGAAGACAGGCTTCGTTGCCCCGAACAGCGCCCGACAGTGGTATTCCGACTATTTCATCGAGAACGCCTCATTCTTCCGTCTTGACGACATGAACCTCGGCTACACGTTCAGGGGTATAGGCAAATGGGAGACCGACATCCGCCTCGCCTTCGGCGTGCAGAATGTCTTCATCCTCACGGGCTACAGCGGAACGGATCCCGAAGTCATTTCGGAAAACGGTATCGACGGCACCATGTGGCCACGTCCGCGCACATACTCCCTCCGTCTGAATGTTAATTTTTAATGATATGAAAAAGATAATATACATAATGGCGGCCCTTGCCGTCTTCACCTCCTGCGTCAACGATCTCGATACCCTTCCTTTGAACAGGACGGAACCGATATCGGAATATGTCTACGGCACATCGGAAGATGCCTACATTTCAGGTCTGGCGCGACTTTATTTCCAGTTCGTCTCCAACGACCTCACTGACCTTCAGCAGATGGATGGGGGAGCGTCCGAGGTCGTCAGGGCTTTCTGGTCAGTGCAGGAGACCACAGCCGATGCCGCGAAATGCTCATGGGAAAACGATGCATGGGTGCGTGCCCTGAATACGAATACATGGACGGAAGTCCAGAACGATGCGGTCTATGCCGTGTATGTGCGTACTCTTCAGGGAGTTGCCTTCGTCAACGAATATCTCCGTCAGACCTCTCCGGCAAAGCTGAAGGACAGGGGAGTCTCCGAAGAACTGGCCTCGAAGATAGAAGGCTTCAGGGCTGAGGCCAGGTTCATCAGGGCCTATCTCTACTGGATGGCTCTGGACTGCTTCGGAAGCGTTCCGTTCACTACCGAGAATTCTCCTTTCGGAGGAACGTATTTCCCTAAGCAGGCATCCCGTTCCGACATCTTCGGCTACTGTGTGGAAGAACTTGAGTATCTCATGTCCGACGAAAGCCCGATGCCGTCCGTCCGCTCTGTCTATCCGCGTGCGGACAAAGGCTCCGCAGCCGGTCTTCTTGCGCGAATGTACCTCAATGCCGAGGTCTATACCGGCACTCCGATGTGGGCGGAAGCAAAGTCCGTATGCGAGGAGATATTCTCCATGGGATATTCGCTCTGTCCGGATTATGCGGCCCTTTTCAGGGGCGACAACGGCGAGAACATGCAGGCCCGCGGAGAAATGCTGTGGGCGATAGATTATGATTCCGGCAATACGGAATCCTACGGCGGCACCACCTATATCCTCAGCGCTTCTCTTGCATCCACCGACATCACCGACCGGACGCGTCCGAACGGTCAGGTGAACGGCTGGGCCGGACTCCGTGTCCCATACGAATATGTGTCGGAATATTTCGATGTAAGCGGCCAGGACTACGAGACAGGGTCATATCAGGTTACGGACAAAAGGGGATCGATGTTCTTCATCAAAGGCAGGAAGGAATCCATGGAAGGCGCCCTATACTCCTTCATGAACGGATGGTCCTGTCTGAAATTCAACAACATACCTCACGATCAGACTGATGAGTCCTATCTTCCGGTATCCGCCACCAAAAGCTTCTCCGACGTCGACTTTCCGATGATCCGTCTCGGAGAAATCTACCTCATCTATGCAGAGGCCTGCCTGAATCTGGGTACGCCGTCCGTCGCCATCCCTCGGCTTTCCGAGCTGTCGGTCCGCGCCGGTGTCCTGCCGCCTGCCGCTTACGACAAGGATTACCTTGTCGCCGAACGCGCCCGCGAGCTCATGTGGGAAGCCCACCGCCGCACGGACCTCATCCGCTTCGGGCTCTACCACACCGGCGGCTACCTCTGGCCTTACAAAGGCGGTGACGCCTATTCCGGCCAGCCGTTCCCGGCCTACAGATGCATCTTCCCGATTCCTCCGACCGAGCTCGCCGCCAACGACGCCCTGGTCCAGAATCCTGGCTACTCTGATTAGGAAATGCGGTGGCGCGTAACTGTTTGACCGTCAACGCATAATGAAAACCTCCTGCTCCCTTTTGACGGCAGGAGGTTTCTGTAAGTGGTTGGTGGATAACCGTTTAAGCGCCACGGGGTCTTTGTGAGTATTCGTCTGTGAAATCCGACCGTTCGTCATAAACTTCCGACCGTTCGGCTCTTATATATAAATATATAAGAAAAAATCCGTATATTCGTAAGATGTGTAATTGTGCACATGTGAAAAACGGAAAAATCAGAACATAATCATGAAAATATCGATCAAGAATTTACTGATGGGAACAATGGCGGCTGCCGCAATGGCTTCATGTGCGGCTGACGGTACCTTGCCGGTGCCTGAAACTGTGCTCGAGGAGTGCGTATACATGGGGGACAGGACTGAATTCGCTGTGTGGGCTCCGGATGCGGAGGCTGCCCAGCTCAGGCTCTACCATTCAGCCGATGAGGATGAGGCGGCTTTCAAGACCGTCAACATGAAGCTCGGAAAGGACGGACTCTGGAAAGCTGTCGTGAAGGATGATGTGAAGGGTGCGCTCTACAGCTTCCAGGTGAAGAAGGACGGAGCATGGCTCGAAGAGACAGCCGGCATAGCTGCAAAGGCTGTCGGAGTGAACGGCATGCGTGGAGCCGTCGTGGATTGGGACGAGACCGATCCGGAAGGATGGGACGAGGACAGGAGTCCTGAGATCAGGCCATCGGACATCATCGTCTATGAGATGCACCACAGGGATTTCTCGATACATCCTTCGTCAGGCATAAGCAACAAGGGAAAATACCTTGCCCTCACTGAGGAAGGCACGAAGAATCCGGACGGTCTGGCGACAGGAATCGACCATCTGAAGGAACTTGGAGTGACCTATGTGCAGCTACTTCCCTCTACTGATTTCGCCACCATAGACGAGACCCGTCTTGAGGACAATCAGTACAACTGGGGATACGAACCTCTCAACTACAATGCTGTGGAAGGCTCTTTCTCTACCGACCCGTACAACCCGACGACCCGTATCAGGGAGTTCAAGCAGATGGTGCAGGCCCTGCATAAGGCGGGATTCCGCGTAATCCTCGACGTGGTGTACAACCACACTACAAATGCGGCGAATACGGGCTTCGAACGCACTATGCCGGGTTATTTCTACCGTATGCGCGAAGACGGTACCTTCTTCAACGGATCCGGCTGCGGCAACGAGACCGCATCGGAGCAGGAAATGTTCCGCAAGTACATGATCGAGTCGCTTGAATGGTGGATGAAGGAATATCACATAGACGGCTTCCGTTTCGACCTCATGGCTATCCATGACATCGACACCATGAACGAGATAAGCGAACGTCTCCATGCCATCGATCCTGCTGTGGTTATCTACGGCGAAGGATGGGCTGCCGAGTCTCCTGCATACCCTGCGGAACAGATCGCCCTCAAGGCGAACACATATATGCTGGACAAGGTGGGAGCGTTCAGCGACAATATCCGTGACGCGGTGCGCGGACCGCTGGGATGCGAGAACGCCGGCTTCATGGACGGCGTGGCCGGCAACAAGGAGAACGTCGAGTTCGGCATTGTCGGCGGAATCGAGCATCCTCAGGTGACCGTGGAGGCATGGGCAGACAACCCTCTCCAGCATGTCAGCTATGTCAGCTGCCATGACGACCATTGCCTGCGCGACCGCCTCGAAGAAGCTGCCAAGGCCACCGAGAAACAGCGTCTGAGAATGGTCAAGCTTGCCCAGACAGCGGTCTACACCTCTCAGGGAATCCCGTTCATCTTCAACGGAGAGGAGCTCTACCGCCACAAGCAGGGCGTAAAGAACAGCTACAACCAGCCTGACGCCATCAATGCGATAGACTGGACATACAAGACTAAGTACAGCGACCTCGTGAAGTATTATTCGGAGCTTGCCGCCATCCGTCACGCCCATCCGGGCTTCTGCCTCGGCGACCCTGACCTCGTGCGCGAAAAGCTTCAGTTCATCGACGTCGACGATCCGTGCATCGTGGCATTCCGCATCAGCGGTCTCGAAGGCATCGATACGGCAAAGTCCCTTACAGTGGTCCTCAACGGCTCGAAGAAACATCGCAAGATCGCCATCCCTGAGGGCAGATACATCGTGCTTGCAGAGAACGGCGTGGCAGATGTTGACGGCATCGGAGCATACACGGGAGACTATTGCGCAGTGGCAGCGACATCGGCAACCATACTTGCCGAAATGTAGATTGCCACGGTCCTGACGGACCTCGCAATGACGTGAGTGAATCCTCGATACGTCATTCCGAGGAGGCTGAAAGCCGACGTGGGAATCTTTTGAAAGATAATAACATTAAAAATATGAAGAAAATACTTTTTACCATTTGTGCTGCCATTGCGGTACTGTCTTGCGGAAAGACGGAAACACCTCAGCAGCAGCCTCTTGAAAACTCGGTGGTGTACGAAATGAACGTACGTCAGTACACTCCGGAGGGAACATTCGCTGCTGCTCAGCAGCAGCTTCCGCGCCTTGCCGAAATGGGCGTGGACATCGTGTGGCTCATGCCGATTTATCCTATCGGTGTCGAAGGACGCAAGGGAACCCTCGGCTCATACTATGCCGTGAAGGACTATTGTGCCATCAATCCTGAGTTCGGAACACTCGAGGATTTCGACAACTTCGTGGCTGAGGCTCATAGGCTCGGCCTCCGCGTAGTTATCGACTGGGTGGCGAACCACACTTCTCCGGATGCCGTCTGGGAGAGCGAGAAGGCTCCTGAATGGTATGAGCGTGATGCCGAAGGCAACACCACCTTCACAGCCGACTGGTCGGATACCGCAAACCTCAATTATGAAAACAAGGATGTATGGAAAGGAATGGCGGATGCGATGCGTTTCTGGATGGAGCGCGGCATCGACGGCTTCCGCTGCGACATGGCCTGCGAAGTTCCTCTCGAATTCTGGCAGGAGACCATCGCCGGCCTCCGTGCAGACTATCCGGGAATGTACATGCTTGCAGAAGGTGAAGAGCCGAAGCTCCACAGCCTTTCTGACTTCGATGCATCATATTCATGGGAACTCCACCATATGATGAACGCCATCGCACGTGGCGAGAAGAACATCCCTGAACTCCTCGAGTACATTGCCAAGGATGCGGAAAGACATCCTGCGGATGCGTTCCGTCTCATGTTCACATCGAACCACGACGAGAACTCTTGGGCGGGTACCGAGTTCGAGAGAATGGGTGACGCGGCAAAGCTCATGGCGGTCCTCACATTCACCCTTCCTAACGGTCAGCCTCTCATCTACACAGGACAGGAGATGGGCTGGAACAAGAGATTCGAGTTCTTCGAGAAGGACCACGTGCCGGCTTGGGAGAAAAACGAGTATTTCGACTTCTACAAGTGGCTCATCGACATCCGCCACAACAACCCTGCTCTCTCTGCAGGCGACAAAGGCGGCAGGTTCGAGGTTGTATCTACCGATGACAGCACTCTCGTGTTCACACGTACCCTTCCGGACAACAAGGTGACGGTAAAGGCCGAGCTCAAGGCTCCATGGAGCTATGAGATCATAGCTGAGTAAGCAGGCTCCGATAAAGAACAAAAACATACAGAAGATATGAAAAGAATCCTTTTAGCACTCACAGTCATCGCCCTGGCAGCCTGCTCGGGCAGACAGACTTTCGACCCTGCTTCAGTCGCAGACGCGACTCAGGAGCAGGTGACACGTGTTGAACCTCTCTCATGGTGGACAGGCATGAAGATGCCTCTCCAGCTCCTCGTTCAGGGTGAGGACATCTCAGGTTACGACGTTGCCATCGAAGGCGGCAAAGGTGTTTCGGTAGAGAAGATCCACAAGGCTGACAGTCCGAACTACCTTTTCGTTGACGTTAAGATCGCAGCCGACGCTCAGCCTGGCACATACTACATCGTCTTCTCCAAGGACGGACAGTCATTCAAGTATCCATACGAGATCGCTGCACGTCAGGAAGGCTCCGCAGACCGCAGGAGCTTCACTACTGCCGACATGATCTACCTCATCATGCCTGACCGTTTCGCAAACGGTGACACAAGCAACGACTCTACCGACGATACAGCCGACAAATATGCACGTCACGAACTCTTCGGACGTCATGGCGGCGACATCCAGGGCATCATCGACCATCTCGACTACATCAGCGACCTCGGTGCGACGGCGATCTGGTGTACCCCTCTACTCGAGGACAACCAGCCTGAGCACTCATATCATGGCTACGCATGTACCGACTACTATCACATCGACTCCCGTTTCGGAACCAACGACCTCTTCAAGGAATATGTGGAGAAGGCTCACGAGAAGGGCATCAAGATCATCATGGACATCGTACCTAACCATGCCGGTTCCGCACACTGGTGGATGGAAGACACACCTTTCAAGGACTGGTACCATGTGTTCGATACATACACAGGATCCAACATCGCCTTCTCTACCAATATGGACCCTAACGCCTCAAAGAAGGACCTCTACATCCAGGAAAGCGGCTGGTTCGACCGTTCTATGGTGGACATGAACCTCGACAACCCGTATGTGCTCAAGTATTTCCAGCAGTGGGCCATCTGGTGGATCGAGTGGTCCGGCCTCGACGGCTTCCGCGTGGATACATATCCGTACAACGAGAAGGGTCCGATGTCCGAGTGGTGCGCTGCTGTGATGAACGAATATCCGAACTTCAACATCGTAGGTGAGGTCTGGACGTCTTCGATCCCTCAGCTCGCATACTGGCAGGGCGGCAACGCAAACAAGGACGGTTTCGACTCAAACCTCAAGTCGGTGATGGACTTCCCGCTTCATGACGCTCTCCGCGCCGGCCTCAATGAGGACAATCCTGGCTGGGGCCAGGGCATGACACGTGTCTATGACGTCCTCTCGCATGACTTCCTCTATCATGACCTTTCGAACATGCTTATCTTCCCTGGAAACCACGATACGGACCGTCTCGGTGACGCCCTCCGCAAGAATCCTGCGCGTGTGAAGATCGCCATGGCTATGATGGCCACTATGCGCGGTTATCCGCAGATCTTCGCCGGCGACGAGCAGATGTTCGTGTCATGCGACCTCGGAATGGGACACGGCGGCCTCCGCGTGGACTTCCCTGGCGGATGGCCAGGTGACGAGATGGACCTCTTCACTGACGAAGGACGTAAGGCGGCGACAAAGAATACGGACGGCCTTGCCGTGCCTCAGGGACAGGCTGCGGACATCTTTGACTATGTGAGCCACCTCTTCCAGTGGAGAAAGACAAAGGATGTCATCCACAACGGAAAGACAATGCATTTCATCACACGCGACAACACATACGGATATTTCCGTTATGACGATGACGACGTTGTGTTCGTATATGTGAACAATTCGAACGAGCCTAAGAACATCCCATGGTCATACTATTCGGAGATATCCGAGGGCCTTACCGGCGGCGTCAACGTCGTGACAGGCGAGCCATGCGAGGTGTCGGATGCGACTGTCGCAGAGCCTCAGTCGGTACTTATCGTGGAATACAAACGTTAGAACAATGAAAAGAATAATATCAGCAATATCTGCGGCCCTGCTTCTTGCAGGCTGCGCAACGAAGCCTGCCGGCGAGGTGACCGATGTACAGACCCTGAAGTCGCCGGACGGCGTACTTGAGATGACCTTCCAGCTCACAGCTGACGGCACACCTCAGTATGCCCTTGACTATGACGGCCGCAAGGTCATCCTTCCTTCCGACCTCGGATTCGAGTTCCGTGGAGTCCTCAAGGCTCAGAAGCTCGTCTACAATGCTGACGGAACCATCTCGAAGGAAGACCGTGAGCCATGCAACTCCTTCTACGACGGCTTCGCTGTCGAAAGTGTCGAGACAGGCACGTTCGACGAGACATGGGAGCCGGTATGGGGTGAGGAAGCACAGATCCGAAACCATTACAACGAGCTCCTCGTGAACCTCGTACAGACCTCTACGGAGCGCAAGATGGCTATCCGTTTCCGTCTCTACGACGACGGCCTCGGCTTCCGCTATGAGTTCCCGTACCAGAAGAACCTCAGCTACTTCGTGATCAAGGAGGAGATGACCCAGTTCGCCCTCGCAGGCGACCACACCGCATGGTGGCTCCCTGGAGACTATGATACCCAGGAGTACAACTTCACGGAGTGCCGTCTTTCGGAGATCGCCTCGAAGATGCCTGAGGCAATCTGCGGAAACGATTCACAGACCCCTTACTCCGTAAACGGTGTCCAGACATCCCTGCAGATGCGCACTGATGACGGCCTCTACATCAACATCCACGAGGCCGCCCTTCTCGACTACCCTTGCATGCACCTCGAGCTCGATCCGAAGACAATGACCTTCACCTCGCACCTCACTCCTGACGCGCAGGGATGGAAAGGCCGCATGCAGACCCCTTGCAACACTCCTTGGAGGACGATCCAGGTGGCTCCGAGCGCGACCGCACAGCTCGCCTCACGCCTTATCCTCAACCTCAACGAGCCTTGCGCCCTCGAGTCTACGGACTGGATCAAGCCTGTGAAGTACATCGGCGTGTGGTGGGAGATGATTTCAGGAAAGGGTACTTGGGCATATACTGATGATTTCGCTTCAGTACAGCTCGGCAAGACCGACTATGCTTCCGCTACACCTAACGGACGTCACTCGGCAAACAACGGCAACGTACGCCGCTATATCGACTTCGCTGCGGAGCACGGCTTCGACCAGGTCCTCGTTGAAGGCTGGAACGAAGGCTGGGAAGACTGGGCGAACTGCAACAAGGACTATGTCTTCGACTTCGTGACCCCATATCCGGACTTCGACATTGAGGCCCTGAACAAATATGCTCAGTCCAAGGGCGTGAAGCTCATGATGCACCATGAGACTTCATCATCCGTACGCAACTATGAACGCCACCTCGACCAGGCGCTTGACCTCATGGACAAATACGGCTACAACTCCATCAAGAGCGGATATGTAGGCGATATCCTCCCTATCGGCGAGCATCACTACAGCCAGTCTCTCATCAACCACTACATGCATGTAGTGAAGAAGGCAGCAGAACATAAGATCATGATCAACGGACATGAAATGGTACGTCCTACCGGCCTCTGCCGTACATATCCGAACCTCATAGGTGCCGAGGCTGCACGCGGAACAGAGTATCAGGCCTTCGGCGGCACGATGCCTCACCACGTGACCATCCTTCCTTTCACAAGACTCAACGGCGGTCCTATGGACTACACTCCGGGCATCTTCGTCCAGGATCTCGCATCGGTTACCGACGGAAGGAACACTTCATGGGTGAACGCGACCATCGCCAACCAGCTCGCACTCTACGTGACCATGTCATCTCCTCTCCAGATGGCTGCAGACCTTCCTGAGCACTATGAGCAGTTCATGGATGCCTTCCAGTTCATCAAGGATGTCGACATCGACTGGCTCCAGTCGAAATATCTCCTCGCAGAGCCGGGTGAGTATGTGGTTGTCGCACGTCAGGGCAAGAAGAACGGACAGTGGTTCTGCGGAGGCGTTACAGACGACCACAAGCGCACTCTCGAAGTACCTCTCCAGTTCCTCGATCCTGAGAAGACATATGAGGCTACAATCTATCGTGACGCAGAAGATGCCCACTACAAGGAGAACCCTCAGGCATATGTTATCGAGAAGAAGACCGTGACTTTCCACGACTTCCTTCCTATAACCATGGCTCCAGGCGGCGGATTCGCTATCAGCTTTGAAGAGAAATAGTTATATTTGCGAAAATAAATCACATCAATATCATGAAAACCATTACCGAAAAAGACAACTACACTTCTCCATCAATCGAGGTTGTGGAGATCCAGACAGAAGGAGTGCTCTGCATGAGCGGCACCGGTGCTTATGAAGATCTTACAGAAGAAGAATTCGAGTGGTAAACATTTTAAAATCTGAGAATCATGAAAAAGATCTATGCATATATACTTGCCGCTGCCGGATTGTTTGCAGCTGCATCTTGTCAGGAAATAGTTGAACCTGCAGTGAACGCTCCGGAGGTGTCGGGCGAGACATTCTCCCTGACAGCCGTTGCCGGAACAGACACAAAGACTACACTTGTTGACGGAGTCAAGACACATTGGACTCCTGGTGACGAACTTACCGTATTTGACGCAAACGGTACGAACCAGAAGTTTGTAACAGCTATTACCGAGCCTGCTGCCTCTGCAGTCTTCACAACCGAGACCTTCGCAATGCCTGATGATATGAACAATGCTGTCCTTCTCGCTGTCTATCCATATGTCGAGAATGCGGTCACTGATTTTCAGACACATGTCGCAGGTCTTGAAATCCCTAAGACACAGCAGGCTGTAAAGGATGGTTTCGACCCGGATGCAAGCATTGCCTATGCTCTTGCCATGGGTGAGGAAGCTGATAACCGCAACCTTTCATTCAAGAACCTTTACGGACTCTTCAAGTTTACGGTTGAAGACGAGGGTGTGACCAAGGTTACTATCAGGACCAATGGTGCAGAAGTTCTTTCAGGAACTGTAACTCTCCTTTTGAACGGAACAATCACCGCTGCGGGCGACAATACGCATGAAGTCACTCTTGAGGGAACATTCGAGAAGGGTGGCGTATATTACGTAGCTGCCATCCCTGGAACATACAATAACGGTATTACCGTCCTCTACAACGACACCGAGATCAAGTCTACCGGCAAGGTCGTGGAGCTCAAGGCTAACACAGTCCTCAACCTCGGTTCAATCGGAACACCGGCTGTTTGGGGTGTATGCGGAACTTTCACAGGCAATTGGACTGTTTCACAGAATATCCATATGACTCCGACAAACAACGGCTGGTATGTGCTTGAGGGTGTCGAGATGTACAAGGATGATCTCTTCAAGTTTGTCACTGAAGACTCATGGACAGGTTCTCTTGGCTACAAGGATGTTGTCCTGACTGCTGAAGATGCTGTAGAATATGCCCTCGTTGCTGACGGACAGAATCTCAAGGTAAACAAGAACGGTGTATTTACAATCAGTCTCAATCCTGCGGAAAAGAAGTTCAAGGTAGAGTGCACGGAAGAGTATACGGACCTTACCGTTAATATCACAGTTGATAACAAAGCCGGATGGGATCCGCTTTATATTTATCTGGAATCGAATGGAACAGCCATAACTGCTGCTGAAGGTGACCTTGTTACCGATAACGTATATGCGGTAAGCGGTGACTATATCGGAAGCACCCTTTCTTATCAGTTCATCTCGGGCTCGAAGACTTCGGAGAAGGCTAATGTTTCAATTACAAGGAATGGTGCTGTTGTTACCTTGGAAGAGACTGTGATAAAGCTCACATTCATGCTTGATACAGATAATTCAAAGCAGTGGTGGGGTACGACTGCCAAGATCCACGTCTGGGAAACAGGCACATCTTTCGATACATCATGGCCTGGAAATGACATGGTTTATGATGAAAACTACACTT
The DNA here is from genome assembly GCA_017399905.1 of Bacteroidales bacterium. GTDB lineage: Bacteria > Bacteroidota > Bacteroidia > Bacteroidales > UBA932 > Cryptobacteroides. The sequence continues at coordinate 72,646 of JAFQAR010000043.1, forward strand.
GGCATATCAATGTTCCATCGGAATTGGTGGGCAAGACAATCAAGTACCTTATCCATAACGGCAATGGCTGGCAGTCTTCTGATTCAACGGTAACTATTACTGCAGAGGGTGTTACCGTAATGGGAAGTCAAATCGGCATCAACTAAATATCATATGCTTGTCTTTGAAGGCCTGGAGAATTCCGGGCCTTTTCTGTTTCATGTCATTGCGAGACTTCGAAGAAGTCGTGGCAATCCCATTGAAAAATTTCGTACATTTATCGGCTGAAAATTTTAACGGATAGATTATGAAGAAGATTTTGACCCTGATTGCCGTCCTGACAGGCCTCTGTCTGTCTGCACGTCAGGAAGCTGACGCCCAGGCAAGAATCCCTGAATACGTTCAGGCAGAAAAGTTTACGCAGGACAAGCTGAGCACCATGCTCTTCTCGACGACCGTCGATCCCCACTGGTTCCGAAAAGGAAACAGCTTCTGGTATGAATACAAGACCAGTGAAGGAAAGTTCTGGTATGTCGTGGACCCTTCCGCAAAGACTAAGAAACCGCTGTTTGACAGAGACGAGATGGCCTCGCAGCTGACGGAGATCGTCAAGGATCCGTTTGAAGTCCGTCATCTGCCGATCCGCAACCTCAAGGCAGGGGAGGACGGCCGCACCTTCACATTCGAAGTGACCTCAACAAAGGACAAAAAGGAAAACAAGGACAAAAAAGGGAAGAAGGGTGGAAAGGAAGTATTCTATTTCTCCTATGACTATCCGACCGGAAAACTGACCCATCTGGAGGACAAGGAAGAGGAGCCTAAGCGTCTTTCATGGGGTTCGGTGTCTCCTGACAGGAAGACCGTCGTCTATGCCAAGGACCTGAACCTCTACCGCATGAGCTACGAGGACTATCTCAAGGCGAAGAAGGATGAAAAGGATTCTACCATCGTGGAGATCCAGCTCACCACCGACGGCGTCGAGGACTTCGGATTCGGCATGCCTTACACCATGATGAACACGGACACGCTCTGCAACGGAAAGAGACGCCGCGTCTATGGCGTTTGGTCTCCGGATTCCCGCCATTTCGCGACGATCCTTGCGGACAACCGTGCCGTGAAGGACCTCTGGGTCATCGACGTGACCGCAAAGCCGCGTCCTACCCTCGAGACCTACAAATACCAGATGCCGGGCGAAAAGGAAGCCCCTGTGGAACATCTCTACATCTTCGATATGCAGGACAACAGCCGCAAGGAGATCCGCACGTCCCGCTTCAAGGACCAGTCGATAGACATCGAGGCACGTCCGTATGAGCAGAAGCAGCGCGACATGGAAGATGTCTCGCGCGTATGGCAGGGTGACGCAGACCGCTTCTTCATGACCCGCGGCAGCCGCGACCTACACCGCATCGATGTATGTACCTATACCGTCGGCCAGGACAGCATAGTACCGATAGTCGAGGAACGCATGAACACATATCAGGAAACCCGTCCTGTCCATGTCGTCGACGGAGGAAAGAAGTTCATCCAGTGGAGCGAACGCGACGGATGGGCGCACCTCTACCTCTATGACGACCAGGGAAACCTGCTGAACCGCATCACAAAGGGCCCGTGGCATGTGGAGCAGGTCCTCAAGGTGGACGCAAAGGCCGGTGTGGTATACTTCACCGCCAACGGAAGGAATGCCGGCGAAAACCCTTATTATGAGCATCTCTACCGCGTGAACCTCGACGGAAGCGGACTCAGGCAGCTCACGAAGGGCGACTACTTCCATCAGGTGGAGATCGACGATGACGCCCGTTTCGTAGTCGACAACTATTCCCGTGTGAATACCGTACCTATGGCCGTCCTCCTCGACAACAACGGCAACAAGGTCATGGACATACAGGAAAGCGATTTCTCCCAGCTCTTCGCGAACGGCTACAAGTTCCCTGAACTCTTCACCGTAAAGGCTGCAGACGGCGTGACCGACCTCTATGGCGTGATGTACAAGCCTTTTGATTTCGATTCCACAAAGGTCTATCCTATAGTTGATTACGTATATCCGGGCCCTCAGGTCGAGGCCGTATATTATCCGTTCACACGTATGAGCGTACGCACCGACCGTCTCGCGCAGGCGGGCTTCATCGTGATATCGGTCGGCCAGAGGGGAGGCCATCCGAGCAGGTCGAAATGGTACCACAACTACGGATATGGAAACATGCGCGACTATCCTCTGGCAGACCATAAATACGCCATCGAACAGCTTGCGAACCGTCATTCCTTCATCGATATCGAACGGGTCGGCATACATGGCCATTCTGGCGGAGGCTTCATGAGTACGGCAGCCATGTGCATGTATCCGGACTTCTTCAAGGCGGCCGTATCATGTGCTGGAAACCACGACAACAACATCTACAACCGCTGGTGGAGCGAAACTCATCACGGCGTGAAGGAGGTCGTGTCGGAAAAGGGCGACACAACGTTCGTCTACAAGATCGCGACTAATCCGGAGATAGCAAGGAACCTCAAGGGCCATCTCCTCCTTGTACATGGCGACATCGACAACAATGTCCATCCGGGCAATACCATGAGGGTGGTGGAAGCCCTCATCCGTGCCGGAAAGAGGTTCGACATGCTGATGCTTCCGAAGCAGCGTCATGGTTTCGGCGACATGAACGAATACTTCTACTGGAGGCTTGTGGATTATTTTTCCGAGCATCTTCGTGGTGAAAGTGAAGTTTCAGTCGATATTCCGAAGAGATGATTCATCGCCCGAATCAGGCGTTTCATCTCCATGATTCCTGCAGTTCGTCATTGAAATCGGACATTTCGTCAAAAAAAGCGGATAATGCTGGGGAATAATCGCTAACTTTGTTTCCCTTTTCATGAGACACTGTCTAACATATTGACTCTCATGTTAAAAAGGTGAATCAACTCTCCAGTAAGAGTGATATATAAAAGTGTGTGTGGAAAAAGCTCGCAGTGATGCGGGCTTTTTTTGTTTCCCCTATGGGGATATATGCCGGATTTTCATTATATTTGAAACGGCTCTCCCCGCCAGAGACAAACTTATGTTACCAATAGATGACAAAGTCCTGGACTCCGTATTGGGGCAGATGGACATTCTTGACATTTCCGGAGCTACAATCCGTCAGTCCGGAGCGATCGCAAGGGCTCTTGAGAGCTCTGCCGGCATCGAATTCCTTCATCTTGAAATGGGTATTCCCGGTCTTCCTCCGGCAAAAGTCGGAGTTGAAGCGGAAAAGTCCGCCCTCGATTCGGGTGTGGCTTCACAATATCCGCACATGACAGGCACGCCGGACCTCAAGCTTCAGGCATCCCGTTTCCTGAAGGCCTATCTCGATGTGGACCTTTCCCCGAACGGCTGCATCCCTACCGTGGGTTCCATGCAGGGAAGCTTCTCCACCTTCCTTCTCTGCTCCCACCTTTCCAAGGAGAAGGATACCATCCTTTTCATTGACCCGGGATTTCCGGTGCAGAGGACGCAGGTCCATATCCTCAATATCAGGAGCGAATCCTTCGATATCTATGATTATCGCGGCGGGAAGCTGCGCGCGAAGCTCGAAGAGCATCTGCGCAGCGGCAGGATAGCCGCGATGATCTACTCCAGCCCTAACAATCCGGCATGGTTCAACCTTACCGAAGAAGAACTCAGGACCATAGGAGAACTCGCGACCCTGTATGACACGATAGTCATAGAAGACCTCGCATACATGTGCATGGACTTCCGCAAGCCTCTCGGAAATCCTTATGAACCGCCTTTCCAGCCGACTGTAGCCAAGTATACCGACAACTACATCATCATGATGTCCGGCTCCAAGATGTTCAGCTATGCAGGCCAGAGGATAGCGATCATCGCCATCTCCGACTCCCTCTACAAGAGGGAATATCCTCTCCTGAAGGAATTCTTCCACATGTCCCGTCTGGGTGACGCCTATGTGTTTGCCGTCCTGTACGCGGTGTCGTCAGGAGCGAGCCACTCGGCGCAGTATGCGCTGGCGGAGATGCTCCGTGCCGCTGCGGACGGGGAGCTCGACTTCGTGACTGCGGCGGCGGAGTACGCCCGCAGGGCCGCCATAAGCAAGAAGATGTTCCTTGACAACGGTTTCCATATAGTCTATGCGATGGATGGGGACGAACCGGTCAGCGACGGCTTCTTCTATACGGTCGGCTACAAGGACATGTCAAGCGGCGAGCTCATGGGCGAACTCATGAAATACGGCATGTGCACCATATCGCTGTCGATGACGGGAAGCCGCCAGCAGGGCGTACGTGTCTGCGTATCACAGCTTAACCGCGAAGAGCAGTTCGACCTCCTTGCAGAGCGTCTCAGTCTCTTCGCTATAAACCATTGATGACTTCCTGTTATCCGGTTATATTGTCATTTCGAGCATCCGAAGGATGTCGAGAAATCTAATACAAGGAATTTATGAAATACATGTCAGCGGCGCAGGCCGTACAACTGATCGAATCAGGTGACAGCATCTACATCCAGGGAAGCACTTCCATCCCTGAAATCCTCTCCAGGGCCCTTGCGGACAGGGGCGGGGAGCTCCGCGATGTCACTGTCTATGCCGCCTTTGCGGTAGGAAAGCATGACGCCCCGTACTGCCGCCCCGAATACAAGGACGCCTTCAATGTGAAGAGCCTCTTTGTAGCAAACAATGTACGTCGCTGGCTTGCAGATGGTTATGGCTCCACCATACCGGCCTTTCTCGGTGAGATCCCGGCTCTTTTCCGCGACGGCACGCTTCCGCTCGATGCCGTCTTCCTCAATGTTTCACCGCCGGACAAGGACGGCTTCTGCTCCTTCGGAGTCTCCGCCGACCTTGCCGTATCTGCGGTCGAATGTGCCCGTAAGGTCATAGTACAGGTCAACAAGGCCATGCCGTTCTCATATGGCGATGCCCTCATCCATGTCTCACGCATCGATGCTGCCGTTGAGGCGGACGATCCTCTGGTTGAGGTCCCTACAGCCGTACCGACCGAGGTGGACACTGCCATCGGCCGCCATATAGCGGAGATGATTCCGGACGGGGCGACCCTCCAGATCGGTGTCGGAGGCATCCCGAATGCCGTCCTTGCCGCCCTGAAGGACCACCGTCATCTCGGCCTCCATACAGAGGCTCTCACCGACGGAGTCCTCCCTCTGCTCGAAAGCGGGGTCATCGACAATTCTCTCAAGAAAGTCTGCCCGGGCATATCCGTCGCCTCTCTCGCCTTGGGATCGCGTCGTCTGTATGACTATATGGACTATCGTGAAGACCTGCTTCTCAAGGATGTGGCATGGACCAACGATCCGTTCCGCATAGCGCAGAACCCTAAGGTCATGGCAATAAATTCTGCGGTAGAGGTCGACCTGACCGGTCAGGTCTGCGCCGATTCAGTCGGTACACGCATCATCTCCGGTGTCGGCGGCCAGCATGACTTCATGTACGGAGGATCCCTTTCCGAAGGCGGCGACACCTTCATCGCCATACCTTCCATGACCGAAAAGGGTGTGTCGAAGATCAAGCCCGTGCTCACGGAGGGAGCCGGCGTCGTGACCACCCGCCATATGGTCCGGAACATCGTGACGGAATACGGCGTCGCCTCGCTCCGAGGCAAGAGCCTTGTCGAGCGCGCCCGCGCCCTCATCGCCATCGCCCACCCTTCGGTACGCGATGAGCTCGACCGCGCTGCCGCCGCCCGCTTCGGCCACGCCTACCTCCGCCTGAAATAATTTTGTGGCACTCAAGTCGTTGATATACAGCAAGATGTGTAAACCTCCTGCCGCCAAAGGGGAGCAGGAGGTTTGGGTAAAGTGTTGATGGATAATGAGTTGCGTGCCACGGCCCGATGTGGTTATTATTCCGAAAAAAATTGTAAATTTGTAAGTCGGCCTTGTCCCTGCGGATGCTGCAGGAAAGCCGAATAATGCTGCAGGCAAATGGATAAAAAGAACGGATACATAGAAATCAAAGGCGCAAAGGCTCACAACCTCAAGGGGGTGAGCCTGTCCATTCCGCGCGGACAGTTCGTCGTCGTGACCGGACTCAGCGGAAGCGGCAAATCCTCGCTTGCCTTTGACACGATATACGCAGAAGGCCAGAGGCGCTACATGGATACTCTCTCGACCTATGCGAAACATTTCATGGGCATACTCGAAAAGCCGGAAGTCGAGTCAATCACAGGTCTCAGCCCGATCATCGCGATAGAGCAGAAGACGACAGGAAACAATCCGCGGTCGACCGTAGGTACGATCACGGAGATCTACGACTTTCTGCGACTTCTTTATGCCCGGGCGTCTACGGCGTATTCGCCGCAGACAGGGAGGGCGATGGTCCGCTACACAGACGAGCAGATAGTCTCTCTGATAATGGAGAACTACAAGGACAGGAAATGCTATCTCCTGGCACCGGTCGTAAAGGGCCGCAAGGGACATTACAAGGAGCTGCTGGAGCAGATGCGCAAGCGTGGCTACACGCAGGTCCGTGTGGACGGAGAGCTCTGCGAACTTAATGAAATCACGGCTCTGGACCGCTACAAGGCCCATTTTATAGAACTTGTGATTGACCGTCTCAAGCCGTCTCAGAAAGACGAGAAGCGCATCAAGGACTCCGTGATGTCGGCTCTGAACCATGGAGAGGGCTCCCTGGCGATCATGGATATGGAGACGGGGGTGCTCAACCATTATTCGAAGCATCTCGTATGCCCGGACACCGGCATATCCCTCGCCGAACCGGCTCCTCATTCCTTCTCGTTCAACTCACCTCAGGGCTACTGCCCTCACTGCAAGGGCCTGGGACTCATCGTGGACGTGAACATGGATACCATCATCCCTGACAGGAGGGTATCCATCGCCGACGGAGGAATAGTCCCGCTCGGAAAGATCCGGGAAACAAAGAAATTTGACGTAATACGCTCAATAGCACGTAAATACAGCTTCTCCCTTTATGACCCTATAGAAGACCTTCCGGACGAAGTTGTCTCGCTTGTCGTCTATGGTTCCGACGAACTTTTCAGGGTAGGCGAGGGTACATCTTCGGAAATGGTTTCATTCCCGGGCATAGTCGGAGACATAAATGAGAAGATCGTCTGTCCGGTCTGCGGCGGAACCAGACTGAACAAGGAGACGACCTACTTCAAGATAGACGGAAAGACCATCTCTGAGGTCGCCGCGATGGAGATAAGCCAGCTCAAGGAGTGGCTGGATTCTCTGGACGGCATCCTCGGAAAACGTGAAAACACCATAGCCCGTGATATCCTCAAGGAACTGAAGGACAGGGTGTCATTTCTTCTGGATGTGGGTCTGGAATATCTCTCCCTTGACCGTGCAACTGCATCATTGTCAGGAGGAGAAAGCCAGCGCATCAGGCTGGCGACCCAGATAGGTTCGAAGCTGGTGAATGTCCTGTACATACTGGACGAGCCGTCCATCGGACTCCATCAAAGGGACAACCGCAAGCTCATCGCTTCGCTCAAGAAGCTCCGCGACGAGGGCAACTCCGTCATGGTCGTCGAGCATGACGCCGAGACCATGATGTCGGCCGACTGGCTGATCGACGTCGGCCCCGGAGCCGGAGGCGAAGGCGGCAGGATCTGCCTCTCGGCGCCCCTTTCCGCCCTCCTTCCGGATCCCGCTTCCTCTTCGGCTGAGGCCTCCGGTTCCGACCGCTTCATCATCGGCCCTTCCACCACTCTGGACTACCTCCGTGGTTCCAGTAAGATAGAAGTGCCGCCACTCCGCCGCGAAGGCAACGGTCTTGTCCTCGGCATCCGTGGCGCCCGCGGCAACAACCTCAAGAACCTTGACGTGGACTTCCCGCTCGGAATGTTCATAGGCATCAGCGGTGTCAGCGGCAGCGGCAAGTCGTCGCTGATCAACGAGACCCTCATGCCTGTGCTCAAGAACAAGTTCTACAACGCCAAGCTGCAGCCCCTTCCGTATGACAAGGTCGTGGGTATCAGCAATATAGATAAGCTTATAGAGATAGACCAGAGCCCTATCGGCCGCACTCCGCGAAGCAATCCGGCCACATTCACCGGCGTCTTCAACGACATCCGCAACCTCTTCGAGGCCACCACGGATGCCAAGGTCCGCGGCTTCAAGGCCGGCCGCTTCTCCTTCAACGTGCCCGGCGGCCGCTGTGAGGAATGTAAGGGCGCCGGCATCAAGGTCATCGAAATGAACTTCCTCCCGTCGGTCAACGTGGTCTGCAACGAGTGCCGCGGCCGCCGTTACAAGGACGACACACTTGCCGTCAGATACAAGGGAAAGAACATCAACGATGTGCTGGAAATGCCTGTAAGCGAAGCCTATGAATTCTTCGGAAACATCCCGTCGATAGCACAGAAGCTCAAGGCCATGGTCGATGTCGGTCTCGGATACGTCCGTCTCGGCCAGTCCGCCGTCACCCTTTCCGGAGGCGAGAGCCAGCGCATGAAGCTCGCTGCCGAACTCGCTCGAAAGGGCACCGGCAACACCCTCTACATCCTTGACGAGCCGACGACAGGCCTACATTTCGACGATATAAAGGTGCTCCTGGATGTGCTACAGCAGCTTGTGGAGCAGGGAAACACCGTAATCATCATCGAGCATAATCTCGATGTCCTGAAGTCGGTGGACTATATCTTCGACATGGGACCCGAAGGCGGAAAGGCCGGTGGAACGATAGTTGCGGCCGGAACGCCTGAGGAACTCGCCTCCGATCCCGCTTCGGTGACCGGCCCGTTCCTCCGCGAAATCCTTCCGTGACTCAGAGTCTGAATGGTAGATAATTCACTCAGTATCAGTTGTTTCGTGTCCTGTGCGTGCTCCCCGATGACGGCACGCGGTGATATGTAAGTTGTTGAATGATAATGGAATAGTTACCACATAAATTATGGAAAATATCAGAATCTATTGTGAAAATACCGGAAAGTACGAAGACGTGCCTATGGGATCGACTCTCAAATCGCTGTCGGAACGTATATGCCCGTCTGTCGATGCCAGATGCGGAAACGATATGCCTGTGCTCGCAGCTCTCGTCGACCGGAAGCTCGTCTCGCTTGACTATAAGGTCATCAATCCGCATAATGTAACCTTCATAGGGTATGACCATCCGGACGGACGACGTACATATATCCGTTCCCTCTGCTTCGTTCTTCAGAACGTCATACGCCGAATGTATCCGGACAAGGTGCTTGCGATAGATTATTCGCTGCCGAGCGGCCTGTATTGCGAGATTCGCGAACTGTCTCCGATGGAAGACGGCCGTCCGCATGTGTATTTCGTCACCGACGAGGAACTCGAGAAGATCGAGGAGGGAATGTATGCCCTCATAGCTGCCGACCATCCGTTCAGCAAGACCATGCTCTCGCTTGACGAATGTACCGGACTTTTCACGGCCAATCATCAGACCGAGAAGGTCAATCTTCTCAAGAGCCTCGGACGCTATCACTATAATGTATATTTCCTTGATGGACAAGCAGATACATTCTACGGTCCTCTTGCTCCTTCTACCGGTTGCCTCAAGACATTCAACATCATGGGCTTCAACAACGGCTTCTGCCTTCAGTACCCGATGGACGGCGACCACGACAAGGTGCTTCCTATGAAGAGGCAGTCAAAGCTTGCGACCGCCCTCAAGGAACATTCGGACTGGTGCTCCGTGATGGGAGTGCGTGCTGTCGGAACCTTGAACGGCCTTGTCCGCTCAGGCGGAATCATCGACCTGATAAACCTTTCCGAGGCCCTTCATGAAAGGAAATATGCCGATATCGCAGATCAGATATATGCCCGTCGCGGCAGTGTGAAGATCGTGTTCATAGCCGGCCCTTCGAGCAGCGGAAAGACTTCGACCTCGAAGCGCCTTGCCCTGCAATGCCGCATTCTCGGTCTCAATCCTAAGGTCATCGAGCTCGACAACTACTTCGTGGACAGGGAGTTCACCCCGCGCGACGAGAACGGCGAATACGATTTCGAATGTCTCGGTGCCATGGACCTGAAGCTCCTCGGCCAACAGCTCAACGACCTGCTTTCCGGCAAGGAAGTGGAGATTCCGCGCTTCGACTTCAAGGAGGGACGCAAGTTCTTCGAAGGCAACATGATGCAGCTGCATGAGAAGGATATCCTCATAATGGAAGGCATACACGCCTTGAATCCGGCCATGATCCCGGATGTCGACAGCTCGAAAGTCTTCCGCGTCTATGCGTCCGCCCTCACATCGCTGTCCATCGACGAGAACAACAATATCTCGACCTCCGATAACCGCATGCTGCGACGCATGATCCGTGACAACCGCACCCGCGGCATCAACCCGGAGAATACCATCAGCATGTGGCAGAGCGTCCGCCGCGGCGAGAACCGCAACATCTTCCCGTTCCAGGAGAATGCCGACGCCGTCTTCAATTCGGCCCACATCTTCGAGCTGCCGGTGCTGAAATACTACGCCGAGCCGCTTCTGCGCCGCATCCCGCCTACTTCGGCGGCCTACACCGAAGCCAAGCGCATGCTCAAGTTCCTCGACTACATCGTCGCCCTGACTCCGGCCGAGATCGCCGCCATCCCGCCGACCTCCATCCTCCGCGAATTCATCGACGGCCAGACGCTTTAGGCCTCTTTGCGCCCGGGCTGCCGGGTTGTGGTCCGGTTGTTTGGTTGTCTGGTTGCTGGGCTGCTGGGATGCCTGGCTGTTTGACTGTCTGGGCTGCCGTGTGGCGCCTAATCCTATGATAATCAATCTGTTGTATAATCCTCCTGCTCCCCTTTGGCGGCAGGAGGTTTGCGTAACTTGCTTTGGGTCAGGTGTTTAAGGGTCACCGGGTCGGATGGTTTTGTCAGATTTTTCTTTTTCTTTGCATGATTATGCTTTTCTTATCATTGAAATTTCTTTTTTTTATCATGTTTTCGTGCTGATCAAGGTAGATTAGCGGAAAAAATTGATATGAGAAAGAGAAGACGGTTTTATAGAGGGAGTGTGAATCATATCTATCAGAGGACTACCTCTGGCAATAACCTTTTTTATGGTTATGAAGATTTTCTTACATTTTTTACAATTATGTCCGTCGCAGTCCGGTCGGCTGGAATTCAGGTTCTGGCTGTATGTCTGATGTATAATCATTTTCATATGCTTGTACGGACAGAAACGATGAGGCAGCTAAGTGATTTTATGAATCACTGCTGTTCATGGTATGCACGAGAATTCAATTTTGCAGTGGGACGTAGCGGTCAGCTTTTGAAGAAGAATTTCGGAAGTGCTCCGAAGAAGGATGACAAAGCTATCAGAAATACCATCAACTATATCGGTAATAATCCTGTAGAGAAACGGATATGCAGTAGACCGGAACAATACAGATGGAACTTCCTGGCTTATGCGTTTTCCTCCTCTCCTTTTTCAGAGCCAATCACTATCAGGAATGTTTCTAAACGTTTGAGGAGAGCGATTAAGGCTGTCAGATCGATGTCTCAGCTGAATCTGCCTTTAAAGTCCAATTATATCTTATTACTATTTAAGGGTTTGAGTGATAGGGAGATAGAGCAGTTGGTGGATTGTATTGTTTCTGAATACATGTTCATAGATTTTGATGCGGCTGCATCTTATTATGGATCGCTTTCAAAAATGATTGAAGCTATGGCTTACAATACTGGTAGTGAGTATGATATAAGGGAAGAATGGGACTCTGAATCAGATATGGCATATGATCGGATGATAGAGGTTGTCAAGGACGTAAGTCCGGAGATGCCTGTCCATAAGGTTGCCGGACTGCCGGATAGCCGTAAAATGGAACTCATGAATATACTAAGAGAGCGGACAGGTACTTCGTTACGTCAGTTAACCCGTTTTCTGTATCTTTAGTGTGGTGCTTAAGTGGTTGATAGACAGCAAGATACGAAAACTTCCTGCCGCCAAAGGGGAGCAGGAAGTTTTCGTAAAGCGTTGAGGGATAATGGGTTAAGGAACAACGCGGCTGGCGAATACGCCGGCCAGCCGCTCAAAGCATACTGCGTGAGCTCGACCCAAGGGCTCACGCAATATGCTTTGTGCATAGGCGTGTTTAGTCCTGAGATAGTTTTACCGATTATTGAATAATAGATTGTTAGCAATGTCTAATGTAAGACGTTGACTAGTAGGTGTTTACGGAAAGTGCGTGCTCCCCTTTGGCAGCACGCACTTTCTGTAAGTTGTTGAATGGTATGTGGTTACATTTTACGGGCAATATGGATCAGTCCTCGTAAGGTTCGTTGAAAGGCATGAGGAAAGGGTTGGTCATGCCTTCGGTGGCGAGGTCGGAGCAAGGGCCGTGGCCCGGAACGACCGTGATGTTGCGAGGGGCGGGAGCGGAGGTGGCCCCGGCGGAGGTGACCCCGGCAGGGGTGGCCGGAGCGGCTGGGGAGCCGGAGGCGAATGAACCGGAGGCGAATGAACCGGAAGCGACAGGACCGGAAGCCGCAGAGCCGGAGGTGTCTGAACCGGGGGCGGCAGGGGAGTCGAGGGGGAGGAGCTTCTGGAGGATGCTCTTCATGAGCTGGTCGTAGTCGCCGCCGGGGTGGTCGGTACGGCCGATGGCGCCGGCGAAGAGGGTGTCGCCGGTGAAGAGAACGCCGTCTTCGCGCTCGAAGAGGCAGATGCCGCCGGCGGTGTGGCCCGGAGTTTCGATGACTTCGAAACGGAGGGTGCCGACCTTGATGACATCACCCTCGACAACGGTTACCAGTCCTGAATCCGGTCCGCATGCTTTCTCATTGACTGGTCCGCACGCTGGTCCTGAAGCTGTCTCGTCTCCAGGTCCGCATCCCGCCTCTGAGGTCGGTCCGCATGCTTTCTCGCTGACTGATCCGCACGCTGGTCCTGAAGCTGTCTCGTCTCCAGGTCCGCATCCCAGCTCTGGAGCCGGTCCGCATCCCGGCTCTGAGATCGGTCCGCATCCCATTTCTGAAGCCGCTTCGACAGCTGATCCGGAAAGCAGTCCGTCAGCGAAGGCGGTCTCCGGCTCAGGCAGCCCGTACATCCGGCAGACGTACGGATTGGTGTTCCTGAGCGTATAGACCTCGTCCGGGTGCATGTATACCGGGATGCCGTACTCGCGGACCAGGGCATCGACACCGTAGATATGGTCGAAATGCGCATGCGTGAGCATGATGGCGGCAGGGCGGAGGCCGCGCGAAGCGGTGAACGCAGTGAGGCGCGAAAGCTCAGCGGCCGAAGCGCAGCCGGGGTCCACAAAGGCGCATACGCCCGAATCGTCCCATACGACACTGCAGCGTGTCTGGAAGCTGTTGAAGGTGAAATGTTCTATATGTATCATCAAAAAGTCATTTAAAACACACAAATTTACATTAAAATTTAGTATGTTTGCTAATTATTATGCTAATATCGACGGATTATGTCTGCCGGTGTAGCTGACTGAATGGAATAATAATTAAAAACATATGACATGCATATAGCGATTGCAGGAAATATAGGCAGCGGAAAGACAACTCTTACAAAGATGCTTGCTGCCCATTACGGATGGACGCCGAAATTCGAATCGGTGGACTATAACCCATATCTCGCTGATTTCTACGACGATATGGAAAGATGGTCATTCAACCTCCAGGTGTACTTCCTCAACAAGAGATTCAAGGACGTCGTGGACATTTCAAAGGAGGACAATGTGATCATACAGGACCGCACAATCTACGAGGATGCACGCATCTTTGCGCCGAACCTCCACGGAATGGGCCTCATGAGCACAAGGGATTTCGACAACTATTCCGACCTTTTCGACCTCATGATGTCCCTCGTGAATCCGCCTGACCTGCTCATCTATCTCCGCAGTTCGATCCCTAACCTCATCGGACAGATCCAGAAGAGGGGACGCGAGTACGAGAAAAGCATCAGGATCGACTACATCACCGGTCTTAACGAGCGCTACGAGAACTGGATAAACAACTATCCTCACAAGCTTCTTGTCCTTGATGTGGACCGCATCAAGTTCGAGAACCGTCCTGAGGACTTCCAGGAGGTGGTCGACAAGATCGACGCCGAGCTTTTCGGCCTGTTTCCGAACGAATAATCCAACCTGACAGGTGGCTTCTCCCTGAGAAAGGGGGAAGCCATTCGTACTAATACTAAACACAATCATTATGGCAGAAAGATTAACCATCATCGACTTTGTCGAGAAGTATGTTGCCAAGTATTCGAAGAACCCTTTCCTCTGGGAAAAGAACCTCGATACTAACGTATGGGAACCTACAACTTATGAAGAGACATTGGCTAAGGCAAAACGCATTGCTGCCGGCCTCATGGCCCTCGGAGTACAGAAGGGCGAGAAGATTTCTTACCTCAGCGAAGGCCGCGACATGTGGGTCATCGGAGAACTCGGAGTCCTCTATGCCGGTGCTGTGAACGTACCTCTTTCCATCAAGCTGGGCGAGACCAACGACCTGGTGTTCAGAGTGAAGCACTCTGACTCGAAATATGTGATCACATCGAAGTTCCAGCTCGCAAAGATCAGAGCTGTCCTTCCTGAGTGCCCGATGGTGGAGAAGGTGATCATCTTCGACCGTATCGACGACATGAGGAAGAACGAGATCTACATAGGCGACGTCATCGAAATGGGAGACAAGTTCCTCGCTGAGCATGAGGAAATGTTCATCCAGAGATACAGGAGCATCGAACCTGACGACTATGCGAACATCAGCTACACATCAGGAACGACCGCTGACCCTAAGGGTATCCTCCTGACTCACAGGAACTACACAGCAAACGTAGAGCAGGCTCACTCTGTGATCGGAGTCGGCCCTGAAGACAGGATGCTCATCATCCTTCCGCTCGACCACTGCTTCGCGCACGTGGCCGGCTTCTACACGATGATGTCATACGGTGCTTCCCTCGGTATGGTTCCGTCTGGAAAATCAGGCAAGGAGGCCCTCAGAAACATATCTCCAAGCATCCAGGAGCTCAAGCCGAGCGTAATGCTTTCAGTGCCTACACTCGCAAAGAGCTTCAAGAAGAACATCGAGACTACAATCTCAAAGAAAGGCAAGACAATCGAGAAACTCTACAACTTCGCCCTCAGGAACGCCATCGCATACAACAAGGAAGGCTACAACAAGGGAACTGAGTTCGTGGACATCTTCCGCAAGCCTCTCATGCTCCTCTTCGACAAGCTCATCTTCAAGGCAGTACGTCAGGGACTCGGCGGCAACATGAAGTTCTTCGTGGGCGGCGGCGCTCTCCTCGACATCGACCTCCAGAGATACTACTATGCCATCGGAATCCCTATGTACCAGGGCTATGGTCTTTCCGAGGCGACCCCTATCATCTCTGCAAACTCACCTGCAAGACATATCTTCGGCTCGTCAGGAAAGATCGTCCAGCCTATGGAGATCAAGATCCTCGACGCTGACGGAGTAGAGCAGCCTTTCGGATCGAAGGGTGAGATCTGCATCAAGGGCGAGAACGTGATGGCAGGCTACTGGAAGAACCCTAAGTCTACAGCCGACACCATCGTGGACGGATGGCTCCATACAGGTGACATGGGCTATATGCGTGACGAGGAAATGCTCTACGTCGTAGGACGTTTCAAGTCTCTGCTCATTGCGGCTGACGGCGAGAAATATTCACCTGAGGGAATCGAGGAGAACCTCGTGGAAAGCTCTAAGTATATCGACGGAGCCCTCCTGCACAACAGCCAGGATCCTTACACCATCGCCCTCATCACTCCTAACAAGGAGGCTCTGAAGGCCTATGTGAAGGAACTCGGCCTTGACCCTGCTTCAAAGGAAGCGAAGGTCAAGATGCTCGAGCTTCTTCAGGATGAGGTCAACATGTACCGCAAGGGTGGACGCAACTTCGGAGCATTCCCTGAAAGATGGCTTCCTGCAGCTGTCTGCGTGCTTCCTGAGCCTTGGACAGAGCAGAACCACTTCCTCAACAGTTCGATGAAGGTCGTCCGCGGCCGCGTTGAGGAGGCCTACAAGGCAAACATGGAGTATGCATATACTCCGGAAGGCAAGAATATCGTCAACGACATGAATCTCGCATCGCTATAAACTTGTAATAAGTATTACGCGACACACCGATCTTGCGGCAGATCTTCGTAACAGGAAGACCTGCCGCAATCATTTTATTGATCTGCTCTTCCTTTTCGCTGATCACCTGCATCTTGACCGTGCTGCCGGGCCGTCGTCCGAGCCGCACGCCCTCCGCCTTCTTCACCGCCAGAGCCTCCTTCGTGCGCATGGAGATCAGGTTCCTCTCGATCTCCGCGACAAGACCGAAGGCGAAGCACAGGACCTTGCTGTTGATCGAATTGTCGAAGGTGTAGCGCTCCTTCGTCGTGTAGATGCATATGCCCTTCTCAAGGCATCCGCCCATGATGGTCATGATCTCCGTCAGTGAACGGCTGAGACGCGATATCTCGCTGACTATCAGCACGTCGCCATGCTTCATCCGCTTCAATGTGCGTCCGAGTTTCCGCTTTCTGTACGGAATCTTTCCGCTGACAGTCTCCGTTATCCAGCTGGAGACGTACATCTCTTTTTCTTCAGCAAACCGACGGATCTCCTCCCGTTGGTTCTCCGGGTTCTGCTTCCCGGTGCTGACTCTTAAATATCCGATGGTCATAGTTATAGATAATTTAATGGTTAACATCTGTAATTTACACAAAAAAACGTAACTTTGGGCGGTTTTAAGTCCCGGAAAATCACATGGAAAGCTACAGACATCATATCAAGTGGTTATGGAAGACATCTGCAGGCTTCCGCATGAGCATCATGGCGGTCGGTCTGGTGAGCGTGATTTCCGTAGCCGTGTCCATGTTCCATGTGTGGGTCAGCAAGCATCTCGTCGACATAGCGACAGGCAGCGCCGAGGGCCGTCTGGCTCCCTACATCATCCTGATGGCGGCCTGCGCCCTGGCTCAGATCCTCTTCTATGTCGTCATCAGCCATCTCGAGACAAAGACAGACGTCAGCATACGCAACTCAGTGAGGTACAGCTACTTCATCAAGATTATGGAGAGCCGGTGGGCGGGCAAGGAGGCCCTGCACACGGGCGACATGCTGAACCGCCTGGAAGGCGATGTCGCCCGTGTGGCCGACACCCTTGCCCGCACGATGCCGGCGCTGCTCGCGACTGCCGTCCAGCTCGCCGCCGCCCTCCTCTTCCTCGGCTACCTCGACTGGCGTCTCGCCGCCGTGGTGGTCGTGATCATGCCAATAGCCCTCCTCCTCAGCCGCAGCTACATCAAGCGCATGCGCCGGCTTACGGGAGACATCCGCAGCACTGACAGCCGCATCCAGACCCATATCCAGGAAAACATCCAGCACAGGACCCTCATATCCTCGATGGAGAATACAGGTCATGCGATAGACTCCCTCGGAGAGTTCCAGGACGACCTCAAGCAGCAGACCATCAACAGGAACAACTATAACCTCTTCTCCCGCTCCATCATCCAGCTGGGCTTCTCGGCGGGCTACATCACCGCCTTCGCATGGGGAGTATCGGGCATCGCTTCGCATGCCATCACCTTCGGAACCATGACTGCCTTCCTGCAGCTGGTCGGTCAGGTCCAGAGGCCTATCTCCAAGATAGCCAGGCAGATACCTACCCTGATACATACGATCACGTCGATAGACAGGCTGGGCGAGCTGGATCTTCCGCAGGAAGAGAAAGGCGAGCCCGTGCGTCTCGCAGGCCAGCTCGGAGTACGGTTCTCGGATGTGGATTTCAGGTATCCGGACGGCACTGTCAATGTGATCGAAGGATTCAGCTATGACTTCAGGCCGGGTACCATGACGGCAGTCGTCGGTGAGACAGGTATAGGAAAGAGCACGCTGATCCGTCTCATGCTTGCCCTCCTGCTTCCGGACAAGGGCAAGGTGGAGTACTATAATGACGAAGAGACCGTAAGCGCCTCTCCGATGACCCGCTGCAACATCGTTTATGTGCCTCAGGGCAATACACTTATAAGCGGAACCATCCGCGAAAACCTCCTCGTCGGCAAGTCGGACGCGACTGAAGACGAGATGCGCGAGGCCCTCCACACGGCGGTCGCGGACTTCGTCCACGACCTGCCCGAGGGCCTCGACACCCTCTGCGGTGAGCGCGGAGCCGGCCTCAGCGAGGGTCAGGCGCAGCGCATTGCCATAGCCCGCGGCCTCCTCCGTCCGGGCGGCGTCCTCCTGCTCGATGAGCCGTCGTCCGCCCTCGACTCCCAGACGGAGTCGCTCCTCGTCGAGCGCATACGCGCCCGCCTCGGCCGCCGCACCCTCATCCTCGTGACCCACAATCCGCGCACCGCCTCTCTCTGCACCGGAACCGTGCGCATGTCATGAGCCCACTTTACCTCCTAATTCCTTGTTATTCTGCAAAATAAGGTCTATCTTTGTTAGTGATATCGTGGATTGGGTGTGTCAATGTGTGAGAGCTTGGGTAGGGCAGTCGCACTCATTTCCAAAAATCAATATTTATAAATGTTTGACGTTCAGGGACTTACTTGGACGTCAAAGCCGAGAAGGTATGCCCGATACTGAACCAATCCTCTGGTACGCGATGCGTGCGACATACGGCAGGAACCAGGAGGCGAAGAAAAAGCTCGATGAAGCCGGAGTCGAATCCTTCATTCCGATGCATCATGTGGTCACCATCGACAGAAGGGGAAGAAAGGTCAAGAAGCTTGTGCCGGTCGTGAGGGACCTCGTCTTCGTCAGGACCGACCGCAGCAGTATGCTCCTTCTCAAGGAACAACTGGACTATCTAAGAAACATCTACATCCCGACCGAGGACGGAAAGAAGCAGATCGTGGTCGTGCCCGACAACCAGATGGAGAACTTCATCAAGGTCACATTCGCTGCGGCCGACGGCATCCTCTTCTTCAGCCCGGACGAGATCAACCTCACCAAAGGCACACGCGTGCGCATCCACGGTGGCCAGTTCAACGGCCTCGAGGGCACGTTCATCAAAGTTAAGGGAGCCCGCGACAAGCGCGTCGTCGTCGACATTGCCGGCGTAATAGTCGTGGCAACCTGCACCCTCAAGTGCGACCTTGTGGAGGTAATCAAAGACCCTGAAACGACAGAATGATCATCGCAGTAGACTTCGACGGCACCATCGTCGAGCATCGTTACCCGCACATCGGCAAGGAACTCCCCTTCGCCATAGCATCCCTCAAGCAGATACAGTCGGAAGGACACGCCCTCATTCTCTGGACCGCCCGTGAAGGCAGGCTCCTGCAGGAAGCCATCGACTTCTGCGAAAAGCGCGGCCTGGAGTTCTTCGCCGTCAACAGCAACTACCCCGGCGAGGAAGTCGACGAGGCCGGCATCCGCGCCCGCAAGCTCCACGCCGACCTCTTCATCGACGACCGCGCCGTCGGCGGCCTCCCCGACTGGGGCGCCATCTACGAGGTCGTCCACAACCGCTGGACCTGGCGCCAGTACTACGAATACCTCGGCACCCTCCCCAAGGAGGAGAAGAAGGGGTTTTGGGCTAGGATTTTTGGGAGGTAGCACGTCATTCCCGACTTGATCGGGAATCTGTCATTTCGAGCGAGCATCGCGAGTCGAGAAATCTGTTGGAATGGAATTTTCAAAGGAATAGAAAGAAAACTATTAATATATGAAACTGATACATTGTGGTTTAGCAAACAGAAGCTGGAGAACTGACCGGATAGGTTTGTTCTCTCAGAATCTTCTTGTGGGAAAGAATTCAGTAGGAAAATCGACCCTTATAAGGGGATTGTCGCACATGGCCTCTCTTCTCTCTCAAAGAAGGCCTTTGGGGAATAATGAAGATATAGCTTGCCTGATTGCCATAGAGGATGAAAAGTTTACAGCAATATACAGATTTGCGTGGAATGATGCGAAAGTCCAGGATGAGTTCCTGTCTGTAGTCTATGATGATGGACATAAAAAAGTGTGGATCGAACGTACTGCTGAAACTGCAAAATTTGAAGGTGAAGTTGTAAACCCTCCTCAAGACAAGCTCCTGCTCAACTTGAAAAGAGATACTGTATTGTATCAGGAAATCGAATCCATCATATCATGGGCAGAAAACGTAGATGCCTTTTCATTTAACGAGTTTGATATTGACGGAGACGACAGACTGTATTCGAGGTTCATAAATGGAGGAGATAACCTTTATTCAATGCTCAGAACTTTGGATAAGGACTCTATAGACAACGTTCTGAAAACAGCTGCGGATATGGACTACCATCTTGATAAGATAGAGGCAGTGGAATTCGCTGATATAAAGAAAGTTCTTTTTGTCGAGAAGAATGTTGTGGAACCGCTTTTTGACGTTACTTTATCAAAAGGAATGTTCCGAACGCTTTATCTCTTGATCTATCTTGAATATGTAACTAAATCCGGCAAACCGGCAACTCTTCTGATAGATGACCTTTGCGAAGGTCTCGATTATGACCGCTCCACCAAGCTTGGCAAGTATGTGTTTGATTATTGCTCAAAGAACGACATCCAGCTTATAGCCTCTTCAAATGACTCTTTCCTGATGGATGTGGTTGACTTGAATTATTGGAGCATACTTCAAAGAGATGGCAGCAAGGTTTCATCAATAAATTGTGAGAATAATCCCGAACTTTTCGAGGATTTCAGTTTCACTGGATTAAGTAATTTCGATTTGTTATCATCAGACTTTATAGCAAGACACAACAAAAAGAAGTAGGGAAGATGAATGTGAGGAAGGTGGCTCTGTTTGTTGAAGGATTGGCAGAGCAGGTGTTTGTGAGAGATTTCCTGGTTAAATGGTATGGCTGGGATATTAATAAAGTAGGTATCGATTGCTATATGCTTCATGCTGGTAATGAGCATTATGCTCCATACTCACATGGAAGTGTTGATAGTGAGAATTATTACCAGATCTTCAATGTCGGCAATGATAACAGTGTGCTGAGCGTTATGCTCGACAGGGCAGACAGATTGCATAATGCGGGTTATTCATTGGTGATAGGTTTGAAAGATATGTTCAATAAGGTTTACCATCAGAAAACATTTCAGAAGAACAACGGACGTATCATAGATCCGGAACTCAATGAAAGGTTCATCCAAAGTGCAAAAGATACGATAGAGATTTCTTCCAAGCCATTGGAACTTCAGATGCACTTTGCCATCATGGAAGTTGAAGCCTGGCTGTTGGGAATGCCTAAGCTTATGGAACATCTTCAAGATGTCAGCGATCCTGAAACGGACATCTACCACCCTGCGGTAAAGCTTAAGGAACTGATGGAGGACCTGGGTTCAGGATATGACAAACACAGCAAGGATATAGAGACCATAATCGGAGATCTTGAGAAGGAAGACTATCTCGCTTTGTATGAATCCGGTAGGTGCCAGTCATTCAGGAATTTTGTGGATTCATTAGTGGACGTAAAAGAAAACTAAATCATGGAACATACGTCCCGACATCAGATGAAGCCATGTTTATGCTTGTTTCGTGTAGTGCATTTATTTGTTATTTAAGTAAGAAAGTAAGTAAGTAAGTAAGATAAAACATAAACATATGAAATTATCATTAAGAAATGTCAATAAGATCAGAAAAGCAGATGTTGAGCTGAATGGATTGACTGTGATAGTTGGAGAAAATGATTCAGGAAAGAGTACGGTAGGACGTATTCTTTTTACGATTATTAAATCATTGGTACATACAAATATAAATGATCAGAAAAGAACTGATGAACTTGTCAAGAAGTATGTGAACTCATTTTACAAGAGATTGTCAAAAGGTGAGTTTTCTGTTGTGGGTATGGAGCTAAGTCAGAGTCCATTTCCTAGGGTGGCAACAGAATTCATACGTGAAATACAAGAGGCGGTTTCGATAGACGAATATATTAAAGAGAAATGTGAGGATGTAGATTCTCTATCATCTTCTCCTAGATTAAAATCGTTGATGAAGGATGACCTCAATAGAATACTGATCTGCAAGACTCACGATAATGATAGGGCTGCAAGCCTCCAAACTGTTTTTCAGTTTGTTGCAGAGTCTGAATTCCTAAATCAGCTGGGAGTAAATAACGAAACCCTTGATATATCGTTATATGATGAAGCAGATAAAGAAATATTCAGTCATCGAATAGATGGAAGTAAGGCAGTAACTGGATGTAGAGATGGAGAACCATTGAGTGATGTAGTATACGTTGAGTCTCCGTTGTACATGCATCTTTTGGAACTTTTAAAAAGGACTCAGGTATATACTGAAACAGAAAACAAGCAATGGTTTCTATCTCCTATGGTTCCATATCACATTAAGGATTTTGCCGATAAATTGAATACGACGAGATCGAATACCATGAGTTTGTTCTCACATAATGATTATAACTTCAACTCTAGTGAAATTGTAGGTGGGGAATTTGAGTATGACAAGAAAAAGAAATCACTTGTATTCAAGAAAGAAGGGATGGAGCTATACCCATTAAATGTCGCGTCTGGTATCAAGATATTCGGTGTTCTACAGATATTGCTGGATTCAGGATACATAAGTGCTGAGTGTCCACTTGTCTGGGATGAACCAGAGAATCATCTTCATCCGGAATGGCAGGTTGAGTTTGCAAAGATATTGGTTCAGCTATCTAAATCAGGTGTTCCTGTCTTGATAACGACTCATAGTCCATATTTTCTTCAGGCTATACGTTATTTCTCTGCATTGGAAAGAATCGAAGACTTTGTGAACTATTACTCAGCGGAATGTGTTGAAGGAAATATGGTGGATATGGTTGATGTGAAGGAAGATCTGAATAGTGTATTCCTTAAATTAGCTACACCGTTGAATAAGATTATGAATGTGGATGCTGCAAGACAAGGGTTAGAATTGTGAGTATGACTGCAGAGCAATTTTATAAATATATTAAACAAAATTTTGATGTCAATGATGTGATTCTGTGCGATTTGCATAAGCCATGCAAATCAGTCCGCAGATGTAAGCATGAACCACATCATCCAGTGGTTGATTTTGATGATATTAAGAAAAAATATCATGCTGGCCTTTCAGGAGATACACCTGCATCTGTTGATGGAATAACTTTTTCAGGACGAAGACTTTGTTTTGTGGAGATGAAAGGTTGGGTGGAATTTCTGACTCATCTGAGGGCAAAAAACAAGGCTATTGCTATCGAGAAAAAAGCAGCTTCGTATGACTTAAATAAAAAGCTGTTTGATAGTTTAGATATATGTGAAGTTCTCTCAGGAACACAAGGTCAACTATCGGATGTGCCCATTACGTTTGTTTTGGTTACAGATATTGAAACTGAATCAAATGGATTATTTATGTTCCATTCAAATCTGTTGAGACTTGCAGATCCGGCAGATAACTGGATAGATACTTGTAATAAGGAGCTACGTGCCCGCTTGGATGCAATTCCTGATAATATACCAACTGTGTATATCAGTTGTAAGGATTTTGATGAGACTCTTGCCAAACTAGCATAGTTTTAGTGAAGAATGCTATAGTGAGGGACATAGATATTGAATATCAAACATATCAATAAAATGAAACTATTAGACACCATTATGAACTGGCTTGAGAAATATGGCCGTACTATATGGTACATGCTTCTATTAGTGTTATCAATTGTTTATGTTGCAATAAATTTCTGTGATTTTATTTCTACTGAATTGTTGAAAGGGTTTACGGGCAGGCATGTTCTGTTTATTGTTTGTCTGGCCTTACTGGTGTCTCCTCTTTTTGATTCGTTTGAAGGTTTTGGCTTTAAACTTAGCAGGAGGAAAAAAGAACAGATGGATTCTGAACTGAGTGAATTATCTAAAAAAGTCTTGACCAAAGATGATATTCAGGTCAAGAATTTGGAGACTGAGTTCAAGAAGGTAAAGCGATACGAAGAAAAGTAGGTTATGAAAGATTATATATATAATAAAGTTCGAGATCTTGTTCAGGATGGTCTTAATCAAATGAGAAATTATAATCTTTCTGAGAGCCAGTATATGATTTGGCTTAAGTATTCTCAAGAATTATTGAGAATTATCACAGTTGATTATAATCCTTCAATTTATCTGAATTATCTGAAAGTTGGATTGAATATGAATAATTCGTTGACTCCGGCACAAAAGGTGGGGGTTTGTGTGGATTATCTGATAGGGGTTTTACGTGTTCTGCTTTAGAAAAACAATCCTTTTTATTCTCTTCGAGTAAGAATCCTATGAAAAGATTTAAGAAATACTGGTGGCTTTTAATTTTGATAGTAGTTGCTCCTATTATTATCAATTATGCCCTTCTTATACCAGCTTTCGGACCGGTTGTGGGAGATAATGTGCATTGGTTGTCTTTTTGGGGAAGTTATCTGGCAGCACTTATTCCAGCCCTCGGAGCCTTTATTATCCTATTTATTCAGCGGGAGGATAATCATAATGAAAACAAGCATAACCGTCAACTTCAGGTCGATGTTTTGAAATATCAGCAGGAAATGCAGTGGCTGAATGAGAATAAGGATATCCTGATTGATTTTGCTTTAACGCTTAGTAAAGATGACCTTATTGAACTATCAAATAAGATTGGTGAAGGCAAGGACATCCTGCAAGATGTTAAAGTTCTTATGGGAAATCTAGTAAAACATGATTCTCGAGTAGGATTTATGAATGTGCCTGAAAAAACTGAGGCATATAAACAATTCAATGATGAAAGACATCGCGCTTTTTATGCGCATAGGGATGCTATCCTGGATCTTCAGGAAATAAATATTCTATTTATGAGGACTCCGCTGATTCAGCGGCATATGACGTTGCAAGCTCGTTTGCAGCAAGGACTGATTCATAAGGGATTACAAGAAGTGATTGCTACTTACCCAAATGAGGCAGCTTTCATTCAGGCGAATCCTTTTGATGTTTCCATCGGATTGATTTCACGAATTCCAGATTTACTTGAAACAACCCGTAAGGCTGCATTGGATTATGTAAGGGCTGAAGAAGAAAGAATAGCAAAGATTTTAACTGAAGACAACTAAAGTCAAACACCTGACCCATGAAAAAACTCCTGGACCTCCTCATATCGGTACTTCTATTGGCGATGATAGCCCTCGTTGGTTACGTCGCATATGCGGTGTATGACCAACACAAGCAGGCGGAAGCATCACGCAGCAATGTCGAAACCTTCTTCGAGCGTATCGAGGCTGCTCCGGCAGATGAAAACGGTGCGGTCCATATCTCCAGGGACGACCTCAAACTCCTCGCGGACTCGACGATAAACGACAACTCGAACGTTATGGATATCAACAACTTCATATCCATAATGCTCACCCTGATAACATTGTGCCTGACATGTTCGGCGATCATACCATACGTCGTCGCAAAATTCATCTCCGAAAGCAAGATCAAGGACACTGTCGAAGACGTGTACGCAAAGGACAAGGAACGTACGGACAGGCAATACCACCGATCTGTAGAAAAGCTCGAAGTCGCTGAGGCACATATATCAAGGATGATTGCCTATAACCTCAAGAAAATGGATTCCATAAGGAAAGGCATAGTCATGACTCCACATGCATCATATGATTATTCGGAACATGCCGTGTGGACCATCGGTTGGGCATCGAAGGCATTGATCCGATACATAAGGAACGCCAATGCCAATAATGTCCGCCCGAACGAGGTAAGCAAGTTCTGCGCTGAATGTATCTCGTACATATGTGACTCAACTGTCGTTTTGTCCTCTATAAGTGTGTCTGGAAGTCACAAGGACAAAGCCCTCCGCGCTGTGTGTGATGCTCTGGATGCATTGTTCTACTACAATGAGCTTCAGACGAAAAATACAAGCGTTGGTTGCATAATGTCCAAGGCCGATAAAGATAAATTATGCTGTTGTGCTGTCAATCTGTATCTGCGCATCGATCCGAAGCCGCTTCCATCAGCTTCGGCACCATGGCCTGCATCCGATAATATTGAAGCCATTGCCGCAAAGTCCAAGTATGAAGAATACATGAGGGATGACGATGGGAAGCCAGTTTCATGTAAAGATTTCAAGAATCATCTTGCGGACTTTTTGATAAAGAATTCATAAATCCTGTTGTTTTACGTCATTGCGAGGAGGGCAAAGCCTCCATACGTCATTGCGAGGAGGGCAAAGCCTCCATACGTCATTGCGAGGAGGGCAAAGCCCGACGTGGCAATCTGATTACAATCATCCCGGCGAGCGAAGCACTCCCAGTCATTCCGAGCGAGCGAAGCACTCCCTGTCATTCCGAGCGAGCGAAGCGAGACGAGGAATCTAACCAAACACAAATGCAAAACCACTCCGAAAACACGAAGCGCATAGCGAAGAATACACTGATGTAGCACGGACGATACAAATTTTATTATGCAGGAAGAAATTACTCCACTATATCATTATACTTCTGTTGAAGGTCTGTATGGCATCTTTAAGGATTATTCAGAAATAAATCCTTTTGTCACGATGAGAGCAACAGATATTAGTTTTTTAAACGATTCATCCGAATTTTTGTTTGGGGTTGAAGTTTGTAAGGAAGTTTTGAATATGTATGAAGATAATCATAAAATTGATTATGACAATGGGGGTATTTCTTGGATAGTAAATAGTTATGTGCATTCTCCAAAGGAAAATTCAAAATTATTCAACTTCAAACAAGATATATGTGTTATATCATTAAGTAAGACAAGAAGTAGTGCTGCTATGTGGAGCATGTATGCTTCACAAGGTAAAGGTGTTAGTATAATATTTAATAGCGAGATATTAAGATCTATAAAAGGAGTATATTTAAATCCATGCTTTTATGCGAAAGATTCTTTTGATTTTCTAAACAAATATGAAAGAGAATTTGAGCAGTTCTATAATAACTCGAAAAGTATATCAATATCTGGTGTACCTGAAGAATATACTGATGGCTTAAAGCGATACATTAATGATTTCGGATTTTGCCAATCTTTGTTTTCTAATTTAGTGTCAATAATAAAGAATTCTGCGTACGATTATGAACAAGAATATCGTATGGATATCACTAATATGAAACCTTATCTTTTTAGAGCAAGTAAAGGCCTTATAATTCCATATAAGGAAATAAAGATTCCTATTGAAGCTATTGAGGGAATTCTAATAGGTCCGGTTGCTGATTATAGTCTTATAAAATTGTCAATACAAAAGTATTTTAATTCTTTAGGTCTTGAAAAATTAACAGATAAGGTATTTGAATCAAATGTTCCTTATAGAGGATAATGTTATATGAAAGTATACCTTGATAATTGCGTTTTGATAGATATTGAGAAGGGGAAATATCCATTATCTGACTTTAAGAAAGATGGTTATGAGTATTTCTATTCAGATGCTCACATAAATGAGTTGAGACGAGGAATCTAACAAAACACAAATGCAAAACCACTCCGAAAACACGAAGCGCATAGCAAAGAATACGTTGATGCTGTAAGGAATGGTGGGCAGAATGATTAGGAATATAGGAGTTGAGAAATGTCATCACATTAAAGACAAACCGAAATTCCAGACTTTATTTTAGCTAATAAATTATGTAATACCTGCTTTTACATATGAAATATGGCGCGATTGTGCTCGCCGCAGGTTTTAGTACTCGATATGGCGGAGCAAAAAAACAAGATTTAGAGTTTCATGGCAAACAAATATGGCAGTACTCATACGATACTGCAAGATCTATAGTCGGTCAGGACAATATCGTTGCAGTAGGTAAAGATATCCCTGGTGGTGAAACTCGTACAAAGTCAGTCATTATAGGATTGAATGCTTTACCAGCAGATGTTGATAGAGTTATTATTCTAGATGCAGCACGCCCATTGGTGACAAAAGAGCAGATAAGGGAGCTACTTGAGAATCCCAATCCTTCATGTACATATGTCCGTCCTCTTGTAAATACTCCTATTTTCCGTGATGGAACATATGTGAATCGTTCTGATATGTATGATATGCTTGTACCTCAGGCATTTGATTATAAACTATTAGTTGAGGCTTATAGTAGCGGAAGATTTATAGATATGACAGATGAAACACGCGTTATGTATGAGTATCACGGTATTAAGCCTACTCTGATAGAAACTGATAATAATTTATATAAAGTTACTTATCCGGGTGATTTACTGATTTTAGAATCAATTTATCACCAAATGAGAGAAAACAGAGATGAATAAGAAAGTTTTGATTACTGGAGGCAATGGCGGAATAGCTATCGCAATAAAGAGGGAGTTAGAATTAGCCGGTTATGAAGTATTCGCCCCTGGACATCAAGAGATGGATGTAACAGATATTATTTCCATAGAAAGAGTTGTATCGGACTTTATACCTGATATTTTGATTAATGCTGCTGGTTATGTTGTACCACAATCTGTAAAAAAAGCAGATTTGGTGAGTACAAGAAAACATATTGAGATAAATTTATTGGGAACATTTTATTGCACGCAAATAGCATTAAAATATAATTCTCAGCTGGATATTATAAATGTTGGCTCTGCTGCATCTGTGACAACTCATGCAACGTGGAGCGAATACTGTGCTTCTAAGGCAGGAGTGGTAATGGCTACTAAATGTTGGGCAGAAGATGGCCTTTATTCAGTTGTAATTTCTCCTGGACGTACGAAGACAAAAATGCGTAAAGCATTATTTCCCGATGAAGATCAAAATACCTTGTTGGAACCTGCTGATTTTGCTAAGGTGGTTATGAAAGCAGTTCGAAAGGAATATCCTTCAGGTTCTCACATTATTGTACGTAAAAACAATGTTCAAGATATTTTAAATAATATAGCTCTATGAATTGTTCAGAGTATTTAGTTGACTATCTGATCAAGAAAGGAGTAACCGATGTATTCGGTTATGCAGGTGGATATATAGTACCATTTATGGATGCTCTTTATAAACGTCGGGATGAAATAAAAACTCATGTGTGTTATAACGAGCAAGGTTGTGCCTTTGCAGCTGTCGGATATGCTCGCACATCGGGTAAGATCGGCGTTTTTTTTACAACTTCGGGTCCAGGCGCTGTTAATGGTTTCGGTGGCCTTGCTGATGCTTGGTTCGATAGTTTCCCAGTTTTAGCCATTTGTGGCAATGTCCCTACTAATGAAATGAAGGGATTTTCTGGTATCAGACAAACAGGATTCCAAGAGATGAATATTGTCTCAATGACTCGACACATTACAAAGTATTCAGTAACGGCAAACTCGCCAGATAGTTTCGCTGAAATTGTAAATCGAGCTTATAATATGTCTAATTTAGGTCGTAAAGGAGGAGTTTTAATTGATTTTCCACTCAATATACAGCAAGCCGATATTATTATTAGGTAATGGTATAAGGCAATCTGGTGCACTTGAATTGGTGCACGAGTTTATCCGTAAGACAAATATCCCTGTGCTTACCACAATGAATGGTGTTGATCTAGCACAGGGCGATATTCATATCGGTTTCATTGGAACACATGGAAACCGTGTCGCTAATTTAATACTCAACGAATGTGATTTGATCGTATCTATAGGTGCACGTTTGGGGATTCGGCAGGTCGGTCGTGATGCAAAAAACTTTGCTCCTAAGGCTGATCTTGTTCGTTGCGATATTGACGAGTATGAACTTAGTCGAGATATCAAGCCAAATGAAAAGAAATATCATACAGATGTAAGAGATTTTATGCGAATGCTCCTTAATGAGGAAGTTTCAGACTTTTCAGTCTGGAGGAATCGATGTCTTGAAGCAAAGAAATATCTGAGCGACTATGATATTCAGCCCGGAAATAAAGCCGTGATGAAAATTTCCGATATGTTGCCTGAGAATCCGGTAGTGTCGGTAGATGTAGGCATGCACCAGTGTTGGTGTGCACAATCCCTTCATCTTAAAGGTTACAAAGGACGCATTCATATTGGAGGTGGCTTTGGTTCTATGGGATGTGCCCTTCCTTATGCTATAGGTTCGTCAATCTCTATTGATAATGGCAAAGTGTTTTGTATATGTGGGGATGGCGGTTTCCAAATGAATATCCAAGAATTAGAAACTGTTAGAAGAGAACACCTTCCTATCAAGATCCTTGTTTTGAACAATAGAGTTTTGGGAAAAATTAGCGAGACGCAACATTTTAATCATGGTGATCGTTTTGCTGCAACAGCGGTAAGTGGTGGCTATACTGTTCCTGATTTTCAGAAAATTTCGGAAGCTTATGGAATAAAGGCCGCAACTTTGTCTTCGTATGAGGAATTAGACAATTACAAGGAATGGTTTGATGATAACGAGCCTTGTTTGTTAAATATTTTTCTTCCAGAAGATAGCTTATTGACTCCTAAAATCAAATTTGAAACAGGTGTAATTTCGCCAGTGCTACCAGAAGGTGTTGAAGAAAAAGTAAAAAAAATACTGAACGATTAATAGTCTGTAGTATTATATGTCATAATGTAACTCTATGTTGGCTCTGAAATCAGTCTTAAAATCGATATTCTTAAAATTTATCCATCAAGATTTTCATGGATCTTGGTTTGCATTGTTGCTTAGATTTAAGTATGAGCGTACTCTAAGTAGACTTAGAAAGATTTATGGTAGGCGCAAAATTGTTGTAGGCTTTTGTGTTTCAGAGATATCCAAGTGGAAGTCCCAGTTTCTTTATGATTGCTTAGCTAAAACAAATAATTATCGTCCTATTATTTTTGTATATCCTTCTCTATTAGATTTTGGTCATAAGGAATTTACGGTAGAGGCATTGTTAGAAGAGAAATCGGGGTTCTTCGCAGATAAGGGTATGGATGTCGTTAATGTGTGGGATAGCGTTTCAAATCAGTGTGTGTTTCCTGAAGAATCGCGTCCTGATATTGTGTTTTATCAGCAACCTTGGGATATACCTCCGTTCCCATCACCTTCAAAGATAGCAGGTGGTGCATTAACTTTTTATATTCCCTATTATTTAATTAATAATTTTAATATAGAATTAGAATTAAGACAATTACTGCATCGACAAGTATTTGGCCATATTGTCCAAAATGAGGAAGTCGTAAGTTTTTTTGAATCAAAGCAGAAGCGGAACAACTATGGAGGCCGGTTGTTAGGATTAGGTCATACGATTGTTGACAATCTTACAACCCGGATATTTCCAGAAGAGTTAGATTATGTTATTTATGCTCCCCATTTTTCCTTTCCAGCAACAGGGGTCGATAGGTATTTGGTATATTCTACTTTTTTGGATAATGGTAAAATTATATTAGAGTTCGCGAAGCAGCATTCCAATATTAAGTGGGTGTTTAAACCTCATCCAAGGCTAAAATTTGAGTTAAAGCATACAGGCATTTGGTCTGATGAGGAGATAGATTATTATTATTCAGAGTGGGCGAGGATTGGCACTGTATGTGAAACTCCAGATTATATAGAGCATTTCCAAAAGTCTTCGGCTATGATTACAGATTGTGGCTCTTTCCTGACTGAATACTCTTGCATGGATAAGCCATTAATACGTCTTTATTATCATAAGGATAATTTGCCGCCAAATCCGATTCTTGAAAAACTGTATAGTACGTTTTATTATGCTCATAATAATGATGAACTGATGGCAATTTTGGATATGGTTATATGTCAACATCAAGATCCGCATCAAGCTGATCGTAACAATGAAATTGTTCGTTTGGGATTGAATAGAAGTGATGCGTCGGAAAGGATAATCAATTATATTGATTCATTATTGTCTTCTAAATGAATATGATTGTTTTTTATCTTTTACTCGTTATTTTGTTAATATCAAGCGTTCGGTATAGTCATCGAGGTTTTTATACCGATTACCTTTCCTTTGATACTACTAACGGGATAAAAGGCATCTTCATCATATTGGTATTTATCAAACATGCTACGCCTTATGTCATTAATGCAGGATGGCAACCGGTAGGTATAATGGGTGACATTTTCTACTTTGTAAATAATAATGTTGGTCAATGGATCGTAGCTATGTTTCTCTTTTATTCCTGATATGGAATAATGGAGTCGATTAAAAGAAAAGGCAAGGATTATGTCCGTCAGATACCTCAGAAGCGTTTTCTTTCTGTCCTAATAAATTTCGACATTGCTGTTGTTATCTTTATCGTAGTAGATCTACTGCTAAAGAAGACTCTTACTGTCAAACAATGTTTGTTGTCTTTTACAGGATGGGAATCTGTAGGCAATAGTAATTGGTATATTTTCATAATATTGTTGATGTACCTTACTACCTATTTGGCCTTTTATAAAAATGAATCAGACGACATCAGGAAGCCTTTATTGGTCTCGATTGGTTTAACATTCGTATTCTGCCTGGGAATGTCATATCTGAAAGCTGAGTATTGGTATAATACAATGTTTTGCTATACGGCTGGATTAGTGTTTTCTGGGTATAAAGATAAGATTGAGGAGTTTGTAAAGTCCCACTATTGGCTTATACTGATTGTATCACTGATAGTCCTGTTAATAATAGATAGAATTCCATATTCCGCAAAAGGACTTATTTATAATGTCTTTGCAGTAGTTTTTAGCGCTTGTGTGGTATTGGGAACTATGAAATTTAAGATTAATAGCCATATATTATTGTGGTGTGGCAAGAATCTTTTCCCATTGTATATTTATCAGAGGGTACCAATGATTATATTGTCTTCTGTAAATGATGGTGCATTTGCTGCTGGTTATCCATTCTTATTTACAAGTACTTGTATGCTGATAACCGTGTTGATTACGTTAGGATATAAGTATATAGCCGTTAAGCTTTAGAAATAATGGGAGAGTTGAAAGATAAGGCAATATCAGGTGTTAAGTGGAATGCTATCGGACGCTTTTCCACTCAGGGAGTCAACTTTGTAATTGGGTTGATTCTTGCTCGTCTTTTGTCCCCATCTGACTACGGCGTTGTTGGTATGGTGGGAATTTTCTTTGCCATAGCACAGACATTTATCGACAGTGGATTCGGATCGGCACTCATAAGGAAGAACGATTGTAATGATACGGATTATTCAACAGCATTTTATTTCAATATTGTTGTAGGACTTGTTTGCTGCATCTTACTTTGTATTGCTTCGCCTTTTATTGCGGACTTTTTTAATACGCCGATACTGAAGGACCTTGTTAAGGTGATGAGCCTTAATATGTTAATAAGTTCTTTAGCAATAGTGCATGGAGCGAAACTTACACATTCAATAGATTTTAAGTCGCAATCTTTAGTGAATGTGATTACCGCTACAGTTTCTGGTGGATGTGGTATTTTGATGGCGTATAAAGGATTAGGAGTGTGGAGCCTGGTTCTTCAAAATATAATAGGATCAATTCTAAGATTTATTTTATTAATTATTATTACTAAATGGTATCCTCGAAGAATATTTTCTATGGATTCTTTCAAGGAACTTTTTGGCTTTGGTGGTAAAATACTTATAGCTAGTCTATTGCATACTATTTATGCAAATATGACAACTATGCTGATAGGTAAGTTTTATTCTGCTAAAGATTTAGGCTATTATAGTCGCGGTGAAACTCTTGCAACTTATCCTAGTTCGAGTCTTACTGGAATACTACAAAGTGTAACATATCCTGTTTTGTCTAAAATTCAAGATGATGATAAGCATCTGATCAATTCTTATCGCAAATTGATATCAATGACGTCCTTAGTTATATTCTTTGGTATGTTCTTGTTGGCAGCATTAGCTAAACCTCTTATAGTTACATTACTTACCGATAAATGGCTTGATGCGGTCATATACTTGCAGATATTCTGTTTCGCTTATATGTTTGATCATATTTGTGCTCTTAACCTCAATATACTTTATGTTAAGGGCTATTCTAATTTAGTTCTTAAACTGGAGGTTATCAAAAAGACTATTTCAATATCAATGATAGTGGCTGCTATCCCATTCGGTGTTTTGGCAATTTGCATTGCACGTGCTCTATATAGTCAGATAGCAATTCTCATAAATACGTATTATACTGGTAAGTTGTTTGATTTAGGATATGTTAAACAGGTAAAGGACTTTAGTAAGTATTTGATTTGTGCTTTTATTGCTATAGTTCCATCGTTCTTATTGACTTATGTAAATATACATTCGATTCTACAGCTTATACTTGGCGGTGTATCAGCATTATTTATATATTTTATTCTGTTACGTAATAATGTCTATTTTTTAGATTTATTATCAATAATAAAGAGAAGCTTAAAAGGGTAATATGCCAAAAATTTCGATTATTGTTCCTGTTTATAATGCAGAGAACTATTTGTCTAAATGTGTTAGAAGTGTTTTATCGCAAACATTTTCTGACTTCGAATTGCTACTGATTAATGATGGCTCAACAGATGGTTCTTCAACAATATGTCAGGAATATAAAAATACAGATACTCGTGTTAGATTTTTTAATAAGGAGAATGGAGGAGTTAGTTCCGCTAGAAATGTTGGATTATGTAATGCAAGAGGAGAGTGGATTACTTTTATCGATTCCGATGATTATGTAGATAATGATTACCTTGAGAATATGATAAATAAATCTCATGGTGATTTTGTTGCAAGCCATATGATTGCAGAGGGATGGAAGGAGTGGGTGGATATTCCATTACCTGATTGTGAATGGAATAATTCCCAGATGGTTTCGTTTATAGAACGATTATTACCACGTATGAACTTTATGGTTTGTAAATTATTTAGGTTGTCAATAATTAAATCAAACAAGTTGCGCTTTAATGAGAATTTAGCATATGGAGAAGATACCTTGTTTATTATAGATTATTTAAAATATGCAAAATCAGTAGCAACGATATCGTCGGCCTCATATCACTACAATTATTATAATATGGGCTCCCTATCAAAGAAAAAGGTAGATTGGGATAAAATATCTAATACAATTGATTTGCTTTGTGAATCCATACAGAAATTAAAGACTGAGTTTTCATGCGATTCTTGTTATTTTTCACAATTTTCTTTAATTAATATTTATGTCTCTAATTATTTTCAATCTCTGAGAGATTCTAATAATTTTATGAAGATATATAAAGCCTTAAAAACGGTTAACAAGAATAAAAATGTCAGATTGTTATTTCGAGGACAT
Source organism: Bacteroidales bacterium (assembly GCA_017399905.1). Taxonomy (GTDB): domain Bacteria; phylum Bacteroidota; class Bacteroidia; order Bacteroidales; family UBA932; genus Cryptobacteroides. The sequence continues at coordinate 107,580 of JAFQAR010000043.1, forward strand.
ACAGATTTTCCCAAAAGTAGACAACGAGTTTTTTTCGATTTTCTTATGACGTGCAGATGTCATATTGTATGTTCAGCAATTTTGTATTACATATAGTATTAATGATTCCTCATATAATATTAGAAAATTATGATTAATGAGAAGTGTTTCGAATATTCGGCTGTTATTAGAACTTTAGGACGGGCTGGGGATAAATATAAATCTTTGCTGGATTCGTTGAATAATCAAAGCGTTAAACCGAAAGAGATTATTGTATATATAGCAGAAGGCTACCCTTTGCCTAAAGAGACAATCGGAAAAGAAAAATATGTGTATGTTAAAAAGGGCATGGTTGCTCAGCGTGCTTTACAATATGAGGAGGTAAGTACGGATTATATATTATTTTTAGACGATGATTTGCTGTTACAGGATAGTTCTGTAGAATCAATGTATACGTTGTTAAAAAAAAATAATGCGGATGTGATATCCCCTGATATATTTCCGAATGCTAAACGTAATAAGCTTTCTGAATTAATGATGACTATATCTGGACGAATGAGAGCTCGCCGAAATGACGGGTTGTGGGGGTATAAAGTAATGAGAACGACCGGCTATTCTTATAATTCGTCTCCTGATAAAGATGTTTATTGGTCTCAAACTAATGCAGGAGCTTGTTTTCTGTGCAAAAAAGAGGATTTTATTAAGATACATTTTGAAGAAGAACTGTGGTTAGATAATGTGTCTTATCCTATCGGAGAAGATCAGGCTATGTATTATAAGATGTATCGAAGAGGTTTAAAATTATTAACTTGGTATAATCATAATATTCAACATTTGGATGCAGGAATGAATATGCTTAAGGACAAACAATTAAAACTTGTTTTTTCCGATTTTAGATTCAAGGTAATCTTTTGGCATAGGTTTATTTATAAGCCTGAGAAGAAGATGCTGTCAAATATTTTAAATATTCTTTCAATATCTTACTTTCTGTTTTTCTCGTTAACTATTTCTTTATTGAAATTGCAGTTTGACGTATTTGAAATTAAAGTTGACGGATTGAAATCTGCTATCCAATATATGAAAACCGATAGTTACAAGAAATTAACTGTGATTTAATAATTATGAGTAGTAGTAAAGTTGCAATAATTATTCCGTATTTCGGACGTTTCCCTATATGGATGGACTTGTACTTGTATTCTTGTTCTCGTCAAGAAAATGTTGATTTTTTGTTCTATACTGATTGTGATTTTTCAAATTATAATAAATATAAGAATATTGTATTTATTAGTATAACTTATGATGACTATTGTAAGAAGATATCATCTTTCTTGAATATTGATTTTCGCCCAGAGAATCCCTATAAAATTGTTGATGTGCGTCCTTTTTTAGGAATGTTGCATGACGATGATTTAGTAAATTATGATTGGTGGGGATATGCGGATATTGATGTTTTATATGGTGATTTATCGATATTAATAAATTCAAAGAATCTTAATCGATATGATGTTATCACAACTCATGCTGATCGATTGGCGGGTCATTTTACGATAATTAGAAAGGCTTCTCGCTATACCCAAATGGGATATAATATAGATAAATGGCGAACTAAATTGGAAGATCCTCGTGGGTTAGGAGTTGATGAACATGATTTTACAAAAGTTATACGGCCTGGAGTAACAACCTGGTTTCGTGTATATCGCTTTATCAATAAAATTGTAAAGATTGATTTATACGACTTTTTTACAGTACCAAATTTAATTCTAAGAACGTTTTCTAGGATTCATATTAAAGAGTATAATACAAGTGATAGACCTAAAGATGGAGAGGTATGGGTATATGATATAGATAAATGTTCTTTAATTACTCCTCAAGGTAAAAAATTACCATATTTGCATTTTCTTTTCTTTAAAAAAACGCCCTTTTGGAATCCCAAGAATTATTGGAAAGACGATTATTGGAAAATTGATTGTATCGCCTCCTCGGGCCGAGTTCTTATTTCAAACAAAAAAGTAGTATATGAATCAGAAAGTTGCTAAAATACCAATTGTATTTGCTTTTGATGAGAACCTAATCTTGCCAGCAGCTGTTTGCATTTCTTCTCTTCTGGAACATGCTAATGAGAATACGTACTATGATATATATGTACTTCATCCGAAGGGTGTAAATATGCAAAACTCTATTTTATCTCGAATATATGAGAAGTACCATAATTTTAATCTTTCATATATCGAGGTTGAGCCAGTTTTTAACAATGCATATGAGGTAAGAGGAATAACCAATCCTACGTATTACAGACTATTAATTCCAAAGTTGCTTCCGAATTTAGATAAGGTTTTCTATTCTGATGTCGATATCGTTTTTAGATCGGATCTATCTGGAATTTATAAAATGGATTTTGAAGATAATTATTTAGCTGCAACGTATGATATAGGTATGATTCTGTCTAAAGACGGATTAGACCATATTTCTTCTATCGGATTGAAAAATAGTAATAAATATTTGCAAGCAGGGTTTCTCTTAATGAATTCTAAGAAGATGCGTGAAGATAATTTGGTGGATACATTTATAGAGAAAGCACGTAATAAATATAAATATCAGGATCAGGATATTTTAAATATAGTTTGTGAAAATAAGTTTAAGTTACTTCCGTTAATGTATAATATGACTGATTATGTATTTATGTTTTTACATCAAAAGCATGAATATTTTAATGAAATGCCAGCTGTAGAGATATCTGATGCATTAGGAAAAGGGACATTACATTATAATGGGCATAAGCCATGGAAGAAATATTCGTTAAATTTTGATGTCTGGTGGGAATATTACCGTAACTCACCAGTTTTCGATGAACGATTCTATTATGAGTTCTTCAGAAAAAAGATGGACTTATATGATACTTTGACTTTATGGAAACGTATTAAGATTTTAGCAAGATATTTTATTCACGGACGATTACAATAAGTGATTTGTTCTTAATGTTAAGGTATATTTGATGGATATAATAGTTAACTTGGCCTGTGGCCTGGCCAACAGGATGTTTCAATATACATATTACCTATATCTTAAGAGTTTGGGGTATAAAGTAGGTGTGGATTTCTATAGGACTGCCAAACTGTCCCATGAGAATGTAGAGTGGGAACGAATATTCCCACAGGCTCATCTTCCTCAGGCTTCTTTCTGGAAAGTTCAATGGATGGGAGGTGGAAGTGATGTTTTCTGTAAGATTCGCAGAAGATATTTGCCATTTACTCATAAGGTATTTCAGATGCCTACAGCATTTGATGCTCTTTTGCCAGATAATGATAAGGGTAGCCAGTATATAATGGGAGTTTTTCAGAATGCAAAGATGGCAGATGCTGTAAAGACTGAAGCGCAAAAGGCATTCACGTTTGATCCGTTTGAAGAAGGACGAAATGCCGATTTGATGCGTGAAATGCAGGAATGTGAGTCCGTTGCAATACATGTGCGGAAGGGAAAGGATTATGCATCAAGAATCTGGTATCAGGATACGTGTCCGGTTCAGTATTATACGGATGCTGTAGAACTTATGAGGGAGAAGTTGGAGAATCCAAGATTCTATGTGTTTACTGATAATCCTGATTGGGTAAGAGAAAATCTTATAGGATTTGAATATACTCTTGTTGAGGGGAATCCTCCAGCTGGTTGGGGTAGCCACTTCGATATGCAACTGATGAGTTATTGCAAGAATAATATCATATCAAACAGTACATATGCTTGGTGGGCTGCTTTTCTGAATAAGAATGTCGACAAAATGGTTATATGTCCTGAAGTCTGGTTCAATCCCAAGAGCACAAAAGAATACACATCATCAAAGGTCCTTTGTGAGGGTTGGATTGCCTTGTAAATAATAAAATATGCCTAAAGTTTCCATCATAATCCCCATCTTCAAAGTCCGCAACTTCATTGAAAGGTGCGTTTATTCACTGTTTGAGCAGACTTTGGAAGATGTTGAATATATCTTTGTCGATGATGCGTCGCCTGATGACAGTATCGATATCCTGAAGTCGTGCATTGAGCGTTATCCTTCGCGTCAGGGTCAAACCACCATTCTGACTCATGAGCAGAACAAGGGACTTCCTGCTGCCAGGAATACAGGTCTTGCAGTCGCTACAGGAGAATATATTTTCCATTGCGACAGCGATGATTTTGTGGAGAAGGATATGCTGGAGGAGATGTATAAGGCAGCGAAGGAGAAGGATGCGGATATGGTCTATTGCGATTTCTATCTTTCGTTTGAGAAGAATGAGAGGTATATGTCCAATCCGGCATATGAGACAGCAGAAGATATGTTCAAGCTGGGACTTCTTGGCGGAAACATGAAATACAATGTGTGGAACAAGTTGGTCAGAAGAAGTTTGTATACAGACAATGATATATGGTTTCCTGCTGGTCATGGAATGGGCGAGGATATGACTATGATCAGGCTTGCGGCATGTGCGAAGAGCGTTGCTTATGTGCCGAAGGCATTCTATCACTACGTCAAGCTGAATGCGAATGCATATTCGGCTACAATGTCGGAAAGGCATAAGATTGATATCCGTTTCAATATGGATCAGACTGTAGAATTCCTGCAGAAAAGGTTTGGAGATTCGTTGGACAAAGAGATTTCATTCTTCAAGCTGAATACAAAGCTTCCGTTCCTCATTACAGACGATGAGACACAATATGAAGTCTGGAAGGAGTGGTGGCCGGAGGCGAACAAATATATATGCGAAAACAAGCAGCAGCCGTTAAGGACAAGAATTGTGCAGTGGTTGGCGGCGAAAGGTCAGTTCTGGGCTGTGAAGCTTTATTTCAAGGTGGTTTACAAGTTGGTTTACGGAGTGATTTATAGGTAGATATGAAAGCTATCTTAGTTGTTTTAACGACAATATTGACCAGTTTCTATTTCTTTCCTTTTGAATTCGTGTTCTTACCTGGTGTCAATACCAAGATGGCAATGGCAGGAGTCGGCTTGGTGTGGTTTGGATTTAATATTGCGAAAGGCAGGAAAGGAAATGTGGATAAAGATTTCTTTATTTTGTCGTTGATTGCGTTGTCTCTTTCATTGTTCAGTCTGGTGGCAATGGTTTATAATAATACTCGTGATGGATCTTTCTTGACATACTTTGTTTCGATGTGGGTGTGGCTTGGAGGTGCATATACTGCAATAAATGTTATCAAGAAAGTTCATGGATATGTATCTGTAGAACTTGTTTGTAATTATTTGATTGCCGTATGTGTAGCTCAGTGCATTATTGCATATTCTATGACAATAATCCCATGGCTTAAGAGTTTTGTTGATAGTTTCTTAGGTGGAAACGATGCTTTTATGGGGAAGGCTGGTGATAGAATGTATGGAGTAGGAGCTGCATTAGATGTTTCTGGTCTGCGATTTTCAGCAGTGTTAGTAATGATTGCTTTCCTATCTATAAATTATATGAGTCAGAATAAATTTACTTTATTATTATATGTAATTGCTTTTCTTTTTATATGTGTTGTTGGTAACATGATGGGTAGGACAACGACGGTTGGCGTTATTCTGTCATTTTTGTTTTGGATTGTATTTAGTATAAATTATGGAATAAAGAATAAGATAAAATATTTATGGATATTATTGATTATTCTAATATCAATAATATTACCATTTATTATTATTCAATATAATGTAAATCCTGATTTTAAAGAACAAATTCGCTTTGCATTTGAGGGTTTTTTTTCAATGGCAGAGACGGGACGATGGGAAACAGGGTCAAATAATATTTTATTGAACCGTATGATTGTTTTTCCAGAAACATTGAAGACATGGTTAATTGGAGATGGATATGGAGCAAATCCATCTGGAGATCCGTATTACATAGGCCCAGATTACCATGGTTTTTATATGGGAACAGATATAGGCTATTTAAGATTTTTGTTCTATTTTGGAATATTTGGTGCTATAGCATTGGTGAGTTTGATCTGTTATGCAGCAGCCTCGTGTATCAGGCGCTTTCCATCATATAAAATTATGTTTCTGTTGATTCTAGCTGTTAATCTTATTGTATGGTTTAAAGTCTCAACAGATATCTTTATGGTTTTTGCCCTCTTTCTTTGTATTCCTAAGGAAGATAACGATGCATATGAAAAGCAATATGAAAATCCTATACCAGATCAACTCGACCTGTAACCCTGGCGGAATGGAACGCGTGCTTCTCAATAAGGTCCGTTATCTTGTTGAGAAGAAAGGGTGGGATGTGACTGTGGTTACCACCGATCAGCACGGAAGACCGCCGTTCTATCCTTTCCCTGATGGCGTGAAGATGGTGGATCTTGGAGTGAACTATTCGGACGATAACGGCAAGCCGTTCCTGAAGAAGTTCTTTGGTTTTCTTAAGAGACGTCGTATACATAAAGAGCGTTTTAAAGCCTTGCTGGAGCAGGTTAGGCCTGATGTCGTCGATTGTTTCTATCCTGGAGAATGTTCGTTTGTTCCGGGATTGAAGGATGGCAGCAAAAAGGTTATGGAACTGCATCAGAGCAAACTTTTCCACCATCAGTACAACAGGTCAGGTTTGATGGGCCTGGCTGATAAATACAGAGCAGCAATGGATGAGAAGCTTGTCCGCAAGTTTGACAGATTCGTTGTCCTGACAGAAGAAGATAAGGAGATGTGGGGAGAGATGCCGAACATAATAGTGATTCCTAACGCTGCGAATTTTATTGCAGACAGCTATTCTGATTGTTCTGCAAAGAGAGTGATTGCTGTAGGACGCCTGGACTATCAGAAGAGCTTTGACCGTCTGATTCAGGTTTGGGAAAAGGTCAACGAAAAGATGCCAGACTGGAGGCTTGATATATTCGGACAGGGAGAATGGAAGGAGATGTTGCAGATGATGATAGATGAGAGAGGTTTGCGGGATGTCGTGAAACTTAATGCCCCTACGAAGAATATCGGAAAGGAGTATGCGGAAAGCTCTATGATTGTCATGAGTTCTCATTATGAGGGTTTCCCGATGGTGCTGGTAGAGGCTATGGCATGCGGCCTTCCTGCGGTTTGCTTTGACTTTAAGTGCGGGCCGAGGGATATAATCAATGAAGATGCAAATGGACTTATTGTTCCGAATGGTGATCTTGAAGGACTGGCTGAAGCGATGATAACACTTATGAAGGACGATGAACTGAGGAAGAGGATGGGGGAGAGTGCGAAGAAGGTGGTTGAGAAATATTCGGAAGCGAATGTGATGGAGAAGTGGGTGAATTTGTTCGAAGAGATTCTTCGCTGACGCTCAGAATGACAAAAGAGACGCTCAGAATGACAGTTACGATATGAAGAAACTATTGCAGATAAATCCGGTCATAAGGAATAATACCTCCACTGGACGTATTATGCAGGAGATTGGCGATGTTGCCATGGCAAATGGTTGGGAGAGTTATATCGCATATAGTAAAGGAAGGGATGGTATCAGACCTTGCAAGTCCAATCTTCTGCCAGTCGGAAACAAGCTCAGCGTAGCCATTCATGGATTATGGACAAGACTGACAGACAGGCATGGTCTTGCTTCAAATGCTGCTACAAGAAAGTTCATCAAGGATATAAAGAGGCTTCAGCCCGATATAATTCATATCCATAATATTCACGGCTACTTCTTGAATTATCAGATCCTGTTTGACTATCTTAAGCAAGCTGATATCCCTGTAGTTTGGACGGTTCATGATTGTTGGCTATATACCGGTCATTGCTATTATTATTCAAGCGCCCGTTGTGACAGATGGAAGACCGGATGTGGACAATGTCCTCAACGTGGTCAGTTTCCAACCAGCTGGTTCATTGATAACTCTGCTAGGAATTTTAATGACAAGGCGCTTGCGTTCAATTCAATAAAGGATAAGCTCATAATAGTGCCTGTGTCGAAGTGGATACGAGGAGAAATGTCCCACTCCTTCCTCAAGGACTGCAACTTCCAGGTGATCCATAACGGCATAGACCTCAATGTCTTTGACGTTCAGCCGGATGACAAGGCTGTCAGAGAAAAATATAACTTAGGAGATAAGAAGATTATCCTCGGTCTCGCAAGCATATGGAGCAAGGAGAAAGGTTGGGCCGATTTCATGGCGATGTCGAAGATGCTGGACGAGGATGAGGTGATCGTGATGGTGGGAGTTAACGACGAGCAACTGAAGAAACTTCCGGCAAACATTGTCGGCATAAGAAGGACTGAGAATGTCCGTCAGCTGGCGGAGCTGTATTCGTCCGCGACGGCGTTTGTGAATCCGACATGGCAGGACAACTATCCGACCGTCAACCTTGAGGCGATAGCTTGCGGAACTCCGGTTGTGACTTACAGGACAGGAGGAAGTATAGAGGCTGTGACTGAAGAGACCGGATTTGTGGTGGAACAAGGCGATGTGGAAGGACTTCTTGCTGCGGTCCGTGAAATAGCAAGTAAAGGAAAAGAACAATATACTGCGAAATGCAGGGCTCACGCTCTGAAGAACTTCCGCAAGGAGGAGCGTTACGCAGACTATCTGAAACTCTATGAAAATATTACACATAGGTAAATTCTACCCGATAGAGGGTGGCGTGGATAAGGTGATGCTGGATCTGACTAAAGGGCTGTCGGAGAGAGGGGTGTATTGTGATATGCTTTGCGCCGCCAACGGAGAGGCGCAGGTGGTGCAACTGAATGAATTTGGGCGTGTCATTGCGACAAAGACTCTATTCCAGTTGGCAGCTACGATGATATCTCCGGCAATGATCTGGAAGTTGAGAAAGATTGCTGCAGAATACGACGTGATCCATATCCACCATCCGGATCCCATGGCTTGCATGGCTCTTTTCTTTTCAAGGTACAAAGGCAAGGTGGTCCTTCATTGGCACTCGGATATTCTTAAGCAGAAGGTTCTGCTGCAGTTCTATAAGCCGTTCCAGAAATGGCTGATTAAAAGAGCAGACAAGATTGTCGGAACGACTCCGGTATATGTCGCTCAGTCAAAAGCTTTGGCGGGGGTTCAGGATAAGGTCGGATATATTCCGATCGGAGTTCAGGATCTGTCAGATGTCAATGCCGAGCCGGAAAAGATAAAGTCAGCATATCCGGGAAAGAAGATAGTCTATACGCTCGGACGTCTGGTCGGGTACAAGGGATATGAATATCTCGTGAAGGCGGCTTCATATCTGCCGGATGATTATGTTGTCCTTATAGGTGGAAGAGGTCCTCTGCATGAGACTCTGTCAACTCAGATACAGGAACTTGGTGTTTCGGATAAGGTCAATCTTCTGGGATATATTTGTGAAGAAGACTTTGCTTCCTATTACAAGGCCTGTGACCTGTTCTGTCTGAGCTCAATATGGAAGACAGAAGCTTTTGCAATTGTTCAGGTTGAGGCTATGTCCTGCGGTAAGCCGATAGTAGCGACAAGGATTCCTGAGTCCGGCGTTTCGTGGGTGAACAAGCATGGATATTCCGGTCTCAATGTCCCTGTGGAGGATGCAAAGGCTCTGGCCGATGCCATCATTGCACTGACTTCTGATAAGGAAGTCTACGAGCGATATTCGTCGCAGTCCCGCCAGCATTATGAAAACAATTTTACATACGCGGGAATGATAGACAAGTGCCTGTATATGTATGATGAAATATTGAACCGATGAAGAAGTTACTCTTAACGGGAGCTACCGGTTTTCTCGGAAAGAATATGATTCCTGTTCTGGAGAAAAGCTATGCCCTGACAACGCTGGGGCGCTCACAGAAGAATGATGTACAATGCAATCTGTCAGAAAATGTTCCGGCATTGAATGACGGTTATAACATCGTTCTGCATGCGGCCGGTAAGGCTCATGTCGTGCCAAAGACACAATCCGAGAAGGATGAATTCTATCAGGTGAATCTTGAAGGTACGAAGAACCTTTGCAAGGCTTTGGAGTTGTCTCCAGCCCTGCCTGAAACTTTTGTGTTTATTTCTACGGTAGCTGTTTATGGTCTGGATACAGGTCTGGATATAACAGAGGAGTCACCTTTAAAAGGTGAAAATCCGTACGCCGACAGTAAGATTCTTGCTGAAAGATATCTGCAGGAATGGTGTGCGGATAAAGGCGTGTCTCTTGTCATTCTGAGGCTTCCGTTGATTGCTGGAATCAATCCTCCTGGAAACCTTGGGGCTATGATACGCGGAATCAGTACAGGAAGATATTTCAGCATAGGAAAGGCTGAAGCAAAGAAAAGTGTCGTCATGGCTTCTGACGTTGCTGCAGTCATTCCATATCTTGAAGGAAAGAATGGAATCTATAATCTGACAGACGGGTATGACCCGTCGTTCGGCGAATTGGAAGAACTTATTTCTCGTCAGATGAATAAGAGAAAGCCTCTCTCTCTGCCATATTTCATGGCTTGGATGCTTGCCAAATGCGGAGACCTCTTGGGACGTCGCGCTCCTATAAACTCAAATAAGCTGGGAAAGATCGTTAATCCGTTGACTTTCAGTAGTGTAAAAGCTCAAACTGAGCTGAGGTGGACCCCTAGCCCTGTGCTGGATAATTTCAAGATATCATGATTGTGGTAAAGTATATCATTATTGCACTCCTCCTGCTTTGTCTGGAGCTGCTTTATTTCAGGATTGCGGACAGGCTGAACATCATCGATAAGCCAAACCTGAGAAGTTCTCACAAGACGATTACCTTGCGTGGTGGCGGCATCATCTTCCTCTTCGCCTTGTGGCTTTATGCTGCATGCTTTGGATTTCCGTATGCGTGGTTCATTGCAGGAGCGACTCTGATTGCGGCAATCTCTTTCGCAGATGATGTTTCATCGGTGCCTAACAGGTTCAGGATTGTGGTGCATTTCATCGCCATGCTGATGATGTTCCATCAGCTGGGTATCCTGACCTTAAGCCAATGGCCGGCTGTCCTTGTGTCTTTGATCGTATGCACATATATAATCAATGCCTACAACTTCATGGACGGCATCAACGGCATAACCGGAGGATATTCGCTGGTGGTTCTTGGGACCTTGGCGATCGTCAATCATAAGCTCAACTTCATCGATATGAATCTCATCGCGATTCTGATGATTAGTCTTGTGATCTTCTGCTTCTTCAATTTCAGGAAGACCGCAAGATGCTTTGCCGGTGATGTGGGAGCTGTGGCAATTGCCTTCGCTGTGATATTCATGGTGTTTTCACTGATCATCAAGACTGAGAATGTGCTCTGGATCATGCTGCTTGTGGTCTATGGAGTCGATACCGTACTGACCATCCTGCACAGGCTGATGCTGAAGGAGAACATCTTCAAGCCTCACAGGAAGCATGCCTTCCAGCTTATGGCCAATGAACTGAAGATGCCTCACACCGTGGTCACATCCATCTATATGGCGATACAGGCTGTAGTGTCACTGGGACTGATATATCTGCCTGTAAACCAATGGATCTATTCGATATCGGTCATACTGGTTCTGTGTGCCGCATACATACTGTTCAAACGTAAGTATTATCATCTGCATGAAGAGTATCTTCGTGCGCAAAATCAATAACCTATGAATCTGGAATTCATCAAAAAGATTGTACCGGAAAGGTTTCTGCCAAGGTGGGCCATCCTCATTATGGATGTAGCCATAGTGGCGGTGTCGTTTCTGTTTGCCTATCTGATTGCCTATCAGTTCGACCGTTCGGCGGAGAGTATGGTCTCATTCCGAAATGCCGTGATAACAGGCGTTTCCTTGAGTTTCGTTGCGTTTGCGGTGTTCAAGCCATACCGTAACGTGCTCCGCTTTTCGTCATTTCAGGACATCCTGAAGATTTTCGTGACATTGGCATTTGCATATGCGGCAAACACTCTGATCGATAGGTTCGTCTTCGTTCGTATGGAGGTGAGGATCCCTCCGATGAGCATCGTTACTATTGCATATCTCATTGCCTTTCTCGTGATGAGCATTTCCCGTATAATGGTCAAGATGATATGGGAAAGACTGTCATTCGACCAGCAGAAAAGCAAGCTCACCTTCGTCTATGGAGCCAAGGTGATGGGCTGCAGCATCGCGAAGATGTTGAGGTCAGACCCGATGAGCAAATATGAGGTGGTCGGTTTCATTGCGGACGAGCCTGACCTTGCGGGCAAGACGATTGTGGGACTTCCGGTATACAAGAATGATGACAAGCTGGTGGATATCATCAACAAGAAGAATATCGAAGCTGTTATCATTTCTCCGGCAAAGCATGAGGAGGTACAGAATACGGATTTCCTCAACAGGATGCTCGCGTTGGGTCTCAAGGTCATGACCGTCTCTGCGATAAAGGAATGGGATGATGATAGTCTGGACCATTCGAAGGTGCGCGAATACAGCATCGAGGACCTTCTTCAGAGACCTCCTATCCAGATCGATATGAAGAAGGTGGCATCCCATATCGAAGGAAAGAGAGTGCTCGTGACGGGTGCGGCTGGATCGATCGGATCTGAGATCATGAGACAGGTGGTGATGTTCAATCCTCAGCAGCTTATCCTCCTTGACCAGGCGGAGACCCCATTGCACGACGTAAGGCTGGAGATAAGTGACACATGGAGGGATGTGAACGCTGTGACCGTGGTTGCGGACGTTTCAAACAAGTCCAGGATAGAGAGCGTGTTCGAGAAATACCGTCCTCAGTATGTCTTCCATGCTGCTGCCTACAAGCATGTACCGATGATGGAGGTTGATGTCTATGAATCGGTCCAGAACAATATCGTGGGAACCCGTGTGCTTGCGGACCTTGCCGTGAAGTATGGAGTCGAAAAGTTTGTTATGGTGTCGACGGATAAGGCGGTGAATCCTACGAATGTGATGGGATGCAGCAAGAGGATATGTGAAATCTATGTTCAGTCATTGGCGAAGAAGATCGCTAAGGAAAAGAAGAATGTCACTCAGTTCATAACCACCCGTTTCGGAAATGTACTTGGATCGAACGGTTCTGTGATCCCGAGGTTCAAGGCACAGATCGAGAAGGGAGGACCTGTCACCGTGACCCATCCGGAGATCATAAGGTATTTCATGACCATTCCGGAGGCCTGCAGGCTCGTTCTTGAAGCCGGAAGTATGGGTAACGGAGGTGAGATTTACGTGTTTGACATGGGTAAGCCGGTCAAGATTGCAGACCTTGCGAAGACCATGATCAGGCTTTCCGGAAAGAAGGACGTGACGATCGAATACACCGGTCTGAGACATGGCGAGAAGCTTTACGAGGAACTTCTGAACGTGAAGGAACTTACGAAGCCGACTTCGCATGAAAAAGTGATGATCGCCAATGTCAGGGAGTATGATTATGATTATGTCAAGGCTGAAATCGACGCCCTGATAGATGTGAGCCTTACATACGACAATATGAAGATTGTTGCCAAGATGAAGCAGATCGTTCCTGAGTTCGTCAGCCAGAATTCTGCTTACGAGGTGCTGGATAAGAAAAATGATGAGACCTATGAGACTGAATCCGAAATTGAAACTGCGTAAGATCGGCAAGAAATATATGGTGGTGGATGCGGAGACGGGGTCTGCGAAGATGACCAATGTGTTTACCTTCAATGCGTCTGCGGCCATGCTTTGGGAGAGGATAGGTGCCTCTTCTTTCGTGCCGGACGATCTGGCGATGTGGCTCTGCGAGTGCTACGATGTGGATATGGCGACGGCCCGTGCCGATGTGGAGAAGCTGCTCCGCTGTTGGGTCGACGGAGGGCTTGTGATCTGAAACCGATGGAGCAGGGACGCGAGGTAAGGGCGATGCTGGCCTTGTTGAGGGCCGGACTTTGGGGAGGGACCGATCCTGAGATGGAGAAGGTCTTCCCTTTGACGCAGCAGGAGTGGAACGATGTCTTCCTCCTGTCGCGTCGTCAGACCGTGCTCGGCCTTACGTACCGCGGACTTGATTTCCTTGCCGACGACATGCAGCCGCCGATGGCTCTGGCGGTGAAGTGGATGGCCCATGTGGACCGTATCGAGGCCGCCAATGCGAAGATGGACAAGGCTGTATGTTCGCTTTTCTCGAAGTTCGCGCAGAACGGCGTCGATGCCGTGCTGCAGAAGGGGCAGGGAATGGCCCGAATGTATCCGGAACCTCACCTTCGCGAGTGCGGGGACATCGACCTGTATTTCCCGGGACATGACGGGGGGTCCGATCCGCTTGAGGGTATCTTCGATGCGCAGAGGCAGAGGATGCCGGACCACAGCTGGTCGTATGAGGCTGACGGGGTCATAATAGAGCATCATCCGTTTCTGCTTGACATACAGAATCCGCTCAGGCAGAAGTATATACGTTCGCTGATTGCGGAAAAGGGGTTTGAGACGGTTCCGGTAGGGGATCCGGATCCGGTCGAGGTGACGGTGCCTGCACCGGAGGTGAACCTGCTTCTGTTGAGTTCGCATATCCTGAAGCATGCGCTCGGGGTCGGAATCGGCCTCAGGCAGATCTGTGACTATGCAGTCGCTTGCCGGTACTATGCTGACCGCATTGACCCTGACGGAATGAGAGATATCTGGCGTCGTACGGGACTTTCCCGCTGGTCGGAGCTGCTGGACGGGTTTGTAAGGAGATTTCTCGACTCGGACTGCGTCCTCGCTCGAAATGACAAGGGGGATAAAAATTCCGACAATTTATTGGATATTATCTTGAAAGGCGGTAACTTTGGCGTTTATTCGAAAGACAGGGCTGTTGCCTCACGTAACGTGCTGTCACGCAAGGCTCATACGCTGAAGTCTTTCGTTGGAAATATGCGCTTCGCCCTTGCCTACGCCCCCGGCGAATGGTTCTGGACGGCAGCGCAGCTTATGGGAGGACAGTTGAGATGACGGAGCATTATACGGTGGCGGACTTTTCTTTTGCGGTGACGCTTCTTGAGGAAAGGGACCTGGATGTGCTCCTGCCGTCTTTTCGGTCTTTCAGAAGCAAAGCCCCTGCCGAAGGGGACAAGCTCTTTGAACTTGTGGAACATGCGTCACTTCCTCCGAGGGAGGCAGATGTGCTTCTGGACGAGGATAGCAACGATATGGGACATACCCTCCTGTACCGCACGCCTTCCGGCTACCGCATAGAGCTTGACTACGACAACGGTCTGCCCCATGTGGTGGAGTTCGATGAGGCTGTTGCAGATGTGCGGGCCTTCATCCGTTGGGACGACCGCTTTGTGAAGACGGCCTTGAGTTCGATGCTGCGCATCGTGTTTGCTCAGGCGATACTTCCGCGCGGAGCCATATCCGTTCATGCTTCCGTCGTGGTGAATGACAGCAAGGGCTTTCTCTTCATGGGAAAGAGCGGCACGGGAAAGAGCACCCATTCGCGCCTTTGGCTGAAGCACATCGAAGGCTCTTGGCTGCTGAACGACGACAACCCGATGCTTCGTCTGACTGAGGGCGGGGTCAGGGTGTACGGGTCGCCATGGAGCGGAAAGACGCATTGCTACAGAAATGAAAGTGCTCCTGTGGCGGGCATCGTGAGGCTGAAGCAGGCTCCGCGCAACCGTTTCCGCGTGTGCGAGGACATAGCGGCCTTCAGCGCAGTGCTTCCGGGCTGTTCGGTCCTCAGACAGGACATGAGGCTCCATGAAGCTCTTTGCGAGACCCTTGCGGATCTTACGGAGATGACCCTTGTGGGAGAGCTCGAGTGCCTTCCTGACAGGGAGGCTGCAGAAGTCTGCAGACGAGGAATGGCTACTGTCATTCCGAGCGAGGCCAAAGGCTGACCAATGTCATTCCGAGCGAGGCAAAGAGTGAAGTGCTGTCATTCCGAGCGAGGCCAAAGGCCGACCAATGTCATTCCGAGCGAGGCCAAAGGCCGAGCCGAGGAATCTATGTAGATTGTGTGTAACAAAAAGTATAAAAATGAGGATTATAAAACCTTTTTTGGTGGTCGTTACGATGATGATTCTTGCTTCGTGTGCATCGAGCAAGAAGTTCGTCTATCTGAACGACATGGTGCCTGGCGAATCATATCCGATCAATACGGAGATGAGTACGGTAGTGCACGAAAATGACAGGCTCGACATCAAGGTCAGCTGTAAGAATCCTGAGCTCGCCGTACCGTTCAATGTACAGACAGGAGCCTACCAGGTAGCAGCCGACGGAAGTGTGAAATCTGCCGGAGTTGACGTACTTGAGCAGGGCTACAGGGTCGATGCCGAGGGAAACATCGTTTTCCCGATTCTCGGCAAGATCAATGTGGCAGGCAAGAGCCTCAAGGATGTGTCTGACCTGATTGCCGGTATGATCGAGGAAGGCAACTACATCAAGGATCCCGAGGTATCGATTGAGTTCCTGAACTTCAAATACACGGTGTTGGGAGCGGTCAATTCTAAGGGTACATATACAGTTGACGGCGATAAGGTGACAATCATAGAGGCGATTGCAAAGGCTGGAGATGTAACCAGGGCTGCTCGTCTTGACAGGATTGCAGTGATTCGTATGGTTGACGGAAAGCAGCAGATATTCTATAACGATCTTAGGACGGCTGACATCTTCATGTCTCCTACGTATTATTTGCAGCAGAATGATATTGTTTATGTGGAGCCGAAGTATAGGACCAGAAATGAAAATACATGGCAGTGGGTTTCATTTGGAACCTCTCTCATATCAGTGGTTTCCACTATTTTGTGGGCTCTTACAGGAACAGGTATAATTGGTGGCAATTAATATATGAGTATGCAAAATAAGAAACAAAACGACAGCATAAATATTTTAGACCTCTTTTTCTATTTGCTCAGCAAATGGAAGTGGTTCATGCTTTTCGCCATCATTGGAGTACTGGCTGCATATGCCATTTATTCGGCTACAAGCTTTACATATTTCGCTTCCGCAACAATTGCGATTAAAAATCCTGAGAATAAAGCTGTTTCAGCCAGCTTGAACAGGTATGACAATCTTATCAATAAGGTGAATGTGACCAATGAGATTTACCGTTTCAGGTCGCATAAACTGATGAAGGAGGTCGTGAGACGTACAAACTCTGATGTTTGTTACAAACAGTCAAATCGTCTTCGTTATCTTGAGCTATATTCCAATTCTCCATTCCGTGTTTCGTTTCCGGAAGATTTTGCTGAAAAGTGGATGTCTTTGTATGTTACAGCAATATCTCCTGAGAAAGTATTGATTTCAGGAATTAACGGAAGTGAAGGTTCGTATGATTTATCAGTTGGAGATACCTTGTCGGTTATGGGAACCTCTATAGTGGTGACTCCTACTAACTATTTTGATAAGTCATGGATAGGAGAGTCTTTGCTTGTGGAAAAAAGACCGGTCAGTGCAATGGCCTCTCTGTTTATCTCAAACTTAGGGATTCGGCAGGAAGCCGAAGAAGCTTCTATTCTTAAACTTTCGTTTCAGGACGCCTCTCCAGTAAGGGCTTCTGCTGTGCTGAATACCTTGATCTCGACTTACAATGAGGATGTTATCCGTGAGAAGAACCAGATTGCGATAAATACGGCTGACTTCATCAACGAAAGATTGATCATAATTGAGAATGAACTCGGTGGTGTGGAGTCTGATATCGAGGCCTTCAAGAGACGTAACAAGGTGCTGGATCTTGGCTCGGAAGCAAGTGCTTCGGAGAGTGCATCTCAGAGATATAGTGCAGAGGTTCTTGAACTTCAGACAAAGATAAGCGTGGCTCAGTCCATGAAGGACTATCTTATGGATCCTTCCAAGGATACGGAGCTTATACCTGTAAATGCTGGTCTTGATAACGCGAGTGTGGAGTCGCAGATAAACCAGTATAATGTCTTGAAGCTCCGCAGAGATAAGCTTATAGAGGAAGGCAGCGGACAGAACCCTATTGTTCAGGATCTGAACAACTCCATGACTTCCCTCAAGCAGTCGATAGTGCGTTCTGTTGACAATATGATAGCAAACCTCGAGGTTGAGTTCAATAAGGCCCAGAGTGAGGAGAACAGGGCTTATGCCCGTATGTTCTCTATCCCAAAGAAGGAGCGTGAACTTATCTCTATCGAACGCCAGCAGCAGATCAAGGAGTCCCTTTATATTTTCCTCCTGAACAAGCGTGAGGAGAATGCCTTGACTCAGGCTATGGTGGACAATAATGCTCAGATTATAAATGAAGTATATGGCAGCAGTAATCCGATTGCTCCTAACAGGACAAAATGGCTTTTCCTCGGTTTCTTAATAGGTGTTGCAATACCTGGAATTTGGTTTCTTATGAAACTCTTCCTGGATACAAGAGTTCAGAGCCGCAGGGACATAAAGGATGCTGTGTCTGTGCCTTTCCTTGGAGAGATACCTCTCGATAAGGATCACCAGAAGGAAGACAAGGGCTTGATCGTGGTGGACGGCGGCGGACATACATATTCTGAAGCTTTCCGTATTCTCCGTACAAACATGGCCTTCATGAAGAAGAAGGATCAGGCCATGCAGGTGATTACCTTCGTTTCCTTCAATGAGAGTGCAGGTAAGACCTTCGTTTCCGGAAACCTTGCCGTAAGTTTTGCTCAGGCAAAGAAGAAGGTAGTGGTGGTTGACCTTGACATACGTAAGGGTACGATGACCAACTACATGGGAGGACGTCATGCTGCGGGTGTCACCAACTATCTTTACGATCCGGAAGTGAAGCTCGAGGATATCATAATCAAGGCTACGAAATACGAGAACCTTGACTTCATCCCTGCGGGATCCAAGGCACCTAATCCGGCCGAACTCCTTATGGACGAGCGTCTGGACCAGATGATTGCAGAGCTTAGAAAGAAATATGAATATATAATCGTGGATAATGTGCCTGTGGGCATCATTGCGGATGCTACGGTGTCGAACCGTATTGCTGACCTTACCGTGTTCGTGGTAAGGGCCGGAAAGATGGACCGTCGTCAGCTTCCTGAGCTCGAGGAACTCTATCAGGAGAAGAAGCTCGCTAACATGGCTATCGTACTGAACGGAACCCAGCACAGAAGCGGAGGTTATGGCTACGGTTACGGCTATGGCTACGGTTATGGTTACGGCTATGGTTATGGTTACGGCTATGGCTACGGGCATGATACAAAGAAGAAAAAGTTCTGGCAGCGCAGACGCAAAAAACGCTAGCCTCTGTCATTCCGAGCGATGCATCAGGCCGTTTTACTGTCATTCCGAGCGATGCATCAGGCCGTTTTACTGTCATTCCGAGCGAGCATAGCGAGTCGAGGAATCTAAAAAAGAAAATTATAAACAATAAAAACAAAGTAATATGAAAAGATTGTTCTATTTGATCGCCTCTGTAGCAATCCTCTTTGCTGCTGCAGCATCAGCAAATGCTCAGGAGGCGGGAACTGCAAAGAAGGTGGATACCAGGAGTATCTTCTTCAAAGGTGACTTCTTCGTGGGTCTCGGTGGCGGCCCGTCTGTTTACCATGGTGAACAGGACCGCGAGATGAAGTACCATCACAGATTGGCTCCGGCTATGGATGTTTATCTTGGTAAGTGGATTTTCCCATGGTTGGGATTCCGTGTTGCATATACAGGCGGTCATGCTAATGGTGTTACTAATGCTGACTCAGGATTTGTATATAGTACCGGCGAAATTTACGATCATCATCCAGATGGTAACAAAGCTATTTTCAGACAGGAGTTTGACTACCTCAGCGTTCGTGGAGACCTTATGCTGAACATCACGACCCTTGCTCTTGGTCAGAATAACGGTGATCGTGTTTATGATATCAGCTTCTATGGTGGTCTCGGTATTGCAAAGGTTTACGATGAGCTTGAGGCTTCAAGATTCGCCGTTACCCTCGGTCTTTACAACACTTTCCGTGTAGCCAAGGCATGGGACGTAGTTCTCGATGTTCACGCTATGGCTGTCCCTGAGGACTTCGAGCATGAGACAGGAGTTCGCCCTGGCAAGAAGAAGAACGGTCTCTACTCATTCGACGGTATCCTCACCGCCTCAGTCGGCGTCGCTTACCGCTTCTAATCCCGACTTTTCAAGACGTCCTTTAACGTCATTGCGAGGAGGGACCAAAGTCCCGACGTGGCAATCTCTGCCCCGTCATTGCAAGGCGCCCCTTTCACGTCATTGCAAGGAGGGACCAAAGTCCCGACGTGGCTGATCGACGAAGTCGCTGAAGCGCATGCGAAAGAATCCCGCCCCGTCATCGCAAGACACCCCATACCACTCTGCTCCTGGCCCCACCGCCCGGAGCAGAGTGTTTTTATGCCCTGTCCCGCTCTGCCTTCCCGCTGCGTGGCGCCTAACGTAAGCATCCGACACTTCGGAATGAGTGGCCCTCAACTCTCTCACTCTCAGCCCCTTGCCGTCCTTCCCGTGCTCCCCAAAGTCGGCACGCGCATCCCTCTAACCCGCTGGCTTTCAGTGTTTTGCTTACCAGCGGAATATGCTGCGTGGCGCCTAACCGCCTGTGTCCCAGCCTTTTCCATAAACCTCCTGCTCCCCTTTGGCGGCAGGAGGTTTGCGTATCTTGCTCTGTGACAGCGGTTTAATTGTCACGGATTGGATCTGATGTTTCCGACGCTATTTGAACAGAGGCACCGTCTCCGGAATGTACGTCGAGACTCCGGAAGACGTGGCCCTCAACTCTCTCATTCTCAGCCCCTTGCCGTCCTTCCCGTGCTCCCCAAAGTCGGCACGCGCATCCCTATAACCCGCTGGCTTTCAGTGTTTTGCTTACCAGTGGAACATGATGATTCCGACGCTACCTGATCAGCGGCACCGTCGCCGGAATGTACGCCCTCCGGCGACTACAGATCAGGCGCTGCGGGCGGCTCGGCCAAGGGCCGTCCTCGCACCTGACTGTTGCCTTCTCCTTACTGGTACTATGTAGGGATGAAATTCCGTAATATGCAACTTTATAGTTGGATATTACGGAATTAGTATTATATTTGCCAAGTAACTGGGTGGAAAGCCCTTAGAATTAAAAAGTTATGGCAATGTCGATTAAAGAGATACCAGTGTTGACGGGACAGTGTGCGGTGGATTTTATATCTACGGCAGAAGCCAATAGTCAGAAGCAGACTCCAAGGCTTTCGAGTCAGGAAGCCAAACGCATCAGTGATGTGTTGGAAAAATCCAAATCCTTTTCCTTCTGAATACGATAGGTTATGACAGAAGGATTTTCTTTGTATGATGACTGTGTGATGATACGGTTGTCAGACGAAGTCTTTGCTAATTGCGAGGCTTTTACTTGTGGAAATTCGGATCTTGATGATTTCTTTATGAATGATGCCAAGAAGTATGCGGACGAACTTATGGGTAAGACTTATTGCTGGATAACAGATAGTAGGCCTCATAAGATAGTAGCATTATTTACATTGGCAAACGATAGTATCAAGACTACCTATCTGGATTCATCAACAAAAAATAGAATTAATCGTCCTATTGATAATCATAAAAGGGGACGTAGTTATCCAGCAGCTTTGATTGGAAGAGTTGGTGTTAATGAAGAATTCCAGGGTTTGCGCTTAGGTGTCAGCTTATGGAATTCATCAAGGATTGGTTTCGAGATGAAGATAATATGACAGGGTGTCGCTTTCTGGTTGTTGATGCATATAATAATTTCAAGACCTTGAATTTCTATGAAAGAAATGGCTTTAAGTTTCTACATAAAGATGATGAGGAGGAGAAATCCTTTTATCATATAAATGATAGTGTTATAGCGACAAGACTTATGTATTTTGATTTGAAAATTAAATAAGACTATGGAATTTTCAGAACTTGTATTGAAGAGGCAGAGCGACAGGAAGTACGCTCCGAAGACGGTGGACCGGGAGGATGTCGTGAAGTGTCTGGAGGCGGCGAGGATGGCGCCGTCGGCGTGTAACTCGCAGCCGTGGAAATTCGTGGCGGTGGATGACAGGGCGAAGCTTGTCGAGCTGTCGGATGCCGCGATAGGTCTGGGCATGAACAAGTTCACGGTGCAGGTGCCGGTTCTTGTGGCGGTGGTCCAGGAGCCGATGAACATGGAGGCCAAGGCCGGCTCCGTGGTGAAGGACAAGGACTACAGCATGATGGACCTGGGAATGGCTGTGGAACATTTCTGCCTGCAGGCGGCCGAGCTCGGGCTGGGCACATGCATAATGGGCTGGTTCGACGAGAAGCGTGTGAAGAAGATCCTGGGAGTGCCGCGCAGCCGAAGGGTCCAGCTGCTGATCGCCGTTGGCCATCCGGATGCGCCGACACGAAACAAGATCCGCAAACCTCTCGAGGAAATCTCTTCATGGAACAGCTACTAGCCGTTCCATGGTTCGAATAATTCCTTCCCTACTCCGCATGCGGGACATACCTGTATGCTTTTGTATGCGTGGGTCAATGAAATGGGGTGATTCATGTACCTACGGTGTCAGAAAGACATACATGACCGGACTTTTGCGAAGCGTGGGTACAAGCATTGTCACTTTTCATGTACCGAGGCTTCGGATAGTGATGCTGTAAGCTTCTTCCGAATTCAGAAGGCCAGACATCGGCGTATCTGTGCTTCTCCGATTCGGAAGGTTCTGAAAAGGAATTCTCCTATCTGCTCCTTTTCGGTCCGAGATAGATGATATACAGATGCTTTTCCGTATTTCGGAATGATGTTCCGGTCAATTTCATGGCAGAGGTCTATGTCGGAAATCTTTCTGTAGTCGGAGCGACCGCTTTCATAGATGAGCATTTTTTCTTTTGTCTGCCCGTTTATGCCTTGCTCGATGTCTTCCAGCCTGATGGGGCTGGCTCCGATATTGTCTTTCTCCTGCTCCTTTTCCCATTCTTCTCCTGACTTTCGAGACATATAATAATTGAATGCACGGGGAGTTGCATACATGTTTTCCACTTGCACAATATCCAGAACGCTTTCCCGTAGAAACAGGCCCTTGTCATTCATTCTGTAATGCGAAGGCCATTCTGCTTTTCTTCCGACAAATCTGTAAAAGGAGTTTTGGTTCAGCTCCTTTTCTATATGTATCTTTCCCATTTCTTTCCTGAAGATCGCATTGACAGTACAATGGGGGTAGGCATATGGTATAGGTACCAGGCCATGGTGCAATGCGTTCCTTAATACATACGTCATTGCTGCCAGGTGGTGATGCAGGCCGGATATTTCAAGCTGGAAATGGTGTTTTTCTCCAAGGCGTCCCGATCTCTGGTACCTGCGGTTGAAGTATTTTGAGTATGACTGCCTCATGGCGTACATCATGTCTGCCGGATTTTCTGACTGTACGACCAGATGAAAGTGGGTGGATTGAAATGATTCAACAAGGCCGGTTGAGTTTGTCTTGTAAAGAGCCAGTGCTAAACTGTTGAATCCCCGGTTGTAGTCTTCTTCGTCCCTGAACAGGGTTTCGTTGCCTGCGGAAAGGCATAGATGGTAGGTCTTTTTCATGGCATTTGTCATTATCACATTATCAACTCTTCGATTTCTCTCTCACATCTCTCCCGAAATGCATGAAGTGAGGCAAATATATGATAAATCTTGTTGTGTGCCACCTGTTTGGACGTAAAAATCATCAGTCCCATGAGCGTGGGTCAATGAAATGGGGCGATTCATGTACCCACGGTGTCAGAAAGACATACATGACCGGACTTTTGCGAAGCGTGGGTACACGGAAAACGCAATCCATGTACCCACGCTTCGTCAGAAGTGATGCGGATCTCTCGAGGATATGTCCTCATGGAATGAGTATTAGCCGTTCCACGGGTCGAAGTCTTTCTTGCCTACTCCGCATGCGGGGCAGACCCAGTCTTCGGGGATGTCCTTGAATGGTGTTCCCGGGGCTATGCCGCTTTCGGGGTCGCCTTCAGCGGGGTCATAGACCCATCCGCATATGACGCAGATGTAGCATTGTGCGGCTTCCTCATCTTCGATGACAGCCTCCGCAATCGCTTCGGTCAGCCCTTCGCGGTCCGTCTCCGCTACCGCTACGACCACCGCTCCGGCCGCTCCCGCGCCTCCGGCCTCCGCCTTCCCTGAACGGGAAGCCTCCGCCTCCGCGCCGCTCCTCGCCTCCGCCAGGTCTGCGACCCTGGCTGCCGGCGACGGCTCATGCATCCGCTTCAGGACCTTCTTCCAGCTGATCAGGTCCCAGCAACTGTCCACGAACGCCGCCCTGCGGTTCCGGTAATCGATGTAGTACGCATGCTCCCACACATCGATGGTCAGCAGCGGCTTGTATCCTGCCCTCAGCGGATTCCCGGCGTTCGACTCCTGGATGATGTGCAGCCTGCCGTCATTGTCCTGAGCCAGCCAGGCCCATCCGGACCCGAACACGTCAATGGCTGCCTTCTTGAATTTCTCCTTGAAAACCTCCACGGACCCGAAGTCACGGATGAAATAGTCCGCGAGTTCAAGGGGGATCAGCTCAGGCTCCGGTGTCAGTGAGTTGAAGAAGAATGTGTGGTTCCAGACCTGCGCCGCATTGTTGTACAGCGGACCGCCGGCCGTGATGATGATCTTCTCAAGCGGCATCTTTTCGTAGGGCGTTCCCGCAATCAGCCTGTTGAGATTGTCTATATAGGTCTGGAGATGCTTCCCGTAGTGGTACTCGATGGTCTCCTGACTCATGCGTGGCTCCAATGCGTCTGTCGCATATGGGAGCGGGGGTAATGTGTAGATCATGTCGTTTTGTTTAAAGTTCGTGACATGACCTACGCAATTTTCAGGCCTGGTTCCGGATATGCTTCAGATATTCGGAAGGAAGGCAGCCATATTCGTCCTTGAAGTATTTCGAGAACTGCTTCGGTGAGAATCCGACACTCCATGCTATCTGGGATACGGATGTCTCGCCGGCCTCAAGCATGTCCCTGCCTTTCTTCAGCTTTATGGTCCTTATAAATTCGATAGGTGACTTGCCGGTGATGAACATGAGCTTCTTGTAGAGTCCGCTTCGGGATATGCCGACTTCGGCACTGAGGTCCTCGATGGAATATTCGCTGTCGGTCAGGTTCTTCTCGATTGCGGCGAGCGTCCTGTTCATGAGGTCCTTGTCCAGCCTGCTCACGGTCAGTTCGGAAATCTTGGCTGTGTTGTCGGAAAACCGTTCGTGATTGTCCTTCCTTCGTTTAAGGATCTTCTCTATCTTCAGGATCAGGACCTCTACGTCAAATGGCTTGGAGATGTATTCGTCCGCTCCGTCACGTAAGCCCTGTACCGTCATCTCCTTGTTCTGTATGGCCGTAAGCAGTATGACAGGTATATGTGAGTACCTTATGTCATTCTTGACTTCACGGCACAGTTCCAGTCCGTCCATGACAGGCATCATCACGTCGCTTATGACGATGTCGATGGAATGTTTCTCCAGGCTTTCCAGCGCGGCTTTTCCGTTTCCTGCCTCATAGACTTTGTATTTGTCCGAGAGGGAACTCTTCAGGAATTGCCTGAACGGCAGATTGTCCTCAATGATAAGTATCTTCTGCCTGCCTTCGGAAATCGTGCGGCTTTCATTTTCAAGATGTTCATCGTCAATGATATCAATGTCCTCGTCAAGTGCGCAGTTGTGCGTTATAGGCAGGGATATCGTGAATATGCTTCCGGATGGATGATTGTCTGCAACGGAAATGGTACCCTCATGCAGCTTGACATATTCCTGGACTATGTGCAGTCCTATGCCGTTTCCGCCTATTGACGATTTGCCATGTCCCGTATAGAATCTTTCGAATATGTGAGGCTTGCTTTCATCCGATATTCCGCAGCCGCTGTCAGTGACGCTGATCTCGACATTGTCTCCAGCCTGCTGGAGGCTTACCTTTACATATCCTTTCGCATGGTTGAACTTGAAGGCATTGCTCATGAGATTGTGAAGTATCCTCATGATCTTGTTCTTGTCGAAGTCCATCATGACAGGCTTGTCGTCGATGTCCGTCACAAGCTTTATGGTGTCTTCGGTAAAGATCAGGTTGAAGGAATTGACCACTTCCTTCACGAATCTGGTAATGTCTCCATAGGTAGGATTGAATGCAATCTTCTCCTGGTCGATCTTCTTGAAGTCAAGAAGCTGGTTGACCTCGTCCAGAAGTGTCTGGGCACTCCTGTTTATGAGTTCGAGGTCATTCGCCAAGGCTGTGTCCTGATGCTCCCGCAGCAGCTTGCTCAGCGGGGTTATGATCATGGTCAACGGTGTCCTCAGGTCATGACTGATGTTGGTGAAGAACTGCAGCTTGGATTCATCCATCTCATGACGTTTCTGATCCAGTATCTTCCTGCTCCTGGATTTGAACATCTGGATGATTATCAGGGCGCAGAGCAGACAGAACAGGGCATACATTACTATGGCTGCTGCCGATTTCCAGAAAGGCGGCCTTACTTTTATCCCGACCTCTACCGTGCCTTCAGGATCATGTACCGCTCCGATTATCCTTATCTTCAGCTTGTGCTTTCCTGACGGGATGCGGTTGAGGAAGAGCAGGTTGCCCTGCATCATTGTCCAGTCCTCGCTGCCGTCCAGACGGAATTCGAATCTTATCTTGTTGAGATTCATGTAGTCCATGGCGGAAACTGTGACTGTGAGATTGTCATTGTGGTTCATTCTCAGGATGTCATTATCCGCAATTCTGACGTTTTCTCCCGAGACCATTACGGCTGTCACCTTGAGATTGTTCTCTTTCTTGTTCGGGCTGGCGGCATTGGAATTTACCTTTATGACCTTGCCGTCATTTCCCAACAATATGCTGCCGTCTTCAGAAAAGCATATCGAGTTGTGCGTGAAGCGTCCGTCTCCCGTACCGTCATCTTCATAATAAGGGAAACATCTTGGTTCTATCGATTTCTTATGCGGGTCGTCAATGATATAGATGTGTGTGAATCCATGGTTTGTGGTCACCCAGAGGTCACCTTTCATGTCTTCCCCTATGCCTGTGATGCTGTTATGGGACAGACCGTCGGAAATGTCAATCTTACTTATTCCGCTGTCTTGTGTCATGTAGGTGTAGTACAGGCCGTCGGTCGTACCTATCCAGAGGATGCATCTGCTGTCAATGAAGATATTTGTCACCTGACTGAAATCGATGACCTTCTTCAGCGTCATGTTGTTCGTCTGGATTTCATAGATGCATTGTCTGTTGCTGACGAAGACCTTGTCAAGTTCAGGAGAGTAGGTCATGGATGTCATGAAATCCGATACCAGATCGGAATTATCCCTTGTGAACTGTCTCCATTTGCCGTCAGGCATCAGACAGACGATTCCTCTGTTGAATGTGAGGATCCAGATGCTGCCGTAGTTGTCCTTGAATATGTGACTGCAGAATCTGGTGCTGAAACCGAACTTTTCGTCAGGGCACCAGAGTCTGTCCGAACTTCTTCCGTCCCATTTGAACACTCCGCCTCCATAGGATGTAAACAGTATGGCCCCGTCATCCAGGATAGCGGAGCCGATGATGTTGTCGCAAGGGATGGAACCGTCCGATTTCGTGAAGTGTCTGATTTTTCCGGTCTGAGGATCGTATTTCAGCAATCCTTTTCCGTCCATACCTATCCAGAGGTTCTTCTCCTTGTCTTCGATGATTGTCTTTACGTCCTCATTTACGTCTACTTCGATTGTCCTTATGTCGACTTTTTCTGTAGAGGTCAGTGCGGCACCTCCTTTCATGGTTCCTATCCACAGGATGTTGTCGTCACTGACATACATGCAGGATATGTGGTTGTTCGGAATCGTAAGGCGGTTTCCGGATTCATGGCTGATGATCTGGTATTCCGAAAGGTCGTACCGGAATACGATTATGCCGTTGCTTATGCTTCCGAACCAGATGTTGCCCTTACGGTCGTCAATCGCACAGGATATGAAGTCCCTGTCCGTGATCGGATTTTCAGGAAGGTCGTTCCAGCTGCCCGTCTGGTTGTCGTAATACCTTATCGTCCTGCTGCTGTACCCGTATTGCCAGAGCCGTCCTCTGGAGTCTATCATTATTCTGTCGGGGCGCATGTCCGGCTTCTGTATCGGCTGCAGGTCGTTCCCGGAGCCTATCTGTATGATGCTGCCGTCATCCAATGACAGAAATGACCGGATGCCGTCCGATGCCACTCCATGACATCCCGCAGGTAGACTGTAAGTGGATAGCCTGTTGTCTGACCAGTCGTAATGATAAAGAGTCTGCCTTGTCTCCACCCAAAGGTTCTTCACATTGTCGACGAATACATCCAGACTGTCTGAATATGGGATGCCTATCGATGCCAGGGCTGAATCGGGCTTGTCTATGAGTCTTTTGAAGTGTCTGTCGACGAGATATATGTGGCCTGCACTTGATTTCACCCACAGGTTGCCGCCCCCGTCTTCTGCGGCGTAGATGAACTGGTCGAAGTTCAGTCCGAAGTCTTTCAGTGTATACTTGTCCAGATCATATCCGTCAAACCTGTTCAGACCGTCATTGGTGGCAAACCACATGTAGCCTTCGCTGTCTTGGGTGATTGATTCGATGCCGTTGTCCGTAAGGCCGTTCCGGACGCTGATGGTCTTGAAACTACGGGCCATGCAACTGCATGACAGCAGGAGCAGAAATATGATGACTGGAAGCTGTCTATGATGGATCTTCATTGTTTTCATGGGTGTTGGTCATATTGCAAATCTAACTAATTTTTTCCTTCCTGACGATTCCTCGGGCCTGCCGCCACTATCGTTTTTCGGTAAAAACACTTCCGAAATGTGTAAATAAACATATTGGAGTCCGGTGTGGTAAAACGACCCCTTCTTTTAGAAGTAAAACAGCCAAATTCGCATTGACGGATAAAAACGTCAGCAAACTCTAACCATTAATAACTAAAAACTGAAAGCATGAAAGGTAAATTTTTTGCTGTTCTTCTGTCGATGTTCATGAGCGTCTCACTTATGGCACAGACAAAAGTAACCGGTGTTGTTAAAGACAATGTCGGTCCTCTCGTTGGAGTAAGTGTCATTGAACAGGGTACTACAAACGGTACCGTAACAAATTCCGACGGAACGTTCGCTTTGACAGTAAAGCCGAATGCATCTCTGGTTTTCACTTCCATAGGTTATAAGGACCAGCTGGTGCCAGTCCTTTCGAAGACACACTTCGAAATCATAATGGAAGAAGATGCTGAGCTTCTTGAAGAGACCGTAGTCGTAGGTTACGGTACCCAGAAGAAGAGCGACATCACCGGATCTGTGGCATCAGTCGATGCAGAGCAGATGTCAAGAAGAACTCCTATTGACGTTGTCCAGGGTCTTCAGGGCGCTGCAGCCGGTGTCGTGATCACACAGTCGTCAGGTGACCCTAACGGAGGTTTCAACATCCGTATCCGCGGTGTCGCCACGATGAACGGTAACACTGACCCTCTCTGGGTTGTCGACGGTATCCAGTATGGAAACAATTCCAACCTCAGCTGGCTTGACCCTCAGGACGTGGAGAGCATCGAGATTCTCAAGGATGCTTCTTCTACCGCCATCTATGGTGCGCGTGGTGCGAACGGTGTCATCATGGTGACTACAAAGAAGGGTAAGGCAGGAAAGGTAAGAGTTGACGTGAAGGCTGATTTCGGTGTTTCTACTTATGCTGACAGACTTGAGGTCGCTTCTCTTGACCAGTGGCTTGATGCTTACCGCAGGTCTTGCATAAATGATGGATATACTCCATTCAATGCTTTCAACGGAGAATATGACGATCAGCTCAATGCCATCGACTGGCAGGACGTCATGACTCAGACTTCTACCCGTCAGAAGTATAACATCTCCATTTCAGGCGGTTCCGATAACATCAGGTCCAACTTCTCTATCGGTTATACCGACAACAAAGGTATCATCGTCAACACTTGGAACAAGCGTCTCACCATGCGTCTCAACACTGATTTCAATATCACCAGGTGGCTCAAGGCAGGTGTAAATATCAGTTTCTCTACAGGCAAGAACTCGGGTGGCGGAAATATGATTAACTACGCACGCGTGGTCCCTACCATGGACTATGTTGACAATGCGACCGGTAAGCTTGTAAACGTTCCTGTACAGTATGAGGACGGTACATTCGGCCATTTCACATTTGATGATGATGTGAACTTCACGGCAGGTAAGTATGCATCCAACCCTTATGCTGACAAGATGTACAGATCTTACAAGAAGGATTGGGACAATGACAACGGTTCCGTACGTAACTCATTCTATGCGGAAGTTACCCTTATGAAGGGTCTCGTCTTCAGGACAAACCTCAACTATGATTTCTGGGGAAACAACTCATGGAGCTATAATCCGGCTTACATAAACACTCAGTACACTTATGACCAGCTCAACGGTGAAGATCCTGTCGATCAGTTCAGTGTAAGCGGAAGCGCAGGCACAAACATGGGTGCTGAGAACTACCTTACCTACAGCGGTACTTTCGGAGCTCACTCGATCACAGCTATGATCGGACAGTCTGCAAGCATTTCACACGGCTCATGGAGCAATGCAAGTACTAAAGACCTTACATTCTCATTCCTCCGTGGATTCTACTCAACCAACTCCAAGGACTACAACGACGGTAACGGTGCTCCAAACATCTCTACAAGATTTGCATCTTACTTTGCACGTTTGAACTACTCCCTCTACGACAGGTACCTCCTTACAGCTACCATACGTCGTGACGGTTCTTCAAACTTTGGTGCAAGCAACCGTTGGGGTACATTCCCTTCATTCTCATTTGCATGGAAACTCAGCGACGAGCCATGGATCAAGAAGCTCAATTTCTTCGATACATTGAAGCTCCGTGCAGGTTGGGGTCAGACCGGTAATGCAAACGTAGATGCGACCGCTTCAGTTCCTCAGCTTTCTTCATCAGGTATTTCATACGATGTCTTCGATCCTGAAAACGGTTACAGCTATAACCAGATCGTAGGTATTGCTCAGACCAGTGAAATCGATACAGGTCTCAAGTGGGAAACTTCACAGCAGACCAACATCGGTCTCGATATGGGTATCCTCAAGAACTCACTTACCTTGAGCGTTGACTACTATATCCGTGATACCAAGGACCTCATACTTTACAAGGCTATCCGTCCTTCAGCAGGTTTCTCAGGCATCACCACCAACTTCGGTTCTATCCGTAACTCCGGATTTGAGATCGCCCTCGGTTACAAGAAGCAGTTGAGCAAGGATTGGTTCCTTTCTGCATCCCTCACAGGTTCGACAAACAAGAACGAGGCTGTGGAGATCGGTACAGGTTCTACGACTTCAGGCCCTACAGGTTCCGCATGGGAGGACAAGCAGGTCTGCTACAACGGCCTTCCGCTTGGAACATATCAGGGCTACATGGTAGACGGAATCTTCCAGAATCAGTCAGAGGTTGACGAACTCAACGCAAATGCTGCCAAGCTCCACGGTGAGGGTACTTACTGGGATAAGAAGGAAACTGCTGCCGGTGACTTCAGATATAAGGACCTCAACGGTGACGGACGTATCACTGTAGATGACAAGACTTACCTTGGTGACGGTTTCGCGAAGTTCAACTACGGTCTCAACCTTTATGTGACTTACAGGAACTTTGATGCGTCAGTATATATGTATGGTGCTCTCGGCCAGAAGATCCTCTCTTGGGCAAAGTGTTACCTCACTGCAATCAACAGCGAGTCTGAGGGTTATTACAACCTTCTTGGTGATGCTGTCAAGAACGCATGGACACCTGAACTTGGCGAGAAGGCTCTTTATCCACGTATTTCAAAGACAGACCTCGCCTACAATAAGAGAGTTTCCGATTTCTTCGTTGAAAACGGTAATTATCTGAAGATATCCAACTTCCAGGTCGGTTATAACTTCAACATCAAGGGTATCCGCAATGCACGTGTCTACTTCAGCATCAACAATCTTGCAACCTTCTCACCTTATAAAAAGTATGGTGACCCTGAGGTTTCAGGAGGTGTGACTACTACCGGTTACGATTCAGGTCGTTATCCATTCCCTCGCACTTACATGTTTGGTATTCAGTTCGGTTTATAATTTTAAACAGGAATGCAGTTATGAAAAAAATAGCAATTTATGTCCTTCTTATATTGGGCGTCGGCTTTGGCTCCGTATCTTGCGGCGAGAAATTCCTTGAAGTGGATTACTACTCCATAGTCAATCCTGATGGAGTGTATGATGATGCTGACAATGTATTCATGGGCCTCATGGGTGTCTATAACACTCTGTATACAAGTGATGCTTACTATATCAAGCCTCATCCTGCTCTCGCTAACCTTCCTGCACTTGACCTTCAGGCTGACGGTTGGGATGCCGAGATGTCATCACACTCCTGGGGTGTTGAATCCAAGTCAGACTTCTTCGGTCAGGCATGGAAATACTCTTATCAGCAGGTAGTTCGCGCAAACTTGTTCCTTGCTGACCTTGAGAAGGTCACTTCAATCGATGAGAAGACCAAGCTTATCTACGAGTCGGAAGCCCGCTGTATCCGTGCAGCCGCTTACTACTACCTTACAATCAACTTCAGCCGTGTGCCTATGTTGATGACTGGTGAGACTTATGCCACCGCACCGGAGAAGGCCCGTCCTGAAACTAACGATGAGGCTTGGGATACTATCAAGAAAGACTTCGAGTATGCTGCTCAGCACCTCGACTGGAAGCCTGCTGACAATCAGATAGGCCGCTTCACCAAGACTGCTGCCCTTGCTTATGCTGCAAAGGCTAACATGTACCTTGGTGACTATGAAACTGCCAAGAAGCAACTCAAGGACGTCATCGACCACTCTGGCAAGAAGCTCAATCCTGTTCACGGTATGCTTCACTGGGTAGATAATCCGGATTCAGAAGAGACTGTATGGGAAGTTTCTTTCCCTCATTTCCCTAAGATGGGCTGGGATGTATGGTCATATGCCAAGAACAATGATAACCGTTATTTCGCAATGCAGACAAAGGCTCGCGAATATGGCGGATGGGGTGATGCTACTGTAACTTACGAGTATGTACGTTCATTCGAGGAAGGCGACAAGCGTCTTATGTACAACGTTGCATGCTGGTGGGGCGATCATGGTGATACCAACCCTTATACAAAGGAGACTATCGGCCTTAATCCTATCTATGCAGAGCACTTCATGGATAACGCAGAGGGTATGCCTAACAATCACGGTATGAAGTGGTGGAAGAATACGGATGTTTACGGAGCTCATTCTGTCCAGCTCATCCGCTTTACGGGTGTTCTCCTTGACTATGCAGAGTGCTGTTTCCGCACGAACAGTGCGAATGACGGCTGGAATGCGATCAAGCAGGTACGTAACCGTGCATGGGGTAACCTCGAGGTAGGTCACGACCCTAACGGCAAGTCTTTCCAGGCATTCCCTGTCGAGCTTCTCAATACTGCAGTGGTTGAGGTTCCGGATGCACAGACCGCTTATGCGGAATATAAGGC
Organism: Bacteroidales bacterium; assembly: GCA_017399905.1. Classification (GTDB taxonomy): domain Bacteria; phylum Bacteroidota; class Bacteroidia; order Bacteroidales; family UBA932; genus Cryptobacteroides. The sequence continues at coordinate 140,769 of JAFQAR010000043.1, forward strand.
AGCGAAGGGCTACACAAGCGATCTTTGGGTTGTCGCCCTTACTCAGGAGCGTCGTAAGGAGTTCCTCCAGGAGTTCTCATTCTGGTATGACCTCTGCCGTATGGATCTTGTCGAGGAGTGGCTCAACTGCGAGTATCCTAAGAATGGTGGTGCTTCATACTACAATACCAAGACTAAGCAGTATATCATACCTAAGCCAGATAAGGATGGTTTCGTAAGCAAGAACCAGCCTTGGCGAGACGCTACTCCTGCTGAGCGTGAGAATCTTATCCCTGTAACAGCTCGTGACTGGGATTGGAATCCGATACATCTCGTCTATCCTATTCCTACGAGTGAGCTTACAGCTAATCCTCTCTGCAAGCAGAACGAAGGTTATTAATGGTATCTTTGTTATCGGGGCTGGCATAAAGTCAGCCCCTTTTTAAAAGATTTCACTATGAAAATTTTTTTATACTCAATCCTTTTCCTGCTTGCTTCCGTATCTGTCCAGGCGGCAGTTGAATCTGAAACGGATGCGTTCAGGGGTGAAGTGGAGCGGAATCTTATAGAAAACATTCTTCCGTTCTGGCTGGAAAACACCGTGGATCCTGACGGAGGATTCTATGGTGTGGTCAACGGGGACGGAACAGCAGTCAAGCATGCGGAGAGAGGTACGCTGATGACCTCGCGTATTTTATGGACCTTTTCGCGGGCATATCGCGAATACGGTCTTGATGAATATCGGAAGATGGCTGACCATGCTGCAGCCTATCTTCTGGATAAATGCATAGACAGGAAATATGGCGGAGTGTACTGGTCGTTGGATGCCGAAGGGGCTATGAAGGACGGTTCCAAGCAGACTTATGCGACGGCATTTGCCATATATGGTCTTTCGGAGCATTTCAGGGCGACGGGAGACAGAAACAGCCTTGATGCGGCCATGGAACTTTACAACACACTTGAAAGTAAGGCTCATGACAGGCAGAACAAAGGTTATTTCGAGACATTCAAACGAGACTATACAGCCGGAGACTCAAAGGGAGTTGACGGAAGAGTGGCTTCCAAGACGATGAATACGCACATTCATGTTCTGGAAGCATATACTTGCCTTTATCTGGCATGGAAGGATGAGGGCCTTAAGGATAATATAGCGGAGCTGCTCGATGTTCTTGCCTCAAGACTTTATTCTCCGGAAAACAGACATCTGATCCTCTTCTGTACGGCTGACTGGAAGCCGATGGAAAGAGTGGATTCATACGGTCATGATATCGAGACCTCATGGCTTATGTGTGAGGCGGCCGAAGCGATCGGTGATGAGGAAATCATTGCCAGAGTCAACAGGCAGGCGTTGGATATGGTCGATGCGGCTCTGGCTGAAGGACTGGATGAGAACGGAGCCATGATGTATGAGCGCTCCGAGGCAGGCCTGAGCAGGAGACTTTCATGGTGGCCTCAGTGCGAGACTGTCATAGGATGTATAAATGCATGGCAGCTTACAGGTGACAGGAAATACTATGATGCAGCTTTCCGTAACTGGAATTTCATAAAGACGCATTTCGTCGATAATGAAAATGGAGGCTGGCACAAATCAATAAAGGCTGACGGTACTCCGGGATTCGAGCCGAAGGCAAGTACATGGAACTGTCCGTATCACAACAGCCGTATGGCTTTTGAACTCATGAGCAGGCTTGTGAGTCCGTCAGTCCATACGGAGGTGATGGCTTGGAGCAACATTACAGGTGTACGTCTCGAAGGGGAACTGATAGCATTTGAATCAACCCTCAGGGTGGGAAATCCTGCCGGTGAAATGGAGGTGAGCGGCAAGGAGAAACAGAAAAGGATCAGGTACAGCAGGGAAGGCAGATGCCAGACAACCGTAACTCCTATGCATGGAGCGGTAATCACCCAGACTGTTACCGATACGGATCACGAAACTGTTAATCTTGCATGGAAGGTCCGCGCGGAAGAAACCCTCAAGGAAGGAGCCTACTTCTGCATGGACTTCAGTTCCGCTCAATATCCGGATGCCGTGTTCAAGATTTCCGGAAGAAATGTGACGATAAAATCATCGGAACGCAGCATCTCTCTCAGATTCGGCAGGCCGGTCAAGGCCTTCATCAGGGAAGAGAATGGCGATAAGGTCCTCTATGTCACTCTTATGCAGTCACTTAAGGAAGGTGGCGAGTCGGAGCTTTCTGCTGTCATGAAGGTTGATGGAGTCCGTCACCACGAGACTGCGGAAATATGGATCGATCCGTCGGCTCCGGGCAGGGAATTCGTCGGATTCGGAGGAAATTTCCGTATCCAGAATGTGGCCAAGGATCCGATGGTGATCGACTACTGTCTTGAAAACATGAGGGTGGCTTTCGGACGAGTGGAGATGCCTTGGGCAAGATGGGATGAGCAGGGAAATGATGCGGACCATATCCGCCGCAGTGCAGAAATGGCCAGACGTCTGAAACAGATAGGCATGCCTGTCATCGTAAGCTGCTGGTTCCCTCCTAAGTGGGCAGGCAATCTGACGACAAGGTCCGATGGTACTTCATTCGCGTTTTCTCTGAAGCCTGAAATGAAGAAGGAGATATTTGAGTCTCTTGCCGGATATCTGGAGTTCCTCAAGAAGGATTACGGAGTGGAGGCGGATTATTTCTCTTTCAACGAATCAGACCTGGGCATCAATGTCGTGTTTACACCGGAGGAGCACAGGGAATTCATAAAGGAGTTCGGACAATATCTGGCAGAACGTAATCTCAAGACTCTGATGCTTCTCGGAGACAATTCGGATGCTACAACATTCGATTTCATCGTGCCGGCCATGAATGATCCGGAAGCGCGCAGATACATAGGAGCGGTATCCTTCCATTCCTGGAGAGGATGTGATGATGAGACATTGAACAAGTGGGCAGATGCTTCGCGTCAGCTGAATGTTCCTCTTATCGTCGGCGAGGGAAGTACGGATGCTGCGGCCCATCAGTATCCTGCGATATTCAACGAAACGACATTCGCCTTGTATGAGATCAACCTTTATATTAGGCTGTGCGCGATATGTCAGCCTCTGAGCATTCTTCAGTGGCAGCTCACATCGGATTATTCTATTCTTTGGGGAGATGGCATATATGGTTCGGAAGGCCCGTTGCGCCCTACTCAGAGATTCTTCAATCTCAAGCAGCTTTCCATGACTCCGGAGAATGCCTTTGCGGTACCTTCAGGATGTGAAAAGGAAAATGTCAACATCGCTGCCTTCGTCAAGCCGTCAACCGGAGAGAGTGCGGTCCATGTCGTGAACAATGCCGCATCCTGTGACGCTGTGGTCGGCGGACTGCCGGAAGGAACACTCGAAGCTGTCGTATATGTGACCGATACGCATAAGAAATCCGAGGCACGGCTTGTCCCTGTCAAGGACGGCAAGGTAAGGATCCATATGCCGGCGGAAAGTTTTGTTACAATTCTGACAAAATAAAGTCTGATTATGAAGAGAACGGTTTTATTTATAGCTTTTCTGTTGTCTGTCCTTGCTGTGCATGCGCAGGAATACAGACTCAATGACTCGGGATACTTCAATTGCGAAGGTGTCGATGCAATGGCTTTTGATGATTTCTATCCGGAGGGACATCAGGGTGGAATATCATTCATCATGAACGGAAAGCGAGTCGCCACCAACGGTGACATCCGCTTCGACGAAACCCCGGGACAATGGCAGCCGGTACCGAAGAAACTGTATAGGAACGTACAGGGCAACAAGATCGTCACAGGTCTGTGCTATCCGGACAGCAGCCGTCATGAGACAGGGTTCAATCCTATGGTATATCCGGACATAGTGCTGAATTACACAGTGACCCTGGAACCATATGAAAAAGGTTTTCTTGTAAGTGTCGATCTGGAAAAGCCTGTTCCTGAAGAACTCGTCGGCAAGGCAGGATTCAATCTCGAGTTCTTCCCGGGAGAACTTTTCGGAAAGCCTTGGATCATGGACGACAAGTCCGGAATCTATCCTCAGCAGCCGAATTCTCCTGTAATCGTCCAGGACAGTTATCTGGACCGCTCGCATGGAGACTTCCATAACGGAAAGCGGCCTCATGCCGATATCGCTCATCTCAATGCCGAGGGCTTCAGCCCGTTCCTTGCAGACCGGATCGTAGCCGAACCATATGCTGTGGGACGTTCGTTCACATCGAGGCCGGATGACCCATACAGCAGGATAACCGTAAAGACTCTGACTTCCGATCTTAAGCTGTATGACGGAAGGATGAATCACAACAACGGATGGTTCGTCCTCCGTTCGGAGATTCCGGCCGGTGCTACGGAAGGGGCCGTAAAATGGTATGTCGAGCCTTCGGTTGTCGAGGGATGGCTTTATGAGCCTGTTGTCCAGACATCCCAGGTCGGATATATGCCGCAGCAGCCTAAGGTGGCGGTAATAGAAACCGATAGAAGGGCGGAGGTACTTCCAACAGCGGAACTGGTGAAGTTTGTGGCAGACGGTGAAAAGGTTGTCAAGGTGATTCCGGTAGAGGAGTGGAACGGAAGTTTCCTCCGTTACAAGTATCTCAAGGCGGATTTCTCAGATGTCACTGAAAGCGGACTATACTGCGTCAGATATGGGGACAGCTCGTCTTCTGTGTTCAATATTGCAGAAGACGTCTATGACAGGGGCGTATGGCAACCGGTCGTGGAGTATTTCCTTCCTGTCCAGATGTGCCATATGAGGGTCAGCGAGAAATATCGTGTATGGCATGACGCCTGCCATATGGATGATGCGAGGCTGGCGCCTTCAGGCAATCATATCGACGGTTATGTACAGCCGGAAGACGACATGACGCATCATGAGGCGCTTGATGTTGTGGCCGGCCTCAATGTCGGCGGATGGCATGATGCCGGAGACTTTGACCTCAGAATCGAATCCCAGTCGGGCGAGTGCTATATCCTTTCCAAGGCATATGAAACATTCAGGCCGGAAATCGATGTGACTGCCATCGATCAGAAGGATCACGTCGTGGAAATCCATCAGCCTGACGGAAAGAACGATATCCTCCAGCAGATCGAACATGGAGCCTTGTCCGTAGTGAACGGCTATCTGGCTCTCGGACGTCTGTACAGAGGTATAATCTGCAACAACCTCCGTCAGTATGTGCTCCTTGGAGATGCGTCCGCAATGACGGACGGCATCATGGGAAATGATGACGACAGGTGGGTGTTTACCGAAAACAATCCTGGACGCGAAATGAGCACAGCTACCAATCTGGCAGCTACGGCTCGTGTCCTGCGTGGCTTTAACGACACATTGGCGGTTCATTGCGAGAATATTGCAAAGGAGATTTTTGCCGAAGGACAGAAGGCTGCCCCTGGCGGTTTCAGAAAGATGGGAATGATCCAGACTGCAGCGGAACTCTACCAGACTACCGGCGACAGCAGTTACCTCGACTTCATCCTGGAGAACTGGGACATGTGTGTGCGCACTGTCGGGTCATGTGCATGGTATCTCGCGCCTATAGAAAAGGAAATGTCGACGCAGAGGAAGTACAGGAAACAATGCGCTGCATTCCGCGATGCGCTTGCCGGCTACAAGGCTCATCTTGATGTCCAGAGTTCCGAGACACCATACGGAGTGCCGTATCGTCCGAGCATCTGGGGTGCAGGATGGGACATACAGTCATTCGGCTACAGACACTATTTCCTGGCGAAGAATTATCCGGACATATTTGCTCCTGACCAGGTGTTCAATGCATTGAACTTCATTCTCGGCTGTCATCCGGGTCTCAACCGTCAGTCTTTCGCAAGTGGAGTCGGTGCCCAGTCTGCGACCGTGGGCTACGGCCTGAACAGAGCCGACTGGTCATATATACCGGGAGGAGTGGTTTCAGGAACAGCTCTCATAAGGCCGGATTTTCCGGAACTTCTGGTGTTCCCGTATTTATGGCAGCAGGTTGAATATGTCCTGGGAGGCGGATCGTCCCATTATATGTTCCTCGTGCTTGCTGCGACGGACCTTCTGAATGATTGATTGTGTAAATATTATTGATTCTGGCAGTGATGCCAGTCGGGTTATTGAAGGGATTTCCCATTAATGGTTGGTTAAGTTGTGAAAGCGGGCAGGAACATGGATGTGTTCCTGCCCGCAATTATATTATATGGATAAGTTTGCCTTAGAAGAGCATAGGTGCGAAATCGCGCAGGTCCTAATGCCATACGTGCCAGCTGTGTCCGCCAGGAGTTTCGCTGTAATCGAATTCTATTCCGGCGTTCTTGAAACATTCCATAGTTCTCTGGCAGTTCGGATAAGCGAAATCTTCCTTGCCTCCCATGGTGAATCTCAGAACCTTGGCAGTCTTGTTCAGTTTTTCAGCAATGTTCTTCAGATGTTCTGTCTTTTTCTGGAAGTCGGCTTCGCTGCTTCTGAACCATCCCGAACTCATCACATTGATGTATCCGAACATTTCAGGATATTCGGTTATCGCGTTGAGCGTTTCGAGTCCTCCCATCGAAAGTCCGGCAATCGCAGTGTTGGCCGGTCCTTTCTTTATCTGATACTGAGCCTCGACTCTCGGCATGATGTCATTCACAAGCTCATCTACGAACAGTCTTGTGTCCATTCCTCCATGAGGCATGACGACGATCATAGGCTTGATCTTTCCTTCTGCATAAAGGTTGTCAAGAATGTCTCCGGCGCATCCTACGGATGTCCATGAAGCATCATTGTCTCCTCCTCCATGAATGAGATAGAGAACAGGGAGTTTCTTCCATGAGGCATTGCCTGCCGGCATCCATACGTGCATGCTTCTGGTCTGTCCGGTTGTGGATGAACTGTAGCTTATCTGTGACACAGGTCCGTGCAGTACATCCTTGCGCGCCCAGAACAGGTCTTCTCCGTTTGTCATATGGGCGACAGGGGTTATTTCCGAATATAGTCTGTATCTCGGATCTATGACCTTGACTCCTTCCACTATGAACCAATATCTGTATGCATCAGAAGATACTTTAGGAATGACTGCAGTCCATATTCCGTCGGTTCCCTTGGTGAACGCAGCCTCATACCATGAGAAATCACCTCCCAATGAGACAGTTTCGGCTTCCGGAGCGTAGATGCGGAATGTCGCGGAGCCGTCGGCATTGTTCACGACTGAACGTAGTGTGTCGGCCGGTGAAAGTTTTCTTTGTGCCTCTGCGCTCATCGCAAAAGACAGGCAGAGAAGCGTGATGGTGATAAATCTGCAGGCTTTAATATCATTTTATGTTTTTGATGTCCTCAAGGAAAAGGTATGAATCGTGTTTCTTCATGACTCTTAGCAGGTCATTGTGGTCTGTTTTCCAGACAGGGCGGTTGCCTCTTGGCGGTATATGTCTCCATGTGAGAACATATGAACTCTCATATTTCGACAGGATGTCAATGAGGTCCTGGCTCAGCGGTCCACATTCGCTGAGAGCATGGAGCTTGCATTTTTCTGCGGCAAGCTTTGTCGTGAATTCCAGTGCATTCTCGACGTTCCTGTTGAACTCCGGTCCCTTGCCGTACCAGTCTATGGACAGCATGTCTATATAGTCGTCACCAGGGTAGCCTTTCATATATTCTTCGGCCGAATACACCTTGTCTGTATTGTATGCATAAAGGATATTGTGCAGGCCGCTTTTTCTCAGAAAGTCGACTGTATATCGCCACAGGGCTGCATATTCCTCATCGTAGCATCTGCCTCGTCCCCACCAGAAGAAGGATCCCGAATGTTCGTGATAAGGCCTGAATATGAAAGGAATGAGCTTGCCGTCTTTATCTCTCAATGTGTGGAAGAATCTGGCAAGTCTGGTAAGCCATGAGTTGAACATGGCATGGTTCTCACCTCCCGGCAACACTGATTCGACTGCATTGATTCCGTCTGCAGCAAGCATGCTGACATCCCATGCGGATCCGGCACCGTTCGGCTCCTTGACTCCCGGCCACTGTGAGGATACAGGATTCACGAGATGCCAGGAAACAGTGATTATGCCACCCTGTCCGTGAAACCATCTCAGTCTGTCTGCAATGTCTGCGAAGGCAACGGAGTCAAGGCTGAATCTGTTTCCGAGTTCCAGTTCTCCAAGTTCGAAACCCGCAACGCCCGGATAGTCTCCCGTGGCGTCCTTGGTGTCGGACCTTCCTGGCTCATTCCACCAGGTGGAACCGGTCAGGAGGTCGTCCTGATGTCCGTACATCGTGCCTTTTTCCTGAATTTTCTTAAGTCGTGAGAAAAGCTCCACGGCTTCCGGTGTCGCTTCCGGATCAGCCGGCTTCCATTCCTGTGCAGTCAACGTGACTCCACCAAGAATCAGCAAGAGTGAAATCAAGGTCTTTTTCATATCGATGTTCATTTAAGTGTATCAAGCAGAATCTTTTCAATGATGTCGTATCCGGCGTTTGTCAGATGTACGCCGTCATATGAATATTCTGAAGGAAGTCCGTTCTCTTCATCTTTGAGTACGGAATGGAAATCGACATAGGTGTACCTGTTCTTCTTCGCATATTCCTTCAGCATCGCATTGAGTCTGATTATCCTGTCGGCACAGTCCGTCACCTCAGGTCTCCATCTGTATTTCTTTACAGGCAGCACAGAGCATATCACCGGCTTGATCTTGTTCGCTTTTGCGATTTCGCACATTGAGACGATGTTGCCGTAGATGTCGTCCACCTCGATGAATCCGTTGTTTTTCGCTATGTCGTTGGTGCCGGCAAGGATGACGACGTACTTCGGATGAAGCTGGACGACATCCTTCCTCATGCGTACGAGCATGTGTGAGGTCGTCTGTCCGGATATGCCTCTGCATGCGAAATTGTTGTTGTTGAAGAAGCCCGGGTCGGCATCGTACCAGCACTGGGTGATGCTGTCTCCCATGAGTACTGCTTTAGGGCTTTCCTTCAGTTCTGCATTTGCAGAAGCATACTTTCCGAGAAATGCCCAGTCATCCTGTGCCATGGCTGGCGAAGCTGCGAATATGACTGCAGCAAGAGTGATAATCAGATAATTTTTCATAATGTTTTGGTTTTCTGCAAAGTTAATGTTCTGTATGACTTCATATGTTTCTGATTGTGTCATATGTATGCACACATTGTTACGTTAAACACTTGGGGAGCTTATTTACCGAAAAAGGAACAAGTTTTTCTTGCGGAATTGATTCATGATGCTGTCGGAAAGTGCTACTTTGCACCTAACTCGTTGATAGTCATTGTTTTAATATGACAAGGGTCGGCATAATTGCCGACCCTTTTATGCGTATATTATTGATTTTCAGTAATTTAGCTGCTTGGTCATTTTCTGGATGCCGGGCTATGTTGTGCCGGAATCAGTGTGCGAAGATGAAGCCGAAGTATATGCGCGGTCCCATCGGCCGGTTCAGACCGTCCTTGTTCACCGCGAGCAGCCAGTCCGCCTTCAGCGTCAGTCGGAGCGCCTCGCCTACGGCGTACTCCACTCCGACAAACGGGTCCACGGCGAAGAACGGCTTCTTGTTGTAGACCGCCGAAGCCTCCGGCAGCCAGTCATGCTTGTCGCCCTCGAACATGTAGAACGCCGTCTCCATGCCGCCGCCCACCGTAGCACCGACGTATGGATAGAATTTTCCGATCTTCCAGAACCAGTCTGCGAGGACTCCGGTCCAGAACAGCTTGTTGAAGCTTCCGCTCTGCACCTCCTTCTTCAGGCCCATGGTCGAGAAATATCCTTCGAATCCGGCGCGGAAGTGCTCCGAAAGGTGAAGCTTCGCTACTCCGCCTATGCCGAACGTGGCCCCTGAGGGCTTGAAGCCATATGGGTTGTCGCATCCGGAAAGATATCCGGTGTGCAGCATCATGCCTCCCGAGAAGCCCTTGATGACTTTACTGTCTTTCTCCGTCACCTCAGCCCCAGCTGTAAAAAGAACTGCGAACAATGCCGCAATAGTCAAGATTATCCGTGTTTTCATAGTGGCTGCAAAGATAGTGTAATTTTCCCGATATGCTTGACCGTCATATATGAGGGCTTTCTGTTCCTGAAAGCAAATCGGACCAATTCGTCGAACATTTTAACCTATTTGCTGAATTTTGCTTTAAGTTTTCGTTAAATGGTTTGGATTTTAATTTTAATTTATTACCTTTGCGAAAGACATCAGAAATTTTTTTCGTGTCTATTTGTTAAGTTCGTTTTATATACGGCAGGGTTCCTTGGGGAGGGGACCCTGCTATTTTTTATTTTTGCAGAAAATCCGTTGAAAATGAACCGAAATTCGGCGCAGTATGAAAAAAAAGTCGTACCTTAGGCCCGATTTTAACGACCATAAACAATTATTGACGCAAAAATTAATTACTAACATAAAAAATCTTAAACATGAACAAGAACAAAACTAACTGGGTTGCGGTCCTCACCATGATGTTCCTCTTCGGAATGATTTCATTCGTGACCAACCTCGCAGCTCCTATCGGCGTGATCTGGAAGCAGGCTCCTGGTATCGAGGGCTCTAACTTCTGGGGTATGATGGGTAACATGATGAACTTCCTTGCATATCTTTTCATGGGTATCCCTGCCGGTAAGCTCATCACAAACTACGGTTACAAGAAGACCACCCTCATCGGTGTCGCTGTAGGATTCTGCGGTGTGCTCATCCAGTTCCTTTCAGGTAAGATCGGCGTAGGCGCAAGCCTCGCAGGCCTCCCTGCCAACTTCTTCGTATATCTCCTCGGAGCATTCATCTGCGGTTTCTCAGTATGTATCCTCAACACTGTGGTAAACCCTATGCTCAACCTCCTCGGTGGCGGTGGAAACAGAGGAAACCAGCTCGTTCAGATCGGCGGTACATTCAACTCTCTCACAGGTACCCTCACTCCTATGCTTATCGGTGCCCTCATCGGAGCCGTTACAGCTGAGACTCAGATTGCTGACGTGAACACTGTCCTCTTCATCGCAATGGGCGTATTCGCTGCGACATTCGCAATCCTCATCTTCGTTCCTTTCGTGGAGCCTGAGCAGGACAAGACCAACGCTTCAGTAAAGACTCTTTTCCAGTACCGTCACCTCGTATACGGTGTCATCGCCATCTTCCTTTATGTAGGTGTCGAGATCGGTATCCCTGGTACACTCAACTTCTTCCTTGCAGACTCAGAGAAAGGTGCAGGCCTCGATCCTTCTACTGCGGCTTCTATCGCCGGATCAGTAGCAGCGATGTACTGGCTCCTCATGCTCTGCGGCCGTTTCGTATCAAGCTTCATCAGCGGTAAGGTTTCAAGCCGTATGCAGCTCGGCGTTACTTCAGCAACAGCTATTGTTCTCGTACTCTGCGCTATGTTCACAACTCAGGTACAGATCACAATGCCGGTTCTCAAGGGCTTCTCTGAGGGATTCGCAATGATGAGCCTTCCGCTCTCAGCACTCCTTCTCATCCTCTGCGGTCTCTGTACTTCAGTGATGTGGGGAACAATCTTCAACCTTTCAGTAGAAGGCCTCGGCAAGTACTCTGCACTCGCTTCAGGTCTCTTCATGACAATGGTAGTAGGTGGTGGCGTTCTTCCGCTTATCCAGAATGCAATCGCTGACTCTGTTTCATACATGGCAAGCTACTGGGTGATCGTTGCGGCTCTCGCTTACATCTGCTGGTTCGCATTCCTCGGATCAAAGGTAAAGAAGGCGTAAACTTTTACAGATATTGATATGAAATTGTCATCCCCGGCATGTCCGGGGATATATACAATAATAACACTTAAAACATTATAACATGAATTCATCATTCGTAGTAGGTATTGACGTTGGAGGACAGACCTCCAAGATCGGAGTTGTTGACGCAAGAGGTACAGTCCTCGCTCAGACAGTCATCCGTACAGACACTTATTCAGAGGTTGAGCCATACATCGCAGAGCTCGCTGATGCTGTCAACAAGCTCATCAAGGACTCTGGCACAGAGGGCAAGATCAGAGGTGTCGGCGTCGGTGCCCCTAACGGAAACTATTATACAGGTACGATCGAGGCTGCTCCAAACCTTACATGGGGACGCAACAAAGTAGAGTTCGCGCAGCTCCTTACAGACGCTCTCGAACTTCCTGTAGTTCTTACCAACGATGCTAATGCTGCAGCTGTGGGTGAAATGACCTACGGTGCTGCAAAGGGCATGAAGAACTTCATCATGATCACTCTCGGCACAGGCGTCGGTTCAGGTATCGTCATCAACGGTCAGGTCGTTTATGGCCACGACGGTTTCGCAGGTGAGCTCGGTCATACGATCGCTGTCCGCAACAACGGCCGTACATGCGGTTGCGGCAGGACAGGATGTCTCGAGACATATTGCTCTGCGACAGGTGTAGCACGTACAGCACGCGAGTGGCTTGAGCTTTCTGATGAGCCTTCGCTCCTCAGAGGTCTCGACAAGATCGCTTCGAAGGACGTTTACGATGCAGCTAAGGAAGGCGACAAGCTCGCGCTCAAGATCTTCGAGTTCACAGGTAAGATCCTCGGCCGTTCATTCGCAGACTTCATCGCTTTCAGTGCACCTGAGGCTATCGTCCTCTTCGGCGGCCTCGCACGCTCTAAGGAGTTCCTCCTTGAGCCGATGGAGACAGCCATGAACGAGAATGTACTCGGTCTGTGGAAGAACAAGGTGAAGATCGTCTTCTCAGAGCTCAAGGAGTCAGACGCTGCCATCCTCGGCGCCTCTGCCCTCGCTTGGGAGATCTAAGCCTCCGGTTCCGGTCCCGGTTCCTGACCCTTCGCCCTGGCGGTCTTCGGTCCGGTTCCCTCCCGGCCTCCGGCCAGAATTGACATGCGTCATCCCCGGCCTCCGGGGTTCCATATAAAGCCCAACCTTCTCGGTTGGGCTTTTTCATGTTCCCGCCTTCAGTCCTCCTCCTTCGTCCCCTCCGGCCTTTCGTCCCCTCCGGCCTTTCGTCTCCTTCGGCCCGTCCCTCCCGTCCTCCGGTCCCGGTTCCTGACCCTCCGCCCTCCCGTCCTCCGTCCCGGTTCTCGACCTTCCCTCCCTCCGCTTCACTCCCGGTTCCGGTTCCCCAACCGCCGGCACAAAGCAGGCGGAGCGAGCCCTTCGGTCTAGCTCGCGCAGCTTGCTTTGAGCGGCTGGCCATCGTATCCGCCAGCCGCGGTGCCGCCTAACACGCTAACCCTCAGCGCCTTACATAAATCTCCTGCTCCCCTTTGGCGGCAGGAGGTTTGCGGATCTCGCTGATTGTCAACCACTTAAGCGCCACCGATCTTGTGTTGTCCTGAAATAGTTTACCACAAAAGGTAACTGTTTTCAGGACAACACAGATTTTCATGGCAACTAACCTCCTGACTCTCAGAGCTTTGCTGGTTACCGCGTGCTCCCCTTTGGCGGCACGCACCTCCCCTCAACGCGTTGATTCACAGTCATTTGCTTACCACGCATCATGTCAACTAGCTCAACCTCCCAGCATTTGCTTGCCACGCTGCCCGGAAATTTATCCGATTTTTTATAAAAATCCGATAAATTTCCCTCCCTCAATCGCCCTCCCAGCCCCTTCGGAGTCCGTTTCCCGCAATTAGCCGTATACTTTTTCGTTACACTGATAATGCTTCCGAACTTTGCCCATACAAAAATTAATGTATGGATAAGTTGTATAATTATACAATATTTATTAGTATTGCATCATGAAACGTACGATATTGACCTATGGAGGTTATTTTGAACGTTTCATGATGACCTTGACATTGAAGGAACAAAGAAAGGTTAATTACATTCTGTCACTATTGGAGACAGAAGACAGACTACCTGTTAAATTTATTAAATACCTTTCAGACGGAATATACGAACTTCGAGTTGCATATAACGGTATTGCTATTCGGGTTTTCTTTATTTTTGACGGCATTAATATCGTGATTCTGTTCAACGGTTTCACTAAGAAATCACAGAAAACCCCGCGGCAAGAACTCGAGAAAGCAATGAGATTGAGAAATGATTATTATGCAGACAAACGATCACAAGATTAGGAACTACAGCGAGGTACTGGATAGGGAATATGGACCTCGAGGCAGTAAGGAAAGAGCTGCATTTGAAGATGAAGCTTATGCATTCTATTCGGGAGCCATCATTCAGGAGGCACGAAAGAAAGCTCAGATGACTCAATCCGAACTTGCGGAACGCATCGGGGCAGACAAATCCTACATCTCCCGCATCGAGAAAGGAATAACGATTCCCAGCGTCTCAACATTCTTCAGGCTGGCAAATGCCATGGGCCTTTGCGTGTGCCTTGAGCCTCTTGTATGAGCCTCAACGATTTACATAAACCGCGTGCTCCCCAAAGTCGGCACGCACCTCTCGCTAACATACTGATTCTCAGTCGGTTGCTTGCCACCGCTTTTGAGGGAAGAAGGATCCTCTGAGGAGTTTGAAGATTTTGCCAGAAACGGCAACCTGGAGCGGCAACCAGAAACGGCAACAGCCGGTCGGTGAGCAGAGTAATTTGCCTCCCCTGCAAGTGGGATTACACAAAGAAAAGTGACAAGTTGCAAAGATTTGGAAAAAAGTGAGAAAGGAAAAAGAAAAATCTGCCGCGCCCTCTTTGAATTCCTATTGACAAGTTCTATATTTGTCGGGAGTGCAGAGGGGAGGAATGGCAAAATTTAACCGGGCGTATCATGCCCATTTGAATTTTGTCATTAATGGAAAAGATGAAGAAGAATGGCGGAGGTGCCAAGGGCATCGATGTCGTGCGAGAGGAACCTGCTACATTTGTCAATCTCACCTATGATCCGGGCTTCAAGATAGTGTTCGGTACAGAGGGGAAGAGCGAGCGTCTGCTGATGACTCTGCTGAACAGCGTTCTGGGGATGAGGATTGTGAGCGTGAAGTATCTGCCTACGGAGAGACTGGGACTGACAGAGGAGGAGAGCAGTTCGTTCTTTGATGTGTACTGCGAGGATATCAGCGGGAGGCGTATCCTGATAGAGATGCAGATGTGGAGCCAGCATTACTTCCACAAGAGGGCGGTGTACTATTCGTCTCTGTCGGTACGGGACCAGTCGTTCATAGAGAAGAAGTATCAGAAGGAGAAACTGGGCAGACGTAACTGGAACTACTATTTTGCTCCGGTGTATGTCGTGAGCTTCCTGAACTTCCCGAATACCATCGTCGACACGAAGGATGAGGGCGGGAATCCGTACATCTCCCACTATGTGTATCGCAGCAGGGATACCGGACGAGAACTTGGCGATGAAACGAACATCATCTTCATCGACCTTGAGAAGTTCCGCAAGGACTTCGAGGATTGCAAGGATGAATGTGAACGCTGGCTGTACAGCATCAGGAACATGCATCGTCTGAAGAAGCGTCCGGACGGCATTGAGGGTACGGAACTTGAGGAGCTGTATAATGAGGCTTATTACGCCGCTTGGCCGGCAGAAAAGAGAACACTTTACGAGAAGAATATCATGAATAGGAACGATTACGGAAATATCCTCGAGGAGAGGTATGAAGACGGCTTGGCAGCTGGCTTGGCGGAAGGTGTTGCGAGAGGACGAGAAGAAGGAAGAGCGGAAGGAAGAGCAGAAGGAAGAGAAGAAGGAGGACAGACCAAGGCTTTGGAGATTGCCATCAATTTGAAAAGGACGGGCATCGCAAACGATGTCATCGCCAAGGCGACAGGGCTCACGGAAGAGCAGGTCGAAGCATTGTAACATCAGTCCCGCAGGATCGCCTGATTCTGCGGGACTGATGTTAACGGAGCCTAAGTGGTTAAGCGATTGCGGATGCTGATAATATGAGCACTATTGCGGGCCACGTCTTTTGAGGATGAAGTCTGTCTGGATCTGGATAAGTACGAAAAGCTGCTTCATCCAAATCAGCAGAACAGACGAAAGCTAATGACGTATCTGAAAGGGAATCCCATCTATGCTCCGATGAAAGTCAGCGAATTCAGGGAAATTTATTTTTAGTTTCTTGACTTTTTGTTCATCAACTGATATTTATATATAAATATTCTATTATGATAGAATTATATAAACAGAGGTTCAACCTTGAATACTCTCTACAGTTGTTGAATCGTATGAGATCGTTTAATTTATATCTTAGTTTATGGATTATCTGTCATTATATAGTGTAGTTAATGTCAAATATAAAAGATATTTTATTAATATAAAATTAACCTTTGCTGAAATTATTATAGAATCTACTATCTTTGTGAAAAATGAGATTTATGAAAATAGATTGTAAGCACTCATTAGAACAAGCTTTTAAACATGGTGTTAATGTGTTTGTTGGAGCTGGTTTTTCAGTATTAGCTAAAGATAAATTAGGTCGTGATTTGCCAGTAGGCAGTAAGTTGTGCGATGAACTTAAAAGTAAATTTAATTTTAATAAATCGTGTGCTATTTCTTTACCTCAGTTAGCTACAATGCTTGAGGCATCTGCAAAAGCAGAGTTTCATCAATACTTAAAGGAAAGATTTACAGTAAGTTCGTATGATCCTTTGTATAAGAATCTATCACGTATTAATGTAAAGAGTTACTATACAACTAATATAGATAATCTAATTCCGCGTATCGTTAATGATGATAAGTCAAAGTATCTGAATGATCAATCAGAAAATGGACCGTCAACAGAACCTACAGCTATTAATTATCTTCCGTTACATGGTTCTGTGTGTTCAACTGTACCAAAATATGTCTTTGATATATCGTCATTAGCCAATATTTATAATAATGCCCCTAGAGTATGGAGTATTCTGTCTAAGGAATTAGAGACGCATCCTACTGTTTTCTTAGGTTATAGTTTTAATGACTCCTCTGTAATTCAGGCTCTAACCTCTCAGCAAACATTTAAGAATGCGCAAAAAGAAATTTGGGTTCTACTCAGAGATGAGGATAAAGATTTTGCTGAATATTATAAAGCCTTAGGATTTCATTTGATTTATGGTGATATAAAAGATTTTTTATCATATTTGGGAGATTTTTCTAAAAACGATTCGTCATTAACCTGGGATATAGAACGCGAGGAGTTGCTGAAGGCTTATGTTGTACCACGTTCATTAACTGAACTAAATGTACAACGGCCAATAGTTGATTTTCTTTCTGGGTCTTCTCCTCAGTGGTGTGATATTTTAAGTAATCAACTATATAAAACTCATTATTTTTCTATTATTCAAGATTCGGTATATAATCCGAAACGCAATACTGTAATTATTGGCGCTCCTGTTTCTGGTAAAACAACCTTAATGATGCAGGTCGCAAATTCAGTGAAAGATGTAGGAATAAAACTTTTCTTTAAATCAATAACTGAATCAAAAGCAGAATATTTAGCCAAATTAATAGGGAATGACAAGGCTGTTATTTTTATTGATAATTTATATGATAGTATAGATGCTTTGCCGTTCTTTATGAAGCCAAATATTAAATTAATATGTGCTGAAAGAAGCCATAATTATGGTATTATATCCCACTTGTTGGATCCTGAGTTGTATCAGGTTATAAATGTGACATTGTTGAATGATTATGATTTGCAAGGTATATTTAATATGCTGCCGTCTAGTATAAGAGGGATAACATTAAGGCGAGAAACAGAACTGGGGGTATATGGAAAGGATTCAATATTTGAGTTCATTATTAGGAATGTTCAAATAAATAATATTAAAGATCGATATACAAGTGCACTGAAGCTTTTAGAGGAAGAAGATCAAGATTTGGCTGAATTTTTAATCTTATGCGCATATATGCACTCTTGTCGTGTGCCATTGTCATTTGAGATGGCATATAATTATTTTGATAACTTTAATTATCAAGATGTGTTTTCTATAAGGGATGATGCATCTGATATTATCAAAGATTATATTCCTCAAGATGGACAGGATTATGGTGACATGGATTATTATTATCCGAGATCGCTACATATAGCAGAGACTATTATAGCTGCAGCCTCTAAGTCTATACTTAGGTTGGTATTATGTAGGTTTATTGATAGAGTGCCGAGGATAATGATTCCTAGTTATAAGATTTTTAGGAAGTATGCATTTGATAAGGTCTTAATTTCTAGGGCATTTGATACTTGGGAAGAAGGTAAGGAATTTTACGAGAAGGCGTTCTTATATGATGACCGAAATCCGTATGTTTTGCAACAGGGGGCTTTGTATTTAGCTCAGAAAAAGCAATTTGAGATTGCTTTTGAGTGGATAGATATGGCAATAAGTATGACGGATAATAAATATTTCTCAATTAGAAATTCGCATGCAATAATATTATTTAATGCTAATATTGATAAAATAGGAGAAGATGCTCGATTTGAGTTGGATAAAAGTATGAAAATACTAGAACGTTGTATGAATGCTGATGCACGTAAAAGATTTCATGCAAACACATATGGAACGCAAGCTATTCGTTACTATGAAAGATTTCGCGATGATCAGGCGAAACAATATCTAAATCAAGCTATACTATGGCTAAATCAGGAATCGGATGTTAGTTATTGGGATGGGGATACAAGAAAATTGAGAGATAAGATTAAATCGATATTAGAATTAATTGATTAGTTAATGTAGTTGCTTTCTAAGCAACTTGTTCTCCTCTCTGTTATAGCACTAGACTGTCGTTATGAAATGGAAAGTAAAATATTTAGCGTAATAAGTAGTGCTTTTAATCATAAAAAGCTTGTTTAAGGCATATTAGTTGTTGCCTAAGTTAATAAAAAAGATAAAAGAGTTGTTGTTAATGGATATTTATGTTATATTTGCAAAACGATAATAAATGATTATGAATAAGAACTATACAAAGATTGTCATTGATAATCCTTCTGTTAAGCTTTTAGAGTTTGTGAAAAAAGCGCAAGCTTATAAGGAACAAAAGAAGCATGAACTGATGGAAAAGAAATGTACATCGTATAGTATCCAATAATTAAGATGCAAGATAAATTAATAGAGATAGTCACGTCAAAGGGAGATAAGTTAGTTGTCTCCCTTTGTTGTAATCATCCGTACATCACAAATGTCCTTCCGGAAGAGTATAAGTATCTAGACATTGTGGAGATTTGTATTGATAGGAAAGATGGTGATACTCCTATTAATATTGACATGTTGGGGAATTTAGTGCAGATAATCATAAATGAATTAAATGAGCATCCTGAAGTTATTCTATACTATTTTTGCGACGTGAATGAGCGTATTCCTAATATGAGAGAATCTAGAAAAATTCTACCGCAGGAATATCGTAATCGTCTGTTTAAGTCTCTGTTTAACAGACATTATAGGCTATTGCCAGAACCGTGGAGGGATTTTGAGATTGAACTGATTGATCCAAATACTGGGATATCTTATTATTTTCATTTTTTAGTTCGTGAGTCGCAGATGTCTGTTGTTGAATCATTATCTAAAGAGGTTGCAGATAATTTCTCCATAATAATGAATGGAAAATAATCTTGATAATAGATAGGACAACCATAGATATTACATAACTGATTTATATTGTCGAGTAACAAATTGTTGCTCGACAATTTCTTGATTAAAAATAGAAAAATTCTTTGGGATTTAGGAAATTTCACTCTACCTTTGCAAATCAAAGTGGTCCGTTTAAACGGACAAATAAAGTGACAGAATTTTTCGTGGTTTTGAGCGAGGTTTGCGAATGAGGTTCGGGACTGGATTTCGGGGCCATGAAAAAGTGAGGGGAAGTATGCGCTGACACGGCCTTGAAAGGGGCTGGGTGTCGGTCGCTTTTGTAGGGTTTTGAGACGTCATCGCGAGAAGCGATCGACATTGCGATTAGCACGTCATTGCGAGAAGCGAAGCGACGTGGCCGATCGACGAAGTCGCTGAAGCGGATGCGGAAGAATCTCCGAGCGGA
This sequence comes from Bacteroidales bacterium, assembly GCA_017399905.1. GTDB lineage: Bacteria > Bacteroidota > Bacteroidia > Bacteroidales > UBA932 > Cryptobacteroides. Next base: position 160,526 of record JAFQAR010000043.1, read on the forward strand.
CCACGAAATTGTGTGTGAAAAGAAACAATAAAAAATAGAAACTAAAATGAAGAAACAGATGAAAAGAACTGTTTATGAAGCACCGGTCACCGAGCGCTTCCAGGTGGAGCTGGAAGGCTGTTTCTGTGCGTCTGTGGTTAAGGATCAATCAAGTACGACAGAGACAACCGGACACGAAATGGGTGCTGAAATAGATGCTGACGATAAGGGTTGGAATGATGATAACAATAACCCTTGGGGCTAATGGAGGACATAGTTATGAGAAAGAATTACATACATATTGCGCTTTCATGCGCCGCATTACTCACTCTTGCAAGTTGCGTAGAGGAAAATCTTGAGCCTGTTAAGCCTGCTCAGGTCGGAGATGAAATCATTTTCGGTGTTCGTGCTGGATTTGAAGACTCAGATCCTAAAACCAAAACTGAATATGGTGGCAAGGAGTCAGAATATGTTTATAATAATAAAACTTACGAACGTATTAATTGGGTGGCTGGCGATATGGTGGAAATCTATTCACCTGACGCAGCAAACAATTCACAGTCTTTCCATTATACGGTAACTAAAACAAATCCTCCTACATCTGGTGATAATGGTGAGAATTCTTCATATGAAGGCCATCTCAAAGACTATGCATATCTTACCCGTTATGGAGATGCAGGAATTCAGTGGGGGGCAGCAGAAACTCATCGTTTTTATGCTATGTACCCTTCTTCTGTAATGTGGACAGCTAATCCTGATCCTGAAGTTACAGTTGGATCCGGAGTATATATGGATTATGTAGATGATTCGCCAATCGTACACGGAATCATTCCTATCGTTCAAACACCAACAAAGCAGATATATGAGTCATCATCAGGTCATTGGGTCGTTCCGGCTGATATGAAGTATGCTTATATGGTAGCGAGAGGAGAAGCGACCAAAGCAGATGCATCTGTTGCTCTTACATTTGTTCCGATTGTTACCGCGGTTGAAATTGAGCTTATACTTGACAGCCCTGCAGATGCATATGAAACAGTTGATGCTGTTAATATTGATTATGTTCAGGTTATTGGAAACGGTATTGCAGGAGCTTTTACCGCTGACCTTTCACAATGGGAAGGTACTGCTTATCCTGAATGTATAAATAGCCAAGATGGCTCAGACGTTATAACGATAGACGTGCGTGACGCTACCCAAAATTCACGAACAATTCCATCTGGAGGCTCGCTGACTTTTACAGTATTCGTGCGCCCAGGAGCGGATATAGATGATTTGAATGTCTCTTTCTTTGACGGAACCCGTTTCATTGGTAAGGATTTAAAAGGTGCGGATATTACTAAGAACTTAAAAACCAGAATTGTTGATGTACGCTTACCAAAGAAGGTAACTGAACTTCCGGTTTATTCAGATAAGTGGATGGATAGAATCAGTGGTGATGTCGAAATGAAGGCCTTATCATTGCCTGGTACAGGAAATAGTTTTTCTTATGCATACTCAGGTTCAAATAGACAATATTATGCCACTCAAACACGGAATATGTATATAAAAACACAGTGGAATTTAGGTATCAGGGCTTTTGAGATAGTTTGTAATCGTCCAAGTTTTACTGATATTGAGAGTACAACTGCCACACTTGGGGATCAGGACGTCGAATGTAACAAGACTCCAGTCGGCGTGAAGGTAAAAGCCGCACTTGATAGCATAATTGTTAATCTTCGTCCAAAAGGAACCAGTAAAGAGCAATGGTCCGAGACTGCTGCCGTCATATTAACTTACCAGCCTCATGATGAGGACATAGCTAGAAATGCTCAGTATTTTGCCAGAGCTTTAGTTAACTTTTATGATGCAACATTACGTACTCCAGGATATGAAGATATATTTAAACTATATGAACCTGGAACTAATCTTGATGATGTTCGTGGTAGTATATTGTTAATCTGTCGTATCAATCAAAGACATGAAGGTGAGACATCAATAGAAGACTCGAGCAACAACAACGGTAATACGGGTACAAATACTTCAATTGCTTGGGCCCAAGATAATTTCAGTGCGGCAATCAATATTATAGGAAATAGAAATATTCTACTTATTGATGGTTGTGGTACAGGTAAGGATAAATGGGGCTCTCGAGGCTACAAAGTAAAATCTGGCGAAAATATGTTGCCTGTGCTTGACATGGATTGCAAAGTAGATGAAGTGTCAACTGATGCAGTAACATATAGTTTTGTTGAACAATATATGGATAACACGACAGAGTGGTCCGATTACATTTCAGTGCCAGCACATGATGTGACGGGACTAACAAATCCTGGAAATATTAATTTCACATATAAGACTAATCAGGAAGGTTTTAATTGTTGGGTTCAGGAGTGGGCACGTGTTTCAAATGGTAGCACTAATAGACCTGAATATTTCAGACGTTATACTTCTAGCGGAACGGTTTGGTATAATTCATATAATGAGAAGTTAGCCAATGCTGCTTACACTTTCCATAAATCACTTAATGATGCTACTGCATCCATGGTTTATATCAATTGGCTTGGAGGTTACTTGGTAACCACGGGAGTATCTGGTAGCTATACAAGATACTGGAGTGAATCCGGCGCTTTTGGCGAATGGGGCGGTGACGGCGGTGACGTTCAAGGTCTCGCAAATAAACTCAATCCTAATTTCATGGAAGTTGTGGAAAATTCCGGTTGGGAGAATAAGACTGGCCCTGCAGGTATCGTAATGATTGACTATGTAGGAGCAACTCCAGGAGCGGAAGAATTACCAGGAACAATCCTGATGAATAACTTCAGACATGATGCAGCAGCCGGTGGCGGAGTTATCATAACTCCGCCAGGTGGTTCAGGCGATGATTTAGACAACGAAATTGAAGAATAACTAAATGTGCTCAAGGACACACACCCTTGAGCACAATATGTTTAACTAAATACACACACTTATGAGATTCAACCACAAATTTTCAGCATTGATTCTAGGATTCTTTGCTATGGCTTCATGTATGAAGATCGAGACATTACAGGAGTCAGAATCTGAGCAGAATTTTGTTGCAGAAGTTGTCCCTGCAACAATAATCAATGAAGATGAAGTAAACACGAAAACCTACATTGACGAACACGAGAACTATTCGAGCGGAGTCGGAACAATGTGGAATGCAAAAGAGCAGATCGGTGTTTACAGTAACTATTCAAAAAATGTGAAATACACCAGTACGAACAAATCCGGTTCTGGAGATATCACATTCTCAGGCTTTTGCCTTGGCACACCAAATCACGCTTATTATCCTTACAGTACTACTAACAACAATGTCTCCTTGAAGTCTGTAAAGGGAAATGTTCCGTCAGAACAGACATTCAGCAATCTTGACATGAGGCTTACCGCTGATTACAGAGCTGGTGTTCTTGATTCAAAGACGTTGGTTACAGCGAAATTTACATTTACTAGGTTGATGACATACTGGAGATTCCTTGTAAATGTAACAGATACTCCACTTGCGGGTACTAAAGTTGAATCCATCACCATTAAGGCCAACAATAACCGCAAATTAGCCGGTAACTTCAATATTAATCTTGAGACTCAGCAGATTACATTGAAGGAATTCTCAGAAGGAGATGACTTCGTAACTCTTAAATGGGAAAATGAGCCACGACTTATGAGTGGGAATACGTATGCTGCCTATATGACTGTACTTCCAGTAGTACGCCCTGGTGATATTCTTACTTTTACAATAACTACTGACAGGTATATTGCAACATTTACGAAGACGATTAAGAATCAGCAGGTCGGAAATTCAATCGTTAAGTATACAATTAATCTTGCATCTTCTGACAACCTTAAGATTACAGAGATTCCGCGTCCTGAACTTCCTGTCGATCCAGAGCCAGAAACCCCAGCCGTCGGCACACATCCGGTGCTGAAGAGCATGAAGTTTACTGTGGCTGACAATCCTGGAAAGATTCTGGGTCGCAAGCTTGAGGCAAGCAACTACAAGACTGTTTCAAAGACAAGGACTGAGGAGGTCTGCACTGTCGATACTACCAATCACACGATCAGCCTTTACCTCCCTTACCTTAACAACCGCAAGCTCGTTCCTGTGTTTGAGATTCCGGAAGGAACCCAGCTTTTCTATGAGGGCGGAGAGATCATCAGTGGTGAGACCGAGGTGGATTTCGCGACTTACAAGCAGGTTGCTGTCGTGAATGAGGTCGGTGACGGAGTCATCTATGACATAAACTTCACCAATACCGGCCTCCCTGTAGTGGTCGTGAACCAGAAGAGCGGCATCGTCACTTCTGATAATGGAGACTACAAAGGTGGCAGCACGGCATGGTACAATGCTACCGGAACCGGCTGGCAGCCAAAGGAAAGTGATTGGTTGATGGTAGAAGGCGATGATAATTTCATGGTATATAATGCCGACGGAACATCTGCAATCACAGACAAGAACGGAGCGACTGTAAACGAGCCTCTTCTTGCTTCGACCCGCGTACGCGGAAATGTGAGCCAGAAGATGCCTAAGAAGCCTTTCGCTGTGAAGCTTGACAAGAAGTCGGGAATCTTCATGAACGACTCTGACCAGTCAAACGACCTTCCTGCCCACAAGCGTTGGGTACTTCTCGCAAACTGGAGTGACCGTACGCTGATGCGTAACGCAATCGCCTTCGGAATTGCTGACATCTTCAAGCAGACATTCCCGACTGACGGCATCGCATGGAATCCTTCAGGTCAGTTTGTGGAGCTCGTGTACAACGGTGTACACGTCGGCAACTACTATCTCTGCGAACATATTAAGATCGACGGCAACCGTCTTGACATCGCTGATCCATACGACAAGGACGATGCATATTCAGGCAATCCTGCTGACTACGGTTACCTCCTTGAATCGGATGATGGTTATGATGAAACTGTCAAGTTCATCACAAAGACATACATTCCGTTCCAGTTCAAGGATGACGCGGATGCCGGCGGAAAGATGCTCGCTTATGCAAAGGGTATCGTCAATGGAATTGACGACAATCTTTATGCTGGAAACTACAGTGAAGCATACAAGACAATGGACCTCACGTCATTTGTAGATTTCCTTCTAATTCAGGAACTTACGATGAATGGTGAACTTGCCCATCCAAAAAGTTGTCATTCTTATATTGAAGATGGAAAATTGTATGCAGGACCTGTCTGGGACTTCGACTGGCAGACATTCCCGAACATTGGTATCATCAATAGTTTGTATGACAATGCATATACAGGAGGCTCAAACTCTTACAAGTACGAGTATGCTAAATCTATGTTGGAAACAGGTACGCTCAAACATAGCGATTCTGAACCGACATCGGTAAACGAAGATGATAAATCTTATATGTGGTATCCGATGCTCGTCAAGGATGCAACATTCAAGAATATGGCTGCTGAGCGTTGGAATATGGTAAAGGGAGCAATTTCAGCATATGCAGATACTCAAATTCCGGTTATGGCGGCAAAAATCAGGAAATCCGAAACAGAAAACTGGAGCATGTGGCCGTTAGAGTCAGGCAGCAGAGCCGGTCAGAACAGATGGAGCACATATGATGTCGGCGGCGGATTCAAAGGTGATGAAGCTATGACGTTTGACAATGCCGTATCGACCCTCACAAACAATCTGAATACAAGAATCAATGGCATGAGCTACGTTACAAATAAATCTTGGCCTACTATCAATGCTTCATCATCAGGCGGAGGCAGCAGCTGGTGGCCATGGTAAAAAGGTTAACCAAAATCATAATATATGATACTGAAATTTAGGAATATTCTCACAGCAGCAGCCATCATAGCGATGGCTGCCGGCTGTACCCCTTCGACACCAGAGCCGGAGGAGACGGTATCTCAGAAGATTACGGCCAGCGTTGTCGATAATGGCGGCGTGGCGGGCCAGTGGTCGACAAGCGACCAGATCGGTGTCTATACCGACAAGTCGGAGAAGAACGTGAAGTACACTAACACTGCGACCAAGAACGCCGCTTCAGCAAGCTTCAAGGCTTCGACCGAGGTGAAGGGCAATCCTCAGTATGCGTACTACCCTTACAGCAGCGCAAATTCGTCTAAGGCTGCAACAGGCCTTGCAGGCACCCTGCCTCAGGAGCAGGTGATGACCGCAGCAGGCGTATATCCATACGATTACCGCTATGGCGTGCAGACCGGCACCGATTCTGACGAGAACGCAGTCTTCGAGTTCCACAGCATGTTCGCGACCGTATGCATCAATGTGGATGCTGCCGGAACCGTACTTGCCGGACAGGCTCTTGAGAGCGTGAGCGTGAAGGTGAGCCGTCAGGGTACGGATGTCCCTGTTGCCGGTTCGTTCACATTCAGCGCGGCTGACGGTTCGTACACATACACCAGCGCAAGCGCATCAAGCAGCGTGACCGCTTCATGGGCAGCTGCAAAGACCCTTACAGGCGTGACAGCGTTCTATGCAACGATGTTCCCTACCTTGGAGGCCGGCGACGTGATGACGTTCGAGATGAACACCGAGGCCGGAAAGGCGACAGTCAATGTTACCGTATCAAAGTCCTTCGATCCTGAGGGATTCTATACATTCGAGGTGAAGGCCGCAGAGGGCGAGATCAGCGTTCCTGAGGTTCCTGCAGTCGCTCCTGAGCTTTTCAGCATGAAGTTCACCGTGGCCCAGAACCCTGGCAAGATCCTCGGACGCAAGCTCACATACAGCTCATCAGCAACGACTTACACCACAAGGAAAGAGGAGGTCTGCACCGTTGATGCGGACAAGCGCACAGTGAGCCTCTACCTCCCTTACTTCAACAACCGCACTCTCGTGCCTGTATTCGAGATTTCCGAGGGCGCGACGATGACTGTCGGCGGCAATGTGGTCGTAAGCGGACAGACAGCTGTGGATTTCGCGGCAAACAAGGAAATCACCGTCACCAACAGCAAGGGCGAGACAGCTGTATATACCGTCAACTTCACCAACACCGGTCTTCCTGTAGTGGTCGTAAACCAGCAGACAGGAGTGGTGACATCGGCAAGCGGCGACACCCAGAAGGGCAGCGCAGCATGGTACAAGGCGACAGGCGCGGCTTGGCAGCCGAAGGACAGCGACTGGCTGATGACCGAGGGCGTGGACAACTTCATGGTGTACAACGCCGATGGTACTTCTGCCGTGACCGACAAGGGCGGCGCGACCGTCAATGAGCCTCTGGATGCTTCGACCCGCGTACGCGGAAACGTGAGCCAGCAGATGCCTAAGAAGCCTTTCGCGGTGAAGCTTGACAAGAAGTCGGGCGTTCTCGGAATGGCCCCTCACAAGCGTTGGGTGCTCCTCGCAAACTGGAGCGACCGTACGCTGATGCGTAACGCGGTGGCATACGACATCGCCGAGATCTTCCGCAACACGTTCACCGACGGCATCGCATGGAGCCCGTCAGGACAGTTCGTGGAGCTCGTTTACAACGGTGTGCATGTCGGAAACTACTACCTCTGCGAGCAGGTGAAGATCGACGCAGGCCGTCTTGATATCGCGGATCCATACGACGTGGATGACGCATATTCAGGCAATCCTGCCGACTACGGCTACCTCCTCGAGTGCGACGACGCATACGACGAGACCGTGAAGTTCATCACGAAGACATACATTCCGTTCATGTTCAAGGATGACGCTGACGCAGGCGGAAACATGCTCGCTTATGCAAAGGAGATCGTGAACGGCATCGACGACAATCTCTACAACGGCAAGTGGGCTGATGCTTTCGCGAAGATGGACATGGCTTCATTCGTGGATTTCCTTCTCATTCAGGAGCTTATGATGAACGGAGAGCTCGGTTATCCTAAGAGCGTATATACTTACATCGACGGCGGAAAGCTCTACGCTGGCCCTATCTGGGACTTCGACTGGCAGACTATTCCGAACATTTCGGTGATCGAAAGCAACTACGACAATGCATACACCAACAACGGTGGCAAGGCATCATACAATTTCACATACACCAAGTCAATGCTCGCTACTGCGACATTCAACCGCAAGAGCAGCGCACCTACATCGGTGAACAATGACGACAAGTCGTTCATGTGGTATCCGATGCTCGTGAAGAACGCAGACTTCACGGCTATGGCTGCAGAGCGCTGGGATGCCGTGAAGGGCATGATCGGAGCATATGCGGACACTCAGATTCCTGCAATGGCAGCAAAGATCAAGAAGTCCGAGGCAGAGAACTGGAGCATGTGGAAGCTTGAGTCAGGCAGCAGCGCAGCCCGCAGCAGATACAATACATACGGTATCGGAGGCGGCTTCAAGGGTGATGAGGCCATGACATTCGACAATGCTGTTTCGACTCTGTCGAAGAACCTCAACACACGTATCAGCGGCATGAGCTACGTTTCAAGCCAGACATGGCCAAGCGTAAGCGGTGTGCCTTCTTATAGCGGTTCATCGTCAGGCAGCGGTTCTGACAGCGGCTCAGGAAGTGGTTCCGGAAGCGGATCAGGCAGCGGCAACTGGTGGGGCAGCTGGTGGCCTTGGTAATATAATATATCCCCGGGTACACTTTTCCCGTTTTTGAATTGTGTTTAACTAACGAATATATAATGAAAGTGAATTTTATCAATGGAAAAGCAGCTGACGTGAGATATGAGTCACCTGCAGCAGAAGCGATCGTAATCGAATCGGAGGGCGTGCTCTGCGCGAGCGGCCAGAACGAGGAGTGGAACGAAGAGACCCTTGGACAGTAACGATGTGTAACCTTAAATGAATCAATGAAATGAAGAAGATATGTTCATTCGCGGTTGCTGCCGTTGCGATGATGGCTGCCGCATCATGTGCCCATGAGGAGTTCGACGATTTCCAGCCGGAAGGAGGCAAGGTTACCTTCACGGCGACAATAGGAGCGGACGACGCCGACACTAAGGCGGAGCTTGGCACAAGCGAAAACGGGAAGCCGCAGACCATGTGGACTGCAGGCGATATGATCACCGTCCACAACGGCGACAAGGGCTATGTGTTCGCGACGGACGATGCGGGCAAATCAGCCGAATTCACATACAACGGCAACGATTTCACTGCGGATAAGGGCGTGGTTGCGGTTTATCCTGCAGGAGATCATGATGCCGAGATCAAGGAGAAGGACGGAAAGACTACGATTACCGTGAACACGACCGTGCCTTCGGTTCAGACAGCGACAGCGGACTCATATGACCCTGCTGCAGCCGTTTCAGTGGCATATTCGACCGACGACCATCTGCGCTTCAAGAACGCTACAGCGATGCTGAAGTTCACTGTAGGCACAGAGAACATCAAGAGCGTCGTGTTCGAGGGTCTCGACGGTGAGGCAGTGAGCGGTGATATGGAAGTGGAGATGAAGGCTGACGGCAGTCTCAAGGAGGTCGCTGCGACCCCTCACGATCAGAGCAGCTTTGCTGTGGAGCTCGTTGCTCCGGAAGGAGAGATGCTCCAGAAGGGTGTGACATATTATGTCGCCATCACCCCGCAGACCTTCGAGAAGGGATTCAATGTTTCTTTCCGTTTTGTAACGGACGGAATCAAGTATCCGGCTTTTGAGTATGCTGTAGAGCGCACTATCGACAGGAACGTGATTCTGAACCTTGGTGAACTGAAGTTCGACCTTACTGAGCTTCAGCTTTTGAATGTCGAGCCTGAGCTTGGCAGCTTCAAGTTTACCGTGGCGAACAATCCGGGAAAGATCCTTCCGAAAAAGCTCGGATATAAGGCTGGATCAAACGGTTTCATGGGTTTGGGTGCTACTGCAAGCGTGCCGACATTGAAAGAGACTGTGGATGAAGAGGAATGTGCTGTCGACCAGACAAACAGGAAGATTTCCCTCTATCTGCCTTATCTCAACGACCGCAGGCTCGTGCCGACATTCGAGATTCCTGCGGGAACCGTGCTCATGTGCAACGGAAGGGTTGTGGAGAGCGATGTCACCAAGGTCGACTTCACAGGCAATCCTCAGGTTGTCGTAAGAAACGGCGCAGGTACGGAGCTCGTCTTCGATGTGGAATTCACCAACACAGGACTTCCGGTGGTGGTAGTGAACCAGAAGACCGGACTTGTAACTTCTACGAGTGATGACACCGAGAAGGGCAGCAAGATATGGTACGAGGCTACTGGTGCCGGATGGCAGCCTAAGGACAGCGATTGGGCCATGACGGAAGGAGACGACAATTTCATGATATACAACGCCGACGGAACATCGGCTCTGACCGACAAGAACGGGGCGATCGTCAATGAACCTCTTCTCGCTTCGACCCGCATACGCGGCAACGTCAGCCAGCAGATGCCGAAGAAGCCGTTCGCGGTAAAGCTCGACAAGAAGTCGGGAGTGCTCGGTATGCCTGCGCACAAGCGCTGGGTGCTCCTCGCAAACTGGAACGACCGTACGTTGATGCGTAATGCGATCGCTTACGACATAGCGAAGATTTTCCAGGACACATTCAAGGATGCTGTCTATGCCGATGGAACATCCGCTGCCGGAATGGCGTGGAATCCGTCAGGACAGTTTGTGGAACTCGTTTACAATGGCGTATATGTAGGCAATTATTATCTCTGCGAGCAGATCAAGATCGACGGCAACAGGCTTGACATCGCTGAGCCGCTTGATGTGGATGAGAATCCTTACGACGGAGATCCGGCTAAGTTCGGCTATCTCTTCGAGAGTGACGACAACTATGACGAGCTCACGAAGTTCCTTACCAAGTCCTATATTCCTTTCCTTTTCAAGGATGATGGTGATGAAGGCGGAAACATGCTTAACTATGCGAAGGGCATCATCAACGGTATAGAGGACAATCTCTATGCAGGCAGCTGGTCGGCGGCGTATAATTCGATGGACCTCGCTTCGTTCGTTGACTTCCTGCTCATCCAGGAGGTGATGATGAACGGTGAGCTTGCCAATCCGAAGAGCTGCTACAGCTATATTCCGAACACCGAAAAGAACGGTGTGCTCGACCAGAAGCTCTATGCCGGCCCTATCTGGGACTTCGACTGGCAGACGATTCCTAACATTTCCGTGATAAACAGCACATATGACAATATGTACACCGATAACGGTGGAAAGGCCTCGTATGAGTTCAACTATACAGAATCCATGCTCCAGTATGGTGACTTTGAGCACAGCAGCAGCGAACCGACGGCGAAGAACGAGGATGACAAGCCATATATGTGGTATCCTCTTCTTGTACAGAGTCAGGAATTCAAGGACATGGCTGCACAGCGCTGGAACGCCGTGAAGGGACTGATTTCTTCATATGCCGATGTCCAGATCCCTGCGATGGCCGAAAAGATCAGGAAGTCGGAGGAGGAGAACTGGAAGATATGGTATCTTGATTCAGGAAGTAATGCAGCAAGCCGCAGATATAGTACCTTCAATGTCGGAGGCGGATTCAAGGGCGACGAGGCGATGTCGTTCGATGATGCGGTTACGACAATGAGGTCAAACCTCAAGATACGAATCAGCGGAATGGACTATGTTTCCAACAAGAACTGGCCGAAAGTCAGCGGAGCACCGACCCTTCAGGCTACAGAAAATTAACGATCCTCAAGATCAATAAACTATGAAAAACTGTTAAGTCCCCTTGAACTATGAAAACTTCTTGATATTTGATGGTTAACCTAAGTTTAAACACTTGATGCTTAATCTCAACGGATTTAACAGTACAGCCCCGCAACTCTCCCGAGTGCGGGGCTGATTTTATAGTAAACCAGCTACAGTTCATAGTACGCCACGTTCTTTCCGGGACGCCACACCTGGTAGCTAACCTTCTGATTCACAGAACTTTGCTGGTTATCGCGTGCTCCCCTTTGACGGCACGCATATTATGTTATTTGTCTGAGAATCAGGGGTTTAAGGGCCAGGAGCTTACTAAAAACCAGCCCTGCGGTCGGGAGACGGCAGGGCTGGAGTTGTTAACCATTAAAGTAATCCCAGTTTCAGTTCAGGTTTTCAAACCGTTATAGTGGGGATTAACATTATTCTTACTTTGTGTATGAGAACTCTACTACGATCGGCCAGTGGTCTGCAAGACCCTGGTATGCCGAGTCGCGGAGGTAACCGTTGGCGCTGATCTGTACAGCTGCATCAGGGTTGTTGATGTAGATGATCTTGTCAACTACCTCACCCTTCTGTGAAGAACAGATGATGTCTGTATCTGATGTACCTGTAGCATCCTCCACTACGAGAGAGTTAGACGGATATGTTGGGTATACGCCGTCCCACATGAAGTCAACCCAAGGGTCGTTCACCTCAAGGTCGCTGTCAAGCACGCCCCAGAAGTAGGTCTGGAAGTCGTGACGTGTGTAACGGCAGTTGGTGTCGCCCATGAAGATGATAGGACGGTTGTTGCCACGGATGCTGTTGATGTACTGAGCCACCTGCTTGAGCTGAGCGTGCTGAGCGTTGATGTGGCCGCTTCCTGACGAGCTGTAGGTGTTCATATGGGTGATGATCACGTCGATCTCAGTGCCGTCTGCGAGAGCTACGACATAGTGACGGAAGCCCTTCTTGATGCAGGTGTTGGCGCCTGATGTGATTCCGCCGTAGTCTGATGTGAACTCGACGATGTTCTCATTGCTGAACGAGCATGTAGAGTTGTTTGCAGCGAAGCCGAGGCCGTCTGTATTGTTCGATGAAATCGATGAAACAGAGCCCCTGTATGTGCCGAAAGAATATCCTCCGAGAGCGCTTGTAAGCTCTGTATGGTATGCGAAATCCTCCGAGAAACCTACGAAGTCCCATGTGTCGGCTGCAATAGCGGAGCTGATGGTCTTTGTGCCGTCAGAACCTGGGCCGTCACCGTTGATTGTGAAGAACGAGATCTTCTTTGGAAGACCGTCAACGTTGTATGTCGCAGCAGTGAATGTGCCCGCAACGGCTGGAGTCTCAGGCTCAACCGGTGTCTCAGGCTCCTCCGGAGTCTCCGGCTCTTCAGGCTGCTCAGGCTCAACAACCTCAGCCTCAGGAAGCTGAACGCTCACCTCGTAGTATCCGCCGGCAGCAACATCACCGCTCACTGTGAGTTCTGCAGTCGCCTCAGCATCAGCCGAATAAGCCGTAACGGCAACGACGTCGCCAGCCTTCACCGTCGGGAAGATCACGGCCTTGCCGGTAGTGGTGAACTCGGCATATGTGGTGTAGCCTTCATATGTATATGAACCGTCAGCCGCGCTGAAAGCGAACGAACCCACTACAGGGACATCTGTTCCCTCGCGTGTAACCTTTACCTTCATGCTCACGATCTCCTGGCCCTCGAGTGCGCTGCCTGCAGTCTCGACAGAGAAAACGACGTCAGAGAAGATGCTGTGGAACTCGAACTCCACGTCGCCGTTTGAATTTGTGCCGGTCTGCACACCGTAGCGGTAGTTGGTTGCGCCCGCAGTCTGATCCTGCGCAAGCGAACCCTTGAGACCTGTCGCGTTGTTTGAAGAATTGCTGCTTGAATAAGGATAATAGGCATACTGCGGAGCACCTGTCACCTCTGTAGAAGCGGTGAATGTCACGCTTGTGCCAGCCGATGAAGTTGTGTACTTCACGTTCTTCTCTGATGCATCGGTATATACACCGACAACATCACTCTTTGCCCAAGCGGCGCCTGAACCGTTGTCAACTACTGAAGCAGTAATCTGCTGTGACACAGTCTCCTCCACCTCAGGCTGCGAATTAGAGCAACCAAAGCTGATGAATATCATTGCTGCAAATGCAGCTGAAAGAAATTTTCTTTTCATGGTATCTTAAGTGTATTAAAGTGTTCTGGTATATGTGAACTCGATCACGATAGGCATATGGTCTGAAAGACCGCTGTAGTCCATGTCGCGGAGGTAGCCGTTTGCCTTGATCTGGGTGTCGGCGTTCGCGTCGTTGATGTAGATGACCTTGTCCACGACCTCACCGTGCTGGGTGTCCTCGCATACGATGTCGGTGTCAGGGTTTGTGCCTGTAGCGTCGCTGACCATCAGTGATTTCGACGGATATTCAGGATATACGCCGTCCCACATGTAGTCTACCCAAGGGTCGTTGATCGTGATGCCCTCGGCGCGGATGATGCTCCAGAAATATGTCTCGAAGTCATGACGGGTGTAGCGGCAGTTGGTGTCGCCCATGAAGATGACAGGGCGGCCGTTGCGGTGGTTGGCGATCCATGTAGCCACCTCCCTGAGCTGCTTGTGCTGGCAGTCAAGGTGCTTCTGAGTGTCGTATGTGTTCATATGGGTGATGTACACGTCGATTTCAGTGCCGTCGGCGAGGGTCACGAGATAGTAGCGGAATCCCTTCGATACAGGGGTGTTGGCTCCGGCGAAGATGCCGCCGTACTCGTAGTCATATGTGTCGATGTATTCGCCGCTGAGCGAGCATGTTGCCTTGAGTGCGCCGAAATAGAGGCCGTCACCGAGAGTCTTCGACTTGCTTCCGAAAGCATATGTGCCGAGGTTCTTCGAATAGCCGCTGAAGCACTCGCTGAAATGGAAGAAGTCCCATCCGTCGTTTGTTATCATGGTTCCGATGTTTCCGTCCGACGAACCCTTGATGTTGTATGTAGCACATGTGAATGTACCTGTAACTGTCTCAGGCTCAACCGGTGTTTCAGGCTCCTCAGGAGTCTCCGGCTCTTCCGGCTGCTCTGGCTCTACAACCTCGCCCTCAGGAAGCTGTACGCTCACCTGGTAGTATCCGCCTGCCTCGACAGTACCTGCAGCGAACTCCGCAACAGCCTCGGCGTTTGCTGAATATGCCGTAACGGTCACGATGTCGCCTTCGGCAACGGTCGGGAAGATCACAGCCTTGCCGGTAGTGGTGAACTCGCCGTATGTGGTCTGGCCCTCGTATGAATATGAGCCGTCAGCCGCGCTGAAAGTGAAGCCGCCGACAACAGGGACAACGGTTCCGTCGCGGGTTACCTTCACGTTCATGCTCACGATCTCCTGGCCCTCGAGTGCGCTGCCTGCGGTCTCGACGGTGAAGTCAACGACAGCGAAGATGCTGCGGAACTCGAAGGTAGCGTCACCGTTCGAATCCGAACCTGTCTGGACGCCGTAGCGGTAGTCAGGCGCAGATGCGGTCTGGTCCTGCGGGAGAGTGCCCTTCAGACCCGTAGCATTGCGTGATGCGTTGTCCGAGCTGTATGGGTAATATGCATACTGCGGAGCACCGCTCACCTCTACGGAAGCCTCGAATGTACCCTTTGAAGAGCTTGTGCATGTGTATTTGACATTCTGCTCCGAAGCATCGGTGTAGATGCCGAGAGCGTCTGTCGAAGTCCATGCCGCGCCCGAGCCGTTGTCGACGAGGGATGCGGTGATCTTCTGGGACACGGTTTCTTCAACCTCCGGCTTCGAATTGGAACATCCGGTACTGAGGCCGATGCACGCTATCGCGGCAAATCCAGCAAGTAAATGAATTCTTTTCATGGTAATGTGTGTTAAGTGGTTAAGATATAAATGTGTGTGTTGGTGTCGGTTATTCAACAGTAATCGTTCCTGAGTATGAGAACTCTACGACGATCGGCCAGTGGTCTGCAAGACCCTGGTATGCCGAGTCGCGGAGGTAATCGTTGGCGCTAATCTGTACAGCAGCATTCGGATTGTTGATGTAGATTATCTTGTCAACTACCTCACCCTTCTGCGAAGAGCAGATGATGTCTGTGTCTGATGTACCTGTAGCATCCTCCACTACGAGAGAGTTAGACGGATATGTAGGATATACGCCGTCCCACATGAAGTCAACCCATGGGTCGTTCACCTCGAGGTCGCTGTCGAGTACGCCCCAGAAGTAAGTCTGGAAGTCGTGACGTGTGTAGCGGCAGTTGGTATCGCCCATGAAGATGACAGGGCGGTTGTTGCTGCGGATGCTGTTGATGTACTGTGCCACCTGCTTGAGCTGTGCGTGCTGAGCGTTGATGTGGCCGCTTCCTGACGAGCTGTAGGTGTTCATATGGGTGATGATCACGTCGATCTCAGTGCCGTCAGCGAGAGCTACGACATAGTGGCGGAAGCCCTTCTTGATGCAGGTGTTGGCGCCGGATGAAAGACCGCCCGAGGCAGATGAGAACTCAGTCCACATCTCTCCTGAAAATGCGCATGTACTCTTTCTGGTCGCGAAGCAGAGACCATCAGTATCAAGAGTAGAATAAAGTGCAGAAGCATTTACTGAACCACGGTGTGTTCCGAAAGTATAGATGCTCGAAAGTTCGCCAGTAAGCTCTGAGTGATATTCGAAGTCCTCAGAAAAACCGATGAAGTCCCAATTATCTGCTGCGATGGACTTGCTGATATTTGCAGTGCCTGATGAACCAGGTCCGTCTCCATTGACAGTGATAAATGATATTTTCTGAGGCAATCCATCCACATTATAGGTCGCTGCGGTGAATGTACCGCTAACCGTCTTCTCCACCTTCAGCCCGCTGAAATTGGCGAGAGTAAGCGGGAATGTATAATACATCTCCGGCTCAAAATCGGCCTTGGAAGTCACTGAAAGGGTCGCTGCAAGCTCTCCAGCCTTGAATGTAAAGGTCAGCTTGTCGCCGCTCTGCACTTCAGGGAAAACAGTCGCGAAGCTCGAAACCGCTCCGTCGAGAGTCTGGTTCCATACGGTCTTCAGTTCGTTAGATGTCGTGCCTTCTGTGTATGTTCCGTCCACCGCGCTGAATGTGAAATCTCCGGTCACAGGGACAGCTGCTCCGTCGCGGGTTACGGTCATGGTAACGCTTTCGAGAGTCTTGCCCTCAAGCGCCGTACCGGTCGCGTCGATCTTGAAGCGCACGAGCGAGAACATGTTGTGGAACTTGAACTTGTATCCGCCCTCGGCAGTAACGGCCTTCAGCTGACCGTACTTGTAGTCGGCAGGGATATTCTGGCCCATTGTCTGCTCCGCCGGAATGGTTCCGGTGAGCGCAGTCGCTGCCTTTCCGTCGTTCGCCGCATCGTACGGATAATATGCGTACTGCACGTCTCCGCTTACGGTAGCATCGCTCGAGAACGATGCGTTAGGGATATTTTCTGTCTGTTCGTCATTGGTGTAGAGCACATTGCTGCTGCCGGATGTGAACACTCCGAGCTGGTCGCCCGGCATCCAGAGTACCGCTGTGTTCTCGCCTGCCACAAGGGCATCCGAGTCGATGCATGTGCGGGTCGCAGGCTGCTCGGCCATCTCGGCCAGAATCTGCGGCGCAGCTGTCTGGCCGCTCACCTCGCCGCCCTGCTCCTTAGCGCAGCCTGCGGCCATCACGACCGCCATCGCTGCAAGAATAGTCTTTATCTTCATCAATTCTTAAATTTTAATTTCACTTTACTCTGCGTCGAAAGCATCGCCGCCGTCGCCGACTTCTGTGTCCACAGACGCGCAGAGCACGCCCTCTACCTCGATGTCGATAACCTCGACCTCTGGTGTCATGTAATTCATTGTCTTCATCATTTTCTATATAAATTAATTCATATTTACGGTGACCCCTAATATTTTGACTATCAGTACCTTGCGGACTCTTCCTGCTCCCCATTGTCGGCAGGAGCTATGCGTAAAGCGCTGATTTTCAGAGAATTAAGCGCCACCTCCAAAAATCACTATTCTGTAAATCTTCCGCTCGTGATAAGCGTGTTCATTCCCGCCAGACGAGCCTCGTATACAGTCTTGAAGTTGTCAATAAGATCATCCCAGTCATTGATGTTCTCGTCACCGCTCCAGTCAGTGAAGCCGCTCTTATGTGCATGAATGTCGGCTTCTGTGGTAGGCCACATAGCGCTGTCCTCGACGAATGATGCCCTCATAGGCTCCCTGTAAGCTTCTATCGTATTCACGACATTCTGCAGATACGGATAGATGACAGCCCAACGGTCCTGTACCCTCTGTTGGAAGATAGGGTCGGTGATCAGCTTCTTGTACCAGAAATAGTTGTCGCTGCTTCCCGTTCTCCAGCATATCCACTCGTCGTACGGCTTGATACGGTCGCTGTTGCCCTGAGTTGCGGCATTGGTCGTGTTCTGGAAGGTTCCACGGTCAAAGTCCCATACCGGTCCTGCAGAAAGCTTTCCGGCTCCGTCCATGAAATAGTAGACCGAGCGAGGGTCACCGTATTCGCGGTTCATGGTAAGCTCCCAGATGAACCACTGGTCGATGACGGTATTCAGGTCAAGGTCATCGTATGCCGCTGCAAAGTTGCCGTTATAAAGATTGTCCTCTATGCCCTGGACCTTAGACTGAACGGCTGACAGGATGTCATCGTTTACTGCATCCTTGAACATGAAAGGAACATCGTTGTCGGTCTTGAACTTCCAATCTTCATCATAATTGTTGTCAACCTCGAGGAGATATCCGCAGTCAGCCATAGTCGGATTGGAATTAGTCTCCAGGACATCCTCATACGGATCTGTTATGTCGAGACGGTTTCCGTCGATCTTGATCTGCTCGCAGAGGTAGTAGTTGCCGACATGGTGGCCCACGCCATCCTTGCTGAATACGACGAGTTCCACATTCTGACCATGTACATTCCATGGAATACCGTCGCCGATGTATTCTGTGGCTGGAGAATTATTTTTATGATATCTCCATGCATCCTCGATCGCATGCGCGATGTCAAAGGCTACGGTATTGCGGATCATAGAATGGTCGAGCCAGTTGGCAAGCAAGACCCAACGCTTGTGCTTCGGCATGCCGAGGATGCCGGTCTTCGAAGTCAGCTTGACCGCAAAAGGCTTCTTCGGATAGTCCTGCGATGTGTTTCCGCGGAGCTTGGCGCCGCATGTCATCGTCATGTCAATGTTTCCGTTTGCATTGTACACCGTAATCTGGTCAGTCTCAACCCATTCGGTATCCTTGCCGCGGACCATGAAGTTCACGAATTTATTGCGGGCATTGCCGCTCAGCTGTGCCCAGAAATCCTTATACACGCCACCGAAATCTCCGTCGGAAGAATGTTTCAGCACAACTACAGGCAGACCTGTATTGCTGAGAGTCACCTTATAGTCGCGGTAATCGTCAGCAGTCGACACGGTCAAAGTCGCACCTCCGGTGAAATCTACCTCCGTCGAGCCGCTGGTGACGGTCTGGCCGCCTACGGTAACTGTAGCGCCATCTGCCACGGTGAACGTCGGTACAAGCTTGAAGTCGTAGAGATACGGAATCATCACGTTGATGTTGTTGCCGTCTGTTGTCGAAGTGTGCTCAGTCACTGATTTGAAAGATGGCTTCCTCGAACTCCAGACAGTCTTGTTGTCAAGAAGTTTGCCGGTATTTCTGGATACTTCAAACTTGAAGTTGCTCATCGTAGGACGGGCTGTCACGGCATATCCGTACTTTGATGTGTTTGCCGCGAAAGTCGAAAGCTTCAACGGGAATGTATAGTACATCTCCGACTCGAAATCGGCCTTTGAAGTTACCGTGAACGTCATTTTCTTGTCAGGCGTCCTTACGGCGAAGGTCAGCTTGTCACCGCTCCTGATCTCTGGGAATACGGTCGCGAAGCTTGAAAGCTCGCCGTCGAGGGTCCGGTTCCATACAGTCTTCAGCTCATTCGAGGTCGTCGTAGCCTCGTATGTTCCGTCCACTGCGCTGAATGTGAACTCTCCGGTCACAGGGACTGCTGCTCCGTCGCGGGTTACGGTCAAGGTGACGCTCTCAAGCGTCTGTCCGGCGAATTCCGTTCCGGTCGCATCGACCTTGAAACGCACGAGCGAGAACATGTTGTGGAACTTGAACTTGTATCCGCCCTCGGCAGTAACGGCCTTCAGCTTGCCGTACTTGTAGTCGGATGGAAGTGAGTCGCCCATAGTCTGCTCCGCAGGAACGGCTCCGGTCAGCTCGGTCGCCGAATTTCCGTCGTTCGCTTCGTCGTACGGGTAGTATGCATACTGGATGTCCCCGCTTACATTCGCGCTGCTTGAGAACGATGCGTTAGGCACATTCCCGGTCTGCTCGTCGTTGATATAGAGGACGTTGGCGCTTCCGGTCGAGAACACGCCGAGCTGGTCTCCCGGTATCCAGAGGACTGCCAGCGTTCCGCCGTTGTCCGCCTCCGCCTCATCGATGCTCGTACGCGTCTGCGGCATCTCAAATGCATCCACAGCCTCAGCTGCACGGCCTTCCGTCCCTGCTGCAGCGCGGGTCTGCGGCTCCTCCGACAGCTCCGCGAATATCTTCGGAGCATTGCCGGCCTGCTCCGGCTCATGCCTCTGCTCCTCCACGCAGCCTGCGGCAAGCAGGGCGGAAGTCATTGCTGCAATTGTTATCTTGTTAAATTTCACAGTCGTAACTTTCTAATATACAACTTAAATGACCTCTTCTTCCCACTCATTAACATTTGCCTGAGAGGTCGTGGTCATCTCATAGTAGAATTCCACGACGATAGGCCAGTGGTCTGCCATTCCGGAGAAGTCCGCATCACGGTTATATCCGTTTGCATATATCTGCACAGATGCTCCTGAGTCGTTGATATACATCACCTTATCCACGACCTCACCCTTCTGGCTTGAGTATATGATGTCTGTATCAGCATTCGTTCCTGTCGCATCGCTGACCACAAGAGACTTCTGGTCAGAGCCGTATGTCGGAAAGACGCCATCCCACTGGTAATCTACCCATGGGTCGCCGCATATCTGGTCATCAGCAAGATACTGCCAGAAATATGTCTGGAAATCATGACGTGTGTAGCGGCAGTTGGTGTCTCCCATGAAGATGACAGGGCGGTTGTTTCCGGTGAGGCCGCTGATATACTGCGCTATCTGAGTAAGCTGTGCATGCTGGGCATTGATATGATCGGATCCCGAGTCGCTGTATGTGTTCATATGTGTGATGATCACGTCAACCACAACTCCGTCGTTAAGGGTCACGACGTAATGACGGAAGCCCTTATTGATGCAGGTGTTGGCGCCTGAGGTCAATCCTCCTGCCGATGATGTAAATTCCGTCCATGATTCATTTGCAAAACTGCATGACGCATTGCGCGTCGCAAAGCATAAGCCGTCTGTGTTGTTTGAAGAAGCGGATGAAACAGAGCCCCTGTGTGTTCCGAATGTATAATCTCCAAGTGCACTGGTAAGTTCAGTATGGTACTCAAAGTCCTCTGCGAAGCCAATGATGTCCCAACCCTTGGCCGATATCATCTGGCTGATGGACTTTGTGCCGTCCGAACCCGGGCCGTCTGTGTTTATCGGAAATATAGAAATGCTTTCAGGCAGTCCGTCAACGTTATATGTGGCCGCCGTGAATGTTCCCGTAGTTACACTTGTACGCCCAGTGACGCTCAAGCTGGTGTTGAAGTTGCTGAGTGTCAGCGGGAAAGTGTAGACGGTGTTTGGTTCGAAGTCCACCTTTGCGGTAACAGTCAATGTCGCGGTGTGGGCAGATGTGCGGATTGTGAAGGTAAGGTTGTCACCTGTCATTATCTCCGGGAAGATGGTCGCATATCCGTGATTCGCCACATTCATGACGGGATGGGTCGGCCAATCGAAGGTCACCTTGTTTGACGTCGACACCTTTGTATATGAGCCGTCGGTCGCATTGAAGGTAAAGCTGCCGCTTACTGGTACGGCCGCACCGTTGCGGGTTACGGTAAGGTCGATTCCGATAAGGCGGTCGTCAGCGAGTGCAGTGCCAGTGCCGTCGAACTTCACGCGGATCGGCGAGAAGAGATGAGTGAAGCGGAACTGTGAACCGCTGCTTGTTGTCGATGCGTGTTCACCGATCTTATAGTCGCCGGGAATCATTCCGGTCACGAGGTTCATCGTCTGCGTCTGAGGGATCTCACCCTTGAGGGCGGTCTTGTCCGTTCCGGCTGATGTGCTGTATGGGTAGTATGCATATTCCGGCGTGCCGCTGACGGTTGTTTCCGATGCGAACGTCGCAACCTCTACGTTGCTCTTATGGTTCGTGTTGGAATATCTGATATTGTTCTCCTGAGCATCCGTAAACACGCCGAGCGCATCATCCGGGCTCCACAATACAGGAACCTCTGTCTGTCCCTCGAGGTCGGAAGTGATGCAGGCGCGGGTCGTCGCAGGCTGGTCAATGTAGGCCACGATCGTCTTCGCCTGCTCCATGTTCTGTAGCGAGTCATTGCCCTCAAGGGCGTCAGTGGCGCATCCGGACAAAGTCAAGCCTGTCAATGCTGCAACGCAAACCGCTGCGTTGATGTTGATTTTCTTATTCATCTCCAATAAATTCATGTGTGTGCTTTAGGTAAGATCTCACTCCCATTATTCCACAGCAAAACCGGGAGGGTCATTTTCCGAGCCCTCCCGGTCATTACTGGAATCTGTTATTGATCCGAAATCAAATTTCTCTTTTTTCGTTACTCTTATGTCCTCCCCACGTCATTGCGAGGAGCGAAGCGACGTGGCAATCTCACCACCGACTAGAACGCATCCGATCCCACTGTCGCATATGCCGCGTTCTGCTGGGTAGGTGTGGTTCCGCTACCTGAGTTGGTTGTACCGTCTCCAGTGGTAATTGAACCACCCTGACGGTTCAGGTAGAACTTACCGTTCATTTCGATGATAGCTTTAACTAAGTCCTGACTACTTGCTGTATAAGACGTGCCATTGACGGTTGCAGTGTAAAATGTATCATCTGTACAATAATTCATTAAAACGATTCCTACAGGTGATGGATCAGTATCCATTTTTGAGACAATCTTTCCATAAAGATATGGATTAAGTCTTTCTGCTACTTCTGTACGAGAAGACTCATCGTCACTGTCATCTAAATTCTTACGACTACCTCCAATACCGATTTGGAACCACGCATCATGAGTTCCACTATCATATATAGATGTTGATTTATTTATAATATCATCAATAGCTGTTTTACGTTCCTCATAAGTAGGGACACCATCAACTTCATAAGAATAGTAGACCTCTTTATATTTCTGTGTAGGTGGAAATGTGCTCCAATCAAGACCATCTTCCTCTAGAACAGTATGGCCACCAGAATATGTGGTCCTTTGTGCCTGATGATAATGAAATGCAAGACTTGTATTTGATGTGCTCCAATACATAGGAGATGTCTGCATACTATCGTAGACACCTATGACGATATCACCATTGGTCTCCGGTGCCATCGATGCATATGAAATAAGTGTGTTAGGTATAGTTGTGTAATTCAAGAAACCTGTAACACCTGACAGTCCTTGTTCCGCTGTTCCTGCGTTTGCTATTGTATTTGCATTCACTTTTACAATCATATGATCAAGTACATCATCAATAGTAGTGTCAGCTGTTATGGTTTTGCCCTTAGTCGCTTCTGTGAACCCGTAAACTCCTAGAGTACTACCATTATTTGTGAGTAAAGTCGCAATTGAATTCAGAACCTCTTTGGGGTCTACTGTTCCTAACGTGGTTCCTGAGTCTTCCTTTGGTTTTTCAGCTATGGTCAAAACCACAACTACGTATTCATCCTCAGGAATAAGTGCTGCAATGTCCTGCATTGCTTTTAGGACAGTCTTTCCCTCTGATGTGATATAGCCAAGAAATGAACCTTCAGATCCAGCACAATACAAGTCCATATCTCCATCACGACCGCTTTTGTAAGTGAGGCGGCAGTCAATATTAAATGCACGGATACCAGCCTTATATTGCTGAGTCAGATCTGTTGTACTCTGATAGTCTCCATTTGTACAATACCAAGCTCCAGGTACAGAAAGCTCTGAGATATAAACAGGTACAGGAATCTGAGTAATCCAATTCTCAGGATCCCATACTACTTCTTTTTTAGAAACAAGCTTTGGAACCTTAACCTTGTGAATCAGACCTGGAACCAGAGTATATCCTCCTTCAGCAGTCGGTTCCATCTTGTACACCCATGGTTCATATCCCTGTGCCTGAATTGTTACAGTCCAAAGGTCGGTAGATGTCATTTTCAGGCCTGATAATGGAACTGTAAACACATTGAATTCGACTGCCTGATTCGCAGCAAGTTTCAGATATGAGCCACCGTCCTTGATCGTGTTGATCGTTACCGAATTGGTGTTTGTCGTGTTGTTCTTTGAGGTTGCCTTTACTGGATTAGTGTCAGATACGTCTTCATTACGAGGTATGGTCACATCAAAATCTCCTGCAATATGATAGCCTTCCGGTGCAGTAATCTTGATATTCTGGATGTAAAGTTCCGTGTTAGGAAAAAGATTCGAGTCAAATCCCATGAAACGGAACTTCAGGACAGTTGAGAATGGCTTGAATGAAAGACCTACAGGATCGCCGGCCTTAACATCATCTGTTCTTGCATACATGATTGCGTTCGACATTGAAGGGTCGGTTGCATCATTGGCAAAATGAGTTCCTTCCCAAACAGAAATTGTGGATGTCGTACCGTCGCTGTTTGTTACGGTCTTTGAAGTAGGCTCATCATTGAACACATAGTTCTGTGTTGAATCAATGGATGTTGTTGCTGTTACGACCTTTGATGTCGAATTGTATGTGAATGATGCGTTTTCAGAAGGATATACTGCAACAAAATCCGATGTCGCTGCAGAGCCCCATCTGACACCGATATCACCAGTCTTGTTCAGACCGTCTGCCACATTCTGACCATCATCAGTGTTCGGAGTACTTGTCCGCGATGTTGAGACCTGATACTCCGCCACCTGACAATCACTACCTTCCGTACAGGTCGTTCCATAAACCATTACCTTATCACCATTTACCCACTTTACCTTGATGGCATCAGTACCATTATCTGCACCATAGAGAGTCTTGGTCTGGACTCCCGTGTTCAGACCGGCGGTAAATTCAACCTCTTCGCCTGGGGTAGGGATAATATTATCAAGGACTTTCTCCTCAACGCAAGACGTCATAACGAAAAGGACGCCAAGTATATATGCTAAATTTCTCTTCATTGCTCTTTCGGATAAGTTAAAATTAGTTGTTTCCCCAGCCTGAATCACTGAAGCCATCATTGAAGTCACCCCAACCGCCCTGATTGTTGACTCCCTGATCTCCTGACTCTATATTTCCAGGATTGTGATTCTCATCAATGATTGAAGCCCCCAAGATCGCCCCCTCCAGCTCCACCTGGAAGCGTTCGGTGACCGGTGCTTCATAAACAGTTCTTTTCATCTGTTTCTTCATTTTAGTTCCTATTTTTATTGTTTCTCTTTTCACACACAATTTCGTGACTCTCTCCACCCCGCATCCACAGAATGGCTCGTTTTCATGGCCAGACGCGTGTTTCTGCCTCACTTGTCCATAAAACACACTGTTTTCATGGCCAGCCCAACGCCTCTCGTCATCTTTCATCCCGCTCGGGAGATTGCCACGTCGCTTTGCTCCTCGCAATGACGTTTTGCCCCTTCTCGCAATGACGTCATGGGATCGTTCTCGCCACGCCACTTTTGCTTGGGAGATTGCCACGGCGCTTCGCTTCTCGCAATGACGTGCTAATCGCAATGTCTATCGCGTCTCGCAATGACGCCTCCAAACCCTACAAAAGCGACCGACACCCAGCCCCTTTCAAGGCCGTGTCAGCGCATACTTCCCCTCACTTTTTCATGATCCCGAACCCCGGCTCGAAAACCAGTCCTAAACCTCGTCCGAACCCAATTCGCAAACCTCGCTCAAAACCACGAAAAATTCTGTCACTTTATTTGTCCGTTTAAAATGACAGAATGAGTGCTGGCGGATAAGTTCTTGAGTTTCAGTGAAATGTGAAAAGATCCTACGGCCGTTTTGAAGTAAGGTACTTTGGGGAATTAGCTGATATTTAGTGAATTAGGTGCTCGCATGTGGTGCTCAGCGTTTCTTGCGGGCTCCGGAAGATTGCAATAAACAAAAACGAGGTAGTCGAATTACGACTGCCTCGTTTCAGAGCGTATATGGATTAGATGAATGTTGAATCTATACAATAATCGATCTGACTTCCTCCATCGTAAGCCCGGTCGTGCGTGCTACGTCCTCCAGGCTCATTCCTGCAGCGATGAGATTCTGCGCTATCGCTACCGCCTTGTTTCGCTCGCCAACTTGCACGCCTTCTTCTCGACCCTCTGCTTTGCCTTCTGCTTTTCCTTCTTCTCTTCCCTTCACAAAACCTTCTTCTCTTCCTTCTTCTCTACCTCGTTCCAACCCTTCGGCCAGCCCGGTGGCATGTCCTCGCATTTCGGCTTCCTCGACAGCCGTGTGAATGATGTTGTTGAAATCGCCCATGTTCTCAAGTGAATTTTTGTACTGTTTCAGTTCTTCCGGCGTAAAATTACCAATTTTCGCCAGCAAAAACAAACGGGTGAACAGCGGATCGCTGAATTCATGCGGAATCTCAACCATTTCATGCATGTGCTTCAGAAGGTACATCCATTTGTCGAAGACGGTGTCGAGTTCCCAGATGCGTTTGTTGAAACGGCCGAGCTCGAGAAAGACGAACCGCAGCGTGTCGGTCATCTCCTCGTGGTTCGAGTCCTCGCGTAGACGGTACGATGAGCGGCATCTGTCATCCGGCCAGGTCTCCTCGTGGCTGAACCGGAAGTTCAGGATGGCGATGACGGTGACAGGCTTGAGGTCGTAGTCCCAGTCGAACCGGGCGTCCTCCTTTCCCGCCGCAATGTCCTTGACGTATTTCTCGCGGGCATCCCGCCCCTGTTCGTTGATCGGGTACGTCGTGTAGTAGATCGCCCTTTTGCGGAAATGCTTCTGCCGTCCACGCTGCATCTCGATGATAAACGTCTTTCCGTCACTGCATTTGCATGAGATGTCGAATATCGATTTGCGGTCATCCTCCGTCTCGCCGAGGTGCTCGGTCGGGATGAAATCGACATCCACGATATCCGAATCTTCCAGAAGCATGTTCAGGAATCCTATAAGGACGTCCTTGTTCGCCTCGCTTCCGAAAAGTCTTTTGAACATGAAGTCGCAGAGCAGTTCCGCATACTGCTGCCGGCCTTTTCTTTCAGTCTTGCCTTCCTTTACAGTCATGTGTGGTTCCTTTATGGTTTACTTATGCCGCAAAGTTCGGAAGCATTATCCGTGTAACGAAAAAATATACGGCTAATTGCGGAAAACGGACTCCGAAGGTGTTGGAAGGGCGATGGTGGGACGGAAATTTATCGGATTTTTATAAAAAATCGGATAAATTTATGGCAGAGTGGGTATGTAACTGCCGGGAGGTGGAGTTAGTTGACATGAAGCGTGGTAAGCAACCGGCTGCGAATCAGCGAATTGGTGGGAGATGCGTGCCGCCAAAGGGGAGCACGTGGCAACCAGCAAAGCTCTGAGAGTCAGGTGGTTAGATGCCACCCATACGTCGCACAGGTGGCACTCTGATCTTCCCCCAATTCTTTAATAATGCATGAAAGCAATAAATAGAAATGTAAAACTTGCCGATATCGGCAAAAATAGGTATATTTGCAATGCTTTTTGGCTCAAACCTTGCCGATAGCATTGCATTATGAAGTATATCTCAGTATCTGAATTTGCTGCCAGACATGGCATCTCGGAAAGAACGGCAAGAAATTATTGCAGTGTAGGAAAGATAGACGGAGCATATATCGTCGGAAAGACATGGAACATCCCTGCGGAAGCCGGTCTTCCGTCGAGGAAGAGCAGGGCACGGAAAGTTTCTCCATTGCTGCATGCCCTTCGCGAAGAGCGGCAGATGAAGGTGAAGGGCGGCATCTACCATCGTACGCAGATTGACCTGACGTACAATTCAAACCATATCGAGGGCAGCCGCCTGACACACGACCAGACCCGCTATATATTCGAGACGAACACCATCGGCATAGAGGGCGAAAGCATCCGTGTGGATGATATCATCGAGACCACGAACCATTTCCGATGCATCGACATAATCATTGAGCGCGCTGAGGAAAAGCTGACTGAAAGTCTGGTCAAGGAGCTGCATCTGACCCTGAAGGCCGGCACTTCCGACAGCCGGAAGGATTGGTTTGCTGTGGGTGAATACAAGCGCCTGCCGAATGAGGTCGGAGGAAATGAGACTACGTCGCCGGAAAACGTACATCGCGAGATGAAAGCCCTCCTGAGGGAATATGATTCAAAAAAGAGGAAGACCTTCGAGGATATCATTGATTTCCACCAGCGCTTCGAAAGCATCCACCCTTTTCAGGACGGAAACGGCCGTGTCGGACGTCTGATCATGTTCAAGGAATGTCTCTCGAACGGATTTGTCCCGTTCATAATCACTGATGAGCTGAAGATGTACTATTACCGCGGACTGCGCGAATGGAACAATGCCAGAGGCTATCTGCTCGATACCTGCCTGACCGCTCAGGACAGCTACAAGTCCATGCTGGATTACTTCCGCATCAGATATTGAGATTTTTATCATCAGCAAAACAGAATCCGTCTGCTGCAGCCTCCTGCCGCAATACGTAAAACTTAAGTAAAACATATCAACATATCATATAATTAATATTTATTGCTATATTTGCATATTATATGATAGATTAATTGATTTTTTATGACTAAAAGCACGATGTCGGTCCGCCTTCCGAGAAGGCTTGAGGAGAATATGAAGATTGTCGGAGAGCAGATAAAGCTTGCCCGGCTCAGACGCAATCTCAGCCGGGCTCAGGTCGCCGAGCGCGCCATGTGTTCGGAACTGACGGAAGCCCGCGTGGAAAAGGGTGCACCTACCGTAGCGATAGGTACATATCTGCGCATACTTTACGCTCTGCAGCTTGAAGACGATATCCTTCTCCTTGCAAAGGATGACAAGCTCGGCAAGCAGCTTCAGGATATGGCTCTGATCAATAGAGAACGTGCATCGAAGAAATGATCATGGACAGGTTGTTTGTTTACGCGGATTTCAATTGGCTCGAAAAGCCTGTGCTGTTGGGAGAACTCGGATATGAAAGCATCAGAGGCTCTCAAAGCTACTCTTTCAGATACTCTGACGAATGGCTTAAGAAATATGCCGGCATACTTTTGAGCGACGATATCCGTAATTATCCGGGCATGCAGTACACGCAACCTGGAAAGGAAATATTCGGATGTTTCTCTGATTCGCTTCCTGACAGATGGGGACGGACCCTTATGAAAAGGCGGGAGCAGACCTTGGCTCAGGCCGAGGGCAGGCCGGCAAGGACGCTGACCTCCTTCGACATGATCATGGGCATCGAAGACGAGTCCAGAATGGGAGGATTCCGCTATGCTGAGACAGAGGGCGGCGGATTCATAAATGTGTCCGAAAGAATGAGCGTCCCTCCGGTTGTCAGCCTCCGGGAACTTATAGCTGCGAGTCATGCGATTGAAGATGCGGAAGAAAAAGGAGAATTACCCGACGCGAAATGGTTGCGTCAGCTCCATGATCCCGGTACATCCCTCGGCGGAGCGAGACCTAAGGCTAACGTAATTGACGATGACGGATTCATGAAGGTGGCCAAATTCCCGTCAAGAAATGACGCCGGCGACGTAGGTCTGTGGGAACATTGGGCTCATCAGATGGCAGGAAAGGCCGGGCTGAATGTGGCAGAAACGAGAACGGTCAAGGTTGGCTCACAGTACAGCACTCTCCTGTCGAGGAGGTTCGACCGTACCGACGACGGGAAGAGGATCCATTATGCTTCAGCTCTGACCATGCTTGGCATGACAGACGGGGACGGCGCACAGACAGGAAAAGGCTATCTCGATATCGTTGATTTCATCATCCGCGGATGCACGGATGTGGAAGCGAATCTGCGTGAGTTGTACAGACGTGTCGTTTTCAACATATGCATCGGAAATACTGATGACCATTTCCGGAATCATGGTTTCCTGCTCACTCCGCATGGCTGGACCCTTTCTCCGGCATTTGACCTGAATCCGACCTTATCGGAACATCAGGGACTCATGATTTCCCGCAATACGAACCGGTCGGATTTGAATGAACTGCTGCAGACGTCCGAAGACTATTTCATACACCACTCTGAGGCGGAATCCATTATCCGCGGTGTAACGGATGCATTGAAGGGATGGCAGACAACAGCAAAGCGGCTCGGACTTCCGGAACGGGACATCAGCATGTTTGCAAGAAGGTTCATTACAGAATAAAATCAGCCCCGCACTCGGAAGAGTTGCGGGGCTGGACTGTTAAATCCGTTGAGATTAAGCGTCAAGTGTTTAAACTTAGTTAACCATCGAATATCTTGAAGTCTTCATGGTCTAAGGGGACTTAACAGTTTTTCATAGTTTTTGATCTTGGGGATCGTTAATTCTTCTTCGTATATGAGAATTCAACTACGACGATCGGTGGCGCTTAAGCGATTGACTCTCAGCAAAATCCGCAAACCTCCTGCCGTCAAAGGGGAGCAGGAGGTTAGAGCAAGTTGTTGAGGGTTAGCGCGTTAGGGGGCACTTCGGCTGGAGGATGGCACTGCGGCTGGCGGATACGATGGCCAGCCGCTCAAAGCAAGCTGCGCGAGCTCGACCGGAGGGCTCGCTCCGCCTGCTTTGTGCCGGCGTGTTGAGTTTATCGAAATAAAGCGTGGTAAGCAAATGACTGTGAATCAACGCGTTGAGGGGAGGTGCGTGCCGCCAACGGGGAGCACGCGGCAACCAGCAAAGCTCTGAGAGTCAGGAGGTTAGTTGCCATGAAAATCTGTGTTGTCTTGAAAACAGTTACCTTTTGTGGTAAACTATTTCAGGACAACACAATATCGGTGACACTTAAGCGATTGACTCTCAATGAAATCCGCAAAACTCCTGCCGTCAAATGGGAGCAGGAGGTTAGAGTAAGTCGTTGAGGATTAGAGTGTTAGGCGGCAGCGCAGCTGGCTAGAACCTCATGATGCGCATTTCGTGGGCGATGCGGAAGCTTGTGGAGCGGATGAAGATCAGCCACTGGCCGAGGAAGTAGGGGAAGAGGATAAGCAGGTCGGTGTGCGGCACGGGCTCGACGAAGCGGTTCCATGAGAGGATGAAGTCGGAGAATACGAAGAGCAGGGCGCCGAGTGCGTAGAGGCTGCTCCTCTGGAGCATGGCCGCCAGGAGCATGAGGCATATGAGGCAGGCGTAGATGCCGGCGCCGGTGCGGACTAGGCCGGCCGGAGCTCCCGGGATGATCCGGGTGAAGGCTATGGCCAGCAGCACTATGATGCAGAACACGACCATGGCGAGGTAGCCTTTAGCCTTGCCGGTGAGCTTGCGGTCATGCTCGACCTTGGTGAAGTATCTCTCGGTGAAGAACCAGATCAGGAATATGTGGGCACATAGGAAACTGCCCATCTGGAGCAGGAAACAGGTTTGCGCCCAGTCCGGCCCACCAGCTCCTGACATGGATCCGGCATAGTCGCCCATGGCGGAGAAAAGCAGGGCGAGGCTGACCTGCCAAGGGCAGAGCCAGAGCGATGCGGCCGTCAGGGAAGCCAGAGGAAAGGACAGCTTGTGCGGGATTCCGATAGGGAGGAAGTACAGGACCGCGAGGCAGAAGAATGTCACTGTCGATGCGATGGCTCCTGTCTTTACGCGCGAAGCCGGTATTCTGAAAATGCTCATAATCAAAG
Organism: Bacteroidales bacterium; assembly: GCA_017399905.1. Classification (GTDB taxonomy): domain Bacteria; phylum Bacteroidota; class Bacteroidia; order Bacteroidales; family UBA932; genus Cryptobacteroides. The sequence continues at coordinate 191,915 of JAFQAR010000043.1, forward strand.
TATTTGCCGCTAATATACTAAAATTAACAGAAAATTAACGCATTCTCCAATTCCTAATTTGTTATTCTTGCAATTTATCCGCATCTTTGCATGTTAGCCTTGTCATGCCATGAAGTGTGTAAGGCTGTCGTTCAGATTGGAACAGAAAGAAATACAATATTTATGTTTAATAACTAAAAGTCGAAACCAGATGAAAAAAATCAGATTGATTTTCCTGGCAATGACAATGCTTATCTCGGCTGTGGCCTTTGGCCAGAATATCACCGTGACAGGTGTTGTCAAGGATTCTTCGACTGACGAGGGTGTTCCTTTTGCTTCTCTTCAGGTAAAGGGTACGATGACCGGTACGAGCACGGATGCCGACGGATTCTATTCCATCGATGTCCCTGCCGACGGAGTGTTGATCTTCTCTTCAGTCGGATATGTGACGCTTGAGGTTGCGGTTGCGGGCAAGGCACAGCATGATGTGATGCTCGATCCGGACACTCAGGCAATTGAAGAAACGATCGTGGTGGCTTTCGGTACCGCTACCAAGGAATCATTCACGGGTTCCGCTACGGTAGTCAAGGCCGGCGACATCGCGAAGGTTCAGTCTTCGGATGCGACAAGAGCTCTCGAGGGTGTCGTTGCCGGTGTGCAGATGACAACCACTACCGGTACACTCGGAAGCACTCCGTCACTCCAGATCCGTGGAGCGAGCTCGATCTCTGCTGGAACGCAGCCTCTCTACGTCGTGGACGGAATTCCGTTCGAGGGTGACATGAACAACATCAACCCTGCCGACATCGAGTCGATGACAGTCCTCAAGGATGCGGCTTCAAACGCCCTCTACGGTGCGCGCGGTGCCAACGGTGTCATCATGATCACGACAAAGAAGGCGAAGCTCGGCGACGCTGTCGTGAACGTCGACGCGAAGTGGGGTCTCAACACAAAGGCTCTCAAGAACTACAACTACATCACCGAGCCGGGCCAGTATTACGAGGTGTATTATTCAGCCCTCAAGAACTACTACATGAACGGTCAGGGCCTTTCGGAGTTCGAGGCGCACATCAAGGCTAACCAGAACCTTACCGGCGGTACGGATGTGGGAGGTCTTGGCTATCAGGTATATACATATCCTGAGGACCAGGCTTTCATCGGTACGAACGGAAAGCTCAACCCGTTTGCGACCCTCGGACGCGTGGTGGACTACAACGGCCAGTCATACTATCTGACTCCGGACAACTGGATGGATGAGACCTATCACAATTCCCTCCGTCAGGAGTACAACATCAGCGTTTCCGGAACGACAGGCAAGGCTTCGATCCTCGCGTCTTTCGGTTACCTGAACAACAAGGGTATCGTGGACGGCGCGGACATGTACCGCTATACGACCCGTCTCCGCGCAGACTATCAGGCGAAGGAGTACCTCAAGATCGGAGGTAACATCTCATATACCAACTTCAACTACAACAACGGTAACACTGACGAAGGTTCGTCAGCTTCTACCGGAAACATCTTCGCCATCGCGAATGCGATCGCTCCTATCTATCCTCTCTACATCAGGGATGCGATGGGAAGGATAATGACAGACCGTTACGGATTCAACATGTATGACTACGGTACAGGCGAGAATGCCGGTGCCGAGCGTCCTTACCTTCCGAATTCGAACGCCCTTCAGGCAGCAACTCTCGACAAGAACAACTCGGAGGGTAACGCACTCAATGCGAACGGTTACGCAGAAGTGAGGTTCCTGAAGGACTTCACGTTCACATTCAACGCCGGTCTCGGTATCCAGGAAGTACGTTCGTCGAATCTGATGAATATGTACTACGGACAGTATGCGACGATGGGCGGTCTCATCGCCAAGGCACATTCAAGGTCGATGACCCTCAACCTCCAGCAGCTCCTCAACTGGAAGCGCACATTCGCTGGAATCCACAATGTGGGCGTACTCCTCGGACATGAGAACTATGTTGCCAGGTCCTATTCGCTCAGCGCTTCCAAGAGCCAGATGTTCTCAATGGAGAATGACGAGCTCAACGGAGCGGTTGTGGACGGCAAGACTGCTGGCTCGTCGAGAGGCGAATACAACAACGAGGGTTACTTCGTACGTGCGCAGTACGACTATATGAACCGCATCTTCGCAAGTGCATCATATCGTCGCGACGCTTCTTCAAGGTTCCATCCTGACCACAGGTGGGGTAACTTCTGGTCTCTCGGCGGAGGCTGGATCATCAATCAGGAGGCATGGTTCCCAAGAACGCCATGGATCGACATGCTCAAACTCAAGGCCTCTATCGGTTCACAGGGTAACGACAACATCGGAAACTATCTATACACCGATACCTACTCTCTCTCAAACAACAACGGTACTCCTGCGATTTCTTTCGGCGTGAAGGGAAACAAGGACATCACATGGGAGACAAACACCAACTTCAATGCAGGAGTAGACTTCGACTTCCTCAGGGGAAGGGTTTCAGGTAGCGTGGAGTACTTCTTCCGCAATACTTCGGACATGCTCTTCTGGTTCACTGTTCCGGCATCACTCGGATACAGCGGATACTATGACAACATCGGTGACATGAGGAACTCGGGAGTCGAGCTTTCTGCCAATGTAGTTGCAATGCAGAGGAGGAACTTCAACTGGAGCGTATACTTCAACTTCACCCACTATACCAACAAGATCACCATGCTTCCTGAGGAAAGGAAGACAAGGACTGTTGAGGGATACAAGGGTTATGCAAATGGTACAAGCTTCGTCGGCGAGGGCCTTCCTCTCCATACGTTCTACATGTACAAGTATGCAGGTGTAGACCCTGAGACAGGTAATCCTCTCTGGTACAGGGATGTGAAGGATGATAACGGCAATGTGACCGGACGCGAGAAGACATCGGAATATTCGACAGCGACACAGTATCTCTGCGGCGACCCGACTCCGAAACTTTACGGAGGATTCGGAACATCTCTCGACTTCTTCGGCTTCGATGTAGCCCTTGCATTCACATATTCGATCGGAGGCCTCGTATATGATTCGGGCTATGCCGGATACATGGGTTCACCTACACAGTCAAGTGCAGGTACCAACTTCCACAAGGATATCCTGAATTCATGGACTCCTCAGAACAGGAACACGGACATTCCTAAGTTCCAGTACAACGAGCAGTACACTGCGGCTTCTTCCGACAGGTTCCTCACAGATGCAAGCTATCTGAACTTCCAGAACGCTCAGATCGGCTATACCTTCGCCGAGAAGCTGACAAAGAAGCTCCATATCACAAGACTCAGACTCTATGTGGCTTGCGACAACATCATCTACTGGTCACGCCGTACAGGTCTCGACCCTCGTCAGAGCTTCTCAGGTGCTACCAGCAATGCTGTGAACTCTCCGGTAAGGACAGTTTCAGGAGGTCTTAACATCACATTCTAATAACAGGAGGATAACAAGATGAAAAATATATTCAGATCATTTGCAATGTTCATTGCTCTGGTTGCCTCAGCAGGATGTGTCTACGAGACTTTCCCTACAGGAGGAACCATCACTTCAGATCAGGTGGATGCGTCTCCGAACTCTCTCCAGTATATGGTAAACGGTATCCCGTCGGCAATGATGGCTTCCGGAACTGCAGGATATGCATCCAATTACGGCTATCATGCCGACTTCGGTATTTCTGCGATCCACCTCATGACAGAGGCCATGCTCGAGGACTTCACGGTCAGCGGCGACCTCGGATATTTCTGGTTCGGAGCTTTCTACCAGAACGTTTCAATGGGTGCGGATTATATCTACTGTGCATATTTCTGGGATTGCTACTATGCATGGATCAAGCTTGCCAACGATGTCATCGCAAAGGCCGGTGAGGTAACAGCGGAGACAGACCCTACAGTGCTCGCTGCACTCGGACAGGCTTATGCCTACAGGGCGATGTGCTATCTCGACCTTGCACGTCTTTATGAGCCGAAGGACAACAAGTATGCACCTGTCAGCGACGATATCAAGGGACTTACCGTCCCTATCGTGACAGAGACTACTACAGAGGAAATCGCAAAGTACAATCCAAGGGCTGAAAGGGAAGACCTGTATGACTTCATCTTCGACGACCTTGAGATGGCTGAGAACTATCTCAATGCTGCGGACAATACATATACACGTCCAACCCTCGGAGCCGTTTACGGACTTTATGCCCGTGCATATCTTGAACTCGGAGCTGCCGACGACAAGATTGACAGAGAGGCTTACAGAAAGGCTGCGGAGTATGCGAGACTCGCTATCGAGACTAGCGGAAAGACCCCTCTTACGGAGGCTCAGTGGCATGATCCAAGGAAGGGATTCAACGACGGAAGCGCGAACAACTCATGGATCTGGGGACTTACCCTTTCTTCCGAGAACGCTTCGAACATCATAACTAATGTGGCTCATCTTGCTCCTGAGGCGGTATGGGGCTATTCTGTTCTCTCCCTTCCAAGCGTGAACAAGGCTCTGTACGACCGCATCGACTATGCTGACTTCAGGAAGAAGTCATGGCTCGATCCGGAATATACCTGGAATCCGTCTTCCGAGACCTATGATCCTGATGCATACCAGTTTGCAGGTCTTGACGATCAGCTTTCAGGATATGAGTCTTACGGAATCACGAATGCACACGAGTATTTCCTTGCATTCACATCGCCATATGTAAATCTCAAGTTCCGTCCTGCTAACGGTACATGTGTGGAATATACTGACGGAAACTGTGCAGACCATGTGCTCATGCGTGTGGAGGAGATGCACTTCATCGAAATCGAGGCTACTCTCCGTACCAAGGGTCTTGATGCTGCCAAGGAATTGCTCAACGACTTCATGCAGACCTACAGATACAGGACTTACGACTGCGGTGCGGTAGGTTCTGCTGAGGCTTTCATCCAGGAGATGCTTTTCCAGAAGAGAGTCGAGTTCTGGGGCGAAGGTATCCTCATATATGACTACAAGCGTCTTGATCAGGGCATCACGAGAGGCTATCCGGGAACCAACATTCCGGCTGTGGCGAGATTCAATTGTGACGGACGTTCTCCTCAGTGGAATATTGTGATAACGAGAGGTGAGTTCCAGTCAAATACGGCTATCAGCCCTGCGAACAATAATCCGGATCCTACGGAGAAGCTTGTTCTCTGGGCAGAGTAATCTAAACGTATGTTATGAATATGAAGATAATGAAATATTTGAAATATATCCTTGTGGCGGTTGTGTCGCTGACATTCGCCGCATGTCAGGAGGAACCTTATTCACAGGGCGAACCTGATTCTTTGTTCTGCCAGGGGCTTTTCTTCCCTCAGGACCAGGCTGGCGACATCACGCTGGACCCGAAGGATCCGAAGGTCCTTTCGTTTACCGTGGAAAGGGCTGTTGAGGACGGCGAAGCTGAGGTTCCGTATGAACTTATATGCAGCGAAGAGGGCTTCTTCGAGCTTGAGGACAACTATCTGTTTTTTGATGACGGCCAGAAGAAGGCCAAATTCAATGTCCATTTCTCGGATGACTATGAGATCGGCAAGAAGTACAGCTGCACGATCAGGGTGACAGATCCTGAGTATGTGTCGAAATATGCTCTTTCAAGCAGTGAACTTTCATTCTCTGTCACTGTAGTAAAGTGGGATAAGGTTATCAACGGCGGCGCCGACATGGGCAAGTGGAGAGATGATTTCTTCACGAGTCTGGCAATGGGGGTAGGTGCAACTCTTGAAAACCCTTATCTTGAGAAGGAGGTCGAGGTATATCAGCGTTCTGATATGCCTGGATATTACAGGGTTGACGGCATATATACGCCGGAATATATCTCTGAAATGGTGCAGGGTGACGAGTCTCTTGCAGGATCACTGTCGGATTACTTTCCGGCTTCAAGCATTTTCATCAATGCGACAGATCCTGACAAGGTGTACATTGATGCGCAGCTTGCATTCATGAATCCTTATAACTTCACGGAAGGAGTACTCGGTACTCCTGTGCTGATCTGCTCGGATGTCCAGGAAGTGTTCCTCAGCGGATATTCCAACTCATACGGAAAGTTGAAGGATGGTGTGATCACTTTCCCGGACAACTCCCTGATGATTTATCTGCCTGTAGGACTTCTGATTCCGGGCAACCAGGCCGGCAAGACAAGACTTGTCATGCCGGGCTACAGAGGATATGACTATTCTGTCGCAGTCACGAATTCACCTTCGGAGAATGGTGTGATGCCTCTTCATTTCGTCCTCGGTGACGATGTTGCAGAAGTGAAGTATCAGGTCTTCGACGGCCATGTCAGCGATGTGGAGATGGTGTCGAAGCTCGAGAGCGTCAAGAATGCTACTGTCGGCGTGAAGAAGGTGACCGAATCAGGAACATATGACTTCTCTACCTCCAAGACCGGCTTCTATACACTCGTAGCATGCTCATTCGACAGTGCCGGAAACTACAGGGAGTATGATTATCTGAAGTTCGGTTATGATACTGCAAAGGACCCTAAGGGTGTCGACATCAATCTCGGCCTCATCGTTTCCGACAAGCATGGAGCAACAGGAAGGACTGCTGAGAATTCGATGGAGTTCTATGTGTACGGAAGCGAGATCAAGGAAGCTAAGGTGGCTCTTTACAAGAAGATCCACTATGAGGATTTCCGTGAGGCAATCGACGCCGAGTTCAAGTATTATATATCCGCCCTCGACAGATATCAGCTCGATTCTCTGAACAAGGTGGGTTACACAGGTGTCGTTGACGGCCTTACCCCTGGCACGGAGTATATCCTCGTGGCATATGCGGACAACGGCTACCACAGCGGATTCTATACAGCTACGGCTACTACAGAGGGTGTGTTTGACCTTATGGATGCGGAATTCACATTCTATGACCTTCCTGCAAGGCTTCAGACAGATACTCATGATGATTATTTCAAGACTTGGGATGTCTGGTCTCTCGATCCGTTTACAGCGACGAAGTGGGGAAGGACAAAGCGTGGAACCGCTACATTCAAGGACAAGAAGGATGTGATGTATGATTCAGAAGGCAACGTGACCACCGTTCCGGGCAATGCCGACTATATAATGGATTACATCTCTCTTGAAGGCATGCATCCTAATCTTGCGAAGAAGGGCCTCAAGGATGCGATCGACTTCGAGTACTACGAAGGCTTCATCTACTCGATGATGACTCAGGTTCCGGAGATGACCGTTGAAGGTCAGAAGGTATATCCGACGAATGCATACCTCTACTTTACTAATACAGGACTTTCTCCATATCTTGAGAACGGCGCAATGATCGGCGGCTTCATCACGGAGGAGAAGGATGTGATCGCTCTTGTCGGCAACCCGCAGGCAAGCGCTCCTTACATGGCTATGCTCATGTGCTATTTCACAGACCCGTCATACAGCGGAAACGGTTATCTCTTCGAGGAGGATGCACATGCATATCCTCTTCTCGTGAGCCCGGATTCGAAGTATGCTTCATATGGCAAGTCATCTGCAAGCCTTTCTGTACCGGCTGCATGCAAGAGGGTGGCGTTCGAGCTTGAGAAGGGCCAGGGCAACTACGTGGAGACGGCAAGAGGCTATATCATGTCTACTATCGACAAGATCCGCAAGACTCCTTACAACTACATGGAGAACGCTCTTGAGACATCTGTCGCGTTCGACAGGGCTGCAGTGGAGTTCACTGCCGAGCTTTCATCTGAAAAGACTGCCGAAGGCCGGCTCTCGGAACTTGACCTTGTCGAGAGGATACTCAGATAATCAGAATATAAGATATTATGCAATCCATTTCAATCAGACGAGCATCGATGCTCATGATTGCGACGCTTTTTGCAGCTGCTTCCTGTACGGAGCAGCTGCATGAGGATTCGCAGCTCCCTGCCGAAGAGGGTGCAGTGATGACCAAGGTCGTCAATACGCCTGCCGGATTTGTTGAGGGATCCCTTGTGATCTGCCTTTCGGAAAATGCTGCAGACGCATTGTCTGCCGGTGACGCTTCTCTTGTGGAGGAGATGTCGGAAAAGGTCGATGTGAAGTCTCTCAAGCCTGTTTTTGCCGTAGTACCCGGCAAGGAAGACGTTGCCAGAAGGCATAACCTCCATAAATGGTATGAAGTCACATTCGACGGTGACACAAGGACAGCTGCTTCAAGGCTTACGGCTTTCGCGGATGTGAAGATGGTGCAGTTCAACAAGGTGCTTTCACCTGCGTCAGACTGCAGCTTCACACCTTATGTGCCGTCGCTTAGCCAGATGGCTGCAGGTTCAGGCCCGTTCAATGACGACATGCTCGGAGACCAGTGGCATCTGATCAATACCGGAAGCAGCTCTGTGGCCAATTCTTCGGTTGCGGGTGCAGATGTCGCCGTCAGCGATGCATGGACCCTTACTGCCGGTGATCCGCGCATTGTTGTCGCAATCATCGACGGCCCTGTGAAATACAACCATCCTGACCTTTCTTCAAACATGTGGAAGAATTCCGGAGAGGTTGCAGGCAACGGAATCGATGACGACAAGAACGGATATGTCGATGACGTCTATGGATGGAACTGCGTGAACGAGACAGGAAACATCAACTGGAAAAGCGCATCCGAGACAGGACATGGAACCCATGTGGCGGGTATCGTTGCTGCTGTCAACAACAACTCGACAGGAGTATGCGGAGTTGCCGGCGGTTCAGGAAAGGGTGACGGTGTGAGGATGATGTCATGTCAGATATTCGAGGGCGGTTCTGCCGGCTCGATCACCACTTCCGCAAAGGCTTTCCAGTATGCTGCTGACAATGGCGCCTGCATAGCCCAGTGCTCATTCGGATATGAAGGCGAAGGAGCCGCTTACGGCTCTGATGCGGAGTATGCGATGGTCTTCGGTGCGGAGTATGACGCCATCCGATATTTCATGGATCCGGATAACAACAACAGCGACATCCTCGATGCCAACATCGTGATCGCTGCAGCAGGAAACGACAGCCGCAACCAGTCAAGCTATCCAGCAGGCATCGCCGAGGTGGTTTCCGTGACAGGTCTCGGCCCTGACTATCTTCCTGCGGTATGCTATACGAATTACGGCCCAGGCTGCAACATAGCCGCACCTGGTGGTGATTTCTATGTCGGCAATACATCAAATGTCGCCCAGAACAGAAGCCGCGTGCTTTCTACATTCGTGGACAACGTGACTGATTCGAATCTCGGCACTTCAGGTCACGATTACGTGTACATGCAGGGAACGTCGATGGCTTGCCCATGCGTTTCAGGTGTGGCTGCGCTCGGTCTTTCATATGCGCACAAGATCGGTAAGAAGTTCACTCGCGATGAGTTCGTGGCCATGCTTCTCACATCCGTGAACAATATCGACGACATGCTCATCGACAACAAGATGAAGCTCGCAGGTTATACAAACGGAAGCGAGAGGACTGTCAACCTCGGTCTTTACAGAGGCAAGATGGGAACAGGTGCCATTGATGCATGGAAGCTTCTCATGGCTGTCGAGGGTACTCCTTCGATCACTGTCCTTGTCGGTGACGAGACTTCAAAGGCAAAGAGATATGATATCTCTACATATTTCGGAGCGACTGCCGGCGACCTTACCTATCTTGGTGTCGATTGTGATGCGGCTACAATGGAGGCTCTCGGTCTCAAGGAGGCTCCTGTGATGAAGTACGGAAAGCTCAGCCTCAATCCAACTAAGGTCGGTTCGGGAAAGGTTACCGTAAGGGCCATTGCAGGAGGAGAGGAACTTGGCGGCAGCGAGCAGATCGGCGGTATGGAGATCCGCAGGACGATTTCCATCCTTTCAAGGGGAGTCGTAAGCGATAACGGCGGATGGTTGTAATTTTAAACTGATATGATCATGAAGAAGATATCACAGATACTGTTTGTTCTCTCAATCGCGCTATTTGCGTCTGCATGCGGCGGCTCAAAGGAAAAGGGACCGGAGGTTTCTACCGAAATCATCGCCGAGTGGCATCTTACGAGCGTTTCAGGTCTTTCGGCATCAGCCGTTCCTGATGTCTACATCGAATTCGGTCCGGAGATGTGGTTCGAGCTCTACCAGAAGGTGGGAGACGGACGCTACCGTAAATATGAAGGATTCTACACCGTTTCCGGTTCCGTAGTCAGCGGACAGTATTCCGATGGCGAGAAATGGGGAAGTGACTACAAGGTGTCGTTCGAGGACGGAAAGCTTGTTATGACTGCCCAGAATGGTTCGGCCGAGGTGTGCACATATGAAAAGAAAGCCCTGTCGGAGACCGACAAGGCTGATGCTTATGTCGTGACCAAGTCTGTTGAAGACGGTCCGAGATTCCTTTAGAGTTTATCCTGCTTCAGGTTTTCGATGTATCTGTCGATTCTGTGAAGCTCTTTCGGAATATTGATCCTCTGCGGGCAATGCTCCATGCACTGGTTGCAACCGATGCATCTTGACGCCTGACGGAGTTTTGGAACAGCCCTGTCGTAGCTTACAAGATAAGCGCGACGGGCTTTTTTGTATCCTTCATCCTCGATGCTCTTCGCGATCTCTCCCTCGTTGACGCACTTGTTGTAGTGCAGGAGGATAGCAGGGATGTCGATGCCGTAAGGACATGGCATGCAGTATTTGCAGTCGTTGCATGGTACCGTAGGATACTTCTGCATCAGGGCCGCAGTCTCGTCGAGGAAGGCGAATTCATCCTCGGTAAGAGGTACGAGAGGAGAATAGGTCTTGAGGTTGTCCTGGAGGTGTTCCATGTATGTCATTCCGCTGAGTACGGTGAGCACTCCCGGATGGCTTCCGGCGAATCTGAATGCCCACGAGGCCACGCTGCCCTGAGGATTGCGTTCCTTCAGACGGTCAGCGATGTGCTGAGGCACCTTGGAGAGACGCCCTCCGAGAAGAGGTTCCATGATCACTGACTGTATTCCTCTCTTGTCGAGTTCCTGCTGGAGATATTCCGCATCGGCATTCCTGCCTCCGGCATGCCTCCAGTCCACATAGTTGAGCTGTATCTGCACGAAGTCCCAGTGGTATTTCTCATGTTCCTTCATAAGAGCGTCGAATCCTTCGCGGCTTCCGTGGAAGGAGAATCCGAGGTTACGGATGCGTCCGGCCTTCCTTTCTTCCATCAGGAATTCCATCATGCCGTTATCAACGAATCTGTGGTTGAAGGCTTCGGCTCCTGAAAGCGAATGGAGCAGATAGTAGTCTATGTAGTCCGTCTGCAGGTTCTTCAACGAGCTGCGGTACATCTCGATAGAATTCTCCCTTGACGAGTTGCTGAAGTTGGAAAGTTTCGTGGCGATGTAATAGCTCTCGCGCGGATATCTCTTGAGGGCGATGCCTGTTGCGGTCTCACTCTGGCCCTGGAGGTATACAGGAGCCGTGTCGAAGTAGTTGACTCCGTGCTCTATGGCATAGTCGACAAGACGGTCGGTGGTCTCCTGGTCGATTATATCCTTGCCGTTTTCATCCTTTATCATCGGCCAGCGCATGCAGCCGTATCCGAGGATGCTGACCTTGTTGCCGTTGACGTTGCTTGTCCTATATGTCATTTCTCCGGTGGCGGCTGATGCGTCGCTTCCCGCGACATCAGAGGCTGCTGTGCCCTTGCATGCCGTCAGGCTTCCGGCTCCGCCCGCTATGAGGACGGCGCTTCCGGCCTTCTTGAGAAATTCTCTTCTGTCTATATTGTTCTTCATAATCTTTCAGTCTAAATGAATTTATGGACTTCATGTCCTTCCACATGAATGGCGGTAAGCGGTCTTGCCGGGCAGAGGTTTTCGCATGCTCCGCATCCGATGCATCTTTCTTCATTCACCGTCGGTATCATGAGCGACTTCGGATCGTCCGGATCCTTATGAACCATCCTGATTGCTCCGGCAGGGCAGTGGCGCGCGCAGTTTCCGCATTTCACCTCGTCTGTGTTGACAACGCAGAGCTCGAGGTTGACCACCGCATGGCCGATCTGGATTGATGATTTCTCTTCCCTTGTTATCGGACGGATGGCGCCGGCAGGGCAGATGTCCGAACATCTTGTACATTCAGGACGGCAATAGCCTCTTTCATAGGACATTTCCGGCTGCATGAGGGTCATGAGTGAAGTGGATGGCCTGAGCACCTGGTTCGGGCAGACGCTTACACAGAGCTGGCAGGATGTACAATGATTGACGAAGTTCTTGAGGCTGAGCGAGCCGGCCGGAACGAGCGGTGTCTGCCTTTCAGGCTTCTCCGCCCTGCTGATGTCGGTCAGGCCGCCGTCGACCTTCATCTCCTGGGCGCGCGCAGCTGCCGCCGTACCTGCAATCACGGCCGAGGTGATGAACGCCCTCCTGCCCTGGTCCGTCGACTTGTCATCCTGAGGAGCCATCTTGCTTCTGTCATCCTGAGGAGCCGAAGGCGACGTGAGGATCTTCTTCCTCCTCGCATATCTTATCGCTCCCTCGTTGCAGACGTCGATGCAGTCCATGCATGCGACGCAGCGGCTGTAGTCGATCTCATGCTCCTTCATGTTGATGCATGAAGCCTTGCACTGCTTTCCGCAGAGTCCGCAGTTGCGGCATTTGTCCGTATCGATCACAGGGGCGAACAGGCTGAACCTTGAGAAGAATCCGAGCACTGTGCCTACTGGGCAGACGGTGTTGCACCATGTCCTTCCGTTCTTCCACGCGAGGACCGCGATGATGACGAAGGTCACGGCTGATATTACGAATGTCGAGACTGACTTTATCCAGACTTCAGTGCTGTAGAAGGCATAGCTTCCGGCTCTTTCCGCTATCCATGCGAGGAAGTTGTTTCCGAGCTGATATACAGGTGCCAGGAGATTGCCTGCTATGCGTCCGTATGCGCTGTAAGGAGCGATGAGGACGGCAATCGAATGAGCTCCGAGTACGAGACCGGCAACGAACAGCACGAGCAGTGTGTACCTGAGCCAGTTCTTTGCAGGGGAGTAGGTGAAGCGGAAACGGTTCTTCTTCCTGGTCTTGCCATGAATCCATGATATGATGTCCTGCATCACTCCCAGAGGACAGATTACAGAACAATACACTCTGCCGAAAAGCAATGTGAGCAGCAGCAGAACAGCTACGGTCACGAAGTTCATTGCCAGCACGGCAGGCAGGAACTGTACCTTGGCCATCCATCCGAGCCATGCGTGAAGTGCTCCGGTGAAGTCCAGGAACAGCATGGTTATGCCGATAAAGAAGACGGATGCCAGAATGATTCGTATTTTTCTTAGCATATGTTTATGGTTTAGATCCGCAAATATAAGAAAAAGGAGCCTTTATGTTAAGGCTCCTTTATTCAAATTCTGTCGATTTCGTTACATCAGTTCATTATCGCGCAGTCAAAATACTCCTGAAACAGCTTCAGGGCTCTGTCGAGCTGTTCCGGCGTATTGTGCGGAACATGTTCCAGCCTGTATTCCCATCCCAGCGACTTGTACTTATGCTTTCCAAGCGTATGGTATGGCAGGATCTCCACTCTCTGAAGCATCCTGTAGTTCCTGAAGTGTTCCCCGAGAGCCCTGATGTCCTCCTCAAAGTCGCTTATTCCAGGGACGAGCACATATCTGAGCCAGAACGGCTTTCCGTTTTCCTCAAGCCATTCTGCAGTCTTGAGGGTCTGGGAGTTGCTGCGTCCTGTCAGTTCCTCATGCCTTACGGGATTCATCTGCTTGCAGTCCAGAAGCACAAGGTCTGTCTGCCTGAGCAGTTCCTCGATGTCGCTGTTCCATGCTCCTCCGTTAGTGTCGAGGCAGATGTTTATTCCTTCCTCCTTCAGTCTTGCATACAGAGGCAGAAGCTCCTTTGCCTGCATGGTAGGCTCTCCTCCGGAGAATGTGACGCCTCCGCGCCTTCCGAAGAAGGGTTTCTGGCTCACAGCCATCTTCACGATCTCCTCGGTTTCGGTCGGTGTACCTCCGTCGAATGTGATCGTGTCAGGGTTGGCGCAGTAGAGGCAGCGGAAAGGGCATCCCTGCAGAAAAACGACGAGCCTGAGACCCGGCCCGTCGTATGTTCCCATTGATTCGTATGAATGAACCTTTATCATTACCTGAGTGATTCGTGGAATGTTCTTGAAATCACTTCGAGCTGCTGCTCGCGGCTGAGTCTGATGAAGTTCACTGCGTATCCTGAAACTCGGATAGTAAGCTGCGGATACTTCTCAGGGTGCTCCATCGCATCCTCGAGCATCTCTCTGTTGAGGACGTTCACGTTGAGGTGGTGTGCACCCTTTGTGAAGTAACCGTCCATCATGGTGATGAGGTTGTCGATCTTGTCCTCCTGTGTCGGACCGAGTGACTTAGGTACGATCGAGAATGTGTTCGAGATACCGTCCTTAGCATCGTGGTAGTCGAGTTTCGCAACTGATGAAAGCGATGCGATCGCTCCGTGAGTGTCACGTCCGTGCATAGGGTTTGCACCCGGTGCGAATGCCACGCCCTTCGCCCTGCCGTCAGGAGTAGCTCCGGTCTTCTTTCCGTACATCACGTTTGAAGTGATGGTGAGGAGTGAGAGGGTAGGCTCGGCTCCCTTGTATACCTTGCGTGCGCGGAGCTCTGTGTCGAAGAGCTGCACGATGTCGCGTGCGAGTACGTCCACGTTGTCGTCGTCGTTTCCGAACTTAGGGAAATCTCCCTCGATGTCGAAGCCTTCCGTGAGTCCGTCGGCGTTGCGGCGTGCGGTAACCTTTGCATGCTTGATTGCTGAAAGCGAGTCAGCTACGATCGAAAGACCTGCGACACCGTAAGCGAGGTTGATCTTAGGGTCTGTGTCGATGAACGCCATCTGGGACTTCTCATAGTCATACTTGTCATGCATGAAGTGGATGATGTTCATTGTCTCGTTGTATACGCGTGCCACTTCGTGGAGTACCTTCCTGTAGTTCTCCATTACCTCGTCGAAGTCGAGAACGTCGCTTGAAAGCGGCTTGATTCCTTCTACCATGAGGGTGCCTGTGTTCTCGCAACGTCCCTCGTTGATGGCAAGGAGGAGAGCCTTTGCAAGGTTTGCGCGTGCTCCGAAGAACTGGATGGCCTTTCCGATGGCCTGGTAAGAAACGCAGCATGCGATACCATAGTCGTCGCAGCCTCTTACCTTACGCATGAGAGAGTCGTTCTCGTACTGAACCGAGCTTGTCTCTATCGAAACCTTTGCGCAGAACTCCTTGAAACCCTCAGGAAGCTGCGGATGCCAGAGCACTGTCATGTTTGGCTCCGGTGCAGGTCCGAGGTTGTAAAGAGTCTGGAGGAAACGGAACGAAGTCTTTGTGACCTTGCTCTTTCCGCCTGTGAAACGTCCACCGATAGACTCTGTGATCCATGTAGGGTCGCCTGCGAAGAGGTCGTTGTATGAGTTCATCCTGAGGTGACGTACCATTCTGAGCTTCATCACGAACTGGTCGATGAGCTCCTGGGCGAATGTCTCGTCGATCAGGTTGTGGTCGAGGTCGTACTGGATGAAGATGTCAAGGAATGACGATACGTTTCCGAGTGACATTGCGGCTCCGTCCTGCTCCTTCACTGCAGCGAGGTAAGCCATATAAAGCCACTGTACTGCCTCCTGGGCGTTTGTAGCAGGCCTGCTGAGGTCAAGGCCGTAGTATTCACCCATGATCTTGATCTCCTGAAGAGCCCTGATCTGCTCTGCAACCTCCTCGCGGAGAGTGATGCGTGAGCGGGTCATCGTGCCGGTGAGGTTCCTGAGGTCCTCCCTCTTTGCCTCTATAAGCCTGTCTATTCCGTAGAGTGCAAGCCTTCTGTAGTCGCCGATGATACGTCCGCGTGAGTAGTTGTCAGGGAGTCCTGTGAGGAATCCGAGTGACCTGTACCTGCGGATCTCTTCAGTATATACGTCAAATACTCCGTCGTTGTGTGTCTTTCTGTAGTGTGTGAATATCTCCTTCACCTTAGGGTCGAGCTCTACACCGTTCTCGAGACATGCCTTCTCCACGACCTTGAGGCCTCCGAAAGGCTTGATGGCTCTCTTGAGGAGCTCATCTGTCTGGAGACCTACGATAAGTTCGTTCTCCCTGTCTATATAGCCTGCTGCATGTGAGGTGATAGTTGAAATCGTCTTTGCGTCGATTGAACGGACACCGCCGTTTGCCCTTTCTTCTGCAAGAGCTCCCATGCACTTGTTCCAAAGCTTCTTCGTACGTTCTGTAGGACCCTGAAGGAATGATGCGTCACCTTCGTAAGGGGTAATGTTGCTGTACACAAAATCAGCAACATCGATTCTGCGGCTCCATCTGCCGTCGTTGAATTTCTGAACCATAATTGTGTGATTAATCTCTCATTATAAACCGGCCGCAAAGATACTCCTAAATACTTCAATTTCCAATCGGAAACGGCGCGATTTTGTTACTATTTTGTGACAAAAGCACGCCGTTTCGTGACAATTCGTCAGTCTCTTCCAGTCTCGTCTTCCGAAAGCAGACGGACTTTGCCTGCAACTACCTCATACAGATGTTTTTCCGTGCCGTCAGCAGCCGTGTACCGTGATGCTCTCAGGCGTCCGGTCACGTTTACTGCCGTACCTTTCCGGATGAGGTCAAGATCCGGCATTTCCCTGCTGTCCCAGGCCACGACATAATGCCAGGTGGTCTCGTTCACCGCCCCTCCGTCTCTTGTCTTGTAAAGATGTTCCGTCACCAGTGAAAAGTTGGCGACCCTCGTGTCTCCCACGATGTTTGTCCGGACTGTTCCTACACGTCCCTGAAGTTCGATCCTGTTGATGTGATCCATAAGATTTTCCTCTGTTTCTGTTAATAATCATTCCTCCCCACATCTTATGCGCGCTTTGTAGGTTGAGGGCAAAGTAAGCTAAAAAGTCCGGTCCGACCATGCTTGCAGGGGTGTGGAACATAATGTTTTTCTTTTTCTTATCTTCTTTGCACTTTTCTTTTCATGCAAAGATTTGTTTTATGCATGCAAAGATTTTCTTTATGATAAGAAAGAGAAAAAAGTCCGATAAGAAAAAGAAAAACATTCTCTCCGTCATTTGAAAAATCAGCTTCAGTACTGAAATTTGCGCCAAAGGATGAAATGAAGAGGTATGGAATACGCCAAGCATGAAAGACATATTCCTGTCTGCCTTGAATGTGGAGACAAGATAAGGTATGGAAGGACGGACAAGAAGTTCTGCTGCGATGAGTGCAAGACCAGGCATCACAATGCTATGGCGAAGAGCGGCAGGGCCTTCCGCAGACGTGTTCTGGCCATACTTTCGAAAAACTACAGCGTGCTCGAGGGACTGGTGCGTTCCGGAGTGGAATCCGTCGACCTCATGGACCTCATGTCCATGGGATTCCTGCCTTCGTTCAGCACCTCCTACCGCCGGAACGGGAAGCACGATGAATACAGATGCTTTGACATCAAGTACATAATGACGCGGACGAGGATATATTCCATATCCAAAATACAAAACTTTGACTAAATTTGCAGGTTGGTATGGAAATATCAGTAACAACAATAATAATATGACAGGAAAACTACTTATCGCAGGCGCAGCGCTTGCACTTATCAGCAGTTGCAGCATGAAGAATCCGCTTCTTGAGGAGTCGTCCGCACCGTTCGGCGCTCCTGAATTCGACAAGATCGAAAACGAACATTATCTTCCGGCATTCGAGACAGCCATAGCAGAAGCCAAGGCCGAGATCGACGCAATCGTGGCGAACGAGGAAGAACCTACATTCGAGAATACCATAGAGGCCATGGAGTATGCAGGCCAGACCCTGAACAAGGTGGCGAGCATCTTCTATGCGCTCATGGAAGCAAACACGAACGAGACGATGCAGGAGATCGCGGAGCAGATTTCTCCGATGCTGACAGACTATTCAATGTATGTGTCGCTTAACAACGACCTTTTCCAGAGGGTGAAGGCTGTGTATGAGCAGAAGGATTCTCTCGGACTTGCCGTAGACCAGATGAAGCTCCTTGAGGACAACTACAAGAGCTTTGTACGCGGCGGAGCGAACCTTTCCGACGAGGACAAGGAGCTTTACAGCCAGTGGTCAGGCGAACTTTCGCTCGCTACGCTCCAGTTCAGCAAGAACGTACTTGCAGCTACCAATGCCTATACTCTCCACATCACTGATTCGGCAGACCTCGCAGGACTTCCGGATTTCGTGAAGACGATGGCTGCGGAGACAGCTTCGGAGAAAGGACTTGAAGGATGGGCGTTCACCCTCCAGGCTCCAAGCTACGGCCCTTTCCTCAAATACAGCGCAAACCGTGAGCTCAGAAAGGACATCTGGACAGCATACAACACAAGGGCCATCGGCGGCGAGTCCGACAATACCGAGATCGTGAAGAAGATCGTGGACCTCAGGATCAAGATCGCCAACATTCTCGGATATGAGACTTATGCCGACTATGCTCTTGAGGAGAGGATGGCAAAGAGCAAGGCCACTGTGAATGGATTCATCAAGGATCTTCTCGAGCCTTCGCTTCCTTTTGCAAGAAAGGATGTCGCAGATGTATTTGCATTTGCAAAGAAGAATGGCTTCGAGGGCGACAGGCTTGAGTCATGGGACTTCAGCTACTGGTCCGAGAAGTATCAGCAGGCAGAATATTCTCTCAGCGCAGAGGAGCTCAAGCCATATTTCCAGCTTGAGAGCTGCATCGATGCGGTGTTCGGCCTTGCGACACGCCTCTATGGCATCTCATTCACCGAGCTCGATAATGTCCCTGTATATCATGAGGATGTGAAGGTCTATGAAGTTAAGGATGCTGACGGCAGCCATCTCGCACTTTTCTATGCGGACTTCTTCCCACGCGCAAGCAAGAGAGGCGGCGCATGGATGACTGACTTCCGTGGCCAGAGCATCAGGAACGGTGTGGAGTACAGACCTTTCATCACTATCGTATGCAACTTCACCAAGCCTACTGCAGACACTCCTGCGCTCATCACGCATGACGAGCTCACTACATTCCTCCATGAGTTCGGACACGCTCTTCATGGAATGTTCGCTCAGGGACGCTATCCGTCACTTACCGGAACAAGCGTAAGCCGCGACTTCGTTGAGCTTCCATCTCAGATCATGGAGAACTGGGCCTTCGAGCCTGAGTATCTCAACTCTTTCGCAAAGCATTACCAGACAGGTGAGCCTATCCCTGCTGAACTTATAGAGAAGATCGTCGCTGCGAAGAACTATCTCGCAGGTTACGGTCAGGTTCGTCAGCTCCACTTCGGATATCTCGATATGGCATGGCATTCTCTTACAGAACTTCCTGCCGAGGGTACAGTCGAGTTCGAACAGAAGGTCCTCGCTCCATATGCTGTGATGCCTGCTGTGGAGGGATCGGCATTCTCGACTTCATTCTCTCATATCTTCTCAGGCGGATACTCTGCTGGTTATTACTCGTACAAATGGGCGGAGGTTCTTGAGGCTGATGCGTTCTCACTCTTCAAGGAGAAGGGAATCTTCAATACCGAGGTTGCAGGCTCTTTCCGCAAGGAGATCCTCGAGAAAGGCGGTGCTGAGGACGAGGCTGTGATCTACCGCAACTTCCGCGGCCACGACCCTGAGCCACAGGCTCTTATGGAGAAACTCGGACTGGTTAAGTAATCCGGCTTGATGACAATGAAAAAGGCCTCGAATTTTTTTTTCGAGGCCTTTTTCATTGTCATGCTATCTTGTCTTCGGTCTTTCCCGGTTCCTTGAAGAGAACCATGAAGAGAAGGGCGACGACGACTGCGTAACCTGCGAACACATACCATGCTGCACTCCAGTTCGGTTCTGCCGCATTGTATACGAAGTGGTTTACTATCACCTGTGCGCTGAGAGTTCCGATTGTAGCTCCGATTCCGTTGGTCATGAGCATGAAGAGGCCCTGTGCGCTGTTTTGGATCTTTGAGGTGGTCCTCATGTTGACGTAAAGCGATCCCGAAATGTTGAAGAAGTCGAAGGCCACTCCGTAGACGATCATCGAAAGGATGAGCATCCATACGCCTGAACCAGGGTTTCCTGCACCGAAGAGGCCGAAGCGGAGAACCCATGCGAACATGGCGATGAGCATTACCTTCTTGATTCCGAACAGTCTCATTGCAACCGGGATGAGGAGGATGCCGAGGGTCTCTGATATCTGTGATATCGAAATGAGGGCGTTGGCGTTTCTTGCACCCCATGTCTGGGCGAATTCAGGCACTTCCTTGAAGTGTGAGATGAACGGATTGGCGAAGCCGTTGGTGATCTGGAGGGCTACTCCGAGGAGCATCGAGAAGATGAAGAAGATGGCCATCTGCCTGTCCTTGAAGAGGGAGAATGCGTTGAGGCCGAATCTTTCCGCAAGAGTCTGGTTCTCGCCTGAATCCTTCGCGCAAGGGCACTCAGGAAGAGTGAAGCAGTAGAGGAACATTACAACGCCGAGCACGCCTGAAACCATGAACTGGTTGTATGAGTGCTGGTACTGCACGCCTTCGCCGTTAGTCATGAAGTTGACGAAAAGCATTGCGCAGATGAATCCTACGGTTCCGAATACGCGGATAGGAGGGAAGTCCTTCACTGTGTCATATCCGTTCTTCTCGAGGATGTTGTAGGCCACCGAGTTCGAGAGGGCGATTGTCGGCATGTAGAATGCGACGCTGACAGCGTAGAGGCTGAAAAGGATGCCGAATGACACCTCCGTGCCGGCTGTCATGCCATAGAAGGCTGCTCCGGCCATGGCCGCTCCGGCTATTCCGTGGCAAAGGCCGAGAAGCTTCTGTGCAGGGATGAACTTGTCCGCCACGATACCCATGAGTGTAGGCATGAAGATGGATACGATGCCCTGCATGGCATAGAAGATGCCGATCTTGGT
The DNA here is from genome assembly GCA_017399905.1 of Bacteroidales bacterium. Lineage (GTDB taxonomy): Bacteria > Bacteroidota > Bacteroidia > Bacteroidales > UBA932 > Cryptobacteroides. Next base: position 212,648 of record JAFQAR010000043.1, read on the forward strand.
TGCGAGGCCTACGGATGCGAGATAGCTGCCCATGGATGTGAGGTACGAACCCCATACGGCCCACTGGATGACGTTCATCACGATAAGCCTGAGTTTGATTGATCTGTTCATAGTGTTATGTAGTTTTTATTGTTTTCGCCAAGCATAAGACAAATATAAGTGATTTTCGCTAAAAGTTACTATCTTTGAGGGTTAAAAAGTACTGAATGAAATTCGTAAAGACACATAACGATCCCCAGTCTGCGGCAAGATGCGGAGTCATCACGACCGACCATGGTCAGATCGAGACTCCGATCTTCATGCCGGTCGGAACAGTGGGATCGGTAAAGGGAATATATCACAGGGACCTGAAGGATGACATAAAGGCGGAAATCATCCTCGGAAACACATATCATCTTTATCTCCGTCCCGGTCTTGATGTGCTCAAGGCTGCAGGCGGACTTCATAAGTTCGAGTCTTGGGACAGACCAATACTTACGGACAGCGGCGGATTCCAGGTGTTCTCGCTCAGCCCGATAAGGAAACTAACTGAGGACGGTTGCATATTCCGTTCGCATATAGACGGCTCGAAGCATATCTTCACACCTGAAAACAATATGGACACCCAGCGCATCATCGGAGCCGACATCGTGATGGCTCTTGACGAGTGCTGTCCGGGAGATGCGTCATATGACTATGCGAAGAAGTCGCTTTCGCTGACCCAGAGATGGCTGGAGAGATGCGTGAAGCATTTCGATGCCACAGACCCTCTCTACGGCTATTCGCAGGCCCTTTTTCCTATCGTCCAGGGCTGCGTATATCCTGACCTCCGTCGCGCTGCTGTAGATCATGCGGCGGCTCTTGACAGGGAAGGATATGCCATAGGAGGCCTTGCAGTGGGTGAACCGACCGAGAAGATGTATGAGATGCTCGAGGTCGTCTGCCCTATGCTTCCGGAAGACAAGCCGCGTTACCTCATGGGTGTGGGCACTCCTGCCAACATTCTTGAGGGCATAGCGAGAGGTGTGGACATGTTCGACTGCGTGATGCCTACAAGAAACGGCCGCAACGGCATGCTCTTCACCTGGGACGGCATCATGAACATGAAGAACAGGAAGTGGGCGGATGATTTCTCACCGCTCGACCCTAAGGGAACATCGTTCGTCGACCATACATACACCAAGGCCTACCTCCGTCACCTTTTTGTGTCAGGAGAGATATTCGCCGGACAGATCGCGAGCGAACACAATCTTGCTTTCTACCTCGACCTTGTGCGCGAGGCGCGCAGGCATATCAAGGCCGGTGACTTCAAGGCATGGAAGGACGAGACAGTGCGCAGGATAACGACTAGACTTTAGCAGGATGGAGTTTGACCTCAGACCAAGAAAGCTTGACGTATATATCGTCAGGAAGTTCATAAGCACGTTCTTTGTGGCGCTGCTTCTGATCATCGGCATCGTCATCATCTTCGACATCAGCGAGAGGATCGATGACTTCGTCGAGAAGGAAGCTCCGCTCAGGGCCATCATATTCGACTATTACGTGAACTTCATCCCGTATTTCATGAACATGTTCAGTCCTCTGTTCGTGTTCATAACGGTTATCTTCTTCACGTCCAAGATGGCGGCGGATTCGGAGATCGTGGCCATCCTTTCCTGCGGAATCAGCTTCCACAGGATGATGGTCCCGTACATATTCTCCGCGGCGCTGATTGCTGTATTCTCCTTGGGCCTGAACCTTTTCATCATACCGGACTCGAATGAGACGAGGGTCGAATTCGAGACGAAGTACTTCAAGGGAAGGAACAAGAGCGCCGGACGTAATGTCCACTACCAGATAGCACCTGGTGAATTCGCTTTTGCGGAGTCTTTCAGTGCGTGGAACAATACCGCATACCGTTTCACCCTCGAGAAGATAGAGGACAACAAGCTTGTATCCAAGATATCTGCAGAGACAGCCGTATACGATTCGACGAAGGGCTGCTGGCAGCTCAGGAAGTATCATATACGTGAATATAACGATGATTATACCGACAGGATCAGAAGCGGAAGGCAGATAGATACGGTCCTTGCCCTGACTGTCGAAGACTTCTACTTCAATGAGGAAAAGGTGCAGACGATGGATTATTTCGAGCTCAACAACATGATCGATGTCCAGAAGATGAGGGGCGACGCCAATGTCAAGTTCTCCCTGATCGAGAAGCATACCCGTTTCGCCCTGCCCTTCTCGGCTTTCATCCTCACCATAATGGGTGTGGCGCTTTCGTCCAAGAAGAGAAGGGGAGGTATCGGATGGAATATCGGTATCGGAATCGCACTGGCGTTCACATACATCCTCTTCCTCAGGTTCAGCCAGATGTTCGTCCACACGGATACATTGCCTCCTGCGGTGGCCCTGTGGCTTCCTAACGTAGTGTTTGCGATAATTGCAGGCTTCCTGTACAGGATTGCACCTAAGTAAGGGCGGCAAAGGCAAAAGATAAAGCGGCGGAAATCCGATGATTCCCGCCGCTTTCTTTATGTACGCCCAGCATGGGCATGTTCTAACGGGTGAAAGTCCCTAATGCGCCCTAATGGCGGGAAGCATATAGCCAAGGGCAAGGGTGTCCATCGTGAGGTGGAATCTGAAGGAAGCCGGCGGCAAAAGCCTGGCCTGA
>JAFQAR010000044.1 GCA_017399905.1 Bacteroidales bacterium
ACCGTTGTCGGTGTCAGCAAGAATAATATCAATGACTACCTGATATATATGGAAAAAGCAGGACTCCTTGGGCAGCTTCGCGATGATACCGGAGGAATCCGTGGAATTGGTAAAGTTGAAAAAGTATTTATAGATAACCCGAGCTTAATGCACGTTCTCGCTAATGGTGTACCTAATGAAGGTAATTGCAGAGAAACCTTCTTCTACAATCAGATGAAGGTAAGAAATGATGTCATAGCATCAAAAGAATCTGACTTCACTATTGATAATTACACATTCGAAATCGGTGGAAAAAAGAAAGGGAAAAAACAGATTGAAGATGTACCGAACGGATATATAGTTAGAGATGACATTGAATACGGCAATGATATAATCATCCCTCTTTGGCACTTTGGACTTAACTACTAATGACATATATATGAGCCTTCGTGATAGAATCTTATCTGATATAAATATTTACTCTGCAATCCACGCACTTCCAAATACACTGAAAGAGAAAAGCTTGATTTGTGGCGATCACCAACAGTACCTAAAAGATCTCAGAGAGGTTTACAGGTACGGCGCGCCGCATGATAAGTTTATAAGTCATTGTAAGGATAAATTAGAAAAGGCTCTTGATGATGAGTTGAGCGAACCATTCAAGGTTTCAATTTTCTTGAAATTCAAGGACGGTGAAAATGGTTGTACCCAATATCGTCCTATTCATAATTGTGACATTGCTACCCACGTATGCTTGTTGGCAATGCTTCAGACATTATGCTTTGAGGACGATTATGAGAAAAGAACAAGAGAGTTATCAGGGCTGTCAAAACTAATCCCCAATAATTATTGGGGCAACAGAATCTCGACCAATGGTAATGAGATTTACAAGCCTTGGGCCCCTGCATATACATCTTATATTAGAGAAACAATCAATAAAGCCAAGAAGTATAAAACACTGATGCTTAATCCCACTGATCTCTATCTAAGTGCATATCGAGAAATCATCTGACCTATATTGGCTATATCAGACGAACCGCGGAACTCGAATTTCACTTTTCCCAATCCACTATAATACAGTTCAAGTTCGGTATCCAAGTCTAGAGTGCCGGCAGTCTCGATCGAGAACGCAGAAATTTTTGAATACGGCAGCGATGTAAAATCCTTCTTCTTGCCTGTAATTCCCTGAACGTTCACGGAAATGATTCTTTTATCAGTGAATATCACGTGATCGCGAACATCCTGATAACATCCGAGAACAGATTCCCCATCAATCAACAAAGGGGCAATCTCATCATTAAATTTTGCATCTTCCACTTTCTTAAGTTTGAAGACACTTCCATTCTGAAAGTCAATCATATATATAATTCATTAGTTTATCGGGCACACGAAACCAAACTACAAAAGTTCCTCAATCAAAGGTATCAGTCCCTCATCCGCCGGAAGCCATTTTACAGAACGTATGGTCTCACGGGTGAGCCATGCGGCGGCTTCATGCTCATTCAGATGCATGGACTCCGAAAGAAGGGAGCACATGAAACAATGCATTGTCAGGTGGAAATCCGGGTAATCCCACTCGACCGTCTCCAGCAGCTCAACAATCTCGATCTCAGCATCAAGTTCTTCCCGGATCTCACGGACAAGAGCCTCCTGCGGGCACTCCCCGCTCTCAATCTTCCCGCCGGGAAATTCCCACCAGCCCTTCCACTCGCCATATCCGCGCCGAGTGGCAAAGGCCTTTCCGTCTTTGATAATGACCGCTGCTACTACTTCTATGGTTTTCATCATTCATCGAAACAAGATGAACAAAGGTAATGATATTTACGGACCTGTCAAAGAAGACCCTTTGACTGACAAATCACAACATCGTCATTCACATAATGCCCCACATCCCCTATTTGAAACAAAATGAAAAGAATGTGATTCAAAAATAGCAGTATGTGACAGAGAGTATTTATAATTTTGTAAAAAGACAGGAAAGGCATATGACGAAACGGTTATCAGCAATCATGGCCATTGCCGTGGCTGCCATTTTCAGCGCATCAGCACAATCGAGCGACAACGGAGACGGTACGTTCACGAACCCCGTCATATGGGCCGACTGTCCCGACCCGGACGTGATAAGGGTCGGCGACGACTTCTACTTCGTCAGCACTACGATGCATCTGATGCCCGGAGCCCCGATAATGCACTCCAAGGACCTTGTGAACTGGGAGATTGTCAGCTACCTCTTCGACAGGATCGAAGAGACCCCGCGCTACAACATGGAGGAGGGCACGGTCTACGGAAGAGGCCAGTGGGCCACCTCACTCCGATACCGCGACGGCAGATTCTACGCATATTTCACACCTAACGACCAGCCGTACAAAGGCTATGTCTACACGACGGAAGACCCCCGCGGACGGTGGAAACTCCATTCCGTGATTCCGCATTTCCACGACGCATCCTTCTTCTTTGACGACGACGGCAAGGCCTACATGGTATACGGCACGGGCATGATAAGGGAGCTGGAACCCGACCTGACCTCGGTCAAGGAATGTGGACTCGACATGAAGCTGTTCGAACGCGACAGCGAGGAGAACAATCTTCTGGAGGGCAGCCGGATGATAAAGCATGAGGGCAGATACTATCTGTTGATGATATCATGGCCCCGAGGCGGCATCCGAAGGGAGGTATGCTACCGCTCCGACAGGATCGAAGGTCCGTATGAGAAGAAGGTCATCCTTGAAACACCGTTCGGCGGTCTCGGAGACGGCGTCGCACAGGGAACGATATTCGACGATGCTGAGGGAAACTGGTACGGAATGTTCTTCCAGGACAGAGGCGGAGTCGGACGTGTGCCGATGCTGATGCCATGCACATGGACAGACGGCTGGCCCATGCTCGGCGACAAGTACGGAAAGGTGCCGGAAGTGATGCGCAAGCCTGTACAGGATCAGGAACGTAAGGCTCTTACCGTAAGTGACGAGTTCGATTCCGACAGGCTCGGCTTATGCTGGCAGTGGAACCACAACCCCGTTAACGACGCATGGTCACTCACGGAAAATCCTGGCTGCATGAGGCTGAAGGCGCAGAAGGCACAAAGCATATTCGACGCACGCAACACATTGACACAGAGAATGGAAGGCCCATACAGCGAAGCCACCGCCGCCATTGACCTGCAAGGCATGAAGGACGGCGATGTCGCAGGATTCAGCGCATTCAACAGTGACGCCACCATGCTCTCGATAACGAAAGCCAACGGAAAGCTCAATCTTACCATGGGAGAGGAAAACGTAACCCTCGACAACAGGACCAAGGCCATAACGGACGTAGAGAAAAACACATTCGCACGGAAGAGGCTCAGGAAATCAAGGATATATCTGAGGATCGAAGGGGACTTCCGTCCGGGACCGGACAAGGACATCGTGAAGTTCCTGTACAGCCTCGACAACAGGAAATGGCACAGGATCGGGCCGGACTGCCGGACCTCCTTCGACTGGCAGAGATTCTTCATGGGAACCAAATTCGCCATATTCAACTACACCACTGCAGATGAGGGCGGATTCATAGACGTCGAATGGTTCCGTTACAGCAAGGAAAATCAATAAAACCATAAAATCATGAAAAGACACAGCTATCTGATCATCGCAGCCTTCGTGAGCCTCATATGCTCATGCGGTACGCAGACGACCACGGAAATCGGAACGGGAAATCCGTATCTTCCTTTGTGGGAGCATCTTCCTGACGGGGAACCGCGCGTATTCGAAGACCCCGACAACCCGGGAAAATTCCGCGCATACATCATCGGCTCGCACGACCTCAGGGTCGGAAGCTACTGCGGTCCGGACATCCGCATGTGGTCTGCGCCGGTGGAAGACCTGACGGCATGGGTGGACGAAGGTCCGATCTTCACCTACAACATCGATGACCAGTGGGATGTGATGTATGCCCCTGACCTCGTTGAAGTAGTGAAGAGGGACGGCACAAAGGAATATTACCTCTACCCTCACAGCCGCGGCTGGGGACGTGAAGCCATGGTCTGCAAAGGTACACGTCCGGACGGTCCGTTCACACCGATAAACCTCAGGGAAGACGGCAGATTCACCGTGGAAGGAAGCATCCTCGGCTTCGACCCTTCGATATATGTGGAGCAGATCACTGACCCTGCAGACCCGGACTACGAGATCGGATTCAGGGCATACGGATACTGGGGCTTCCAGAGGTCATCGGCCGTGGAGCTTGACCAGAACACGATGTACTCGGCAAGGGAGGGCGGCACTTACATACCTTATTTCATCCCTGCAAGCTTCAGATACGGGGTCGTGAGGGAGGTTCCGGGAGTCACTGAATTCCCGGCCCTCTACAAGGACCAGAAGCCTGAAGACTTCAACTTCTTCGAGGCCTCATCCATCCGCAAGGTAGGCAACAAGTATGTGATGATATTCTCAGGATATTCAGGACCGGACTACGGCGTCGGAAGTTCGAACTCCACCCTCCGCTACGCATACGGAGATTCTCCTCTCGGTCCTTGGCGCAGCGGCGGCGTCCTTGTGGACTCACGTGGAATCGTCCTTAACGAAGACGGCAGCGCCCTCGTGGAGAGGAATGCAGCCCACAACACCCACGGAAGCATCCAGGAGATCAACGGTCAGTGGTATGCGTTCTATCACCGCCCACCACGCGGATTCGGCTTTGCACGTCAGGCCATGGTGGCACCGGTCACCATCACATGGGACGAAAAGCCTGTAGCAGAGGGAGGTACAGTGGTGATCCGAGGTTATGACCCATATGCAGAAGACGGCATCTGGGACGCAGAAGCATCTAACGGAGACCACTACACCGGAGCGGAAGTGACATCGGAAGGCTTCCAGATCTTCGGCCTCGACCCTTACAGATACTACTCTGCCGGTTACGCATGCTACCTTTCGGACATCGGAAGCCAGCAGGACACATGGGACATCTGGGACAACAGCATGACGATAAAGGTTTCCGACAAGGACATCATAGGATACAAGTACTTCGGTTTCGGTGGCCTTGCCGAGGCACAGAAAGGTTTGAAGCCTTTCGAAGGCACAAAGCCTGGGAACAGGACGCAGTTCAACCTCTTCCTCACCCCTAAGACTGAGGCATCCTTCAAGATCTCGATATGGCTTGACGGTCCATGGGCGAACGAAGTCTGGAACGGAAAGAAGATCGGAGAGATCATCGTGCCTTCCGGTTCTGCAGGAGAAGTGACCAGGTTCACCGCAGACGTTTCCGATGCTGTCGACCACCTCGGACAGAAACATGCCATCTACCTTGTAGCCGAAGGCGAGGGAGAGCTGTGCGAGCTCGTAGGCCTCGGATTCAGCAGGAAGGGACAGAAGATGGCCTACCCTGCTCCTCCGGCAGTGAAGATCTACGTCGACGGCAACGAAATCGGACTTCCGGACATACCTGTAAGGTCGACAAATGCAAACGGATACGTGACATACGGCAATTACGCAGCCGAATATGCCGTTCCGGCAGATCAGACAGCCATCCCTGCAGTGAAGGCAAAATGCGACAACCGCAATGTCAGGATCGACGTTGTCCAGCCTGAATCCAAGAACGGCACAGCTACAGTCACATTCGACTACAACGGCGTCGTGAAGACCTACACCGTGACCATGACTGAATAATTCTTTGTGTTTTTCCGGAATCTTGGTACATTTGTGAAACAAACATTCCGGAAAATGAAGAAAAGAATATTTACGATCATAGCAGCCGGCATGATGAGTGCCGGCTGCTTCCTTACCCAGGACATAGATACCGGCCGGCTTGAGCTCCCAGCCATCAGCAACGACGATTATCTCGTGGAATACAAGGGTTATGTCGCATCATACGACATGACAACAAAGACTCCCGAATGGGTGGCTTATGAGCTCACGAGAGAGGAGACGGAAGGTCCTGCCATCCGTGAGGGAAAATTCTTCCGTCCCGACGACAGGGTGCTTCTTCCGCAGCCTGACGACTATGATTACCGTGGTTCAGGATGGACAAGAGGTCATCTTGCTCCGGCAGCGGACTTCCGCTGGAGCGACGAGGCCATGTGGGAGACCTTCCATTTCACAAACTGCTGCCCGCAGGATGAAGACCTCAACAACGGCATGTGGAACACTCTGGAAAAGAAATGCCGCACATGGGCCCGCAGACACGGGAAAATCTATATCGTGACAGGTCCTGTCATCGGCACAAACCGCTACGGAACGATAGGAGACAGTAATGTAGTCGTCCCTGACGCCTTCTTCAAGGCCATAATGATGCAGGACAAAGGACAGTGGCATTCCATCGCCTTCGTGATGGAGAACCGTCCGTACAACGAAAACATGCAGAAATGTGCAATGACGGTCGACGAGCTCGAGGAGCTTACAGGCTTCGATTTCTTTGCAGCGATGGACGATGAGGTTGAGGCGGAAGCTGAAAGCCGCAAGTCGTTGAAAACGTGGAGATTGTAGGACAAGACCCTGCAAAAAACAGGGATTTTTCTTGGTGTGGATATTGTTTTTATATATATTTGCAAAGATAACGATTACGAATAGAACCATTAACCAAATATTTATTATGAAAAAGATCATTCTTCTCGCAGCAATGGTACTCGGTTTCGCAGTTGCTGCAACAGCACAGCCAAGGGCTCTCGGTGTACGTATCGGTAACGGTGGTGAGATCAGCTACCAGCACACTCTCGGCAACAACTTCCTCGAAGTTGACGGAGGTCTCGGACTTGGTTTCGACGGTGTATTCAATGTAGGAGCTACCGGTATCTACAACTTCATGATCGCTCAGCCAAACTGGACTAGCCGCGGTACATGGGGATTCTACGCAGGTCCTGGTGCAGGTGTTGGTCTTGCTCTCGGAGATGTGAACTACTTCGCTCTTTCAGCTGCAGGTATGGTAGGACTCGAGTATACATTCGACTTCCCTCTCCAGATTTCACTCGACTTCAGACAGCACATCGGACTCGGTTTCGGCGGACATGGCGTATGGTATCCATCAAGCGTGGGCCTCAGCTTCCGTTACAGATTCTAATCCGATCTGACAAGTTTACAGGACGGTTACCTATGGTAGCCGTCTTTTTTTTGTATATTTGGAACTGATTACGCAGAAGATACATATGAAAAGAGTCATCATGGCCATGGCCGTCATCGCCGCAACTGCACTGACGGCATCCGCACAACCCGGATCCATAGGCGTCAGGCTGGGAGCTACCGGGGTCGACGCGACCTACAGGCACAACACGTTCGAGGACCAGTTCATAGAAGGTAACCTGGGCCTTGATTTCGGATACAATGTCAATGGCAGGATCGGATTCAAGGCCGCTGCCGTCTACAATTTCGTTTGGGCACGTCCGGCATGGACATCAAAAGGCTCATGGGCATTGTATGCAGGCCCCGGCCTGTGCATCGGAGGAGTAAACGACCAGGCTGTACACAAGATAGGAAAAGAAAGGATCGGCTATGTGGACGGAGGATTCATGTTCGCCGCTGCAGCACAGGTAGGCGTGGCCTACAGGTTCACCTTCCCATTGATGATTTCTCTTGATATAAGGCCATATTTCGGCTTCCATATAAATGACGGAAGCTACCGCAGTACAGTGACAGGAGAGACTGTCAGATATGGAAGCAAGGCCGGATTCTATGACAACGGAATGACGGGATTCATACCGAGCATATCCGTAAGCTACTGCTTCTGATTTTAAAAAAACACAGACCTTATGGATTCATAAGGTCTGTGTTCACAAAGCCGTTTATCTCTTGCATCAGTTCGACTGATGCGAGGGATTTCTTTTTTATCTCTTCTGTGGCATCCGGAGCTGAGGCAGCCGCCCTGAAGAAGTTTATCGCTTCTCCGAAACGGGCATTGCGCCTCAGTTCCTCAGCTTTTTCGAGCAATTCCCGGGCAGTCATCATACAAGACCAGAGAAGCCCATGAATGCCATTGCAAGGATACCTGCAGTCACAAGAGCGATAGGAACACCCTTGAATGACTTAGGGACGTCATTGAGGGAGAGCTGCTCGCGAAGACCTGCGAAGAGCACCATTGCAAGGCCGAAGCCGAGGGATGTCGCGAATGCGTATACGGTAGCCTCACCGAGATTGAACATTCCGTCTGCTGCAGCAGCGAATGGAGAAGACTTCTGCACCACTGTAAGAGCCACACCGAGAACGGCGCAGTTTGTAGTGATGAGCGGAAGGAAGATACCGAGGGCCGCATAAAGCGACGGGCTGATCTTCTTGAGGACAATCTCCACCATCTGCACAAGAGCTGCGATGACAAGGATGAACGAAATGGTCTGGAGGAACTCAAGTCCCAGGCTGACCAGAAGCGAATTCAGAAGATAGGTCACAACTGTTGCAAGCGTGATCACGAAGCATACCGCCATTGACATGCCGGCAGCCGTGCTGAGCTTGTTGGATACGCCGAGGAACGGACATACACCAAGGAACTGTGACAGCAGGATATTGTTTACGAATATCGCTGAAATGATGATAAGTATATATTCCATGATTACTCAGCCTTTTTAGTTGTTAACTTTCTGAAGAGAACGATAAGATATCCGAGGCAGAGGAAGGCTCCCGGAGCAAGCACGAATGCAAGGATACCGTCTCCCTCGATGAACTTGAATCCGAAAGCGGAGCCGCTTCCGAGGATCTCACGTACAAGTCCGAGGACAGTAAGCGAGCATGTGAAGCCGAGTCCGATACCGATTCCGTCAAGAGCCGAATCGCCTACACTGTTCTTGTTGGCGAAAGCCTCCGCACGTCCGAGGACGATACAGTTCACCACGATGAGCGGAATGAACAGACCGAGAGTCTCGTAGATATCCGGAACATAAGCCTGCATGACGAACTGAAGCAAGGTCACGAAAGTGGCGATCACAACGATGTATGAAGGGATTCGCACCTTGTCAGGGATATATGCGGCTATAGCGGAGATGACGATGTTCGAAAGTATGAGGACGAATGTAGTGGCAAGTCCCATGCTCATACCGTTGATGGCCGAAGTGGTTGTAGCCAGGGTAGGACACATACCGAGAAGGAGGACGAACGTAGGGTTCTCCTTGATCAGGCCTTTAGTTATAAGTTGAAATTTTCCCATTTTCCTTTCCTCCATTATTTAGATTCCTCGACTTCGCTCGGAATGACAGTGGTGTCGACAAGCGGCATCGGAGTCTGTCCGATCGCCTGGAATACCTTGACTGCAAGAGCAAGGCCGTCCGCATAGGCACGTGAAGTGATTGTAGAAGCGGTGATGGCATCCACATCTCCTCCGTCCTTCTTCACTGCGAGATTCTTCTGCGCAGGGTCGAAGCCCTTGAACTGGTCAGAGAATGAAGACTCGACACATTTTGCGCCAAGACCCGGAGTCTCTGCCTGCGAAAGCACCTTGGTGTTCCAGATCACTCCGTTCACATCGAAGCCCACCTTGATGGCGATAGGGCCTCCGAAGCCTACAGGAGCGACATTTATAGCACATCCCACTGTATTTCCGAGCTCGTCATATGCAAGGTTGTATGCATATGTAGCGCCTTCGAAATCGACAGTCCTTTCCTCTTCGATTGTCACCGCAGTCTCAGGAAGCACCTCCAGGATGGCAGCTTCGTTCTTTGCCTTTGCAGCGGCATCAATAGGAGCCTTTGTCAGCGCATAGACGCCTGCAAGAAGGGATGAACATACGATACAGATGACGAAAAGACAGATCGTCATGTTCTTGAATGATGATTTTACTGCCATAGCTTATGCCCTCCCGTACTTTTTGGTGTGGCACCACTTGTTGATGAGAGGAACCACAGAGTTCATGATGAGGATAGCGAATGACATACCCTCCGGATATGCTCCGAAATAACGGATGAGCATCGTGATCACACCGATTCCTACACCATAGATGATGCCGCCGACATTGCTCATAGGAGATGTCACGTAATCGGTAGCCATGAATACGGAACCGAGAAGCACACCACCGGTAAGGAGGTTGAAGACAGGATCGGTGTAAGTTGCAGGATCGATCATCCAGAATATGTCTGAGAACAATGCCACTGTCACAAGGATAGAGAGGGTGATGTATGGTCTGATGACCCTGCGCGCAAGGAGGTAGATGAAACCTGCTATGATTGCGATTGCAGAAAGCTCACCGGCAGAACCTCCGATGTTGTAGAACAGCATGTCGAGATAGTCGAGGTCAGCAACCGCTGCAACACCGCCTTCCTTTGCAAGTCCGAGAGGGGTCGCACCTGAAAGCGCATCAAGTCCGCCTCCGATGAAGCCCTGAGGCCTTGTCCAGTCAGTCATCTGTGCAGGGAAGGAGATCAGAAGGAACACGCGGCCTACGATAGCCGGATTGAAGAGATTCTGACCGAGTCCTCCGAAGGTCATCTTTGCAACTCCGATAGCTACGACTGCTCCTATGAATACGATCCACCAAGGAGTTGTCGCAGGCAGGTTGAGCGCAAGAAGGATACCTGTAACGACTGCAGAATAATCACCTACAGTGCAGGTCTTCCTGAGAAGGTATTTTGTGATAAGGTACTCCAGCAGCACGCATGAAGCAACGCTCACTCCCAGCACGAGAAGCTCCGACCATCCGTAGAAAAGGACAGAGACTACTACTGCAGGAAGCAGAGCGATCACGACGTCACGCATCAAAGACTTCGTCGAGGTCTTTGTATGGAGATGCGGTGACGGTGAAACCAAAAGTTTATCCATATGTTATTTATTTTCTAGTTCTGATGATTCTGATTACGTCGCCCTTTGCAATACGGATGATGTCCAGAAGAGGAATGTTTGCAGGACAGCTGTAAAGACAGCAACCGCACTCGATGCAGTCCTGTACGGCATTCTCTTCAAGTTCGTCCATCATGCCGTTGCGGGCATACTTCTGGAGAAGGAAAGGCTCAAGACCCATAGGGCAGGCCTCTGCACACTTTCCGCAACGGATACATGCCGACTCGACTCCGCGTACCGTCTGCTCTGCAGTCAGGTAAAGGAGCGACGATGAACCCTTGACGGTGGTAGCGTCCATATTCGAGATGGCCTTACCCATCATCGGACCTCCGCTGATGATCTTCGCTGCCTGCTCAGGCACTCCGCCGGCATATTCGGCGATGTATGAGAGCGGCATACCGATACGGAACTTGTAGTTATGCTGCTTCTCCATAGGGAGGCAGTCTCCTGTGATGGTCATCACGTTCGTGATGAGAGGGATATTCTTCTGTACAGCCTCATATACTGCGAGAGATGTCGCAACGTTCTGAACTACTGCACCTACGTCGATAGGAAGACCCATTGACTTCACCTGACGGCCCATGACAGCGTCGATGAGCTGCTTCTCGCCGCCCTGCGGATATTTCTTCTTGAGGGTCATGACCGAAATGCCGTCATAGCCTTTTGCGGTCTTCTGGAGCTCGGCAACGGCAGCAGTCATTGCCTTGATGGCCTCAGGCTTGTTCTCCTCGATGCCGATCACTGCCGGACAACCTCCGAGAACCTGCTTCATGATAGCGGCTCCCACCACGATCTCCTTGCTTCTTTCAAGCATGATCCTGTAGTCTGAAGTAAGATAAGGCTCGCACTCTGCTCCATTGAGGATAAGGCAGTCAGCCTTCTTGCCCGGAGGAGGACAAAGCTTCACATGTGCAGGGAATGTAGCTCCGCCGAGACCTACCACTCCGCACATCTTGATCTTCTCAAGGATGGCCTTGTTGTCTTCCGGAATCTCAGTCACAAGGGTATCCGAGAGATCTGCGCCCTCGATCCACTCGTCACCTTCCACATCGATCTCGATATGGGTCATGTTGTTTCCGGCCAGGTCCTTGCGAGGTCCGACAGACTTCACGGTACCTGAAACGGATGAATGTACGTAAGCAGAAATGAAACCGGCAGGCTCTGCAATGACCTGACCGACCTTCACCTGGTCTCCTGCCTTGACAACCGGTGTCGCAGGGGCACCGAGATGCTGTGCCACCGAAATGAACACCTTCGAAGGAACAGGGAGCACCTCGATCCTGCAATCTTTCGAGATCTTGCTGTCGCTCGGGTGGATACCACCTATTGAAAATGTCTTCATCATAGTCCTATTCCTCCTTCTTTACTGGTTCGTCAGACTTCTTCACCTCCGCTGCAGCTGGAGCTGTCTTCTGTGCTGCAGGGGCAGCTTCCGGCTTCGGCTTGATTACAGGGAAATTAACGGCGTGGATAGCTCCTGTAGGACATTCAGCCACACACTTCTTGCAAAGCTTGCACTTCGTGAAGTCGATGTAGGCGATGTTGTTCTCCACCGTGATGGCGTCGAAAGGACACACCTTTGCACATTTGCCGCAACCGATACATGCAGCCTTGCATGCCTTGCGCGCAACCGCACCCTTGTCCTTGTTGACGCATGAAACGAAGACGCGCATGTTCCTGCGTCCCTTGTTACGGATCTCGATGATGTTCTTAGGGCATGCCTTCACACATGCGCCGCAAGCTGTACACTTCTCCTCGTCCACAACAGGAAGCCCTGTCTCTGGATTCATGGAGATTGCGCCGAACTGGCAGGCTGAAACACAGTCACCACATCCGAGACAACCGAATGAGCAGCCGGTGTCACCGCTGTAGAGAGCAGCCTTGACACGGCATGACTGATATCCGCCGTACTCATTTGTACGCGGACGGTTCTCACATGTTCCGTTGCATCGTACCACGGCAACCTGAGGTTCCTTGACGGCCACCTCGACACCGAGTACGGCAGCAACCTTCTGCATGCCGTCGTTTCCTCCTACAGGACAGAAACATTTGTCCAGATTCGGAGAAGACTCGACACAGAATTGCGCGAACGCACGGCATCCAGCCTGTCCGCATCCGCCGCAATTAGCACCAGGCAGAACCTTCTCGACCTCGTCTATCCTCGGATCTTCCTCCACCTTGAACTTTTCAGCCACAACGTAGAGGACTATGGCGAGCACAGCACCGAGAACGGTAAGGATTGCAATAGTCCAGATAATAGTTGTTGTCATTGGTTATAACCTTTTATGTTTGTAGTAATATCCATCTACTTGATATAGAACACGATTTCATTTGACAACCTGTCCCTGAAGAACCAGATGCCAAGATAATAAACCGCCACTCCAGCTATCGAAACAAGGCCCAGAAGCAACTCGTTACCGATAACGGAAGACAAAGATAATATTAAAATCATTAATATCGCCAAAGGAATCACATAAGATATCCACACAGCTTTCAACCCCATTGACATTTTCGTGAGCACCTGCACCTCGTCTCCGACATCATGTCCGGAATACGGGTCTGTAGGTACCATTATGACCTTTTCCTCATCCTCCGACATACCGCACATCGCACGTGCGTGACATGCAGAACATGCCGAGGAAACGACGATCTGCACCGTCGTGAAGTCCGGAGTGATCTCAAGGATCTTTCCGGTATGCCTTATCTCATTGCTTTTAGACATAAAATTATCGTTTTTTAGTATTTACCAGAGAGGTGAACGGGTGCTTCAGTCCGTCATATCCGCTCATGCGTCCGGCCGCAACGCCCACGCGCAAAGGGGCCTCGAAATACACAGGGAGCCTGTTTTCGTCATCGGTCACCCATATCATCATGTCCTCTTCACCCTTGAAGACCTCTCCCTCGAGCAGCTTTGCCGCAAACTTGATGGTCTTCACCGTACCTATGCCCTTCACCTTTATCGTCTCCCTGCCGTAGAGTATGAAATACACGTTGAAGACCTCGTCGTCGATCGCGAAAGTCATCGGATATTTCCTGTCCGGCTCGACGTTGTCTATATCCATATTCCTGGCAAAGAAGAAAAGTGCCGGAAGATCGTAGGTACACGGAGTCAGAGGCAGGGTCATGGAGACATCACCCATCTTCGAGGTATATATGTCCGCATCGATGTGAGGATCGGAAGGATTCCAGTCATACAGATAGGTATTCCTGGCCTCATAGCCGCCCTCATATGTATCCCTGGTGAACTTCAGAGGCCGAAGTCCGTCACGGGTGAACCACGACCTGAAGTCCTCCCTCACCTTGAAGAAGATGTCGAAGAATTTAGTGGTACGTCCGTTTACAGAGCAGCAGAAAGCCTTTTGACCATTGAAGGTAAGCGAATCAAGCCTGACAGTTGCATGACCCACATCGGTATTTATGGAACCCCACTTGTAATGGAGGACAAAATCCATGGTCTCGCCGGGGCCGAAGGCAAGTTCTTCTTCGGAGGTGGTCCTTACCGGCACACATGAGGTCCTGTCAGAAACAGGATTCTCCTGTGCACACAACGCAAAAGCCGAAATGTATGTACACAGGAGAAACAGAATTGAATCTTTGAGGAATCTTGTCATGTCCTACATGAAATCATTATTCATGCCGAAATCATTGGCCGAAGACATTCCGCCGCCCATAGGGTCCGGGCCGAAAGGCGGGATATCGTCGTTCATGGCAGAAGAATATGATATTGCGTCCGCCTGGTTCACGAGGCTTTCCGTCTCGTCCACGAAACGCACCTCTTCTGCACGGAAACGCATGTCGATATCGGCGATGGCACCGTTACGATGCTTTGCGATGATGATCTGAGTCCTTCCCACATCATCAGGATTGTCCGAAAGGCCCTGATAGTCATATCGGTGGATGAAGATTACCATATCCGCATCCTGCTCGATCGAACCGGACTCTCGAAGGTCGCTGAGCTGAGGACGTCTGTTGCTTCCCTGACGGTTCTCCGACTGACGTGAAAGCTGAGACAAGGCTATGATAGGAACATTCATCTCCTTTGCCGTCGCCTTTAGGGTTCTGGAAATCGCAGCAACCTCCTGCTCACGCATTCCGCGCAGCTCCGAAGGTCCCTGCATCAGCTGAAGGTAGTCGACCACGATCAGGCGGACACCTTTCTGCTTCACGAGCTTCTTCACCTTCGAACGGAACTCCATCACCGGAAGCGAAGGAGTGTCATCTATATATATAGGAGCCTTGGCAAGTCGCTTCAGCTGTATGTCCAGCTGTTCCCACTCCCAGTTTTCGAGCTTTATTCCACCCTTGATCTTGTCCGCACTGAGCCTGGTCTCCGAAACCATCATACGCTTTACAAGCTGTATGGCGGGCATTTCAAGAGAGAAGAAGGCTACGGGCATATTGTGGTCGACAGCAGCATTGCGGGCAAGGTTGAGCACGAAGGCCGTCTTACCCACGGAAGGTCGCGCCGCAAGGATTATGAGGTCGGAAGCCTGCCAGCCGAGGGTGATCTTGTCGACGGAAGCGAAACCGGAAGGCACACCGCTGAGTCCTGAGGTATTCTGAAGCCTCTGCAGGTCGTCGAGGGCATCGTTTATGACCTTTCCGATCTCCTGCACATCCTTCTTCACATTGTTCTGTATGGCAGCGAAGACCTTGGTCTGAGCCATGTCGATCAGCTCGTCGACATTGGTGGACTCATCGTAAGACGACTTGAGGATGTCATAGGAAGCCGTTATGAGCTCCCTCTGTATGCACTTCTGCTTGAGTATCCTTATATAATACTCGATGTGAGCGGCGGCTCCGATCTTCTGGGAAAGCTGGGCAAGGACGATAGTACCGCCGACAGCCTCCAGATTGCCGTTTGACTTGAGTTTCTGGGATACAGAAAGAAGATCGAGGGCTATATGCTCCTGTGTAAGGGAACGCATAGCCTCGAAAATCATCCTGTGCTTCTCGCTGTAGAAACAGTTCGACGTAAGCTCATCCATGGCCTCGTCGATGCAGTTCGGCTCAATCAGAAGCGCGCCGAGCACAGCCTCTTCGACGTCAAGAGCTTGAGGCGGTCTGTTTCCCATCTCAAGCCCAAGCGTGTCCAAGTTCAGATTCTTTTTCTTTCTCTCACCAGCCATCGGTCAGATTATTCAAAGTCAGGATTTACGAGAATCCTTCCGCAGTATTCACAGATGATCATCTTCCTGTTGGAAGCGATGTCGATGAGTCTCTGAGGAGCGATCGTATTGAAGCAGCCTCCGCAAGAGTCGCCGTTGAATACAGACACAACCGCAAGATGATTGTTGCTGCTCTGACGGATGTGGTCATATGCGCTCATTGTCCTGGCATCGATCTTAGCCGCACATGCATCTCTGTCGGCACGGAGAACCTCCTCTTCCTTCGCTGTAGACTCAACGATTGTAGAGAGCTCCTCCTTCTTTGCCTTGAGGTCTTCGTTCCTTACGGCGATCTTCTCCTTCACGACCTCGAGCTCGTTCTTCTTGTCGAAGATGCGCTCCTTGGTCTCGGCGATGTTCTTCTCGGCGATCTGCCTGAGAAGTCCGACATTCTCGATCTCCTTGTTCAGAGAGTCATACTCGCGGCTGTTGGCTACATTCTCGAGCTGCGCCCTATACTTCTCGATCTGGTCATCGCACTCAGTGATGTTGTGCTTGTTCTCAGTGATGAACTTTGCATACTCTTCAGCCATCTCCGAGAGACGCGCAGCCTTTGCCTTGAGCTCGGCGATCTCGGTCTCAAGGTTCTCGACCTCAACCGGAAGCTCACCTCTGAGCTGAAGTATCTTGTCGATTGCCGTATCAGCCTGCTGGAGAGCATAAAGGGTCTTGAGCTTATCGCCTACACTGAGATCGGAATCAGCGAAACTCTTCTGAATCGATACGAAGGTCTCCCTCTGGTCAATAGGCGTTTCGAATTTCTTTGTCTTTTTAGCCATATCGCTTAAAAATAAAATATCGGGTTACTATATATATTCTGCGTAATGCGAACTGCAAAGGTAGGAAAATTTTTCCTTAACAATGAAAATAAAATATCAACTATCTCTATTTCACTTTCA
>JAFQAR010000045.1 GCA_017399905.1 Bacteroidales bacterium
AGTGAAATTCCTTTATTGTCAAAGTCATTACAAAGAGCTAATGCCTGATGAACCTTAAACACACTCATCATAGGATAAACACTCTTATTATTGACCTTAACCGTATCTCTGTTATTAACAATAACCGCCACACCAATTTCACCAGGACAAGCTGAGACAATTTGAGAAATACTATCAGTCAAAACATTTGTTAAAGGAGGATTTGCGCTATCTTTTGTCGCTGATTTATGGAACAATGAAAATACCAAGATGAAAATGCAAACTAAAGCTATACACAAAACTACGATTTGTTTTTTTTCTGTTTTTTCCATGTTTATATTATTTATATTTGTTTGACGAGGATATTTATTTGCCGACAAAGGTACATAACTTTACGGAAAAATATGTTTCTATAGTATAGAAATAAGCAACTGTGCGGAAAATCGAGCAAATAGAAAGTACACATCCATTTCGGAACATATTAGGTAAGTTAAACCTACATCTTATAAAATAAACTAAAAAAGAAAACTTGGCTATTTTTGCTTACTTTATTTTTTGCTACCCCAAAATGATTCATCTTAAATAATACACAAAACGCCCAGTTCTTCATTGTTGGGTGTAAAAAAGGGTGTAAATCTCGCAAATGCTTGATTTACACCCTTTATTGCGGAGAGAGAGGGATTCGAACCCCCGGACCCGTTAAGATCAACGGTTTTCAAGACCGCCGCATTCGACCACTCTGCCATCTCTCCAATACATTTCTGAAATGGGATTTGCTCCCGTTGGTCGCATATCCCTTTCAGAAGGGATTGCAAAGGTACGAATAAAATCGAAACCTGCAAATTTTTTTTTACTTTTCTGCAATTTCTTACCAAAAATCAATGATTCTGATACCATTGCATATATCTCATCAACTCAACAGTGTTATTAATACCGAGTTTTCTGAACAGATTATTCTTATGGGTTTCGACTGTTCGTTGCGAGATTCCTAGTTCTGTGGCAATTTCCTTATTCAGCTTTCCTAACGAACATAATTCGGCAATCTGAAGTTCGCGTCTGGTCAGATTTATATCAGGCATCACCTTGACATCTGACACAATTGAAGTAATCTCTTCCGACACCTCGTTCGGCAGATTATGCTTTGTCAAAGCCAACAGGCGATCCTTATCCAGGTTTGACTTCACAAGCATGGCATTCTTTTCTTCCATCACTCTCGCTGCCTTATACTTAACTATAGCAAGAACAATAGAGACAGCTGACAGAACAATCAGAATTACAAGGATTATACTTGCATATCGTATCCTATGCTGTTGGACGAGTATAGTATTCTCCTTCTTCAATGTATCATACATGACATTGAAGGACTGCATCATCTCACCGGCCTTATCATTATGTATCTGTGCATCCAGTTCCACGCATCTTTCGAGATTTGCGAGAGCCTTTACCACATCCAGATTCTTATATATAAGATAGAGGCCGCGTGCCGCTCTGGATTCTATATAGATATTTCCGATGGTGCCGGAATGAAGGATGGACTCTTCATAATAATGTATCGCGCCATTAATATTTCCATTAGCGGCAGCAATATCTCCCAACTGCGCACATGTAATGGAAAGAGAACTCAGACTATTCTGCTCCTTGAAGACCGGATATGCCTTGACCAACTGCGCTTGCGCCTCATCATATCTTCCCATTGCCATCAATACAGCACCTTTCTGACTTCGGCGTACCGCTATCTTCCCGATTCTCGCGTCAAGACTGTCTATCTGAAAAGCCATATCTGCATACTCTAGCGCCTGCTCCAGTTCTCCAAGCCGGGTATAGATCTCGGAAGCGACCCCATATCGTATGGCCAGATTGGAATTTCTACCCAATTGTTTCTCGATAACTATGGATTCATCGATATACTTACGGGCAGTCGTGGCATCGCCATAAGTGAGATACATACCAGCAATGTTGTTCAAAGAGGAACTGACATTTTCCTGGCTGCCCGATTCTCTGTCAATCTGAAGACAGGCTTCGGCATATGAAATCGCTTCCGCCATATTTCCCTTGAGTCTGGATATGCTGCTTGCGAGACTGAGGCAGTCTGCTCTGAGAACCTGATCTTCGATATCGGATCCCATAGCAAGATCCAGAAAATAATCGGACAGTTCCACAAGACTTGCATTATATGCCCAATCGGCCATATAATATGATGCAGCAGCTTGCGCATCGCGATCATATTCAAGCTGCGCTTCTGACGAGAATCCGGCATATAGCGAATCAATCTTTTCCTTCGAGCAGTATGACTCATACAACTCCGAAGGAACCCCGGCGACCAAAACAAGAAGTATAGACAGTATTCCCATAACACATTTATTAACATGCAAAGATTTGATAAATTACCCGTAATACCTCAAGACAAATCTGCGTAAATATACTTAATTGCGCGCATTTAAAGGCAATTTCATTGCACCCGCATCGGAAAAGAACCTAACTTTATAAACATCTTAGAAATCCACACGCATAATTTTAACCTTTAAACATATAAAGCCATGGCAGCAAATGCAAGATCCACCTTCAACGCAGCAAGCCAAGTAACCAAAACGCTGCAGAACCTTCCTTTTGAAAACATTATCGCAGCACCTCTCAACGCTTGCGTAAATGCTCAGGCGGAAGCCGCACAGACAACCATCAATTTCATTCAGGAGGTTGGTCTCGAGACAGAGACTGCAACTGAAATAGTAGATGGAAAGGAGGTCACATCCTCAAAAAAGAAAGCCGTTTATGTGTACTTCAATTTCATCCAAGGAGGTCGACGCGTAACCATCAGTGTCCCTCTGCTGACAATGGTTCCGATTCCTTATATTGCAATCAACACGATTGACATAAACTTCAAGGCCACAGTTACAGGAACCATGAATCAGGAGAACACAGCGTCTGATGAAAAGAAGACAGATACCAACAAAAAAGAAAAGACAGGAAAACTCGGATGGTTCAAGGCAAGCACTACTACCCTTACCACCAACGTTTCCACAAAAAAGGACTCGTCAAGCACAAAATCATCGAACTATAGCGTAGAGGCTACCATTGACGTTGCAGTCCATGCCAGTCAGGACTCCATGCCTGCAGGAATGGCAAAGGTTCTCGAGATGCTCGGATCAGCAATGGATCTTTGCGACCCTAACGGCGAACTCACAGTAAACGACACCTATTTCGAAGTTGCGAAAAATGAGCAGGCCAAACTGATTGTATCATACAAGACTCCAGAAGGAATCTTCAACCCTGAAGATGTTTATATAGAAGGAGCCACTCCAACTATCGATCACATATCAGGTACGGCCACATATATGCTTGCAGGCTCAACCAGCGGACAACCTTACAGGGTCACATCAAAGACATCTCCTCGTTCCGTAGACATCACAGTAAAGACAATCTAATTCACTTCCTATGAGTAAAGTTGAAAACAATATAGACACAACTCCTTCGTCGGTAGCCACCAATGCCCTGCAGGCGATTCCCTTCGGTCAGATAATCGGAGGCCCGCTTTCTGCATGCGTTGACGCCCAGAGGGAGGCAGCGCTGACCACTGTCAACTTTATCAACGAAATAGGTCTGACAGATAAAGACGGCAATAAAGAGGCTGTCTATGTAAAGTTCTTATACCGCAGAAACGGAAAGTCAACAACATTGACAGTTCCTCTGCTTACCATGGTGCCGATCCCTTACCTCGCGATCAAGGATATCAGCATCGCGTTCAAAGCGAATATATCTGCATCAGCAAGCACCTCCAATTCGGTCAAGCAATCAGACAGTACAAGTTTCGGATTCGGATTTTCCGGAGGATTCAATATTGGAATAGCTCGTGCCAGCGCAAGCTTCAACGCCAATATTTCCAGCAAAAAGGACTCCACAGCAACACGCGACTCGAAATACAGTGTTGAATATACGATGGACGTGAATGTGAGCGCCGGTCAGGACGACATGCCTGCGGGTATGGCCAAGGTTCTGGAACTTCTTAACGAGTCAGTAGATACAGTTGATACAAATGGAGAGCTGCAGATTGCCAATTCACAGATTGCCTTAAACGGCGCATCTGCCGGCACATACGTGACCTACAAGAACCCGGACGGATATTACGACCCGAAGGAAATAAAGATTACCGACAGCAAGGGCACTACAGTCAGCGATTCTGCGTGCAAGGTCACCATCGACGACCCAGGTGCAGTTTGCATGTTCTACAAAGCAGGCACATACATGGCAAAGGCAGGTGAGAAGGAAATGGTAATATATGTAAGTGAATAATCAGAACATTATGGCACAGGAAGACAATAACATACTCAGCGGCCTGAATTCCGGAATGCTGAATTCCCTCCTCGGCGACAACCTGGGAGGTAACATATCCGACTCGATTGATCTTGAGACTCTTAAAACATCTGCAGATGCGATAAACGAACTGGTCCAGAACAACGAAGAAGCCAACAAGCAGTCCATGAAGGATATCCTGACAGATCTGCAGTCCGTAACTGCTGACAAAGCCGTTCTGAGCGAATCGTTCAACGCTTTGGAGAATCTGTCGTTCAAGGATCTGATCGGCAAGCCTCTTCAAGCTGCCATTGACGCTCAAGCCGATGCTGCACTTTCTACGCTTGAATTTGTAAAACAGCTCTGTGTCCAGTCCAACGACGGGAATCAGCAGGTTGCGGTAGTTTCATTCGAGTTCTTCAGGAACGGCAAGAAAGCCAGAATCAACCTACCCCTCCTGTCTCTGGTGAACATACCATCACTGGAAATCAAGAGCATGACATATAAATTCAGCGCAAAGATTGATTCTCACTCAAGTCTGATAGTCTCGCACAACACTCCTATCAAGACATCGAGTGCCAGTGCGACAACACCTAAGGCTACTGACAGTGCTGCTGCGAAAAACAAAAAAGAAAATGCAACAACGGAAGCTCCGAAAGAGCAGGAATCTGACAATGCCACACAGGCCGTCAATGTCAAGAACAGCGTCAGCAAGGAGACGACATTAGCCGCCAGCTACACTGCCCAGACTGGAAGTTCGGCAACGAAAGACTCCAAATACGCAGTCCATACTACAATGGATGTCGACATAACGGTCGAGCCGGATGAGATACCAGGAGGAATAAAGACCATGCTGAGTATTCTTGATAACGCGATCGAGATTATCAATCCTAACGGAGAGCTCACTGTAGCGACCCCTCAGGTTGTCATACAGAACGGTTATGCCATTGCATCAGTATCATACCGCGATCCTAACGGCATCTGCGCCCCAGGAAGCATTACATGCAAAGGTAGCAAAGACCTCCCTACCCCTCAGATCATGCTAAGTGCAGACGGAGCCAAGATAATTTTCACAAAGCCCGGACTATATATCGTTTCAGCCGACAAAGTAAGCGAACCTATAATAGTAACCGGTGCCGCGAACGAATCAGCTGAGCAGACACAATGAAAACAAGCCTTAAAGAAATTTTGAGCAGCATACTTTGTGATGTAGTGCTGGCCCAGCATAGAGCCAACATATACTCACAGTCACTCGCCGAGGAATATGAAAACCATACTGGAAGGAAACTAGACAGGATTCCTCAGGTAAAATTCGAAGACATTGCGCTGGAATTACATTTCGTAACAGACGGGACAGAATCCGGAGTCAATGATCAGGAGATAGATATGGTCGATATTGACAAGCATCCATATTCATCACTTCTCATTGATGTCAATGCCTCAACGATGGCATCAATACCACCCGAGTGCATACAGACTTTAAGGCTGAAAGTTTCTCCTCATACAATTAAAAACGGTAACGATTAATAAAGATATTATCAGACATGCCTGACAAAACTAATGAACATAGCGATCAGCTGATCGGACTGACCGACCTGATGGTCGAGACAATGGAAGCGACCATCGATGCAGACAGACGTACTGCCGAGGAATACTACCGTATTCTGGAAGAAAACAGTTTCGTCCAGAGCACAGATGGGCAGTCCTCGGAACTGCAGATGGTCAACGTGCGCATAACCAATCCGAGCGGCCAGACTCAGATCGTCAGCATACCTAAGATGATCCTCATGCCAGTGCCGATGCTTCACATTTCAGAAGCCACATTTGAAATAGAAGGAAACATGTGCCTTAATACAACAGAAGACACCTCTTCCGGCAGGACAGTGCCTCAAAGAGTCACTACGCCTAAAAAAGGTGTATCCGAGGAAAAACTCCAGGCAAACGCCTCCATTATCAGACGGAATCTCACTGTGCGTCTTGCCAATGCCAGCGAAAGAATAACTGAAAACGCCCAGTCATCCACCAATCTGAAAGTCTCAGTCAAAATGACCCAGAGCGACATGCCATCCGGACTCGTAAATCTGCTTCAGGTAATGACCAACAACATTCAGGTTAAAAACGAATAAATCATGAACAATACACAGCAGGCTCCGGGATTCAAATGTCCCGTTTGCGGCCACACAATTCATACTTCCATCACTGAGCTTCTCACTCAAGCAAGCATAAGATGCCCTCATTGCTTTCTCCAGCTTAATATCGACAAGAACGAGTCAAAGCGAGCTTTCGAAATCATGGAGAACGTGCAGGCCGCACAGAATAAGATGGACAACGCCCACAAGATAAGATAACATCTTTCTAAAGGATAAAGACTATGGACATACTCGACACATCAGGAAGCGAAGCGATGATATCGCACCTGAAGGCTCTGCCTTTCGACCATATCATAGGTGCTCCTTTGATGGCTTGCATACAAGCCCAGAATGCATCGGCTATGGCAGCATGGGAGGCAATTCGTGAAATAGGCTTTGAAGAGTCCGGGAACGGAAAGAAGGGGACAGAAGAAGTCGCTATGGTCAGCTTCCTGTTCCAGCAGGGCGGATTTACAAGGAAGATCACCGTACCTCTGCTCACGCTCATACCGATTCCATACATGCAGATAGATAGTGTGGACCTGAAGTTTCGAGCCGATATGTCAACCACATCAGAAGGTAAGTTGACAGCGAAGTACTCCAACACTATGGATAGTGAGGCAGCCCGGACATCGAAATACAATGTCACCAACGAGATAGACATCAATATCCATGCGACGACAACAGGCATGCCGGCCGGCATAGCAAGACTGCTGGACATTTTCACCAGCCAGTGCATAGATGTCACAGAGTATACTCCTGAAGATTATAGCGCAGAAATAATTCAGGCAGCCAAAGATGAAGCGCAAAGAATCAAGGAGGAAGCACGGGCAGAAGTCAGCGAAATGGTAAAGAAGTATATCGACGACTCAGGAAACCCGACTGAAAGGAAATATAATATTTCATTAAAAGAAAAGCCTTCTAAAAATAAGCTGGCGGCGATTGTGAGCGCCGTGACAAACAGCTGCAGGCACACTGTTGACCAGAACGCACTGATGAACTCTCTCCAGAATTCATCCAACCTCACCATTGCCCGAAACATCCCGGAAAGTGAGGTTCAAACAATTGTAAAGGCGGTAGAAAAAGCAGGCGGAGAAGTCATTTCCCAGCCATTATAGGATTATTCAGGGTATGATGTCACAAGAGCACACAAATGAAGCTGCACGCATCCTTGCCGAAGCGATAATAGAATCAGCAAGTATCTATGCCGAGACTCTCAGGGATGCGACACGACAGGCAGAACAGATATTGTCTTGTCTTCAGAAGAAATATCATGAAGACAAGAAAAAGTATGAAGATGAACTTGCGACATTGAAGAAAGCCATTGCCGAAGCGGCTCCTGCACCTGCCGTTCCGAAGCCCGTGGATCCGAAGCCCGCAGAAAGTTTCAGTCTGACAAAGGAAATAGAGAACCTGTCTATTGAACAACGGCAGACGAAAGCAGAACGCAACATCAGGAAATTCACCGGAAAAAGGAAATATGTCACCGAACAGGATGCACAGAAGGCTTTTTCTAAGAACAGCGTGGAACTTAGGGCTATGTGGGCTGCCTTGGCATCTATCCGCGGAATCTCATTCTATTCGATAGAGCCTCAACCGAATACCTCATCCCCGCATCCGGTATATAAGATTCTTGACAAGATCAACGGCTATAGGGCCAAATGCGGACATGCTGCTCTGACTGCTCCGGTAACATCCTCAGTAACTTATGGCGTCAGATTGACAGCTTATGAATCAAATGAAAAGCTCCAGCTTGTCAAAGCCATCAAGGAAGCCCTTTCATCGGGACTGAAAGAAGCCAAGAGCATTGCAGATAAAGCTCCTGACATCATAACTGGCGGATTAGCCCAAAATGATGCAGAAGCTTTAGTAGAAAAATTAACCGGACTTGGATTCCCGTGCAAGGTTGTTACCGTCCCGGTCAAATGAACTGATCATTCCTTAGAGAAGAACTTATACTGAAAAAGAAGCAGATAAATCGCTCCGCACGTCACGCAACTGTCCGCGAAATTGAATACTGCACCGAAGAACACGCGCGGATACTCCATCCATGGCAGCTTATACTCGAACAGAGGGAAGTAGAACATGTCCACAACCTGTCCGAACATGAAAGCGAAAGGCGCACCTGGCATGACGGTCTCCGGCCATATGAGGCCATAGAAGAAACAGTCTATGATGTTTCCCAAGGCACCTGCCGTGATCATTGTCAGGCCCACAAGCACTCCTGCGGGAGTATCAGGCTTCTTGGCAAGCTTGGATATCCACCATGTCAGGCCTCCGAACAGGATGATTCTGAAGAGCGAAAGCAGCACCTTGCCCCACAATCCGCCAAAGGCCATGCCGAAAGCCATGCCTTTGTTAAGGACGAAATGGAGCTTGAACCAGTCGCCGATGACGTCGATAGTCTCACCGAGAGACATCTCCGTCTTGACCAGAACCTTTATGATCTGGTCAATCACGACAAGAAGGGCACCTAATATAAAGAGTTTTGTTCCTTTCGAGATCTTCATAAGGATTACTTGTTCTTGTTCATCATCTCCTTAGCCTCAACGGTAAGGGTAGCATGAGGAACGAGACGGAGCCTCTCCTTAGGGATGAGCTTTCCAGTAACGCGGCACACACCGTAAGTCTTGTTCTCGATTCTGATCAGCGCAGCCTCAAGATTCTGGATGAACTTGTACTGACGCTGTGCAAGAGCACCGGCCTCTTCCTTTGAAAGAGCTGTAGCACCCTCCTCCATAACCTTGAAAGTTGGAGATGTATCCTCGATGTCATTGCTTGAATCGTGTGTCACTATGTCACGGAGAGTCTTGTATTCCTTCTTTGCCTTTTCGAGCATCTCAAGAATAATGGCCTTAAACTCCTGGAGTTCCTCATCACTGTAACGTACCTTAAACTCAGGTGTGTTCTTTACTTCTTCTGCCATAATCGTGTATTTTAAATAGTTAATGAATCATTCAGGTTTATTTCCTTTCAACCGAAATACGGATCGCGCCATCATTCCACTCGACCTCCGGAGCATCTCCCGCCTCTGCCACAGGAGCAGTCTCGACCGAAAGTGCCAATGTCTGTGCAGCCACATAATCTCTGAAGTTCGCAAGTGAGGCCTCGATGAGTCCGCCTTCCTCGCCTTCAGCATATATCCTTACACAGATCTTGTCCGTCACATCAAATCCGCTGCTCTTGCGGAGGTTCTGTATTCTGTTGATGAGCTCTCTTGCCACACCTTCCTGCTTGAGTTCCTCGGTGATGGTAACATCAAGGGCGATGGTCATGGATCCTTCTGTCGCCACAAGCCAGCCAGGCATATCCTCGGATGAGATCTCATAATCTCCCTGATTGAGGGTAACATCTCCGGACGGAAGGTTCAAGACATAACCCGTGCCAGAAGCCTCAGATGCCTGGATTTCATTTATGACTTCCTGCGAAAGGGTTCCGAAGGCAGCTGCAATCTCCTTCATCTGCTTTCCATAGATCTTTCCGAGAGTCTTGAAGTTAGGCTTTATCTTCTTGGTTATCAGGCCGGCAGTGTCCTGGATGAACTCAGCCTCCTTGACATTCACTTCATTGAGGATAAGGTCCTTGACCTTCTCGAGCTGTTCCTCGACATTGCTGTCGATAACAGGGATGATCACCTTTGAAAGCGGCTTGCGCACATTGATCTCTGCCTTGCGGCGGAGTGCGAGGACCATAGAAGTCGCCCTCTGCGCGAGAGCCATCCTCTCTTCGAGGTCCTTGTCCACGACTGTATCGTCATATGCCGGCATAGCCACATAGTGTACAGACTCCTCGCCTTCCACAAGATCAAGATACAGACGGTCCATGAAGAACGGTGCGATAGGAGCTGCAAGCTTGGACACGGCTACGAGAACCTGATAGAGGGTCTGATATGCCGAAAGCTTGTCAGTATCCATTGTTCCGCCCCAGAACCTCTTTCTTCCCAGACGTACATACCAGTTGCTGACATGGTCACATACGAAGTCCTGGATAAGACGGCCAGCTGCAGTGATATCATAGTCCTCATATGCGGCAACGACATCCTTGACGAGGGTGTTGAGCAATGAGATGATCCATCTGTCGATCTCCGGACGCTCAGCCACAGGCACAGCCTCCGCTGCAGGATCGAATCCGTCTATGTTCGCATAAAGAGCGAAGAATGAATATGTATTGTAAAGTGTTCCGAAGAATTTACGGCGCACCTCGTCAACTCCTGTTACGTCGAAGCGGAGGTTGTCCCAAGGCTGGGCATTTGTAAGCATGTACCATCTGAGAGCGTCGGCACCGTATGTGTCGAGAGCCCAGAACGGATCGACGGCATTGCCGAGACGCTTGCTCATCTTGTTTCCGTCCTTGTCAAGCACGAGACCGTTCGAGATTACCCTCTTGAACGCGCACTTGTCGCTTACCATAGTGTTGATAGCATGGAGGGTATAGAACCATCCGCGCGTCTGGTCAACACCTTCCGCGATGAAGTCCGCAGTGATTCCGAACTTCTCCGAATCGAGGTTGCGGAGTCCCTCCTGCGCATAAGGCATCGCACCTGAGTCGAACCATACGTCTATGAGGTCGAGTTCACGCACCATCTTGCGGCCGCTGTCCGACACGAGGAAGATGTTGTCCACGTAAGGACGATGGATATCGATCTTGTCGTAGTTTTCCTTTGACATATCCTCAGGATCGAAGCCTTTTGCAGCAAACGGGTTTTCGGTCATGTAGCCCGCAGCGACAGCCTTGTCGATCTCAGCATAGAGCTCTTTGATCGAACCGATGCACTTGGCTTCCTTTCCGTCCTCAGTCTGCCAGATAGGGAGCGGAGTGCCCCAGTAACGGCTTCTCGAGAGATTCCAGTCCTGGATATTCTCAAGCCACTTTCCGAAACGTCCTGTACCGGTAGACTCAGGCTTCCACATGATCTGCCCGTTGAGTTCCATCATCCTCTCACGTACTGCAGTGGTCCTGATGAACCATGAGTTGAGCGGATAGTAGAGCACCGGCTTATCGGTACGCCAGCAGTGCGGATAATTATGGGTATGCTTCTCGATGCGGAAAGCCTTGTTCTGCTGCTTGAGCATCACGCAGATGTCCACGT
This sequence comes from Bacteroidales bacterium, assembly GCA_017399905.1. Taxonomy (GTDB): domain Bacteria; phylum Bacteroidota; class Bacteroidia; order Bacteroidales; family UBA932; genus Cryptobacteroides. Next base: position 11,485 of record JAFQAR010000045.1, read on the forward strand.
CAAGTGTAGGAGCGTCTGCAGGGAGTTCTGCGTCATAAGCGTTCTTGACATAACGGCCTGCCCATTCAGCATAATCAGGAGACATGTTGGCGGCAGCGTATTCCGGATCGAGGTCCTCGACGCGGAAGAAACGTCCGCGAAGGTCCACCTGAGCCTGAAGGTCTCCGTTGCGGTCAACCACCTGAAGTCCCGGAACACCGGCAAGACGCGCAACCTTTGCGTCGTCGGCACCGAATGTAGGCGCGATATGAACGATACCTGTACCGTCTTCCGTGGTCACATAATCACCCGGAATGACCTTGAACGCACCCTCGCCAGGATTGAACCAAGGAATGAGCTGCTCGTAACGGATGCCTGTGAGCTCCGATCCCTTGAGTGTGCCGTCAAGCACCTTGAAAGGAACAAGCTTGTCTCCGGCCTTGTAGTTCTCGAAGGCAACCGAAGCGGCCTTAGGATTGAAGAGAGAGTTCACAAGGGCCTGAGCCACGACATAGAGTGCAGGCTGTCCGGTATAAGGATTGAATGAAAGCACTCTCACATAGTCGATGTTCGGACCTACGCAAAGGGCGGTATTCGAAGGCAGCGTCCACGGAGTTGTGGTCCATGCAAGGAAGTATGCAGGCACGCCCTCACTGAAAAGGAATTCCGACTTCTCGTCGCGTATCACTGCGAACTGAGCTGTCGCTGTCGTATCCTTCACGTCACGGTAGCAGCCAGGCTGGTTGAGCTCATGAGTACTGAGACCTGTTCCCGCTGCAGGAGAATACGGCTGGATCGACTTGCCCTTGTAGAGAAGTCCCTTGTCGTAGATCTTCTTGAGGAGATACCAGAGAGTCTCGATGTAGCGGTTGTCATAAGTGATGTAAGGGTCGTTCATATCCACCCAATAACCCACTCTCTCGGTCATGTTCACCCACTCGGCGGTATATTTCATGACCTCCTTGCGGCAAGCATCGTTATACTCCTCGACAGAGATCTTGGTACCGATGTCCTCCTTTGTGATGCCGAGCATCTTCTCGACACCAAGTTCGACAGGAAGACCGTGCGTATCCCATCCGGCACGACGGTTCACCTTATATCCGCTCTGGGTCTTGTAACGGCAGATGGCATCCTTGATGGAACGCGCCATCACATGGTGTATGCCGGGCATACCGTTCGCAGAAGGAGGTCCTTCGAAGAAAATGAACTCCGGTGCACCTTCCCTCAATTCAAGTGACTTCTCGAACGCATGGTTCCTTCTCCATCTGTCAAGCACCTCATTGCCGGTTGCAACGAGATCAAGACCTTTATACTCTCTGAACTTCATAAAATAAAACTTATGTCTGTATCAGGCTTTCCCCGATAATTGAAAATAATTGTCTATTTTTGCAAAAGAAAAAATCCTTTTGGGAAATTTCAATCTGCAAATATACAATTTTTAAGGGGAATATGAATGTTTTGGATATCATTCTTTTGATATGCTTCATTCCTGCTGTCATTCAGGGCATCAGGAACGGATTCATAGCTCAGGTCATATCTATTGCAGCCCTGATTCTGGGAGTCTGGGCATCGGCCCGTTTCACCCCTGAGGTGAGCACATGGCTGGCACAGTACATAACGGTTTCAGACCAGGTCATGAAGGTGATCTCATTCACGGCGATACTCCTCATGTCATTCCTGGTCCTCGCCCTGATAGGAAAATTCCTGGAAGCCACATTCAAGCTGGTGATGCTGGGATGGCTGAACAGTCTTCTCGGAGCCGTATTCTCGCTGATAAAGGCAGGTCTGGTCATCGGTCTGGTCATCATGGCATTCTGCTCCCTTAACAACACCTTCGATTTTGTGAGCGAGGAAGTGCTGAACGAATCTGTACTGTTCCCTCCCCTGAAGAAGATGGCATACACAGTATTCCCATATCTGAAGGAACTTCTTTTCTGGAACAAATAACGACGATACGATGGAAAGGATCATACTGATAGAAACATCCACTGCCCTTTGTTCGGCAGCAATATCCGAAGACGGAAAGATAACCGCATACAGGGAAAGCTCCGCCCCCAAGGCTCACGCATCACTGACAGCCGTATTCATACAGGAAATGCTTGAAGAGAAAGGCCTTGACATCAGCGACTGCGACGCCGTATGCGTCAGCATGGGACCTGGTTCGTACACAGGACTGCGTGTCGGCGTATCCACAGCCAAAGGTCTTTGCTTCGGATCAGGAAAGCCCCTCATCGCAGTCGGGACACTCGACACCCTTGTAGCCCAAGCCGCAAGCGAAGCAGAAGGAACTTCCTACCGTCATATCATCCCGATGATCGATGCACGACGTATGGAAGTATATTCCGCCGTTTTCTCGCCAGACGGCCGTCAGATCACTGAAACAGCTCCTGTCATCATTGATGAGAACAGTTTCGCGCAATACCTCGAGGAAGGCGACGTGCTTTTCATCGGAGACGGTGCAGGCAAATGTGCCGATGTGATAACTCACCCCAACGCACATTTCATCCAGTGCAACCCAAAGGCCTCATCAATGGCACAGCCGGCTTCTGCCGCATACAAGGAAAAACGGTTCAAAGACGTTGCGTACTTCGAACCGTTCTATCTGAAGGAGTTTGTGGCTACAGTGAGCCGCAAGAAACTATTTTAAGAGCTTGTCAAGAAGCCTTCTGAGAGACTTCTCATCCACAACCTGACCGTCCACGAGCTCACCGTCCGCAATGATGTAAGCGGATGGAAGGGCTGCCACGTTGTATGTGACCACGTATGGAGAATTCACGCCAAGACCGTCACACACGCTGATCCACGGCATGTCCTGCTGCTTCACCACCCTTGCCCATGAAGTCTTGTCCACATCGAAAGCCACCTGATAGATTTCGAATCCTTTTGAATGATAGTCGTCATAGACCGACTTAAGGACATCAAGGTTGAACATCTTCTGACCCGCATCCGAAGAGCTCCAGAAATAAATCATCACAACCTTTGCATCCACTTCGCTGAGCTTGACCTTATTGGCATTCACGTCAGGAAGAATGATGTCCGGATAGCCGATTTCCTCTGCGTTTCCAAGCCTGTTGGCGAGTTCAAGATATCCGTACCTTCTCTCGGCCTCAGTCTTGAGGGCCTTTGCATACTTCGAATCCGGATATGCAAGAGCAAGGGAATCCGAGATATTCCTGAAATGGATGGCATCGGTCGACTGGGAGAATACAGGAAGATCGGCACCGAAGTTCTGGAAGAATACAGGAACGACAGTGAGTGAGCGGCTGTTCTCCATGACATACCTGACGCACTCCCTGTAATATCTTACATACTCCTGTCCGAGCTGCTGCCTGAGAGCTGCAAGCTCCTCTTCCTCAGCGTCCTGCATATCCGCCACAATAGCATTGATCTTCTTCGTAGCAGCCGCATGGTCTGCCTCGACCTTGGCGAGCTTCACCGATTCCTCCGAACCTTCCACAGAATAGTTTCCGAGAGTATCTGCGGTTACAGACACCTTGTCTCCTGCCTGAAGGAGAAGAGACGCAATCTTAGTATCCTTATAGAATACATATACGAACTCAGGGTCGCCCTTAGCCAGTTCAACCTTATATGAGAACTTGCCGGCAGCATCCGTGCTGATCGTATCAAGCACTTCAAATCTGTTCACATCCAGCAGCTTCACTATAACTTCCGATGAAGGTGCATCCGAGAGCTGACCGTCAACCCTCGCATTGTCGCCGCAAGCCACCGCCATGAGCACTGCTGCAGCAAGAGCCAAAAATTTACTGAATCTTGACATATTCATTATAGATTGCAGAAGCGGTCTCAGCAAATTCTTCCTGAGAGAGTTCCAGTTTCTTTTTCCTGAAATCCATATCGGCCTCTGTAGTGAGAGGGACAAGATGGATATGTGTATGAGGCACTTCCATGCCGAGTACGGCAACACCGACCCTCTGGCATGGTATCGCGGCCTTGATTGCGACAGCGACCTTTCTTGCAAAGGCACACAGGCCCATGTATGTCTCCCCGTCAAGATTGAAGATATAGTCATCCTCGACCTTCTTCGGAATCACGAGGGTATGTCCCTTCGTCATAGGAGCGATATCGAGGAATGCATAGTAATCCTCATTCTCCGCCACCTTGTATGACGGAATCTCGCCGTTTGCTATTCTTGTGAATATCGTTGCCATATCAGAGAGTGATGTCGAGTATCTCGAACCTGATTATGCCGGCAGGGACCTTAGCCTCTACGACCTCACCTACCGAATGACCCATAAGAGCCTGTCCTATAGGAGTTTTCGCAGCAAGCTTGCCTGCCATGAAGTCCGCTTCATTCTCGCTTACGAGTGTGAAGTTCATGATCTGGTTCGTATTCAGATTCTTGACCTTCACCTTGTTGAGCATCTGGACCTTGTCTGTTCCGATCTGTGATTCATCGATGACGCGTGCATTCGCAACAAGGTTCTGAAGCTTTGCGATATTGAGTTCGAGAAGGCCCTGCGCCTCTCTGGCTGCCTCATATTCCGCATTCTCCGAAAGGTCACCCTTGTCTCTCGCCTCGGCGATTGCAGCAGAAATGACCGGCCTCTGGGCTATCGCCTCGGCCAGCTCCTTCTTTAGTTTGTCAAGACCCTCCTGGGTCATGTACTGTAGTGCCATAATTATATACTTTAATCTTTAATTATCCTTGTATTTAGGTTGCATTATCTCGGAATTTATCACGAGCTTCTTAGGGTCTATCTTCTCCTTGCCGGCTTTCTTCTTATCCTCCTCAACAAGCATAGGCCTCGACTTTCTGACAGGCTGGACAAATTTCTGAGGCATCACAGGCTTCGCAACCGGTACCACGACCGGTGGAACAACCGTTTCCTCAACGCTCTCCATCACAGGCTCAGCGGCTTCAGTCCCGCCGACCCATCCGGATAAAGGTTCTTCATCGCCATCACCATCATCACCGCCCAAAGACTGCGCGATCTTGCGCATCTTCGCTGCACTTTCAGCCTTTCCAGACTGTTCCAGCCTCTTGCCTATCAGCTTCATGATGACAGGCAGCAGAATGAATAACAGACCGATTATCGTTTCCATATTCCGTTATTTTATAGAGACTCCTGCGATAATTCCATCAGGCAGACGTCCCTGTCCTTTTCAAGCTGTATCCTCAACTCTTCGAGAGATCCGAACTTGGCTTCATCCCTGATCTTTGAAAGGAATGACAACTCGATGTCAAGTCCGTATATATCCTCGTCGAAATCGAAGATATTGGTTTCTATTGTCCGGGAGTTTCCTGCAGAGACAGTCGGCCTGTATCCTATGTTGCACATTCCGTACAGATTCCGTCCCACAGTCTTCACCCTTACAAAATACACTCCATTGCCCGGAACCAGCTTCAAAGGCTCATACAGCTGCATATTGGCTGTAGGAAAACCTATCGTGCGTCCGAGCCTGTTGCCTGCCACTACCACTCCATGCAGGGAATACCTGTATCCGAGCATTGCGGAAGCGGCTTCAACATCTCCAGCCTCAAGTTCCTGACGTATCTTCGTAGAGCTTACGGCATATCCGCCCTGAGACGGAATCATGTCGGCCCTCAAAGCCTCAAGACCAAGCCTTTCGGCAGTCCTGATCACATGGTCAGTTCCTTTTGCGTCACAACCCATCCTGTTGTCATATCCGAGCAGAAGAGTCCTGGCGCCATATTTTTCCATGATGAACCGGAGGTATTCCTCTGTCGTCATGGAGCTGAAATCCTTCGTGAACGGAAGGACCTCAACATGGTCCACTCCCAGTGAAAGAAGGATCTCCTTCTTTTCCTGAAGAGAGGTCAGAAGCCTGAGTGAACGGGCTTCCTTTTGCAGCACGTTACGGGGATGTGGCCAGAAAGTGATGACCATGCTTTCATCCCCGCGTACTGCTGCAGCCTCTATGAGCTGCTGTATCACAAGACGGTGTCCGACGTGGACACCGTCGAAGAATCCGGTTGTTACAACCATCTTACAAGTTCGAAGTCCTGTCTGTGAGGAAGCTTTGAATTCTTGGCATAGATACGGCCTGCAACCTGGTAGATGCCTGATCTGTCAGGGTTGATCGATGCCGAATACTTAGCCACTCCGTCAGCCGACTCTACAGGAACGAAATCGTACTTCTCCTGAATGTGGAGCTTGCCCTTCTTGTCGAATGTAGCGAAAAGGAGCTCAACACCCACCTCTTCAGCATTGAGGTCACCGATATTGAGGACGATCTCGCTTTCGAAAGCATTGCCGATAGCGAAGTTGTCGCTGTTGCTGTCAGGCATTGTCACTGATACGACCTCGATGTTCTTCCACTCCCTGCGGAGCTTCTTCTTCCATGCTGCGATCTCACGTGCCTCTGCAAAGTCATCGGCAACGATGCCGTCAACACGCTCAGCCTGAGGAATATAGTACTGATCGATATAGTCTGTGAGCATACGGTTGGTCGTAAAGTTGCAAGCCACCTGTGCCACACAGTTCTTGATGTATTCGATCCAGTCGGCAGAACGTCCTGTTGAAAGGCTCTTATTGTAGAATGTAGGAGCGATCTCGTTCTCGATGATGTTGTAGATTGTAGCTGCGTCGAGCTCATCCTGATAGTTCTGGTCATCGTAAGTACGCTCCATAGGGAGTGCCCATCCGGCACCCTGCTTGTAGCCCTCAACCCACCATCCGTCGAGAACAGAGAAGTGCATTACACCGTTCATTGCTGCCTTCTCACCTGATGTACCTGAAGCCTCGAGAGGACGTGTAGGGTTGTTCATCCATACGTCGACTCCCTGTACGAGATACTTCGCCACAGCGATGTCGTAGTTAGGAACGAACACGATCTTACCGATGAAACGTGGCTGCTTTGAGATGTCCACAATCATCTTGATGAGGTCCTGACCTGCCTTGTCAGCAGGGTGAGCCTTACCTGCGAAGAGGAACTGCACCGGCTGCTTAGGATCGTTTACGATCTCGGCGAGTCTGTCAAGGTCACGGAAAAGGAGGTGAGCTCTCTTGTAAGTTGCGAAACGGCGCGCGAAACCGATTGTAAGCACATCGTCACGGAGAGTCTCCTTGATTGTAACCACCTGCTTAGGAGAGTAGTGGCTTGCCGCAGCAGGATCGGAGAGTCTTCTCTTGACCTCCTCGATGAGCTTCTTGCGGAGTGAAGTGCGGATGTTCCATACTTCCTCGTCAGAAACCTTGTATATACCGTCGAAGCATGACTTGTCGTAGTGGTGTGTCTTGAATTCCTCACCGAACACCTTGGCGTGAACCTCCTTCCACTCAGGTGCAGTCCATGTAGGATAGTGGACACCGTTGGTCACATAGCTTACATGAAGCTCCTCAGGGAGATAACCTGGCCACATGTGTCCGAGGATATCCTTGCTCACCTCACCATGAAGCCATGAAACGCCGTTCACGCCCTGTGAGATGTTTGCTGCGAGGATAGACATCGAGAACTTCTCGTTCACGTCCGCACCATTGTTCTTTCCAAGAGCCATCATTGTCTCCCAGTCGATCTTGAGACGCTGCGGATAGTGGCCGATGTACTTGCGGAGAAGTCCTTCGTCGAATGCGTCGTGACCTGCAGGTACAGGAGTATGTGTAGTGAAGAGTGATGATGCCCTTACAACTTCGAGAGCCTCCTGGAACTCGAGGTTCTGCTCTGAGATGAGCTCGCGAAGTCTCTCAAGACCGATGAAAGCCGCATGACCCTCATTGCAGTGGTATACCTGTGGATTCATTCCGAGCTTGCGGAGAGCACGGATACCGCCGACACCGAGGAGGAGCTCCTGCTTGAGACGGTTCTCCCAGTTACCGCCATAGAGGTTGTAAGTGATTGACCTGTCCTCTGGAAGGTTCTCAGGAATGTCTGTATCGAGGAGATAGAGTTCCGTACGTCCTACGTCTACTCTCCAGAGACGAGCATTGAGGTTACGGCCTGGGAAAGCGACGCTTACTGTCACCCAGTTTCCGTTCTCGTCACGTACCGGAGTCGCAGGGATCTTGTTGAAGTCCTGGGCAACATCCTCCGCTACCTGCTCACCATGAGCGGTAAGCTTCTGGTTGAAGTATCCGTATCTGTAGAGAAGACCTACAGCCACGAGGTTGGTGTTCATGTCTGAAGTCTCCTTGATGTAGTCACCGGCAAGGATACCGAGACCACCTGAGTATATCTTGAGGGATGTGTCAAGACCATACTCCATACAGAAGTATGCTACAGATGGAGTTGTGCGCTCTGCCTTGAGGGACATGTATGTATTGAACTCCTCCATAACGACCTTCAGGTCTGAGAGGAACTTTGTATCCTTCTCGAGCTTCTGGTATCTCTTGAGGCTCACCTTGTCGAGCATGGCGATAGGGTTCTGGCCGGAAGCCTCCCATGCCTGTGGGTCAATAGATGCAAAGAGGTTCTTTGCCGATTCATTCCAGCACCACCAAAGGTTCTTGGAAAGTATTTCAAGATCTTTAAGACTATCCGGAAGGTGACGTGTAACGATCACGCTGTTCCAGGTTGGCTGATTTACTTCGAATTTCCTGTATTCCATATTTTTGTTATTCCTTGCTGACGGATACACTCCGCCTGCTGATATTAATTTCTCTAATGCTTTTGAGTATGCTTCCTTATAATATATGATATTATTCTCCCAGAGAGCGATCTCCGACACATCCTTCGCATTCTGCATCACCTTCTTCCTGCTGTCCTTGCGCAGTGAAGCGATTTCCTTGATCCTTTCTGCAACACCGTCAACAACCTCGAAATAGTTCGAGTCGCTTCTGTCGAGCACCGTGATGCCAGGATGCTTCTTTCCGTAATATGTACGTACCCAGAGTCCGAAGCCGGCAAGAGTCGTGGTCAGGGTAGGTACCCTGAACGCAAGGCTTTCGAGCGGAGTATATCCCCATGGTTCGTAATACGATGGGAAAAGCGTGAGGTCAAGACCTGACAGGAGCTCATAATAGCTCATATTGAATACTCCGTCATTGCCGTTGAGGTATGAAGGGATGAAGTATACCTTCACCTTGTCGCCGATGGCGTTGTTGAGCCCGAGGTCGTTGAGACGTCTGGTCACAGAGTCGTACTCAGGATTCATGAGATAGTGCGAAGTCCTGGTTACATATTTTGAGCCGTTTCCGGCAAGCTTTGCACAAAGCTGCTTGTCAGGACCGTTATGTCCTGAAGGTATCATGATGAAGGCATGCACAGGCTTGCCCTTGTAATCTGAACGGTTGAGCTTGTCAAGAGCGTCGATGAATACGTCTATACCCTTGTTCTTCCACTCGTAACGTCCTCCGATACCTATAAGTACCGCATTCTCCGGCACAGCCTCTCCGCTCATGGCAGCAGCCACCTCGACAAGCCTGTTTCTTGCTGCCGCACGCTGCTCCTCATATTCCTCATCCGTCGCCGGGGTAAAACTTGGTTCGAATCCGTTAGGGGTCACTACATCTACCGGCCTTCCCAGGAACTGACGACATTCCTGCGCCGTGATATCACTGACAGTCGTGAACACGTCGCTGTACTGCGCAGCCTTCTTCTCGAGAGAATGTCTGGCGACGACGTTGAACTGTCTGGCCTTCTCATCGGCATTGTAGCCGAGCAGACCGTCATAAAGAGGCAGGTTGTTACCTGCTATGCACCTTCCGATTACTGTAGCATGAGTCGTGAAGACTGTCGCGATCGGAACCTGTACGGACTTCAGATAAAGAAGTCCTGTACCGGTCATCCACTCATGGAACTGAGCGACAACCTTATCTGAAGAATCAAGATTGAACCTATAGAAGCTTTCAATCACTCTTCCGGCAGCATAACCGAAGAGAGCCGACTCGCGGTAATCCCAGTTTCCTGTGAGGGAGTCTACCTGGAACTTCTTCCAGAACTCTGTAAGGATCTCGTTCTGGCTGGTAAGGAACTGCTTGAAATCCACAAGGATAGCAGTCGGCTTGCCTGGAACGTTCCATCTTCCCACACGTACTCTCAGGCCCTCTGAAGCTGCCTGCAGCCTCCACGCCCTGTACAATGTAGGGTCCTCAAGAAAATCCGGGTTGCTGTCTGTGTCCATCCACACATCAGGTCCCACCATGATGTGGTGCCTGTTGTACTCACTCTTGAGATAAAGGGACTTGGTTGCGACAACCGTATAGATGCCGCCCACCTTATTACACACTTCCCAACTAACTTCAAACAGATAATCCGGCTTGATAATTTCTGTTTTCATGTATATTGACAAATTATTTATTTACCCCGGCCGGAACCTTCTCAGATTCCGTCCGGGGATATAATGTTTCGGGTAAAACCCACTGACCGAGGTCAGATGTTATTTCTTCACTGTCTTCTTAGCAGCCGGCTTCTTTGCCTTAGGAGCCGCTTTCTTTACGGTCTTCTTTGCAGGAGCCTTTGCTTTTGCGGGTGCAAAGTTAACATCTGAAACGGAAATTGCATCATCAACTCGCAAAATAAAATCACTTAAAACGTTCATATAGTTGATAAACGCCTCATATGGAGTATCATACGGGTTGAAATATTTATGCACAGCTCCGTC
>JAFQAR010000046.1 GCA_017399905.1 Bacteroidales bacterium
ATCCCAACCGATACCGAACTCACCTTCGTTGATTGTACCGCCTGCTGCAGAAGCAGTGTAAGTGCCCTCGTGGAGGTATCCGTCAGCTGAGTAGATGTCGAGTGCGAGGTAGTTACCTGTTCCTGTCCATACAGTCTGCCAAGTAGCTGGATCTGTAGTAGATGAAATGCCGTCAGTTCCAAGGTTAATTGTCAATGAGTTAGTGCCGCTTGCTACGTTGCTTGTAGCAGAAAGGAGTGTTGTAAGCTTGATTGGCTCTGGATCGGCCTCATAAACAATATTTACGGCAGAGTTGATCTTTACGACACTCTCATCAGCCAGCCAAAGAGAACCGGAGAATGTATATGCTCCTGTAGCTTCATCAGCAAGCCCTACATTGATGGTACCGTAATCGATATTGACAGTTTCTCCCTTAACGGTAAATGTAGAACCATCTTCTCCTACGATGTAGTTTCCTTTCTTTGCAGCATCGACAGGAGCAGCAGTATATCCTGTAGGTTCGAGGTAATACTTGTTGCCTACCAGTTTCAGACTTGCTGAAGCGTCGGTTCCTGCAAGTTCAATATTAAATACTCGTGTCTTTTCTCCAATTTCGACAGATTGTGCAACGAGGGTATTTAATTCGTATGTCTCAGGTTTAGGATACTTACCTTCGAGAGGGGCGATAGCCTCATCTACGCACGAACTGAGAGCCAGAACAGAGGCTGCTGCAGCGAATATTCTATATAATAGTTTCATAATATTCTTATATCTTATTATAGGAGGTTATTACCAACCTGGGTTCTGTTTAACATTAGGATTAAGGCGGGTTTCAGCTCCAGGATAAGGAAGGCGGTTGTGCTTAGGCTTGAATCCGTATTTTGAAGGATCATCACCATTGAACTTCTTATACTGAACCTCTCCGTTAGATGACAGCATAGGACATTTCTCACCCTGAGTTCCCATTCTGTCTTCAGCTATACCCCAACGGATAAGGTCCTGAAAGCGGGTACCCTCACCACAGAGTTCGATTCTCTTCTCTCTTCTGATCTCATCCTCTGTGTAACCTGACTTTGTAGGAGCCTGTGCACGTGTGCGGATCATGTTCATATACTCGTCAGCCTTAGTCTGGTTTCCAGCAGCAAAGTGAGCCTCAGCTCCACAAAGAAGAACCTCTGCATAGCGCATCCAACGCGGATTGTCGTCATCGCTCATCAGACCAAATACTGCATGAGCAGGAACCCTTTCTTTAACGACTCTCCATTTCCACATGAAGTATCCTTCGTTTATCGGAGTATAACCGGTTTTGATACCTACGCCCATGCCTTTCATCTGATCGAATGTCTTGATAGAGGCATTGAGACGATAGCCGTCCTCTCCTTCTACTTTTACAAAATCTTCATAGAGGTTCTTTTGTGGATTAAGGAATCCCCAGCCTGTAGCATATAAGCCGATAGGCTCCATACATCCATCATTAAGATTGTCTGTACGATAGTGAATCATGAGATGAAGCATGCTGAAATTATTGTATGCATTATTGGCATCAGATATCCTGACACTTTCAAACATGCTTTCGCAGTTCTGTTTGCCATAGAATGATATTACATTCTCGTAGTCGCTGTACAATCTGTAAAGTTTGCTGTCGACGATCTTGTCGAACTCCGCAGCAGCCTCCTTGTTCTTGCCCTGCCAGAGGTAGGCCTTTCCGAGTAGAGCCTGAGCATACTGCTTGGTGATTCTCCATGTCTTGTCATCAGCATTGGCTTTCTCTGTAAGACAACCGGACTCAATAGCCTCAGTGAGATCTTTCTCAACTAGTGCCCAGAGAGCTTCTGTAGTGCCGTTAGGTTGTTTGTATTCAGTAGGAGCGAGTTCGTGATCTACAATCGGAGGGTTACCCCACATGGATGTAAGTTCAAAATAAGACCATGCGCGGAAAACTTTGGCTTCAGCTCTTGCACGCTTCTGAATGTATGTCTCCTCAGGAACGTGTCCGAGAACAACGTTAGCCTTGTATATGATGCCATAGTATGCTGTGAACATGCCTTCCAGATAGCCCTGGTCAGTTCCGAATGTAAATTCATTAAGACCCTCCAGATCCGCATTATCTCCTCGCGTGGCACCACCAGCCCAGAAATCATCTGTAAGCATGTTCTTGCCAAGGACATAATTCATTTCGTTACCCAGTACCTGCAGATAGCATGCGGCTATTGCCGACTCAGCTTCCTCATCGGTCTGATAGTAGTTATCCAAACTCTGGACTCCGTGCTGAGGAATGTTAAGCATGTCGTTGCAAGAACTTAATGCGAAAACCGAAGCAGCGAGAGCCGTGATTAAATATTTAGCTTTCATATTGTTGTCATTTAGATGATTAGAATGTAATACTTACTCCGGCCACAACTTTCTTTGATGTTGGGAATGTACCCTTATCGATACCCATGGCTGTTACTTCAGGGTCAAATCCAGGATAATCAGAGAATGTGATGAAGTCGTCAAGGGACGCATAAATGCGAAGGTTCTCAACTTTGATCTTCTTCATCCACTTTTGTGGGAAGGTATAACCAAGCTGAATCTGCTTGATCTTGAAATACGAACCATCAAATACAGAACCGCTAGATATGAGGAACTTATCCATGTCGCTTGCTCCGACTCTCGGCATTTCTCCGGTTGGATTCTTGGTTGCGTTCCATCTGTCAGCAGTGAAATATGTAAGTTTGTTAAGCGGGTAGTCAAGACGGTTGAGACAGCAGTAAATGTCCGCACCATATGAACCTGTACCAAATACGATGAGGTCAAAGCCCTTCCATGCAGCTGTAAGAGTGATACCGTAAGTCAAGTCAGCGATGCCCTTACCTATCATGGTCTTGTCATCATCCGTGATCGCATTGTCACCGTTGCGGTCCTTGAATGTCGGATTACCGGTAGTCTTGTCTATACCTGTGTATTCATATCCATAGAAATACCAAGCTGGTCTTCCTACTTCAAAACGAGTGATTGCTCCATAGGTGTGAAGTGTCGTACCATCGATTGAATCCATGGTTTCATGAATTTTAGTTACCTTGTTCCTGATAGTTGAAAGGTTGCCACGGATGCCATAAGAGAAGTCTCCGATATGATCCTGCCATCCGAGTTCAAATTCAAGACCGGTATTCATGATGTTACCTACATTCATCGGAGATGCTGTGTTACCCACGATGGTAGATGACTTGATGCCTCTGACGATGAGGTCTTTTGTGTTCTTAAGGAACCAGTCAGCACCGAATGAAAGGCGATTGTTGAGGAAACGTGCATCGATACCTACGTTAGTCTGTTCCGATGTTTCCCATTTGAGTTCCTTGTTACCGGTTGCTGAAGGAGCATACCCGATAATATATTCAGATCCGTTGCCGGTTGCCAATGTACCGGTCTGGGCAATGACGGTGTCATAAAGATATCCGCCAAGGTTTGAAAGCGAACCGTTCTGTCCCCATGAAGCACGGAACTTCAGGTGTGAGAGCCAGCTCCTTGTGTTCATCATGAACTTTTCATTGGAAATAACCCAACCGGCAGAAACTGCAGGGAAATAACCCCAACGTGTCTCTATAGGAAGAACGCTGCTGTCAGCTGCGTCAGCACGGAGTGAAGCCTGGAGAAGGTATCTGCCCTTGTACTCATAGTTGAGACGTCCGAAGTATGAGTTCTTTCTTGAGATAGTCTCTTCTCCACCGCTTACTTCGTCGTTGGCTGTAGGAGTTGCATAGGCAAAATAACGGTGAAGAGGATCGTCGTGCAAGAATCCGAGGTCGCCTTCTCCACCGCTCATGCTGCCGCTTACACCGAAGTTCCTGCTTTCTGTAAAGCTGGTACCGAGCATGATGCCGAAGTCATGTCCCTTGATGCTCTTGTTGTAGTTGAGGAAGTTTTCCCACTGCCAGTATGTGCTTGCATATGTGCTTGCGCTTACAGACAGGAAATCCTGCTTTGACTTTGATGAAGCATAATAGTCATGTGCGACAGAATAAGACTGCGAGCTTGAGAGACTATATCCAAGTCTCGATGTGATGGTCAGGCCCTTGATTGGCATGAAGTTGATATAAGTTGTACCATTGATGTTGTAACCCTTTCCTGTGTTGTCGCTTGCATCGCGTGCAATGAATGGATTAGAACATTCACTTGATGATGTGAAATAAGAAACACCGTATATGTTGCCTTTTCCATCTCCAAGCATAGGTGCGTGGCTTGTATCATAGTATGTTGAAGCCATGTGGCTTGGAAGAGCGTCAACTGAATAATACGGTTTTGTGAGAGGGTCGAGACAGAGAAGGGAAAGAAGGAAGCTTCCATATTCCGATCCTTCAGAAACAGAGCTTGACTTGTAATGTTCAATCTGGTTGTTTGTGCCGATTTCAAGCCAAGGCTTGATCTTCCATGATGCGTTGATCATTCCGGTAAGACGTTCATAGAAGTCTTTTCCTCCAGTCACGATACCGTCGTTGTTGAGGTATGAACCGGAAACATAGATAGACTTGTTCATGTCACCTGCAGAGAATGTCAGGTTGTGACGCTGCATTGTGGAATTCTCAAATCCTACTTTTGTCCAGTCTGTATTGGTCTCGAAATCCCAGTTGTTATAGAAACTTTCGAGTGAGATGCTTCCCAGCTCTGTATAGTAGTCGATATACTGTTCAGAGTTCATTACCTTAGGGACGCGGGCAAGGCTTTGATTGGTATACTGGTAGTCATAAGTGATCTTACCGTTACCCTTACCCTTTCTTGTGGTCACGAGGATGACACCGTTACCGGCCTCAGCACCGTAGATGGCTGCAGATGCTCCGTCCTTGAGGACTTCCATGGACTCGATGTCGTTAGGGTCGATACCTGCAAGGCTTCCGATACGTCCGTCCACAACTACGAGAGGACTGCTTGCGCCGTTGGAACCGATACCACGGACGAGGATTGAAGGTGATGATCCCGGACGTGCGGAAGAACTGAGCACCTGTACACCGGCAGTCTTTCCCTGGAGCGCCTGGGATGCCGTTGTGATGGTACGTCCTGTGATGTCTTCAGACTTCACCTGGCTCACAGCTCCTGTGAGTGAGCTCTTCTTCTGGACACCGTAACCCACAACGACTGTCTCTTCGAGCAGTTCGTTGTCCGGCTCCATATTGATGTTGATTGTGCCGTCGATGGCGTTCTTGTCGACTGTGATGTAGCCGAGGTAGGAGAACTCCACGACTGCGCCAGGATTTACGGAGATGGTATATTTACCGTTTCCGTCGGTCATGACACCGTTCTGAGTTCCTTTCTCGATGACACTGACGCCTACCATAGGGCTGTTCAGTTCATCAATGACCTTACCGGTAACGGTCAGCTTGCCTTGTGCGGAAGCCGAGAACGAACCGGCGAGAATGAGAAGCATCGCTAATGCAGTGCCTATCATTCTTGAGAATGTTGAATTGGTTCTCATGTGTTTAGTGGTTAATAGTTAGTTATTAGTATGTTTATGAATTAAAATCCGCGGGTAGGGAACTGACGGATGAATTCCATAAGTTCCTTGTCGTGGTTGTATCTTACTTCGCATTGATTGTTGAAGATCATCATTGCGCCGTCTTCAGGTGTGTAATCCGGCCACTGAGGAAGTTTTTCGGCGTTCGGATTGCCTGTGCGGGCAAAATTAATCCAGGCCTGGCTCATCTTGTCTGCAAGTTCGACTGCTTCCTTGCCTCCTCCTGTCATAGAAGCGTGGAGGTCAGCGTTGTTGAAGACGAACGGTATCTCCATGCAGTGGGTGCTGCGGAGGATGCCGTCAAGAGCAGGAGACTCCCATGCAAACAGGTACATGTAGACAGGTGCACCCTGCTGTGCGACCTTTACGTCCGCCAGCGCAATTGTACTTGGCCTGAAGATGCCGTCAATGTCGATAAGGTCGACCGGCTTGCAGTCAGGATAGATCTTCTCGACGAGGTCAATATATTCCTGTGTCCTGTCGCCGAATTTAGTCTGGAGATACTGCACCGCACCTTCCTTGCTGATGGTGCGGAACTGAGGCACATATGTGCTCATTGAGAATTCGTGGATCGTAGAACCAAGCATCACAGGGATGTCCTTTGATTGTTCCGGAGCCTGTGGGTCAAATGGTTGACACGGAAGCACGTCTCCATCTACCGTCGGAGCCCAGCCGAATATGAATGATGCAAAGCCTTCTGCCTCTGCCTGAGGACGGATCTTGATAATCGCTTTTTCTCCTGCTGCAAGAATCTGCTCATATGGTGCTGTCCTGAGGGCTTCGACGCTGCCGAACTCGGCAACTACAGCCTCGCCGATCTTCGATGACCACTTCCTTTCCATTGTCCTGAGCATGGATCCGCTCTGGATGACCGCTTTATGGAAAAGTCCTTCTGCGCCAGGTGTGGCAAGGAGTGTCGATACCTTTCCGCCACCGCCTGACTGACCGAATATCGTGACGTTCGATGCATCTCCACCGAAAGCTTCAACATTGCCGTTCACCCATTCAAGCGCTGCAACAATGTCAAGCAGACCAGCATTTCCTGATTCTGCATATTCCTCTCCGAAAGAAGAAAGGTCGAGGAATCCGAGTACATTAAGCCTGTGGTTGAGTGAAATCACCACGACGTCGCCTTTGCGTGCCAGGCTTGCTCCGTCGTATGACGGAAGTTCCTGACCCGATCCTGAAGAATATCCGCCTCCATGGAGCCATACCATCACTGGACGCTTCTCCCCGTCATTGATGCCAGGAGTCCAGATGTTTACCCTCAGACAGTCTTCTCCAGGAAAACCGTCATTCCAGGCAAATGAAAATCCAAGTTCGTCGCTTGCCCAGCCTGTCCTCTTGCCTTGGGGAGCTGTAGGGCCGTAAGCTCTGCTGCTTCTTACGCCTTCCCATGCGTCAGCAGGCTGAGGAGGCATGAACCTTTCTGCCTTTGCATATGGGATGCCCTTGTAGGTGTAGATGCCGTTGTCGATATATCCGGCAACCTGTCCCTTGTCCGTCTGTACCAGTGTCGACTCGACAGAAGAGTCCAGTTCTGAAGAACCCGAAGTTCTGCCGTTCGATCCGCATGCGGCAGCTAAGAGTGCCGATGTGATCAGGATTGTAAGTCTTTTTAGTGTCATATCTCGTGTGTTACATTATTATCTATGCAAATTTCGTCAAATGCCCTCACTTCTGCTTTCGCGTGCGTATGATTAGTTTTCGGACGCGTTCATCCGGTTTTTCTAAATGTTTATTTGTTTTCATATTTGTTTAAATCTCGTCTGTTTATTGTCTGTTTGGGTGAAAATAGATACCTTAGTTGAAGAATTTGAAACTTATGAGACAGTTTTCGTTATCAATTGCCTTGGCATGTGTGCTTTCTGTATCATGCATTACTCAGGAACATGAAGATTATAATCGTGTCATCGAAACTCCGATAATCACGAATTCCATATCCAATCAGAAGGTCTCGTCATTTGCAGAGGATGTGCATGGCCATATATGGATCGCAACATTCAGAGGTCTTAACCGTTTCAATGTCCACGAATATCATCAGCATTTCTGCACGAGCGACGAGTTTTCTCTTCCGGACAATCAGGTGCAGTGTCTGTACAAGGACTCAAAAGGCAGGCTATGGGTGTCTACCGTCAACGGAATGGCATTGTATACCGAGCAGGACAATTTCCAGAGGATACCGATGGAGACGAACAGCCGTAATGCAAGCCAGATTCTGGAAGATATGGAAGGCAGGATCTTCATCAACACGATGGTCGAGCTGGCGATGTATGATGAGGAGCAGAAGAAGTTCGTTACCGTTCTCTCTTCCGTGGACGGGTCCATGCCTCCGCTGTCCCAGGGTTTTGTGTCGCGAAAGCATAACGAGCTGCTGTTGGCAAATGCTGCCCAGCTGACGGTTTTCGATCCTGTTACATTTGAAGTGAAGGATGTCATACCGTTGGAGAATTTTCCCTCAGTTTTCAATCTGCTGTCAGATGATATTCTCTGGATGTGCAGTTATGGAAAGGTTGCATTGTATGATGTAGGTGAAAGACGGTTCATCGAAATCCCGGAAGGTATGAAGTCTCACCCTCTGTTCAATAGGACTCAGGTGACATATGTCTTTCCTTACGGTGATACCATTCTGTTCAACACTGAAAAGGACGGCATGTTCATTTATGATCCGGTTGAGGAGGTCCTGTACCATCAGAGCGAGAAGGGATTCCCTTTTGAAGTTCCGGATGTGAAGATAAATACGATGTTTCTTGATTCGAGCGATAACCTATGGATCGGAACATATGACCAAGGTTACCATGTCATATATGCATATGAGGAGATATTCAACAATGACAGCTGGCTGAAATCCAATCTTGGACATAAGTCCGTGGTGTCGATAGCATGTGACAGCAGGGACAACCTATGGACAACCACGCTTAAGGATGGGCTTTATTTCTATAATGCGGAGACTGCGGTCTTCAGAAGGTTCGAATCTGATGCAAAAGAGGTCTTTGTGGACAGCAAGGACCGTCTATGGCTGACGGATGGGGTGTTTGTTTCAAGATGCCGTACGGACGGAACCGGTCTCAAAGTGGAGAAGTCATGGCCTGTATTCTGGCCGATGTCGATGTCTGAAGATGCAGACGGACGTATCTGGGTAGGTGCGATGGGTGAGAATGTGTATTATATATCTGATGACGACGAACTGAAGACCATGAAGGCTTTGTCGGCACATTTTACATTTACACCTTATTGCCTCCCTCTTGCAGATGGTACGGTGCTCTCGGCATCCTTTGAACAGGGCTTGTCTCAACTTGACGGAAGGTCGAATCATTCCCGTCAGATATCCGTGCCGGAAGCTCAATGGAAGGATGGGATCAGAAGGTCTGTCTTTGTACCTGTGTGCCTGCACCAGAGCAAGGATGGCACTGTGTGGATAGGTACGCTTGCAAACGGACTGTTCAGATATGATGTCGATGAGAATTCGCTGCAGAATATCCCTGGCGCTCCATGTCTGGACATCACCTCCATCGAGGAAGATGCCGCCGGAAACCTTTGGGTCAGCACTCAATATGGTCTTGGAAAATATGACATCAAGTCTGATAAGTTCACAAATTGGTTTGCAGATGATGGAATCGGAGGCAACCAGTTCTATGACAGGTCTTCATGCCGGTTGTCGGATGGTACGCTTATCTTCGGCGGGACCCACGGACTGACGGTCTTCGATCCGGAGTATGTCGTCGTGGACAGGGAAATTCCACTTTATTTCGAAGACCTTAAGATACATAATGTACTTGTCCGCCCTGGAGATGATGAGTGTATAGACAAATCCCTGACCTACAGACCTCGCATCGGTCTCAAGTACAACCAGAACAGTTTCAGCATATCGTTCGCCGCTCTGGAATACAGCAAGTACGAGAGGGTGGAGTATCAATACATGCTGGATGGCTTTGATGACTATTGGATCGATGCCCATAACAATCGTGAGGCCTATTATTCCAACATTCCGTCAGGCAGATATGACTTCAGGATAAGGATCTTGACTCAGGATCATTCTGTGATTCTGGCAGAAAATCAGATACAGGTGTCAATAGATTCGCCCTGGTGGCTCTCCTGGTGGATGTTCCTGATATATGCTTGCATATTGATGGGTGTCATCTATACTATTCTGAGAGTAAGGAACAGAATCATGTCGGAGAAGACGGCAAAGCTCAAGGCTCAGCAGGAGAAGGAGCAGGAAAAGAAGCTCAATAAGATGAATATGGACTTCTTTGCCAATATCTCCCACGAGTTCAGAACTCCTCTGACGATGATTTCCGGACCTGTCGCCCAACTTGTGGACTCTTCTGATATCACGAAAGAGAACAAGCGTCTGCTGGATATCGTCCAGCGTAATATCCGCCGTATGCTTCGTCTCGTGAACCAGCATCTTGACTTCAATAAACTGGAGAATGATACGTTGAAGCTTGCTGTCAAGCCGATAGATGTGATCGAACAGCTCATTAATCTGACTGACATATTCAGAGTCAGTGCGGAAGAAAAAGGTATCATCTTCAAGACTTACGGCCTTGAAGATTCCGTGACCGTATGGGCAGATGATGACAAGCTGGACAAGATATGCTTCAACCTCTTGTCCAATGCACTGAAGTTTACTTCTACGGGTGGAAAGGTGGAATTCAGTCTTGATGTCATATCGCATGATGCTGCGGCGGCTTTGTTCGTACTTTCTTCCAAGGATACGGATTCACGTTATCTGAAGATAAGTGTGAGGGATACAGGGGCAGGAGTTCCTGAGGGAGAGCTTGAAAATATATTTGAGCGTTATTATCAGATCGAACATAAGGTTGCCGGTGCATATTCATGGGGCACGGGTATAGGATTGTATTTTGCGAAGACTCTTGCCGGCCTGCATCATGGATATCTCAAGGCTGACCATCAGCCAACAGGAACCGGTACCATCTTCACCCTGATCCTTCCTGTGTCGGAATCATCTTATGCCGAGACTGAAAAAGACTACCTGGGTGGGGCAGATGCCGGCAAGGAGTTCAGGGTCAGGAGTGTACGGTATACTGATGTCCCTATGACAGCTCATGGTGATAAGCTCCATAAGGTGCTTGTGGTCGATGATGATGCAGATGTCATCCATTATCTCAAGGAACTGCTTTCTTCACAATTTGAAGTCCTGAGCCGTTTTGATGCGGATTCTGCATATCAGGTCATAAGGGAAGAGGCTGTAGATATCGTCATTTCCGATGTCGTCATGCCGGGTAAGACGGGATATGACCTGTGTCGTATGATAAAGGATAATATACAGGTGTCGCATATCCCTGTCATACTTCTTACAGCAAAGGCTACGGTCGGAGAACAGGTAGAGGGCCTGGACAGCGGAGCGGACGCTTATGTGACCAAGCCTTTCGAGCCTCAGTATCTGATTGCATTGATCCAGTCGCAGCTCAGGAACAGGGAGAAGATCAGAGATATGCTCGGTCGTGCAACAGATGTGGATACTCTTGACGATGATGCGCTCTCACCACAGGACAGCGCCTTTATGAACGACCTTTATCAGCTGATGGAGAACGAATTGGCTAATTCGGAGCTTGATGTATCCCGTATGACGGAGATTCTCCATATTTCACGGACGAAGTTCTATTATAAGGTAAAGGGACTTACCGGCGAGAATCCGAGTGTCTTCTTCAAGCGTTACAAGCTCAACCGTGCCGCCCAGCTTCTGAAGGAACGTAAATATAATGTATCCGAGATTGCAGACTTGACAGGATTCAGCACCTTGTCCCACTTCTCGACAAGCTTCAAGAAGCAGTTCGGTGTGTCGCCGAGTGAATATGTGAAATAAGAGTTTGCAGATTCCCACGTCGGCTTCGCCTCCTCGGAATGACGTTACCACTCCAAATGTCCAGGACCTGTTTTTACACCCAATGTTCTGGTGTTGTTTCAACATTCAAATATCCAGGACCTGTTTGACATCCGAAGGGTTCAGTCCGATACGTCATTGCGAGGAACGTCAGTGACGTGGCAATCTTCAGAATCTGGCTGCAGCCTCCATCTTTGTGCGGATCTGCTCTGTGCATAGGTTTCCGAGGCTGCCGAGTGATGTGTGGTTGAGGTCTTCCGGCGTAAGCTGTCCGTTGGTCTTCCCTGCAGCTCCGTGGTAGCTGAATCTGCCCTCATTGACTTCCATGCCTACGCTCTTGTATGCATCCCGGAACGGCATTCCCTCAAGTGTGCGCCTGTTCACTTCCTCTACGGTGAATAGATAATCATAGATAGGGGCATCAAGGATGTTCTCATTGATCATTATATGCTGGAGCATGTAATCTGCCATGCAGAGGCACTTGTGCATAAGCTCCAGAGCAGGGAAGAGAATGTCCTTGAGAAGCTGGAACTCACGATGATACCCGTGAGGCATGTTGCTGCATAGCATGCTTATCTGGTTCTCGACCG
The DNA here is from genome assembly GCA_017399905.1 of Bacteroidales bacterium. Taxonomy (GTDB): domain Bacteria; phylum Bacteroidota; class Bacteroidia; order Bacteroidales; family UBA932; genus Cryptobacteroides. Next base: position 11,906 of record JAFQAR010000046.1, read on the forward strand.
ACATTATCCTGTTGCAGTTTCCGCGCATGATCTCCCATACGTCCGGATTCTTCTTGTGCGGCATGATGCTGGAACCTGTCGTGAGCTCATCCGGGAATCTGATGAACCCGTAGTTCGGACTCATGTACATGCAGCAGTCTGCTGCGAATTTGTTGAGGGTAAGGGCTATGGCACCTATGGCCGATGCCACTGCACGCTCGGATTTTCCTCTGCTCAGCTGTGCTGCGACAACGTTGTAGTCGAGGCTTGAGAAGCCGAGGATGTCTGTCGTCATCTGACGGTCAAGCGGGAATGAACTTCCGTATCCGGCTGCCGAACCGAGCGGATTCTGGTCTGTCACATGGTAGGCGCCGCGCAGCATGTACATGTCGTCTGCCAGAGCTTCCGCATATGCTCCGAACCATAGTCCGAATGATGACGGCATCGCAACCTGTCCGTGTGTGTAACCCGGCAGGAGGACATTCCTGTGCCGTTCGCTGAGCTTCTGGAGTGTGTCAAACAGCTGCACAACTTCGTCGCGGAGCTTCAGGACCTCATCCTTCAGGAAAAGCTTCACATCCACCAGCACCTGATCGTTGCGTGAACGTCCGGAATGGATCTTCTTTCCGAGGTCTCCGAGTCGTCTTGTCAGAAGAAGTTCAACCTGGGAGTGTATGTCCTCCACGTCGTCCTCAAGCACGAATTCTCCAGCTTCTATCTCAGCAAGAATCCTGTCAAGTTCCGCTGTCAGTATCTCAAGTTCCTCCTTTTCCAGCAGTCCGATGGATTCAAGCATCCTGATATGCGCCTTTGATCCCGTCACGTCGTATCTGGCGAGACGCATGTCAAGGATCCGGTCATTTCCTACGGTAAAATCTTCGACCAGGTCGGTAGCCTGTGTGCCTTTGCTCCAAAGTGTGCTCATTTATGCTAATTTATTGATAAAGTCTATATATGTTTCAATGCCTTCCCTTATTTCACTTACGAAGACGAATTCATCCTTCTTGTGGGAGCGTGATGATTCTCCCGGTCCCATCTTCACTGCGTCGCAGGTGATTCTCATCCAGTCAGAAGTAGTCGGTGATGCAAAGGTCTCTGTTCCGAGCGATTCTGCAGCTTTCAGAAGAGGGGAACCTTCATGCGTCGCACTGGACCTGTTCTTCAGATTGCGTGGCTTCAGTTCGCTTTGGCATATGGCCTGCAGTTCTTCAAGTATCTCTTCATTGGTATACTGCTCTGTAGGACGTATGTCTATTACGAAGTCGCAGCGGTCTGGAATCACGTTGTGGGCTGTTCCGGCATTGATCTGTGTCACGTTGACATTCACGTCTCCCATCAGTGGAGATTTCCTTGCAAAAACATGATTGCGGATCTTCCCGATGTCTTCCAGTGCAATGTATAAAGCGTTCTCGCCTTCATTACGTGCTGCATGACCGCTTACTCCATAAGCAGTTGCATCAATCACAAGCAGACCTCTTTCTGATGTCGCCGCCTTCATTCCGGTCGGCTCTCCTACGATGGCATGATCCACTTCTGCTTCAAGCATCTGCCAGAGTCCCGTCATTCCGTTACTTCCTGACCGTTCTTCTTCGCAGGTCAGGACCAGCATCAGGTTCAGAGGACATCCTGTCACAAGGAAATGTCGGAATGTTGCGATCATCGACACAGCCGAGGCACCGTCGTCGTTGCTTCCGAGTCCCGCGACAATGTCTTCCGGTCCGCATGCCTTTCCGGTAATGCTTACGATAGTTTCTGCTGCGAGGACGTAATCCGGAGAATAGGGGTCAAAGCTGTAATCGTCCGATGCGCTGACAGTGTCGATATGTGCACAAAGCATCAGCGTCCTGCTCTCATCCAGCCCTTTCTGTCCGGCTATGATGTTGTTGCCGATGCGTCTGTACCTTATTCCGCGTGTGTCCATCCATGTGCATATATGGCTGCACACCTTGTCTTCGCTGAATGAGGGTGACGGAATCGCCACCATCTCTTTCAACAGACCGGCAGCATCCGCCGTAAGGTTCTGAATATCGGAAAAAGGTGTCATGGTCTGCTGTTCTATATCAATGTCGTGCCTATGCTGCTGTTCAGGTTGCGTGCATGCTTGATCATCACTCTTGCCACGCCGTTGTCGATCGCCTTGAAGGAGTTTGCCAGCTTCGGTATCATTCCGTCCGCAACCCTTCCTTCTGTCTTCAGTTCAGCGAATCTGTTCCTGTCGATCACCGGAATCACGCTTGCGTCGTCTTCCTTGTCGTAAAGGACTCCGTCCTTCTCAAAGCAGAAGACAAGTTCGGTTTCATGTGTCAGCCTTCCGTCGTCGCTGCAATGTGTACATTCCTCGCAACGGCAGCACACATCCTTCGGCGAGCGGTACCTGTAATTGGCTATGGCCGTCGCTACCGAAGACGCTATAGTGTCTGCATTGGTGTTCAGCAGGTTTCCTTCACCGTCATGGTTGATGGCGCTGAACACCGGGACCATGCCTTTTTCGAGAAGAGAATAGATGAATCCGGCATTTACACAATCTCCTGTCACGTCTCCGACATAGCCGTAATCCACCTCTGTCCCGAGAGATTCGACGAACATCGGAGCTCTCTTCCGGGCCTTTATGGCATTACCGTCCGCTCCGCAGAGTCCTATCGCATTGCAACCCTCGGCCTGAAGCAGGGTTGTGATGTTCTTGTTGCACCATCCTGCATACACCATGGTAACGACCCTGAGGGTATCTTCGTCAGTCACCCTTCGGCCTTCCACCATCTGCGGTGCCATGCCCATGGCCTTCTGCATCTGACTTGCCATCACTCCGCCTCCATGCACCAGGACCTTCATTCCTGGCATGGCAGCGAAATCCTTGACGAACTTTTTCAGAAGCTCCGGATTGTCGACAACGTTTCCTCCTATCTTTACGACGCGTATCATAAGCTTTTCAGAATCTCTTTCAGGACTGTCTGTGCGGAAACCACGCGGTTCGCGGCTTCCGGAATGACCAGCGACTGCGGACTCTCGATCACTTCGTCTGTGACGATCATGTTCCTGCGGACAGGGAGGCAATGCATGAAATAGGCATTGTTTGTCAGAGCCATCTTTTCGGAGTCGACGGTCCAGTCACGGTCTGTACACAGAACCTTTCCGTAGTCATCCCCGTTGTAGGCCGACCAGTTCTTCGCATAAATGAAATCAGCTCCTTCGAATGCTTTGCGCTGATCATATTCTATGCGTGCGCGGCCTGTGAAGGCTGGATCAAGCTCATAACCGTGAGGATGGGTGATGACGAAATCATAATCGGTCATGTTCATTCCTTCCGCAAAGGAATTAGGAACAGCCTGCGGCAGGGCTTTCGGATGCGGAGCCCAGGTCATGACGACCTTCGGCTTCTCTACCTTCTTGTATTCTTCAATCGTGATAAGGTCAGCAAATGTCTGGAGAGGATGTCTCGTCGCCGCCTCCATGCTGAATACGGGTTTTCCTGAATATTTGATGAACTGGTTGATTATCAGTTCATTATAGTCATCAGCCTTGCTTTCGAATCTCGCAAATGCCCTGACTCCTATGACGTCGCAATAGCAGCCCATGACCGGAATCGCTTCAAGCAGATGCTCGGGCTTGTCTCCATCCATTATGACCCCTCTTTCCGTCTCAAGCTTCCATGCTCCCTGATTGACATCCAGAACGATTACATTCATTCCAAGGTTCATCGCAGCCTTCTGGGTGCTGAGTCTTGTCCGCAGACTTGAATTGAAGAAGATCATAAGAAGAGTCCTGTTTCTTCCCAGTTCCTGGTCTGCAAACGGATTCTCCTTGACATATCTTGCTTTTTCGAGTGCCTCCTTAAGGTTCTCAAGCTGTCTTATTGATGTGAAATGTCTCATATTGTAAGTTCTTTCCAGGCGTTGACGAATGATTCTGCGGTCTGCTGTGATATCGTGAGGGAGGGCAGAAGACGGATTACCTGAGCTCCTGCAGCTCCTGTGAAGAAATGCTTTTCGAACAGCAGCCTGTCGCGGAGACCTTTGTACTCGTCCTTAAGCTCCATTCCTATCATAAGTCCCTTGCCCCTGTATTCCTTTATGGCCTTGTCGCCCTCGAATGTTTTCCTGAAGTATTCTCCCATTCTTGCCGCATTCTCGACAAGATGCTCGTTCTCGATTATGTCCAGGACAGCCAGTGCTGCAGTACATGCAAGATGGTTGCCTCCGAAAGTGGTTCCTAACATTCCGTAAGATGCCTTTATCGAAGGACTGATCAGAACTCCTCCGATAGGGAAGCCGTTTCCCATTCCCTTTGCCATGGTGACTATGTCGGCACGCACATCATGATGCTGATGTGCAAAGAATCGTCCTGTACGTCCGTAGCCTGACTGTATCTCGTCGAGAATGAGGACGCATCCGTATCTGTCGCACAAAGATCTGAGACCGTGAAGGAATCCGGACGTAGGCTCGAATATTCCTGCCACACCCTGTATCCCTTCGATGATTACGGCTGCGAAGTCTCCTTTCGAGATTTCCTTCTCGACGGCCTCAAGGTCATTGAGAGGTGCGAAGACTATGTTCGATGTTTCGTTGAAAGGGGACTGTATCTTCGGATTGTCAGTTGCTGCCACCGCTCCTGATGTCCTTCCGTGGAAGGCTTTGCGGAAAGCAAGAACCTTTGCCTTTCCTGTATGGAATGATGCAACCTTGAGAGCGTTTTCATTCGCTTCCGCTCCGCTGTTGCAAAGGAACAGGGCATAGTCGTCGTATCCGCAGACCTTTCCCAGGCGTGATGCAAGATCCCTCTGAAGGGAATTCTGGACAGCGTTGGAATAGAAACCGAGATTTGCGAGCTGGTCGGAAAGCATCTTTACATAATGCGGATGGCAATGACCTACCGAAATTACTGCATGTCCTCCATAAAGGTCGGTATATGTCTCTCCCTTCTTGTCCCATAATGTGGTGCCCAAGCCTTTGACCGGCTCGATGTCCCACAGTTTATATACTTCAAATAAATGCATTGCTTCAATTGTATTTTACATATCCTCCACTTTGTCCGGAATGACGTCAGAACGCGGAAGGCTTCAGCCTGAGACCGGTGTCTTCCGGCAGTCCGAACATAAGGTTCATGTTCTGTACGGCCTGTCCTGCCGCTCCTTTTACAAGGTTGTCTATCGCAGATGCGATATGGACGTATCCGTCATGCAGCTCCACATGCACAAGACCCTTGTTGGTGTTGACGACCTCCTTCATGGAAATGCCTTCCTTGCTGTGGAATACGAAAGGAGACTCATCATAGTACTCCTCGTAAAGTCTCTGATAATCCTCCTGGCTCATTCCCTCTGCCGCCCTTGTATATACGCTGGCGAAAATTCCTCTTGCGAAATCACCTCTGAGAGGTACGAAATTCACGACAGGCTGTCTTTGTTCAGCTCCTTCGGGAGCCCCGGCCGCTTCAACGGCAGAAAGATTCTTCCTGATTTCTGCGAGGTGCTGATGCGTGAACAGCTTGTAGATGGAAATGTTGTCGCTCCTATAGCTGAAATGGGTGGTCTCTCCCGGTTTCTTTCCTGCTCCGGTCGATCCTGTGATTGCAGTCACATGAATCTCGTCGCGGAGCAGTCCCGCAGAAGCCAATGGCAGGACAGCAAGCTGTATTGCCGTGGCGAAGCACCCCGGATTGGCTATGTCATGGGCCTTGCGTACTTCCTCGCGGGCACTTTCGCACAGTCCGTAGACGAAATGTCTTCCGGCATAGTCTCCTTCGAGCCTGAAGTCGTTGCCGAGGTCTATGATCCTACATTCAGGGCTGATGTCGTGAGTGTCCACGAACTGACGTGATATGCCGTGGCCGAGACAGAGGAAGATCACGTCCGGGTCGTTGAGTTCCTTTCCGAAACAGAGTTCTGTTTCTCCGATAAGGTCTCTATGGACCGAAGCTACCGGAGTCCCTTCGGAAGAGGTCGTCGTGGCTGCGACTATCTCCACCTCAGGATGGTTCAGCAATATCCTGAACAGTTCTCCGCCGGTGTACCCGGTTCCTCCCGCAATTGCTACGCGAATCTTATTCATCGAGGTTTCCGTTTACAGCATAGTATATCTTGAGAGGGTTGGCAATCACCTTTGTGAATCCTACCACGTCGCGTCCGGTGTACGACTTGTTGATTTCTCCGTATGCTCCGAATTTCGAGCTCATGAGATCATGAGGGCTGGTGCATCCGAGTACAGAGAAATGATATGGCATGAGGGCTATCTCGACTTCACCGGTCACATTCTGCTCTATGCTGTCCATCATTGCCTCCATATCCCTGCATACCGGGTCCAGATACATCGCTTCATGCATCTGCTGGCCGTACCATCCTGCGATCTGGTCCTTCCAGTAAAGCTGTCCCTTTGTCAGGGTGTGCTTCTCGAGGAGATGGTGCGCCTTGACTATGATAAGAGGTGCTGCGGCTTCGAAGCCTACGCGGCCCTTGATGCCGATGATGGTATCTCCGATATGGATGTCACGTCCGATGCCGAAAGGTCCTGCAACGTCGCGGACAGCCTTTATCACCTCTACCGGACTCATCTCCACGCCGTTGAAGGATACCGGTTCTCCCTTACGGAAACTGATTCTGATATGTTCAGGAGCTGTCTTGGTGACCTTTGTAGGATACGCCTCTTCAGGGAGGTATCCGTCAGATGACAGTGTCTCCACTCCACCTATGCTGGTACCCCACAGACCCTGGTTGATGGAATATTTTGCCTTCTCCCATGAGAAGTCGAATCCGTGCTTCTGGAGGAAATCGATTTCGTACTGTCTGGTGAAGCTGTTGTCGCGTACCGGTGCAATAATTTCCACCTCAGGTGCGAGGATCTCGAACACGATGTCGAACCTGACCTGGTCGTTTCCGGCTCCTGTGCTGCCGTGGGCCACTGCGTCCGCTCCTACTGCCTTTACATGATTGAGGACCTCAAGTGCCTGGAACACTCTTTCTGAACTTACCGAGAGAGGGTAGGTCGCGTTCTTGAGTATGTTTCCATAGATGAGGTATCTGATACCTTTGTTGTAATATGTTTCTACCGCATTTACATTCTTATGTGAGGCTGCTCCCAGCTTGAGGGCACGTTCCTCGATGGCCTTCTCCTCAGCTTCAGAGAAGCCGCCGGTATTGACCATTACGGTGTGTACCTCATATCCGAGTTCCTTGAGGTAAGGGACACAGAATGATGTGTCCAGTCCGCCGCTGAAGGCGAGTACAACTTTCCTGCTCATATGTTTTACTGTTTGTTTTCGTTCTGATTCCTCTGTTCTCCGTCCTTGAGGTTGGCGAGTTCCGGATGGGCCGGACTCGATATCTCGATGTGTTCTGCCGGATCGTACAGCAGACCTGTGCATAGGCACATCCTGTGTTCGTTCGCCTCAAGTATTCCGTAGTTCCTGCATCCCTGGCATCCTTTCCAGAATTCAGGGTCGTCTGTCAGGGCTGCAAATGTGACCGGTCTGAATCCGAGCTCATAGTTCATCTTCATGACGGCAGCTCCTGTCGTGATGCTGAATATCTTTGCATTAGGGAAGAGGGTGCGGGAGTGTTCGAATATCTTCCTCTTTATCCTCATGGCCAGTCCTATGCCTCTGAATGCATGGGCTACGATAAGTCCTGAGTTGGCGACATATTCCTTGCCTCCCCATGTCTCGATGTATGAGAATCCTGCGAATCTTCCGTCTTCGGATATGGCTATTATGGCTTTTCCGGCCATCATCTTCTCGGATATGTATTCCGGAGTTCTTCTGGCTATACCTGTTCCACGTTCTCTCGCTGATATCAGTATCTCTTCGCAGATCTCATCTGCGTATCGTATGTGGCTTTCATCCGCCACCACTACATTTATATTCGTCATAACTTTCATTTGTTCTTCCATCTCATCCGAGAATGGAGTGTCGTGAGCCCCGATGTGACTCAAACATGCCTGGCTCCGTCATCCGGAACCTTGATTAACTGTTTTAAATTGCGGATTGCCCTCTGTGAGGGAGTCGATAGGGATCCTAACGGCAAGACAAACCGAGATTGTCAATTGCAATTGGGAGGGAATTGCTTCGAGAGCCCCTCCTAAAGTCGGACAAATATGTATCCCATTTTGTTCATAATCCTCGCAAAGATAGCAATATATATAATAAAATGCTAACTTTGTCCGAAATTTTCAGGATATAAAACGATACAAAAACATCATTCCAGTGGCCAGAAAGAAGAAAAGCATGCCCTCAGGCATAGATCCGGAATATCTCAAGAAGCAGAAGGCTTCCCTTGTCCGCCGTCACCGGCAGGTCATCTATCTGAATGACAGCGAGATGGCTGCCATCGACAGGTATTGTGAAAAATTCCGTGTAGGTACCAAGGCCGTCTTGTATCGTGAGGCTGTTATGGAAAAGGTGCTGTCGCAGCTGGACGACAATCCTCCGACTTTGTTTTAATGTTCAGAATATGAAGAGGTTCATCATCATGCTTTTTGCTGCGTCCATGACTTTCATGGCGGCGGCCCAGGAAAAGCAGGAAGTAAAGGTACAGAAGATGGAGATGATCGATACTGCAGATGATTACAGGATAATTTCCGATGAGGTGAGGGACGGCGTAAGGTATGTCTCTGCGGCTCCGAGTGCAAAGGTCTGTTCCAAGCAGATCGATATCGAGATCCGTGACGGAGTGATCCTGAAAGTGGTATACACAAGAGGATGCGAAGGCAATGCCAAAGGCATAGGTGCCCTTATCAAGGACATGACCGTTGAGGAAGCGATAAGACGTCTTGACGGAATCACATGCGGCAAGCGCGGTACATCTTGTCCGGACCAGCTTGCGAGAGTGCTTAAGGCTATACAGGACAGATAGCCCTTATTTCCCTATTCACCTTTTTCAGCAGCGATTGCAGCATTGTAACAATGTCTGCATAGCGGCTCGTATATGTCGGTTTCACCCAGGACTACAAGTTCCGAGCTTTTTGAAAGCCTGTGGGAATGGTTGGCCGGACTTCCGCACTTGACACATATGGCATGCACTTTCTGAATGTCTTCGGCAACAGCCATAAGCGACGGCATGGGACCGAAAGGTTTTCCCATGAAATCTGTGTCAAGACCGGCGATGATCACCCTGATGCCCCTGTTTGCAAGAGTCTGCACGACATCCACTATTGTGTCGTCAAAGAACTGTGCTTCGTCGATTCCGACCACTTCCACGTCGCTTGAAAGAAGGAGCATGCTTGCAGGGGAGTCGATAGGTGTGGAAGGAATGCTGTGTGAATCGTGCGAAACGACCTCGTCTTCCGAATATCTCACATCGATGCAGGGCTTGTAGATCTCTACCTTCTGCTTTGCAAACTGCGCCCTTTTCATTCTTCTGATGAGTTCCTCGGTTTTTCCGGAAAACATTGATCCGCAGATGACTTCAATTGCACCTGGTTTTTTTGCACTTTCTAAAAACATTTCCTTATTTTTGTAGAATTAATGATCGACTCTGTCTGTCGGGGTCGCAAATATAGTGAAATATTGCTTTATGGAAAATAGAGAGCAGCAAATTTTAACTGAAATCAAATCGATGATGGCGTCCATCAGGACTCAGCTTGAACAGCTTGATGCGAAGATGGCTGAACTTCAGCAAGTGGTTGATCCTCAGGATATAGACCTCGGTCCTATAGACCTTGAGATTGCGGAGGCTCCTGCAGTGGAGACCGTGGCGGAACCAGCCGTGGAGACTGTCGCGGAACCGGACGATGACCTTCCTTTTGATTTTGAGCCAGAGCCGGTTGCAGCAGCTGAACCGGAGCCGGAAACCGAACCGCTGGAAGAGCCGGAACCTGTCGTTGATGCAGAACCTGATGATCTGCCTCCAGCTTCCGATGATGACGACGATGACCTTCCTATATTTGCCGAGCATGAGACTGTGGCAGCTGTCCTTCCTAAGCCAAGACCGTCGGTGATCGATTCCATGACGGACAAGCAGGCCTGGCGTACGGATATGCCTGGAACCCCTGTCAAGGATATCAGGAGTGCAATATCTCTGAATGACAGGATATTCTTCATAAACTACCTCTTCAATGAAGACCCGATGGCCTTCCAGGAAGCCTTGACCAGGATCAACCAGATGTCCTCGTTGGACGAAGTCGTTGCCTATGCGGTTGCAGAACATCCGGATTGGAATATGGAATCGGATGTGGTGTATCGTTTCATGATGGCTGTCCGTCGCAGGATAAGGTGATATGGCCGGTATTCTTTACATAGTGCCGACTCCTGTCGGAAATCTGGAGGATATGACTTTCAGGGCGATCCGCATCTTGAAGGAAGCGGACCTGATCCTTGCCGAGGATACAAGGACAAGTTCTGTGCTTCTGAAGCATTATGAGATCAAGGGCCGCCTCGAATCGCATCATAAGTTCAATGAACACAAGACCGCTTCGATGATCAGGGAGAGGATCCTTGCAGGACTGAACGTCGCTCTGATCAGCGATGCAGGAACTCCTGGCATTTCGGACCCCGGATTCCTTCTTGTAAGGACTTGTGTCCAGGAAGGCATCGAGGTTCAGACTCTTCCTGGTGCGACAGCTTTCGTGCCCGCCTTGGTTTCATCCGGATATCCTTGTGACAGATTCTGCTTTGAGGGGTTCCTTCCGCAGAAGAAGGGCCGTCAGACCCGTCTTTCGGAACTTTCCGAAGAGACCAGGACCATGGTGTTCTATGAATCCCCATATCGTCTCGTGAAGACGCTCGAACAGTTTGCGGAGTTCTTCGGTGCGGACAGGGAATGTTCCGTAGCCCGCGAGATCTCAAAGAAATTCGAGGAGCACAAGCGGGGAACTCTTGCAGATGTGGCATTATGGTACAAGGAGCATGAGCCTAAGGGGGAGATTGTAATCATTGTCGCTGGAGCTCCGGAAAAGAAAAAGGAGAAGAAATCCTATAGGAAAGCCGTTGAAGAATGATAAGAAAAAGAAAAAATGATAAGAAAAAGAAAAATCTGCGTCCCGAGGGCGCAGATTTCTTGTTTTCTGTCGCTTATGGACATAAATTGCGGCATGAAGAGTTCAGAGGAAAAGAAACCGGGACTGTCGCAGTCATTCGTTACCGGAGTCATTGCAATGGTATTTCTTGTAGTCGGATACCAGACGGCATTGTTCATTCACAGAGCGTCCGTGCTGAAGATAGTGGCAGACAGGGATGAGCCTGATACTGTCTATGTTTATGCTGAAACCCCATATGATGAAGATGGCCAGGCGCCTGAGAATGGCGGAGGGAGTGAGCCGGCAGCTGTGTTGAAGAGACGCAATTCCGCTCATTCCGTTGAGGCATCAGCCGTCAGGTCCAGGATTCCATTCAGAAGAACGGAATCTTTCCCGTTCGATCCCAACACTGTATCGGTTGAAGACCTTTGCCGTCTGGGTTTTTCACTCAGGCAGGCGCAGTCTATTGACAATTACAGGAAAAAGGGAGGCCGTTTCAGGAGGAAGGAGGATTTTGCACGCTCGTATGTCGTGTCGGACACCATATACAGACGTCTGGAACCATATATTGATATTCCGCTGATAGACCTTAATCTTGCTGATTCGGCCGCTTTCGATTCCTTGCCCGGCATAGGAGGGTGGTTTGCAGTCAGGATGATTGAGCATCGCAAGGCATTGGGAGGCTACTCCTATAAGGAACAGCTCATGGATATCCGTAATTTCGATGAGGATAAGTTCAACGGCCTGAAGGATCTTGTCACTGTCTCGGACAGCGGCAGGAAGCCGTATCCTTTGTGGAGACTTCCTGCTGATTCCTTGAGAATGCATCCTTATGTGGCTGATTATGAGACAGCAAGGGCTATCGTGCTTTACAGGAAGAATAATCCTGTGGAGAAATGGACAATAGAAGGACTTTCAGCAGCCGGCATATTGTCCGATGAGGCTGCTGTGAAATTTTCAGGTTGTCTGCTGGAGTGATGGTACGGAAAGGGCTTATTCGTAGATCTCCTTCCAGTCGTAGAAGCCGCGTCCTGTGTTGAAGTCCTCCATCACCCACCAGAATGTGAACAGACGCTCGTCTACAGGATTGTCCATCCAATCATAGTAGACTATCTCAAGGTCGGCTTCATAAAATGTTTCAGGCAGCATCCTGGCCAGGTCCCTGAATATCTCTTCGATATCCCTGTCTGTCAGATAATGCCCCTCGATGTCATATCTTCCCTGGGTCGTCTCGCTGTGGAATCCACCTGCGTAATAGCCTGTAAGATAAGCATCGATGCTTGCAGCCTCGAATTCATCGTTGTAGTGGATGCCGCAGGAGTTGAAAGACAGCAGGGCGAGCAGCCCTGCTGCAATCATTGTAAACAGTTTCTTCATTCTATTCCTGTACATTCTGAAGAGCCTCACGGATCTTGCCTTCTATTTCCTCACAGAGCTCCACATTGTCTGAAAGCAGCTGTTTTACAGCCTCCCTTCCCTGTGCGAGCTTGCTGTCTCCATAGCTGAACCATGAGCCGCTCTTCCTGATGATCTCATACTCGACACCGAGGTCGATGATCTCACCTATGCGCGAGATGCCTTCTCCATACACGATGTCGAACTCTGCCTTCTTGAAAGGCGGAGCCATCTTGTTCTTTACGATCTTTACCTTTGTGCGGTTGCCTAATGCCTCGTCCCCATCCTTGATCTGGGTGGTTCTGCGCACGTCGACTCTGACAGATGCATAGAACTTGAGGGCATTTCCACCGGTCGTTGTCTCAGGATTTCCGAACATCACTCCGATCTTGTCACGGAGCTGGTTGATGAAGATGCAGCATGTGTTGGTCTTGCTGATGTTTGCCGTGAGCTTTCTGAGTGCCTGACTCATGAGCCTTGCCTGAAGACCCATCTTCGAATCTCCCATCTCTCCTTCGATTTCGGCTTTTGGCGTAAGTGCTGCAACCGAGTCGATCACGATTATGTCTATCGCTCCGGAACGGATCAGGTTGTCGGCGATTTCAAGCGCCTGCTCGCCGTTGTCCGGCTGAGAAATAAGCAATGTCTCGAGGTCTACTCCGAGATTCTTTGCATAAGTCCTGTCGAATGCGTGTTCCGCATCGATGATGGCGGCGATACCGCCCTGTTTCTGTGCCTGTGCGATCGCGTGTATCGCCAAGGTGGTCTTACCGCTTGATTCCGGTCCGTAGATCTCGATTACCCTTCCTCTAGGGTATCCGCCGATGCCGAGAGCTGCGTCAAGCGCAATGGAACCGCTCGGAATGACCGAAACCTCCCATTTTGGCTGATCCCCCAGCTTCATGATCGTACCTTTGCCGTAATCCTTCTCAATCTTGTCGATCGTCGCCTGCAGCGCCTTGAGTTTTGCCGCATTGATACCGGTACTTTCCTGTACTTCTACTTTAGCCATAAATGAATTTGTTTAAAATGTTTTCCAATTGTCGGAACTTTTCCGACATTGAAAGCAAAAGTAATGAAAAAAGCCGATACTCATTGCATTATTTTTGTTTAATTTTGCATCTATATATGTAAAATGGCTTCAGACGGTGTCAGTGCCGTAACATTGTTTTTTTGCTATGAAGGAAAAACTCCTCGGAAAGAATCTTGATGAACTCAAGGCACTTGTTGCCGATGAAGGCCTGCCAGGTTTTGCGGCCAGACAGATCGCGCAGTGGCTATATGTGAAGAAGGTAAGGTCGATAGACGAAATGACTAATCTTTCGAAGGCTGCCCGTGCCGCCCTTTCGGAGAAATACGAAGTGGGTGTGACAGGATATGCGGGGCTTCAGATATCTTCGGACGGAACAAAGAAGTACCTTTTTCCTGTGAAATGCTCCCATAAGAGGGGATTGGGCATCAAGGTCACTGAAGAAGAACTCGAAGAGGGTGCTGTCGAGGCGGTGATGATTCCGGATGACGACAGGGCTACGCTCTGCGTTTCCTCACAGTCAGGCTGCCGTATGGGATGCAGGTTCTGCATGACCGGAAGACAAGGCTTTCATGGGCATATGTCTGCGGCTGACATAATATCCCAGTTCATTGCGGTCGATGAGTCTGACAGATTGACCAATGCCGTATTCATGGGCATGGGGGAGCCTCTGGACAATTACGATAACGTGATGAGGGCCATTGAGATACTTACAGCCGACTGGGGTTTTGCATGGAGTCCGAAGAGGATAACCGTATCCACGATAGGTGTCCTTCCGAACCTGAAGAGATATCTGGAGGAGTGCCGGTGCCATCTGGCCGTAAGCCTTCACAACCCTTTCGGGCCTGAACGTCTCAGCGTGATGCCAGTCCAGGGGGCGTGGCCGATCAGGGAGGTGGTGGACCTTATCCGTCAGTATGACTTTACCGGACAACGCAGAGTGAGCTTCGAATATACCATGTTCGCAGGCTTCAATGATACCAAGGCACATGCCGATGCCCTCATACGTATGCTGAAGGGGCTTGAGTGCAGGATGAATCTCATCCGTTTCCACAAGATTCCGGATTTTCCTTATGAGACTTCATCTCCGGTGATCATAGAGAATTTCAAGCAGAGGCTCAACAACTGCGGGCTTACGACAACGGTCAGGGCTTCACGAGGAGAGGATATTCTTGCCGCATGCGGCATGCTGGCAGGACAGCATGGGAAAGGCAACGATTAAGTACGATTCATATGAACAGGCTTCTATCAGTTTTATTTATCGCCGCCGGCCTTCTGGCTGCCGCGGCTGATACCTGTGCCCGCGGCATAGATCCTAAGGCTGATGCGGCGGCTGTGGAACGTATGCGCAGGCGCATGGATGAGATACGCAAGCATCGTCCGACCGTAGCTCTGGTGCTGAGCGGAGGAGGTGCCAAAGGAGCGGCACACGTAGGCGTCATAGAGCATATCGAATCCTTGGGTATACCGGTGGATATGGTCCTGGGCACAAGTATGGGCGGACTCATAGGAGGACTGTATGCCTTGGGATATTCCACAGAAGAGATGGATTCCCTTGTGAGGAACATGGACTGGAACTGGGCCCTAAGCGACAGGCAGTCGAGGGATTATATCTCATATGCAGATGCAAGGTACAAGGAGAAGTACCTCTTGTCGATACCTTTCTATTACGAGAAGGACTACTATCTTATGAAGATGGCAGACGAGCATAGGTTCGATCATGTGAAGAAGCATGAACCTTTCCATATCGGTGCGGACAATGAGGATGGAGGAGATTTCATCAGGAAGAATTTCCTTGGCAGCCTTCCGTCCGGATTCATCTTTGGCCAGAATGTGAGCAACCTGATAAGCTCTCTTACGATAGGTTATCAGGATTCCATTGATTTCCAGGATCTTCCGATTCCTTTCGCCTGTGTCGCTACGGATCTTGTTTCCGGCAAGGCAAAGGTGTGGCACAGCGGAAAGATGAATGTGGCCATGCGCTCCACCATGTCGATACCAGGAGTCTTCGCTCCTGTGAGGACAGAAGGTATGGTACTGGTCGACGGAGGAATGAGGGATAATTACCCGACAGGCCTTGCGCGCAGCATGGGGGCTGACATCATCATCGGAGTCGATCTTTCCCAGGCGTCGCGTTCATATACGCAGGTGAACAATCTCGGAGACATAATAGGTCAGGGAATCGATATGCTTGGCCGTGATGCTTTCGAAAGGAATGTTTCGGTTCCGGATGTGAAGATCAAGCCCTACCTTCCTGAATTCAACATGATGAGCTTCAATAAGGAAGCCATAGATACCATCATTGTCCGTGGCCGCCAGGCTGCCATGGCTCAGGATTCCCTGTTAAGGGAGGTTGCGGCAAGGACAGCCGGAATCCATTCGCAGAAGGTCAAGCCTAAGGCTTTTGATTTTCATGCAGATTCGCTTACGATAGCGGATATCGATATAGCAGGGGTGCTTCCGAAGGAGAGGACGCTGCTTCTTGAACGTGTCGGTCTTCATCCGGGGCAGACGATCAGCAGGGAGGATCTGGATGATAAGGTCGCGCAGATCTACGGTACGCAATGCTATGATTTCGTGACCTATGAACTTATCGGCAAGGAGGAGCCTTTCAAACTTGTCCTTAACTGCCGCAAAGGCCCCGTTCACCAGCTGGGCCTCGGGGTCCGTGCGGATACGGAAGAAATCGTGTCCGTGCTTCTCAATATCGGATTGAATACACATAAGCTCCATGGCCATTCCTTCGATTTCGTCGGAAAGATAAGTGCGAATCCGTACCTGCAGTTCAGGTGGTCATATGATGTCCCTAAGATTCCGACTGTCAATGCTTCCGCATCAGTAAGATGGACTGACATGGGTATGCTGAACTTCGGCAACAACAATCTCAGCCTCAATTTCTTCAATGCAAGGCAGGAGGTATACCTGTCCAATATCCAGTGGAAGCATTTCGACATCCGTGGAGGTCTGAGGAATGATGTCTTCAATGTGCGTAATGTGAAGTCGTCCCAGATCATAGGCGACTATGATTTCAGCATGCTCACCAATGATTTCGTCTCGCTCTTCCTGGATTCCCGAGCCGATACTTTCGATGACGGATATTTCCCTGTCAGAGGTTTCACTGCAGGTCTGAGCTATGCCTGGACTTTTGCCGGCATCCCTCATAAGATACACAATTTCCATACTCTGAACGCTGATGCGAAGGTGGTTCTTCCTGCAGGCGACATATTCGCTTTCATCCCGTCATTCAATTTCCGTTTCCTGTTCGGACCTGATATCCCGGTAGCATATTTCAATGCTATGGGAGGATCTCTTCCGGGAAGGTTCATAGATCAGCAGATGCCGTTTGTGGGAATCACCAATCTGGCGGCGATGAAGAATATCCTTACTACCTTCAGGACGGATTTCAGATTCCGTATCGTCAAGAACCATTACATCACGGGTATCGTGAATTATGCCCGTGACTGTGACGTGTTTGCCGATTATACGGCTGGAGCCGGATATTTCGGTGCGGGAGTGGAATATTCATTCGATACCATTTTCGGTCCTTTGTCGGCGAATGTCCACTGGTCTGACATGACCGGGAAAGTCGGCGTCTATCTGAGTGCAGGATATAATTTCTGATAGGTCATGATTGAGGAGAAGGATATCGCCATGCTGGAAGACAGGATGCGCAGGCTTTGTTCGAGGAGGGAATACTGCCGTTCTGACATCTTCAGGAAGGTCCTGACAGCTCTTGACGGTGACAGGGATGCCGCTGAAAAGATAGTGGCCGGACTTGAAGAGGAAGGATATGTGTCTGATACGAGATATGCCGAAGCGTTTGCGAGGGACAAGTCGTCACTGTCAGGCTGGGGTGCCGTGAAGATAAGATATATGCTTTCGATGAAGGGTGTGGCAAAGGATGTGATAGATGCTGCATTGGACAGCATCGACAGCGATAAGTCTGCCTCACGTCTTGAAAAGCTTATGGCTGCCAGGTTCAGGTCGCTTGAGGGGGATCCTCAATGCCGGCTCAAGCTGCTTCGTTTCGGTATGGGAAGAGGTTATTTATATGAAGAGGTGGAGAATGTAGTGGACCGCCTCATGAAGAAAAGATGAAGTATTATGGACGGATTCAGAAAATTGACGGAAGGTGAGGTCAGGACGCTCGAGGCGCACCTCTGTACAGCTGCAGACTGGGATATGATAGAGGTTTCCGAGGATTTCTCGCCTGAACATGTCCGCAATACACGTTTTTCAGGCCGTATAAGGATGGGTGCTTTCCGCAAGGAATTCGCTCTTCCTGGAGGTATGCGCAAACATTCCGGCCTCTACCATGCAACCCTTCACAATGTCGTTGTCGGAGATGACTGCTGCATAGAGAATGTAAAGAATTACATAGCCAATTACACCATAGGCCATGATACGTTCATCGAAAATGTGGATATAATTCTCACGGATGGAACAAGTTCATTCGGCAACGGGGTCGAGGTTTCTGTGTTAAGCGAAACCGGAGGCCGTGAGGTTGCGATCCATGACAGACTTTCTGCCCAGACGGCATATATAATGGCTTTGTACCGCCATAGGCCGGAGATGATATCCCGGTTGAAGGAGATGGTCGCCCATTATGTGGAAGGTGTGTCTTCTGATATGGGAACCATAGGCTCGGATGTGGTCATTGTGGACTCCGGATACATCAAGAACGTCAAGGTCGGGGACTGCTGCAAGATCGAGGGGGCTTCCCGTCTGAAGAACGGCAGCATCAACAGTACGTATGACGCTCCCGTTCATGTGGGAGTCGGCGTAATCGGCGATGACTTCATCATATCCGGCGGTGCATGCGTTGAAGACGGGGTTACCTTTTCACGATGCTTCATAGGCCAGGCCTGCAAGCTCGGCCACAACTATTCGGCGACAGATTCGCTTTTCTTTGCCAACTGTCAGGGAGAGAACGGTGAGGCATGCTCCATCTTTGCCGGTCCTTTCACCGTGACCCATCATAAGTCTACCTTGCTCATTGCGGGCATGTTCTCGTTCATGAACGCAGGCTCAGGTTCCAATCAGAGCAACCATATGTACAAGCTGGGACCGATCCACCAGGGCATAATGGAAAGGGGAGCCAAGACAGCTTCGGATTCCTATATCCTGTGGCCAGCGAAGGTCGGCGCCTTCTCTCTTGTCATGGGCCGTCATGTAAGCCATCAGGATACATCTGACCTTCCTTTTTCATATCTCATAGAGCAGCAGAACGTTTCGTTCATAATGCCTGGAGCCAATCTCAAGAGTGTCGGTACCATACGTGATGCGAAGAAATGGCCGGTCAGGGACCGCAGGACCGGTAATGACCGTCTGGATCAGGTCAACTGCAATCTCCTGAGCCCTTATACGATACAGAAGATGCTCAATGGAATATCTGTCCTCAAGCGTCTGCAGGAAATATCGGGAGTGAATTCAGACATATATTCATATCAGAGCGGAAAGATAAAGAATACTTCTTTGCGTAATGGCCTTAAATATTATGGGATGGCCATAGATAAGTTCCTCGGCAATTCCTTGATAACAAGGATAATGAACTCGGAATTCGAGTCCATTGAAGATCTGCGCAAGGCGCTTGTCCCGACCTCGGAATACGGTGAAGGGGACTGGGTCGACATTTCCGGACTCATTGCTCCGAAGAATGCTGTCCTGGATCTTCTTGACGATATCCAGAACGGGGTGCTGACTGATGTCGAAGCGGTGAATGTCAGATTCGCGGACATGCATGCGAAGTATTACCGTTATGAGTGGAAATGGGCATACAGGGTGATACGCGAATATTACGGTACCGATCTTTCGACTGCATCTGCCGAAGACCTTCAGGCGATAGTGAGAAGATGGAAGGAGTCTGTGACAGGACTGGACAATATGATTTATGACGATGCCCGCAAGGAATTCTCACTCAGCGCCATGACCAGCTTCGGAGCGGACGGCGATGAGGTTCAGATGAGGGAGGATTTCATGCAGGTGAGAGGCTCTTTCTTCGAAGCGGACCCTTTTGTCACATCCGTCAAGGAACATATAAAGGTCAAGTCCGCTCTTGGAGAACGGGTACTTGACCTTCTTGGAAGACTATAGGGTGTCCTGCATTAAAGTGATGCAAGGCACTCTGTCACATTCCTTTCGATTCTTGCCGGGATGTCGTGGCCTTCTGCCTTCTCGAACTTCTCACCGGTGATGTTCTCGTAAAGCTCCACATAACGGTCGGTAATGCCGTTTACGATCTCTTCGGTCATCTCTGGCACTTCCTGGCCTTCCTGGCCCTGGAAGCCGTTTGCCATGAGCCATTCGCGTACGAATTCCTTTGAGAGCTGCTTCTGTTTCTGTCCGGCTGCAAGACGGTCCTCGTAACCCTCTGCGTAGAAGTAGCGTGATGAGTCTGGAGTGTGGATCTCATCCATGAGATATATCTTTCCATCCTTCTTTCCGAATTCGTATTTCGTGTCGACGAGGATGAGTCCCATCTTTGCCGCTATTTCTGTTCCTCTCTGGAATATTGCTCTTGTATAAGCCTCGAGCTGCTCGTAATCCTCCTTGCTTACGATGCCTTGAGCGATGATCTCCTCTTTCGAGATGTCCTCGTCATGTCCTTCCGCAGCCTTGGTTGTAGGAGTGATGATAGGCTGAGGGAACTTCTGGTTCTCAACCATACCCTCTGGCATTTCTACACCGCAGATAGTGCGCTTTCCGGCCTTGTACTCTCTCCATGCATGTCCGGAAAGATAGCCTCTTATCACCATCTCGACCTTGAACGGCTCGCATTTGTGGCCTACTGTCACCATCGGGTCCGGAACGGCTATCTTCCAGTTCGGAAGGATGTCTGTGGTGGCGTCAAGGAATTTTGCTGCAATCTGGTTGAGCACCTGTCCCTTGAAAGGAATTCCCTTAGGGAGAACTACGTCAAATGCTGAAATACGGTCCGAAACAACCATCACGAGATACTCGTCATTGATGCTGTATACGTCGCGAACCTTGCCTACATAATGGCCTGTCTGGCCTGGGAAATTGAAATCGGTCTTTACGATGGCTTCCATTTTATAGATTTTATTAAGATTTGTCAGTTCATTCTGAATCATGGATCCAGCTTGCGAAGATAGTGAATTTTATTCGTAGTCTGTAATTTTAATCCTGTATTTGTTGCTTCCGAAGTTTCGGAAATATTTTTCACCTTCCGTCATTTCCGGCTCGTCAGCCCTTCCCGTCCTGACCGGGAATCTCCTCCACCCGGCGTCAATCCTGAACAGGACCGGTTCCTTTTGTCCTTCCAATGAAAATCCGAGCGTCCTGTACACTTCACCTTCTGACCATTCGAGGTCGGCATAGCTCATTATGTCGTCCGGATGTATGTCCTGAATGAATGTCTTCAGCACCTTTCCCATGCCGCCGCTTATCCTTATGCCGGGGAGGGACGCGTATCTCGTCCATTCGTATGAACGGATCGTCATGCCGCCCTTGACCCATTTTCTGGCGTTGGAGAATGTCGCGACAGCCACCAGGGTGCCTGGACTTACCGCTTCGCTCAGCCTGTTATGTCCGGTGTGTCTCTTCAGGAATATGCCGTAGCGGTATCTGCATGCTGCATCTCCGTACGAATGGTTCTTCTCAAGAAAATCGGCAGCTTCACCTTTTTTCATACGTTTGATTTCGCAATTACGGGCATATATCTGGGTGAAGACCTCCAGATGAGCAAGCAGACGCGCCTCCATCATTTCTCTCCGGCTTCTCCATCTGTCCTCCGTAATGATCAGAGGATATTCCCCGTCTTCCTTCAGGACAGCCGCAGCAGCGGAGGCCGCAGCCTCACTTTCCAGTATGGCCTCTTCTGTGTCTCTGCCCTTGATTTCAAGGGGAAGGATGCATTTCCTCGCTCCGCTTCTTACGGCTGAAGTGCAGATGAACTCCAGGCCATGGCGGGTCTGACGGTGTCCTTCGGAACCGTTACATTCCAGTACATGGATTATTTCTTCTGCAAGTCTGCACATAGTCCTGCAAATATATCACTTTTGCATGGTTTTGCCTATATTTGCATATCAAGCTTATGACAGGAATGACGGAATTTGATGTACAGGAGCAGGGGAACGCTCCGTTTGCTGAGGAACAGATGCCGAGGATGGCTCAGGACGGCATACATGCTGGCTTCCCGTCCCCGGCAACCGACTATATGACGCAGGCGATAGATCTCAACCGGGAGCTGGTGAAGCATCCTGCGGCCACATTTTACGGACGTGTCGTGGGAGATTCCATGATGGATGCAGGAGTCGAGGAAGGCGATATACTCGTGATCGACAAGGCTCTGGACCCTCAGGACGGCGATATGGCTGTGTGTTTCGTTGACGGTGAGTTTACTCTGAAGTACCTCCGTTTCCATGATGGAGGACTTGTCCTTGTCCCTGCCAATGACCGGTATCCTTCCATTGAAATATCAGAGGGGACGGATTTCAAGATGTGGGGAGTCGTGACATATGTGATCAAACGTGTAAGATAACGGAAGTCCTGCTATGTTTGCGCTGGTGGATTGCAATAATTTCTTCGTATCATGCGAGAGGGTGTTCCGGCCTCAGCTGGAAGGCAAGGCTGTTGTCGTGCTTTCCAACAACGACGGATGTGTGGTCTCCAGGAGCAATGAAAGCAAGGCCATGGGCATAAAGATGTGTACGCCTTTCTATAAGGTGAAGCATCTGGTGGATGAAGGCCGGCTACATGCATGTTCATCGAATTATGCATTATACGGAGACCTTTCCAACCGTGTCATGTCTCTTCTTGCGGATGCCGTGCCGAAGATCGAGATATATTCTATCGACGAGGCGTTTCTTCATCTTGACGGCATAGACCCTGACAAGGTGCCGCTCCTGTGCAGGGAAATCGTGGAGAAGGTCAGGAAGTGGGTCGGAGTTCCGGTAAGCGTGGGTGTCGCTCCGACAAAGACCCTTGCGAAGATTGCCAGCCATTTTGCGAAGAAGTACAAGGGGTATAAGGGCGTCTGTATGATGGATACCGATGCCAAGAGGCTCAAGGCTCTGGAACTCACGCCGATAGATGACGTGTGGGGCATAGGGCGTCGTCTGGCTCCGAAGCTGGTGGAGAAAGGCGTACGGACTGCTCTTGATCTTGTGTCACGTCCCAAGGAATGGGTCAGCGCAAACCTTAATCTTCCCGGAGTGCGGACATGGGAGGAACTCAGGGGCAATGCCTGCCATGAAGAGGAGCATGAGGACCGCAGGCAGTCCATATGCACATCGCGCTCATTCGCCGATATGATAGAGGATGAGAAGGAACTGGTCTTGAGAGTTTCGGATTTCGCCGCGATGTGTGCGCAGAAGCTTAGGGAAGAACACTCTGCTGCTCATGATGTGACTACCTTTCTGTACACTAACCGTTTCCGTGACGA
Source organism: Bacteroidales bacterium (assembly GCA_017399905.1). GTDB lineage: Bacteria > Bacteroidota > Bacteroidia > Bacteroidales > UBA932 > Cryptobacteroides. The sequence goes on from JAFQAR010000046.1 coordinate 34,650, forward strand.
CCTGGCCCAGTATTTCCCGTCTGCCACGATCCATCTGGATGTGGCCGCCAACAGTGCGCAGGAGATAGTCGGAGCCGCCTTGAAGGCATTGAGGACGGTGTACCGCCCGGGTTACAGATACAAGAAGGCAGGAGTCATCGTCAGCCGCATAATATCTGACGATGCCATACAGTCGTCGCTCTTCGATTTTGATGACGGCCTTCGTCAGAAGCATGACAGGCTTTCCAAGGTGATGGATGCGGTCAATTCGGCCGCCGAGGTGTCGGGTTCAGCTTCCGGACGTTCTCTCCTGCGTCTGGCCACCCAACGTCCCGGGCATTATGCCGACGGAATCCGCAGCGATTTCCGCTCCCGTCTTTATTCAACATCCATGGATGATATAATAGAGGTGAAATAGTCATGTTTTTATGCAGAAAAATGCTAACTTTGCCTTGATGTGCCGGAAACCGGCAGTGATATGAAAAAGATAAATTGAATTAATTCTATTTGATATGGTGAAAGTAAATCTGGGAGGCTGCAGCTCCTTTGTTAAAGATGCAGATTACAAGGCTTATGTAGATAAGTCGCTTGCCGCTCTTGAAGTTCTTGAGAATGAGACAGGCAAGGGAAATGATTTCCTCGGATGGAAGCATCTTCCTTCTGAAACTTTGAACAGCACTCTCGTTGCTGAGTGTGAGGCCGTAAGGGATGCATGGGCAGCAAAGAATGTCGATCTCGTCATCGTCATCGGTATCGGCGGCTCGTATCTTGGTGCAAAATGCGCTATAGAGGCTTTGTCGCATCAGTTCGCAAAGCAGATGAAGAACAAGGGGAATGCTCCTGAGATCGTATTTGCCGGACAGAATCTTTCAGAAGAGTACATGTGCGAACTCATGGACCTTGTGAAGGAAAGAAATGCCGCTTGTGTCGTGATTTCGAAGTCAGGCACCACTACGGAGCCAGCTGTCGCTTTCCGTCTCGTGAAGAAGTATCTCGAGGATACTTACGGCAAGGCAGAGGCTGCAGAGCGTATCGTTGCGGTTACAGATAAGGCACGCGGTGCATTGAAGTCTCTCTCGACACAGGAAGGATACAGGACTTTCGTGATCGAGGACAATGTCGGAGGACGTTTCTCAGTGCTTACGCCGGTAGGTATCCTTCCTATCGTTCTGGCAGGCTTCGATATGAATGTAATGCTTCAGGGTGCGCTCGACATGGAGAAGGCATGCGCAGAAAAGTGCGAGTGCAATCCGGCTGTACGATATGCAGCCATGCGTAATGCGCTTTATGCACAGGGCAAGAAGATCGAGATCCTTGTTGCGTACAACCCTAAGCTCACTTATCTCGGCGAGTGGTGGAAGCAGCTCTACGGTGAGTCGGAGGGCAAGGACGGACTCGGTATCTTCCCTGCATCCGTAAACTTCACTACAGACCTCCATTCGATGGGACAGTATATCCAGGACGGAGAGCGTACACTCATGGAAACAGTGATCACAGTGGAGAAGAGCACCCGCTCCATGCTCATAGAGAACGATCCTCAGAATCTTGACGGCCTCAATTTCCTTTCTGGAAAGCATGTCGAGGAGTGCAATGCAATGGCAGAGCTCGGAACAAAGCTTGCGCACATTGACGGCGGTGTGCCTCAGATCTCTCTCTCAATCGAGTGCATCAATGAGTACAACCTTGGTGCCCTATTCTATTTCTTCGAGAAGGCCTGCGGTATAAGCGGTTATGTTCTTGGAGTGAATCCTTTCGACCAGCCGGGTGTGGAGGCATACAAGAAGAACATGTTCGCCCTTCTCGGCAAGCCTGGTTACGAGGAAATGGCGGCAGCCCTTCAGTCAAGACTTTAACGATCTATTCCAGCAAGGATGACGGAAGAAGGAAATATCATTGTCAGGAAAGCCAGAGTCAACAACCTTAAGGATGTGACTCTGGAAATTCCTCGTGGTAAATTCGTGGTAATAACCGGTATATCCGGTTCCGGAAAGTCATCTCTGGCCTTCGATACGCTTTTTGCGGAAGGCCAGAGACGCTTTGCGGAAAGCCTGTCGTCCTATGCCAGACAGTTTCTCGGACGAATGTCCAAGCCGGATGTGGAGCTGATAGAGGGAATACCTCCCGCTATAGCCATAGAACAGAAGGTGAACACCAGAAATCCACGCTCCACAATCGCAACCGGTACCGAGATATACGATTATCTCAGAATCATATTCGCCAGGATCGGACGTACCTATTCTCCTGTCACAGGGGAGGAAGTGAAATGCCATACGGCCAATGATGTCATGGAATATGTCCTTGACGGTTCGGCATCGGCAGTATACATTCTGGCTGACCTTGGATGGAATGAGCGTCAGGATAAGGTTGAACTCATGCTGAGGCTCAAGGAAGAGGGCTATTCCCGTTTCTTTACTGACAGGGTGGTCAGGATCGAGGATGTCATGCGCAGTGCCGAGACCGGGGATTATCCGCCGGAGCTTGATCTTCTCATAGACCGACTCAGGCTCAACGCTTCGTCTGACAGTCCCGAAGACCTTAAGACGCGGCTTCATGCATCTATTGATTCCGCTTTTGAGAAAGGGGAGGGTGTCCTGATTGTACGTAAGGAAGGTACAGTGACGGGAGATGTGGAGACAAGACGTTTCATCAACAGGTTTGAGGCTGACGGAATCAGCTTTGCAAAGCCTGATGAGTATATGTTCAGCTTCAACAGTCCGCTGGGCGCATGTCCCGTGTGCGGCGGTCTCGGCCAGATCATCGGCATAAGCGAAGACCTTGTCGTCCCTGACAAGAGCAAGACCATATACGACGGAGCCATAGCATGCTGGAGAGGCGATAAGATGGGCTGGTTCAAGGATCAGCTCGTCCGTAACGCCTCCAGATACGGCATACCGATATTCGAGCCTTACTGCAATCTCAGTCAGGAGGTGAAGGACCTCATATGGAAGGGTCATGCGGCAGCTTCGGAGGAGGACTCTATAATAGGTCTGAACGAATTCTTCCGTTGGGTCGAGTCCAACCGGTACAAGATACAGTACAAATACATGCTCAGCCGATATTCCGGACGTACTGTCTGCCATGAGTGTGGCGGAAGCCGTCTCCGCAAGGAGGCCCTGTATGTGAAGGTCGGAGGAAAGACGATCCATGAACTGCTTTGCATGAACGTCGGACAGCTTCTGGATTTCTTCGAGCATATTGACATTTCTTCCTGGGAGATGAAGGTCGTGGAGAAGGCGATAGATGAAATCGTCTCACGCCTGAAGTATATAAGTGACGTAGGGCTGTCCTATCTTACTTTGAACCGTACTTCCAACACATTGTCAGGAGGAGAAAGCCAGAGAATCAATCTGGTCACGGCTTTAGGCAGCTCTCTGGTGGGATCCCTCTATATCCTCGACGAGCCGAGCATAGGTCTTCATCCGCGTGATACGGAAAGGCTGATAACCGTTCTCAAACGTCTCAGGGATATCGGCAATACTGTCGTTGTCGTTGAACATGATGAAGAGATAATGCGTGCTGCAGATCTTCTGATAGATATAGGACCGAAGGCCGGAATCAATGGCGGAGAAATAGTATTCAAAGGACTCATTGACGGTCATGCGACGGAGGAGGAGAGAAGCAGATCGCTTACTCTCCAGTATCTGAACGGCGAACGCACCCGCTACGAACGCAGAAAACGTTCATGGAACTATTCGATCGAAGTCGAAGGTGCGATGGAACATAATCTGAAGGATATCAACGTGAAGTTTCCGTTAGGTGTGCTGACTGTAGTCACAGGTGTCAGCGGCAGCGGAAAGTCGTCTCTTGTCGGAGATATCCTGTATCCGGCTTTATACCGTCATCTGAACCATACCGGCTCTGCCCCAGGGACTTTCCGGGGCCTGTCCGGAAGTCTCGACCGTATCACTCAGGTAGAGTACGTGGACCAGAATCCTATCGGTAAAAGTTCTAGGTCCAATGCAGTCACATATCTCAAGATATATGACGATATAAGGAAGCTCCTTTCCGAGCAGCAGTATGCCAAGCTGAACGGCTATACACCTTCCCACTTCTCATTCAATATGGATGGAGGAAGATGTCCTGAGTGTCAGGGGGAGGGCTTCGTGAAGATTGGAATGCAGTTCATGGCGGATGTCTCGATGGTATGTGAGGCTTGTGGCGGAAAACGCTTCAAACCTGATATCCTGGAAGTCCGCTATAAGGGAATGAACATCGACGATATCCTGAATCTGAGTGTTGAGGAGGCCATCGCCTTCTTTTCGGCTCAGTCAGATCCGACAGCGGTCAGGATTGCAGAGAGGCTTCAGCCTCTTGTAGACGTCGGTCTATCCTATATAAAGCTCGGTCAGAGCAGCAGTACACTCTCGGGAGGTGAGAGCCAACGTATCAAGCTGGCATACTTCCTTTCTATGAACGACCAGTACGTGTCAAGGTCAAAGCAGCAGAAGATAATGTTCATCTTCGACGAGCCGACGACGGGTCTTCATTTCTATGATGTGGAAAAGCTTCTGAAGTCCTTCGATGCCCTTCTTCAGAAAGGTCACACCATCGTGGTGGTCGAACATAATCTTGATGTCATCCGTGCAGCTGATTGGGTGATAGACCTCGGACCTGAAGCAGGTGACGGAGGCGGAAACCTCGTTTTTGCCGGAACTCCGGAAGACCTTGCGGCATGTGAGGCCTCGTATACCGCATCTTACCTTCGCTGACGGTTCACTACGACTACAGCCATCCCGCTTTCGTTGACAGGCTCTCCGGCTGTCATGTAGACTATTCCTGTTCCCGGGTTCTTCAAGGTCAGGGTGACTCCATGTCCGTCCTCGTCCAGTTCGTAATCATAGATACCTCTTCCTTTGTCATAGTTCAGTTCTTCCAGGCCAGGGTCGAACGGTGCATTGGGCGGGAAGAATTCGCACCAGATATGGATCTTCTCTCCGACATTGCCTTCTATGTATTCGCCGGGATACATCATGAAATAAGGCGGAGCGAACTTTACGTTTATCTCGCTTTCTGCTCTGGCTCCGGATCTGTCGTCTGCCTTGCAGGTGATAGTGCACCGGCCTTCGCCTGTTGCAGTTACCTTTCCGTCAGTATCCACCTTGGCGACAGAACTGTTGCTGCTGTACCACGATATGCTCTTGTCTGATGCGTCGGCCGGCAGCACTTCGGCTTCTATGACAGCGGTTTCTCCCTTGTAGGTCATGTCGATGCTGTAGGAAGAAAGCTTTATTTCACGGACATAAGTGCCTATTCCGGTCTTGTCGACTCTCCATCCGCTTCCTGAAAGACCATCATCTTCCGGAGTTACCGTGATATGGTAGTGACAGTTCCTCTCCACGTCGAGATTCTCAAGTCCGTCACCAAGATAGAATCTGTAGATCAGACCATTTCGGCTGAAATGACTGTCAGATGTGTAATTCATGGTAAGCTCGACGAATGAGCATACGGAAGTCATAGGGTCTCCAGCGTCAAATACCTTCTCTTCATCTTCTTCGATTTCTGATGGAAAATCTCCCTGCATGTTCTCCAGCATATATAGAGATGCTTCATCGCTGATTCCGCCCTGCCCGATCCTGTTCAAGGCCTGACATTGATCGGAATTGAGAGTGAAGCCCTGATCCAGGCAGTCGTATGAACTGACAACCTTGTTTGCTTTCAGCGCATATGCGTATCCGGGACAATTGCCGATACGGACGCCGGTCACATTTATTTTCACGTCGTCGGAAAGCCGGCTCCGGTCTATCTTCAGGCTTATCTTTGCCATCATTCTTTCAAGCTGCAATGTGATGTTGCCGGTATCGTCGATCATTATGTCCTCCGCTACTGCGGTCATAGGGATTCCGCCGGCATATCCGTCGGGATTTTCAATTCTGAATGATACCTCATCCAGCTCATCTGCGCTGCTGATTTCTATCTTTTTTCCGAAGTTGACGAATGTGTGGAATGAATACGACCGTCCCCGTATCAGATTGAGAGTGATGAAATGACTTTGGCTGTCATATGGGGTTCTGGTCCAGATGATATCCTCTATCTCATCTCCGCTGGTGACTATGAGGTTTATGTCATTTATCCGCTCCTCGTCAGGTAGAGCCGTTCTCGTGACATATCCTCCTCTTTCAAATCCTATTGATACTTCCCTGCGGATTTCCATTTCCGGCCCGCTGCTCTGGAGACATCCTGCAGCTGTCAGTCCTGCCGCCATCATTGTCAGAATACTACCGGATAGCTTTCTTTTTCGTTCCATGTCGTCGTTTCTATTGAAATGTCAATGTCTTCAGTTGCTATGGGAGTTTCCGGGTCAGTCATACCCTTCCTTCTTATCACGATGTCATAGACATATCTGCGGTTGCGGAATATCCCTTCATCTTCTCCGTTGCCGTCCCTGTTGACCTCGATCGGCCACCAGTATGTCTTTCCGTCTATCTCTCCTTCGATGACAAGTCTGGTGAAAGGACTTCCCGGTCCCTCCCTGTCGGCTGCGTTAGGATAGCATAGAAGACGTATGTCAGTGGTGACCTTTCTGCTTCCTACAGATTGTTTCAGGCGTCGGAAGATTATTTCAGGATATTCGAATCCGGCGACATCGTCTTCGTTCAGTCTTCCATTGTTGACGATCTGTGCAGGCATTACCGTTCCGTCAGCAGTAATGCTGCATTGCGAGTTTACATTTGTGAGATAGACGCTTACGTTCTTCAGCACAGATCCCGCATAGGATTTTCCGGTAAAGTCACAGGAGATGGAACGTAGACATATTTCACTTGCCAAAGGACGTAAATCCACTTCATACAGCATGCTTTTTCCAGCTTCAACATGGCATGTCCCTGTCATGAACAATGCCTGCGGGTCTTCTTTCGTAAGGTCTGCTGAATGGTTGTCCAGGCTCGGAAATGAGGTTATGTCACTCCAGCCGTACCTGTCAGTCTTGCTGTTAGCACAGATGAATACGATCTTGTTTCCGCTGCGTGAATGGATTCCGATCCTTTCGAATCCGGATGCATCGGTGCTCTGGTACGAGTCCAGCCGCATCAGTCTGTCGTCATCGAATGTGAATATGTCAAGCCCTTTGATGCAGGTTATCTCCACTCCTTTGGTAATTGTAAGTGATACGGAATCCGTAATGCTTTGCTTTTCCGTACCGTTGTCGAAGAAGATTAAGCTGTCTCTGCATGAACAGAACAGCATCGGGAAAAGACAAGTCAAGGTCATAATTGTGCCCAGAACAGGCTTTGATCGTGTTGAGATGTGTGTGTCAAGCTTTGTAGAATCTGATGAGAACATCTTCTCCCGATTACTGTCTGTATTATTTGTCGTCATATCCTTAAAATATATAGCATAATCCTAATCCGGTGAGCCGGCTGTTTCCGACAGCATGCTTCAGTCCTGTTTCAATGGAAACTGCAGCTTTCAGCCCTTTCCATAATGTAAGGTAACAGCCTATGCCGAGAATACATTCCAGGCCATCACCGTTCATGTACCTGCCTCCTATCATAAGGAACATTCCCTCATATGTTTTCCGTGGCCAGAACTGCATAAGGACTGTTTCCGAATGTGAGGCTTCCATACTTTCCTCCTTGTCATCGATGATGTCCGAGAATTCAAGTTCATGCTCGTACATTTCGCTTCCTTTTCCATTGCCTGTCACCTTACCTGTATACACGCTTACGGCTGCTCCGGCTGTCCAGTGTTTTCCTACTGCGTGGCCGAATGAAAATCTCAGGTCCTTTTTCCCTCCTGTCGCAATCATGTCTATGCCTGCCATGCTTTTGCGTGACTTTCCTGATGCATCGGTAGAAACGGAGCATGTCAAGCATGTGAGCAGAGTCATCATCATCGCCAAATACGTCTTCATCTTTTTTCTGCAAATCTATGTCGTGCGCTCCGGATCATCATCAAATCATAAAAAAGATTCATCAGATATTTCTTTTTCTTTCAAAACAAGATTTATTTTATGCATGATAAAATTTATTTTATCGTATTTTTCCTGTTACTCATCCTTGAAAGAATGTAGCTGAACTAACTTTTTTTTCGTTTTAAACGAAAATATCATATATTTGGATGATAACTGAATGTTATACTTATGGGACTGGTAAGTTTTTTTAAGGAATTAGCTTCTAAAGGACAGTACTACATGCCTGTCCTTTCTCAGCAGGCGTCATATCTTGCACATGCCTCATCTGCCCTCTGCGAGATGACGGAGACCATGGATCCGGTATCTTGGAGAAAGCTTGAAAAGGAGGTCAAGGCTTGTGAAGTACAGGGAGACGCTCTTCTTACAGAGTTGCATGAACAGTTGTATGAGAGCATCATGTCCCGTGCAAGACGAAGCGACGTACAGACGATAGCGATGAATATCGATGAATTTCTGGATTGCATAAACGATTCGGCAAAGTCGATACTTCTGTATATGCCGGAGAGGATAGACCCGCATATCAAGGATCTGGCACAGTATATAAATGCGGAGGCAGATTCCATCAGGAAGATGATGCCTTACATGGTGGACATAAAAAAGAACTTCTCACAGATTGCCGTTCAGTGTGAGCGCATTACGGAACTGGAGCATGCTGCAGACGATACATTCGCTGAATATATCGGTTATATCTTCACAAACGAAAGTGATCCGATAGAACTGATAAAGTACAAGAATATAGCGGAAACACTTGAAGCTGCAACAGATTCAGCCAAAAGGATTTCCGATACGGTGAAGAAGATGCTGATGGTATATCTGGATTAGAGGGCTTTGGATTCCATCCATTCAGCTATCCTTTCGCATGCTCTGCCGTCTTCGAAAAGACCCACCTTATTGTCGAGGAATTCTTTCACATCCTTTCGGTGTCCTTCCATGTCGAAATCCTTTATTATGGCTTCGAGCTCTTCCTGGGACTTTGCCAGAGGATAAGGCAGTTCTTCAAAGTTGAAATAATATCCCCTGTCATATTCCTGAATGTCTGTGGCATAGAGGATACATGGCTTGCCAAGCATCGAGAAGTCGAACATCGAGCTTGAATAGTCGGTTATGAGCATGTCACTGATGCACAGGAGTTCCTGCATGTCATGATAGCGGGTGACGTCAACTACGGACGGATCGTTCAGAAGGGGGGAGATGTCAACCTTGTTGAGCATGTTAGGGTGCAGTCGCAGAAGGATCTTCACGTTTTCAGTTCCATAGAAATCCCTCAGTCTTGCTACAGTTCTGCTCCAGTCGATCCTGTAAGGTTCCAGACTGCGGTTTCTTCTGAATGTCGGAGCGTAGAGTATAAGTTTACTTTCAGTGGACAACCCATAACCTTTGCAGATCCTCTCCTTCATTTCCTTGTGCCTGTCTGTTGCGAAGAAAATATCGCTACGGGGGATACCGCTTTCGAGTATTTCGCCTTTATACCAGAATTTCTCCTTCAGCAGTCTTGTCTGTGCCTTGCATCCGGAAATCATCAGGTCACACATCTTTGAGTCTCTTTTTGCTTTGCTGATATACGTGAAGCCCAGATGCTCTTCAGCATCCTTCTCAATTTTCTTAAGTGCGACACCACCATGCCACAGCATCATGTATTTCTGATCCGGACGTTTTTTCCAGTAGTATCTGTAAGCATCTGTGCGACAGTTGGTTATCAGGAATTCGGCCGTATTGGCAATCATGAAGTATTCCCATGATTTAAAACGTACACATCGTATCCTGCTGTCCAGACCGGAAATCTGTACGTTCTTTTTGAATATCCAATATATGGTGAATTCAGGATTGTTCTCCAGGATATATTCCGTCAGGTAACGAGGATTGCAGCTGTACTGCTTGAAGTCATATGACCAGCACATTACGGTGCCTTTCCTGACAGGTATGAACATTCTTATGAAGAATGCCGGAATGTTTCCGAAAAACTTTGAGATGCGGTTGATGCACCATCCTGATATCTGACCTGTTCTTTTCATGTACTGCTTCTGATAAAATATTCTCAAAGATACTGAATCCAGGTGTTTAATGAAAAAAAATGTGTAATTTTACAATTTGAATGAACCTGTTTACCGGTATATGAATTCAGATCAGACGCAGATATTGAGGGAGAAGTACAATCCGGACGGATCCGCTTTGAGAAGGGATCAGCTTGAACTGCTCAGGATGCTTCAGTTTGTCGCAGAGATATGCCGTCAGCACGGCATAAAGTGGTGGCTCAGCTCGGGGACCCTTCTCGGTGCGGCCAGGCATAAGGGTTTCATACCGTGGGATGATGACCTTGACATCGTGATGCTCCGCGAGGATTACGAAAGGTTCGAAAAGCTGATGCTTTCGCTGGAGGATGAACGTTATGTTTTCCATTGCATGAGGACTGATGTGGATTATGTCAACTACTTCGGCAAGTTCCGCAGAAGGCAGGGACGCGTTCAGTCCAGGAGCAAGAGGTATCGTTATTACAAGTGGGTGGGAATCGGTTTCGATGTGTTCGCTGTTGAAAAGACCAATTATCTGGCGGCAAGATTGGCAAAGACCTTTTATTCGCCGGTCCAGAAGCTGACTGCACATATAGGGGTGTCGTGGATAAGAAAACCTATGATACGGATCATAGAGTTCGTCAATACATACCTTCTTCACCCTGTCTTGCGCATGATAGGCAGGATAAATCCAAAGGAGGAATATCACTATGTTCTGGGTACGGGATGGCCTCGGCATACATTCTATATGAAGGATACGTTCCCATTGGCAACAGCTGAATTCGAAGGTGTCCTGTTTCCGGTGCCCAAGGATATGGATGCGTACCTTACAAATGTGTATGGCGACTGGCGAAAGCTGCCGTCAGAGCAGACCATAAGGAAGTGTATTCACTGCCAGGAATATATAAATGAGATTTACGGAAAATAAAATTTGTTATAGTATGAAGAATGCAATTGTGACAGGTGGAACAAGTGGTATCGGCAGGGCTGTGGCTGAAATGCTCCTTGCCAAAGGCTATCATGTCATAATAACATACGCCTATGACAGCAATGCGGCAGAAGCTTTGAGGGAAATGCGTCAGATTTCTCCTGAAGTTGAGATTCATGAAATAGACCAGACCCAAAGGACGGCTACATACGCTTTTCTGGATTACGTGAAATCTTCCTTCAAGCATGTTGACTGCATGATATGTAATGCGGGAATTACCCGCAGGAGCTCTTTCAAAGACTCTAAGGATGCTGATTGGGACGATATGATGGAAGTTGCTGTGAATTCACACTATATAATCATCCGCGAACTCTATGAGATGATTCCTGCCGGCTCGAGGATAATATTTACAGGTTCGCTCATGGGATTGCAGCCTCATGGTACTGTGCTGGCTTATGGTGTCACCAAGGCAGCGGTCCATGCGCTGATGAAGAATCTCGTCAAGGAGTTCGAAGGAACCGGAACGACCGTCAATGCTGTTGCACCGGGATTTGTAGATACTCCATGGCAGAAGAACAAGCCTGAGGAAATCAGAAACAACATCTGCAGGAAGACGGCAATCCACCGCTTCGCATCTGTAGATGAGATCGCTTCAGCTTTCCGATTCTGTATTGAGAATGACTTTGTGAATGGCAGCATTATCGAGGTGACAGGTGGATATTCCTATAAGTAAATCTTAACGGATATGTCAACGGGAATTACAGAACAGGCTTTGCGTAATTGTAATCCGGAGGATTCGAAGTTGAGGCGGAACCAGATGGAACTGCTGACCATTCTGCAGGACCTGTCAGAGATCTGCAGCAAGCACGGAATCTGCTGGTGGCTCAGTTCGGGCACGCTTCTCGGAGCGGCACGTCATAAAGGATTCATCCCTTGGGACGACGATATCGATATCGTTATGCCCAGAAAGGATTTCAAGAAATTGAGGAAGATCCTGCTTTCTGAAGAGAATGATAAATATTTCCTTCATTGCATTCAGAGCGATATAGAATACGTGAACCTCTATATGAAGTTCCGTAAGAAAGGCGTGTCTGTACCGACTCTCAATCCGAGAACGAAGCACTTCAAGGAAACAGGCCCTTTTGTCGATATATTCTGTATCGAATACTCCAGCTATTGGGCGGCATATGTTTCCAAGTCCATATATTACGGCCTTCAGCATCCGACTTCATATATAAAGAACAAGGTGTTCAGAAGGGTGATGGTGCTTCTGGTCGAGTTTATATCGATCTGTGTCGTTATACCGGTTTTGAGGGTTTTAGGAAAGATAAACCCTAAACATGAATATCATTATGAACTGGGTTCGGGATGGCCACGTCATACCTTCTACATGAAGGATACCTTCCCTTTGTCCACAGCGGAGTTTGAAGGAATTAAGTTTCCTGTGCCAAAGGATATGGATGCTTATCTGACAAACGTTTATGGTGATTGGAGGACAATCCCTACAGAAGCGGTGATAAGGAAGTCGTTGCATAATTATGAAACAGTAGAAGAAATTTTCGGCAATAATCAGTAGATATGGTGAAAGTCATTACATATGGTACTTATGACCTGCTTCATCAGGGACATATCAATCTTCTCAAACGTGCCAAGGAATTGGGCGATTATCTCATAGTCGGTGTGACGAATGATAGTTTCGACCGTGACCGTGGCAAGCTCAATGTCCGTAATAATGTTCTGGAAAGAGTTGAGGCTGTAAAGGCCACAGGGCTTGCGGATCAGATAATCATTGAGGATTATGTCGGCCAAAAGATCGATGACATACAGAAGTATGATGTCGATATATTTGCCATAGGCTCGGATTGGGAAGGAAAGTTCGATTATCTGAACGAGTTCTGTAAAGTTGTATATCTCCCGCGTACCGAAGGCATTTCCTCGACAATGTTGAGGGCAGAATCAGAACGTGTGGTGAAGATAGGAGTAGTGGGATGTGGACGAATTGCGGAGCGTTTTGTTCCCGAAACCTCGCATGTGGATGCGGCAGAGGTTGCCGGTATTTATGATCTTGACAGGAAGAAGGCGGAGGAATTTGCGGCAAGACATGGCGGACTAAGGATATATGATTCTTATGAAGAGTTGATGGGGAATGTTGATGCGGTATATATTGCTACTCCTCATCTGTCTCATTATCATCAGGCCAGACAGGCTTTGGAGAACGGTCTGCATGTCCTTTGCGAAACCCCTCTGGTCCTGAATTCCTCTCAGGCAAAGGAATTATATGCCCTTGCTGCAGAGAAATCCCTCGTGCTTCTTGAGGCAAACAAGACAGCATTCTGTCCTGCATTCAACCATCTTGTGACATTGGTTAAGAGCGGCCTCATCGGAGATGTTGTCGGAGTGGACGCTTCAGAGTCAAAGCTGTGGGGGAGTGAAAGGCTTAAGAGGGAGCTGGATCCGGCACAGGCAGGAGGCTCTCTGTTTGAGATGGGATCATATCCGTTGCTCCCGATCGTCAGACTGTTAGGGGTTGACTATGAGAATGTCAATATATACAGCCGAATGAACGAAGATGGTGTTGACGTATATACGCGAGGCATCATGAGGTTTGGGAACGCCGTGGCGTCATTCCAGCTGGGATTAGGTGTTAAGACTGAAGGAAGTCTGATCATATCCGGTACGAAGGGATATGCGTATGTGCCTTCTCCATGGTGGAAGACAGACTATTTCGAACTGCGATATGAAGACCAGAACAGCAACAAGAAGTATTTCTACTCATGGAATGAGCCCGGATTGAGATATGAGATCCGCGAGTTTGTCTCATGTATAATCAATGAGCGTACCGTGTCTTCCCGTATGACTCCTAAGGAAAGCATATGTATCGCAGGAATCATGGAGCAGTTCATCGACAGGAAGAATGTATTTGAAATATAGTCTTCGAGTATCATGACAATGGTTTCAGTGACCATACATAACATGCAGGAACACTTTCCAAAGTGAATGTAACTCTTCTTAAAGCAAGATATTGATGGATATAGTCATAACATATGTAGATGGAAACGATCCTGTATGGAAACAGGATTATGAGAAATATACCAATGTGCCGGTCATGCAGAAACGTTTCCGTGACTGGGGGACGCTCAAGTATCTTCTCAGAGGCATAGAGGTCAACATGCCTTTCATAAGGAATGTGTATCTGGTGGTGTCACACCCTTCTCAGGTGCCACAGTGGGCTGATACGAAGAATCTTAAGATTGTCCTTCACAAGGATATGATCCCGGAAGAATATCTTCCTACATTCAACTGCAATCCTATCGAGATGCATCTTCATCGTATAGATGGTCTTGACGAGGAGTATCTGTATTTCAATGATGACATGTTTCCGGTAGGGAAATGCTCTCCTGAGGATTTCTTCAGGAATGGCAAGGCAGTAATCGGATATTACAGACATCTTTTTGCGTCTGGAATGTATAAGAAGATATGCCGTAATTCCGACAGGCTGGCACGTAAGGCATTGGGTATGAAATCTTCATGCTTTTTTACGCGTCCTCAGCATATATGTTCTCCGATGCTTAAAAGTGAGTGTGAGGAGTTGTATGACAAGGTGAGAGATGATATCCGCAATACCTCTAAGACGCGTACGCGTACAGCGGAGAATCTCAATCAGTATCTTTTCCTTGATTACATGAACTATAAGGGACTGGTAATAAAGGAAAAAATCTCCAATAAGCATTTTTCAGTTTCTGTCGCTTCTCCGTCAAGCTTGAGGGATTTCCTTCATCGTCCTACCCGTAAGCTTGTATGCATAAATGATGTGCATCTTTCGGATAAAAGATATGAAGAACTGAGAGACGCTATACTTGATGCATTCGAGTCGTCATTTCCGGTCAAATCAAAATATGAGTTGTAGCATGAGCAGACCTATAACGATATCGCTGGTTATTCCCGTATATGGCGTAGAGAAATATATCACTGAATTTGCTGAATCGGTCTTGAGTCAGTCTTATCCATATCTTCAGTACATTTTTGTAAATGATGGGACTAAGGATTCTTCGATTGACCTCTTAAATGATATTATTGATAAGAAATATCCTCATCAGCGTCAGAATGTAATTATAGTAGATAAAGAAAATGCAGGTTTGCCGGCAGCACGTGCCACAGGCCTTGAATATGTCACCGGTGATTATGTTTATCATGTAGATCCTGATGACTGGATTTCTGCCGATTCTCTTCGAAAGATTGCTGAGAAGGCAGAAGAAACAAATGCTGACATCATTTATTTCCATTATGTGAAAGAATATGAAAACCGTTCGAGTGTGAAACGCGAAGGTTTTTACAGTTCTGCAGATAAGGAGGATTATGTCCGTGACATGTATAATCACCGTGCATATGGAACATTCTGCAATAAATGCGTCAAGGCCAGCTTATATAAAGAGCATGTGATATATTCTCCCGGATATCCATATGCAGAGGATTGTTATGTCACGGTTCAGCTTGTAGGATATGCATCTTCAATTGATCGTCTTGATGAAGTTGTCTATCATTATAGAAAGAATAATCCTACTTCCATTACAAGGCAGAACCGCAAAAGAAGGAAGAGGGAATATGCCTTGAACTTTCTGGATCTGTACGAGAAGTATCGCGATGTTCCTGCAGATGTCAATCCTGTTTCAGTCATTTTCGATGATATCCTGATTCAGGCTGGATGGTATTCGATAGCATACGGACTTGATCTGTTTAACCGCTATCCATATCTGGCTGCAGCAATCCGCAAGTCGCGTATCCGCACAGGCTCTGATGTCTGGCTCATTGCCCAACTCATCACTAAAGTTGTGGCTTTCTTCAAAAGGAAATAATAAATGAAAAAAGAGACTGACTCAAAAAGTCAGTCTCTTCTGTTATTATGCTCCGAAGTTGTCGTAAAGGATGTTCTCCGGTGGAACTCCGAGTGAGTCGAGGAGGTTTACAACCGCTCCGACCATCATAGGAGGACCGCACATGAGGTAAAGTGCATCTTCCGGATTCTCATGCTGCTTGAGGTAAGTCTCGAACATCACGTTGTGTACGAAACCTGCAACATATGGAACGCCGGCTGCATCAGCCTCAGGGTCCGGCCTGTCAAGAGCAAGGTGGAACTTGAAGTTAGGGAACTCCTTCTCGATCGCATGGTAGTCATCAAGGTAGAATGCCTCCTTGAGCGCACGTGCACCATAGAAGAAGTTTACCTTGCGGTCTGTCTTCTCTGTCTTGAAGAGATGCATGATGTGGCTTCTCATAGGAGCCATACCTGCACCACC
>JAFQAR010000047.1 GCA_017399905.1 Bacteroidales bacterium
AGCCGGACACAGGGTAGGTATCACCTACACCGTAGTAGTGATCTTCGTTCTTAGCGTCTCTGAACGCTCTTACAACTTCATACATACTTCCTATCCTCCTGTTCTTAGATTAGACGCTCTCAGCAACAGTGATCTTCACTGCCTTAGTTGCGTCAGTCAGAGCGGCAAGGTAATACTTACGAGAGAAGATAGTGTTCAGACGAGTATTAGCCGCAGTCTCGGAACGAGCATTCTTGGTGATCTGCTCGATTTCAGTACCCTTCTTGTTGAAGATGGTAACTGCTTCCTTAGTGGCAATGATGATAGTGCCGGACACAGCGTCCTTCTTGGTGTAGATGTTCACACCAGCAACAGTACCAACGTAGCCATTGCGAGCGAAGGACTCAACGTACTTGAGGTCTTCGTTCAGAGCCTTACGAATCTCAGCCATGTCAGCCGGATTCACGAAACCGAAGATGTTCACACCCTCGATCTCCTCAAGGTTCAGCTTCGCAACAGCGTCAGCGAAAGTGCCGAAACCGTAGGAAGTAGCTTCGTGAGTCAGAGTAGCCTTGTTGAACTCTGCGAAAATGTCCGCATTGACCGTGTTGAACATATCAGTACCCATGTGGCGGACACCGACAGGAACAAGCATAGGATCGGTCATAGCCTGTTCATCGTAGTATTCAAAACGGTTCTGAGCGAGCAGAATTTCGTACTCCTTCTCAGCGTAAGAAACTTCGATGGACTTGGTGTTGCCCTCACCCATACCCAACTTCTGAGTACCGTCAGTAGCGGTGTAGACGTTGATCTTGCGCTTCATGCCAGCTTCGCCCACGAGAGAATTATCAACAGTACAGAACTGCTGTAGATTCAAGTGGGAGTTAAACTGGTCTTCAACCTCATTGGAGAGGAAGAAATTATCATAAATCTTATGAGCCATTGTTAATTACCTCCATATAGTTCTTTGTATTCTTCCGGGTGTTCCTCGAAGAAAGCGGCACGCTCCGCCGGGGACAACTTACGGAATTTTTCGAGTGTCATTGTCTTGGAATCTCCATCGGGAGTAGGTTTAGGAGTATCTTTGAGAGCGTCAGCACGAACTCGCTTCTCTACGGAATCGAGGTGCTTCTTCTGATTGGCGAACACCTTCTCCATATCCCCATCAGCCATAGCTTCTGCGGTTTCATCAGCCAGCTTTTCATCGTAACCGAGACCCAGCAACTTCGCCTTATGCTTGGAAATCTCAGATTCACGCAAGAGCTTGTCGTACTTGGACTGCAACTCCTCACGTTCCTCCTGTTCCTTCTGCTTTGCCGCTTCATCATCGGTCATTTTGTCCTTGAGCTGTTTCTTGACACCAGCCAGCTCGGAAGCGGTCTTATCGAAAACGTCCTTCTTCACATAGCCGCTGTAATCCGGGTCGGGAATGTCGAATCCCTCAAGGGCTTTCAACTTGTCCTCTGCGGACATTTCTGCGTAACCCTCGATCTGTGTTACATCAATCTTTGCCATTTGATATTCCTCCTTGCGTTTGTAGACTTCTCTGTCTTATTTTGCGATTTAAGGTTTCTCTACCTTTTGCGATTAACGTCTTCTCTGACGATATTAGAAGCGGCGAACCGCTCAAACATCACTTCTTGGACTTATCGTCCGGGTCTGTAGGTGGGTTAGGGTTGGGGTTCTGCTCTGCGAGCTTCTTCTGTTCCTCCTCGTAATGCTTCATGCTCATTGCGTAAGCATTTTCGGGGTCTGTGAACATACCACAGTGAGAGAAAGCCAACATCGGGTGAATCTTAGGTTGCTGTAGCATAGAGACAAGCACTTGAGACTTGCTCTGAATTGCTTCGTAGTTCCTACGAGTGAACTTCATGTCAATGTCCTTCAAACGTAGGCTAATATCACCGAGGTCACGGCAGATACGAAGCACCAGCTTGAGCATTTTCTTCTCGGACTTCTTGAACATATGCTCACTGTCCTTTGCCCTCGCTTCTGCAAGAGACCAACCGTCACGAAGCAGTACCGCCGCTCCTGTGTCAGAGGTGGAAGAACCACCGTTACGGTTCGGAATGCCGCAGATAGTGAGGATAGCGGAGTAGCAGTCCTCTTTAAGAGTCTGAGACTGGTCTTGGTTCAGATCGTTGGTAACAACGTCCACGTCAGCGTTCGCACCGTCCACGGACTTGACCTTGATTGCGCCAAGCTCTTTCAGCTCCTTGAAATCATCAGCGGTAATGTCGCAGTTCACAAACTTAATGAAAGCCTGTATGGTCTGCTCCATACCGTCCATACGGTTCGACTCGATATTGTTGATCGTGTCGAGCAGAGGAAGGACAATCTCGAAAGAGCCGAGTCGGGCATTGTTCGCCGGGTACTCAAAAATAGGAATCATGTCAAGGGCATGAGCCTTTTCCTCTTTCAGAATGTCACCTTCGATAAGGTAGTAGCGGTTCTCGGTGTAGACAGAGAAGCGAAGCACTTCTTCATCGTCCTTGTAATACTTCACACCCATGAGCGGCTTGTTGCCGATCTCACTGGAATAAACAACGAAGGTATCACGAGGGTCGAGAGTGTGAAGCTCGAAGGGAGCTTCGTCTTCCTCATTCTTCTCGTCCGGCAGAACCAAACGATATGCAGTGCCGCAAATCATTTGCCACTCGACAATCTCTTGGTCTTTAGTGGCTTTATCCTCTGCGAACATAAGCTCATTCAAAGCGGTGATAGCCTTTGCGGTAGCTTCCTCACCGTTTCTGCCGACATACTGAATGGGTTCACCACACAAGTAGCCGACCTTGAAGGAGACAATCTCGTTCGCTCGGTTTTCTACAATCTTGTTGCAGATTTCGGGGCGCACTTCTTTGGTTCTGTGGAGAATAGGCTGTTTACCACGGTAGTAGTTCCACAGGTAATCAATCTCACTGCGGTTCAGTTCGTGTGTGCCAAGAGCTTTCTGCAACACATCGACCACGTTATCTTTGGTGATCTCACGGACGCTGGTCTTGATAACACGTCTGCCGTTCATTTGCCTTGTCTGAGACAGACCTTTTGAAGTGTCAACGGTATTTCCCACGATTGCCCCTCCTTTCTTTGAATGATTGAAAATAAAAATGGCGCATGACCGATAGAAACCGAAGTTTCCAAATCGCAATCATGCGCCACTTAAAACTCTATACACTTTTACCTTTATCATTATACCACAGTAATTCGTAAAAATCAAGTTCTAATTCTTCTTTTTAGAATTTTCTGTGGAAAACTATGTGGAAATTGTGAATTACCACGGTCTTTTGAAGACCTCGACCTTCTGACCGCTCAAGGACTGTGCATATTCCGCCAACATAGCCATGCCATCGGGAACATCATCGTGCTTGTTCTTACCAGCAACGGTGTAGGAGCAGAGCATATCCATCATTTTGCCGTAGTCGGACTTCTTCTGATAGAGGGAAGCGTCCTTGAACAGACAATGCTCTTTAACCCATGCACTGTTGACGATGATCTTCGTTTCCTTATTGGCAGTGGTGAACTTGGTCGTGATATGGGTAATGCCGCCCTTTTTCTTGACCTCCTCTTGGATTTTCTCAGCCACACGTCTTCCGGCGGAGTTGGACTCGAACCTACAGGACTTGACCTTATCCCGGACAAGAATTTCCGTCAGTCGAGCGTCCACGATGTTCGGCAGACCGTTGTCGCAGACACAATCGTGAATATAGTAGTCCTGTCCGTAGACGTAAGCCACAGGGAGGAAAGCGTAGTCAGCACCTTTGTCCTTCGTATCGCAAATACCGATAATAGCGTCCGGGTCTTCACTCGGAAGCTCGAAGTAGCGGCGAAGCTCGTCCTGTGCATAAACGAGACCTTCACGTTCGATAGGTTCATTCATATACAATGCTCGCCAGCTCACATCGTCCATGATATTTCTCTGCTCGTGGTAGAATCTCGTAGTGAATCCGACACCATAAGCGTAGTCGAAGTTGGACTCGTCATTTTCATCGAGAGCCGGAACAACGATGAACTTCGCTCGATCATTGTCACCGTACTCACGCTCAAGTCTACCAATTACATCATGAACCGACCAGCGTGTAGCAATGTGAAGCTCCTTGCAGTGGTCTCCGATCTTACGCTGACGAAGGTCGGTGGTGTAGGTTTCCCACAGCTTGTCGAGTCGTTCCTTCGACAGAGCAACCTCGATACCCGACACCAAGTCATCACAGTAGAGGAGGGTTGCCGCACGATACAGACCAGCGTTACCAGTACCGATAGAGGTGAACTCCAACGTCTCAAAACGCTGACGCTTGTCGAGGTCGATACGACAGTCCTTTGCGTTGGTGTTCGTAACCTGTATATCCGGGAACACCTCATACCACAGGTAATCGCCGTTTTTATCCATGATTCTCAGACATTCGTCATATACACCACGGACGAAGGAGTTCGAGTGGCTACCTGTCAGCATAGGGTCATTGGGAATCTTGCCGCCGAGCCATGTCAGATAGAAGATAGCGAGAGTGGTCTTACCGCTACCGGGGGGAAGGGAGACTGCCAGCAAATCCAGCTTATCATCGGCAAGCTCTTGTAGAGCGTCCACCACCTGTTTCAGCACCTTGCGGCGAGGAGGGTAGAACTTCTTCTCCGGGTCTCTGTTCCATTCGACATACAGAAGGTAGGAGTCAAAGTCATATTTTGCGGCGGCATAGCACACTCGCTTATGCAGATCGTACAGCTTGTGTACGTCCGCTTCACTCAGCGAGGAATCCCGGAATGCCTTTTCAATTTCAGCAGAGAGCAGTTTCAGATATTTCACACCGAGGTCGGTGTCTTCCTTCATTGCTTCCTTGCACATATAGTACAAGTCCTCGAAGGTCTGAAAAGAGAAGGGCTTCTTTCGGACTCTCTCAAGGATTGTTTTCAGTAATTTCTTCATAATACCTCCAAAAAGAAAAAGCGCATGACTGTTTGAGCCAAAAGCTCTCGCAATCATGCGCCGTGTATCTGTTACGTTATGAAATCATGTTCATGATCTCATGATATAGGTTCTCTCGCTTATCGACCTGTCGTTCCTGTAGGAGACCGTCACTCCACAGCATTCGGACGTTGACCTTATCGGAATACACCGTTCGGGTCGTGCCGACTGTTTTCTGAGTGCCGGACATTCCGCCGACAATCGCTCCCGGTGCGCCGAAAGCCAATCCTCCGAGGAGGAATCCGCCCAACGATGTTCCGCCGGAAGTTCGAGAGAAGTGGACTTGCTCGGTATCGCCAGTGAGGTTCAGAACCGCCACCAGCTCATACGGTGTCTTCGCATTGATACCGAAATCTACGTCCGGGTAAAGCTCATTCAATTTTTCAACGAAGGTTCTCCAAAATCTTCGACTGTCGGTGTGGTGTCTGCGGAAAACCACCCGGACACTGCATTCATTTTCCTTCTCATGGAAGAAAAACTGCGCCGTGGCGGAGAGGACGGTAGCAAATCCCTTCGCTCGCCAATCACCAACATCGTTTTTGAACTTACCTCCTATGGCTGTGATGGTCTTTTCCACCATCGAAACCGTCTCAGCGTGTGAAAACGGTGTTTTGAATACATACGTCATACCCAAATCCTCCATGTGAAGTAGTAAAAGTAGTTGTTCTTCTGATTTTTCGTATAATTCTTCCTATAGGACACCCATAAGGTGAAAGTTTACGCAAAAACTGATTTTTAACTACTTTTACTACTTTCCTTGTGAATATTATACTGTTTACACCTACGGAAAAAGGTGGAGGAGGACATACCCGACTGCTCAATAGCGTCTTTGAGAGCGAGATTTCCGTCCGACCATGCCTTTGCCACGAAAAAGAACCTATCCGTGGTCTCAACAGGCTTCCGACCTTTGTATTTTCCTTCGGTTTTGGCAATTTCGATACCCTCACGCTGTCTTTCGAGGATATTTTCTCGTTCCAGCTCCGAGAGGGCGGCGAAAACCGTCAGCATAAACCGCCCCTGTGGTGTGGTGGTATCGACTTTTTCCTTGTCTGAGACAAGATTCACACCTCGTTCCGTCAGCAAAGCAACCGTAGACAGGAGGTCTTTGGTGCTTCGTGATAACCGGGAGAAGGATTCAATGTATAACGTGTCACCTTCCCGGAGGAAGGAGAGCATTTCATTGAACTGTGGTCTGTTGGTGTCCTTGCCGCTGATCTTATCGAGGAAGATTTTTTCCACACCAAGAGATTTCATCAGCTCCATTTGTCTCGCCGGATTTTGGTCTAAGGTGCTTACTCGTACATAACCGACCTTCATGTGCTCACCTCCAAATTATTCGTCCCTCTTGACGTAGGTCAGCTCAATGTCATAACCAAGAGCTTCCATCATTTCAACGAAGGTCTTATTCACGAGACCGTCCTTCTTCTTGACGATTCTGTTCACATACTGACCTGTCGTACCGATTTTTTCAGCGAGGGATTGCTGGGTTGTGCTGGTCTCAAGGCACTTGACCTTAACGTCCAGCTCTATGTTATTGCGTACCATAGTGTACCTCCTTGTGTTGTTTGAGATTAGTATAGCACGAGGGAAGATAAATGTCAATACAAATAAGATAAGTTTTAGTCCTTTTTGTTCTTTTTGAAATTTTCGGGTACTCAAACGACTCCCTCCCCACGTTCGGGGCGGTGTCTATCCCCCTCCGGGGGACAGCTCCGGCGGACGTGTCCGGGAAGCTGTCAACCCT
>JAFQAR010000048.1 GCA_017399905.1 Bacteroidales bacterium
AAGGACAGAGACTGTGGTACTCTCCGTAGAGGAAAATACATCAACAGAAGAGAGAAGCGGCAAGGTAATCATCATGCCTCCTATGGGAATGGGTATGCCGGCAACTTATGTAATCGTTCAGGAAGGAATGTCTGACACCCCTCCAGTAGAAACCGGCGGTGGCTCAGCAGACCTTGAAACTATCAATGGTGGTGAAGCCGGTCGTAATAATAGTGAAACCTATACTACAGCAAACGGATGGTATTCAACAGGGGCGGTCGTGAACAAACTTACAGCAACATACTATCCGGATTATCAAGATGCACCATATAGACCTAAACTTAATGCCAATGAGTACTTTCTAGGAACTCTTACTAGTCCGACATTGTCAGGAGGATGTGGCACTTTGACTATTACTTGGGCTCGTGCGTCAACAGAACTGGGAAGTCAGTTTATCGTTGAGATCCAGGGCACAGATGGAACAGTATTGAAGTCCGAGACTCATGTTGATACAGAGGCAGCCCAGCATGTAATCAATGTCACTCCATTTGAAATGAATGTTGCAGGTGACTTCGTAGTTGTAATCCGCAATCAGAATTATGAGGCTAATGATAGCAGTACAGGCACGTTAGTGGCAGATACAATGTTTGTCATTGACGTAGACTGGACCGGCTATACAGAATAACCCCATTCTGTATTCGACATTCGTCATCCTCGACATTGACAATATTCCTAATCCTCGGCATTTTGCCGGGGATCTTTTTTCTATGTCATCCCGGCTCTGACCGGGGATCCCAAAAGCAAATGATATTGCAAGTTCCCGCTTAGCACTCCATCCGATCTGGGCCTGTTCCCGTTCCTTCAGCCGCTGGAATTCTTTTACCATATATAGTTCGAATTCGACAGAAATCCAGCTTGCAAACTTGAAAGCAATGTCCTTGTGGGCATACGTGCCGCCATATCGGCCAGGTCGGGTAACTATACCGATGGCTCCTGTAGAAGTAATCCATTTCTGAGGAGATAGGGTGAAGGCGTTGAGACCGGCCTGATTTTTAAACACCTCGAATTCGAGGGGTTTAAAAACTGGGTTAAATAAGGTTTCCCACATGCCAAGATATTCGATAGTATTTCGATTCCTAAGCCAGTTAGAAATAACTGATGTTGGATCATCGCTTTTATGACGTGCGATGTCGGTCAATGAAATGTAATCATTTTTATTGATGCTGAGAATCGTGATCTCAGACTCTTTTACAAAAATTTTAGCCATAGATATAAAATTTGTTTAACCCAAATTTTATATCTATGGCTATCTCCCTGTCTGTCTCGTAAAGATGGCAAGAATTATCCGTAAAACGTCAAGAAATTCTTATCACCCCTGCAACTTTTTCTTTTTTTTATATCTTTTTTCTTTTTTATGCTTCTTGCAATGCCTCAGCTTTCCAAAAGACTCTACAATTTCTCTATAGTCTCCTTGTCAAGTCCTGTAAACAGCATGATCTGATCGACAGGCATCCCGGCATCCAGCATTTTTCTGGCGATCTCCGTTTGTGCTTCCGCATGACCTTCTGCAAGTCCTTCTGCTCTTCCGTCATTTCTGGCTGCAGCTAGTTCACCGTTACGTCTTTTCTCGTCGTACATATCCTTGTCGTATTGTTTCCGTTTCTCTTTGCTGAAGTCTCCGATCTCAAATGCATCGAGGATATCCTTGCAGGGCTTTTCTGTACCCCACTTAGGCGGCATCTTCATCTTCCCGGAATTCTTAAGCAGATAAAGCAACCGGTCCTGCTCCGTAACGCACTCATCCTCAGTCTTATGAAATCTTGTCAGTTCAGCAAATATAATAACAATTGTCTCATCGAGCAAGTCGTGACATTCTTTTTCTCGAAATGTGTACTCTGAAATATATTTGTTCTTCCAGTAATCCTTGTCAGGATGATTGATGTCTACACCCATCAGGCCGATCAGATATACAGGAGGTACATCATAATCAAACCCTGTCTTGTTCTGCCTGTCGTATGCACGGCTCGCATAACTGACACATCTTTTGAACCAAGACACCTCTTTATATCTCTGCATCTCGACTATAAACATTGCACCTGTGACATCTCGGCACATGAAATCGAACTGGAAATCCTTGCTGTGCCCTATGACCGGCCCTTGGTGATCTGTCGGACGATACTCGATGTCAGTGACTTGTCTGCTTGCCGGCAGCAGCGTGTTTATCAGCATCATGACTTCCTCTTTGTTGCCCTCATCACCAAAAAATGCCTTGAAACCAGCATTGCTTAGTATGTCCACATACCTTTGCTCACTTCTTTCCTCTGTTTTTTCTTTCATGGTAAATATATTAAAGTTAACAGAAGCAAAGTTCGGGAGTAAGTTTCTGATGCTGTATAAAATAAAGAAAAACAATCGTTTACAAATCTTATTGTTCCGGAGTTTCGTCACTCATAGCAACTTTTAGTCACTTTTTTCTTTTTCTTATGATCTTTCGCTCTGGATCGACTCCTCAGAATAACCTTTATTCTGTATCCGACATCCCTCATTCCCGGCCCCGAACGAAGTGACGTGGCAAAAGAAAACCGACCCGAAATATTTCGGGCCGGCTTCTTCTGCTATTATCAGACAGCCTCTTTCAGGCTGTTCCCTGAATGTTTACGGCTGCATTGTGGTGTAGACGTTCTGAACGTCGTCATCCTCCTCGATGCGCTCGATGAGCTTCTCGACGTCAGCCTTGTCGTCACCCTCAAGAACCTTGAGGTCTACGTTAGGAAGACGGGTGAACTCTGCAGCTACAAGCTCGTAGCCGTTCTCTTCGATCCACTTCTGGATTGCGTTGAACGCTGTGAACTCGCCGTAGAGGACAATCTCCATTTCCTCGTTTTCGTTCTCCTCTTCAAAGATCTCCTCGACACCGTAGTCGATAAGCTCAAGCTCAAGCTCTTCGAGGTCGTAAGGGTTTGCGGTCTTCATGCGGAACATGCACTTGCGGTCGAACATGTAGTCAACGCTTCCTGAAGTTCCGAGCGAACCGCCGCTCTTTGTGAAGTATGAACGTACGTTTGCAACAGTACGGTTGTTATTGTCTGTAGCCGCTTCAACGAGGACTGCGATTCCGTGAGGACCGTATCCTTCGAATACGACTTCCTTATAATCTGCCTGGTCCTTGTCGGTAGCTCTCTTGATGGCACGCTCGATGTTGTCCTTAGGCATGTTCTCGCTTCGTGCTGTCTGAATGAGAGCGCGGAGACGTGGGTTACCGGTCACATCCGGACCACCCTGCTTTACGGCAATGGTGATTTCCTTTCCGATCTTAGTGAAGACGCGGGCCATGTGACCCCATCTCTTGAACTTTCTCTCCTTGCGGAATTCAAATGCTCTTCCCATGATTATTTTGCCTCTATACGTCCGATATACTTGTCAACATCGTATCCTTCCATAGACTGAGGGTACTGGTCCTTGATCTTCTTGTAGAAAGAAAGTGCCTTCTCGTTCTCACCGAGCTTCTCTGCAACTGCTCCTGCCTTGAGAAGATATCCGGCTGCAAACATGTTGTCGATTGTGTTTGCTGCATCCTCGAAATATGAGAGGGCCTTCCTGTAGTCTTCCATTCCTACATAAGCATCACCGATGCAGGCCTTTGCGCGTGCTGCAAGAATCTCATCCTTACCCTTGTATGCGTTGAGATACTTGATGGCCTCTTCCCAGTTTCCAAGCTGAAGTTCGCATACTCCTGCATAGAAGTATACTGACTTGCCAGCCTTCTTGCCGTAGTCGTCTATGATCTGTGCGAATCCAAGTGCGTTGCCGTCACCGTTGAGGGCAGCCTCGTAGTTTCCTGTGCGGAATGTCTGCTCTGCAAGTGCCATCTGGCCCTGAGCCTCGACTACCTTTGGCTGGTAAGCGAACTTGAACCAGCAGAATGCTGCAACGCATACTACTACAAATGCAGCACAGATGATTGAAAGAAGCTTGCCGTTCTCCTCAAAGAACTGCTCTGTCTTTGAAACGGCCTCAACTACTGCCTCAGCCTTTTCATTTTTGATTTCCTTTGCCATATTCTGAAGTTTTTAATTTGTCTTTCCGGTGCTTGCGGCCGGCTCTTCCGGCCACTTTGCACAAACAGGCGGCAAATTTAGCAAAAATTGTCCAAACTCCCAATAATTATTTCTTTAAAGCGGATTGCCCTGAAACTGCGGCGGATACATTCCCGGTTGATGCACCGCCTGCAGGCATTGTCCTGTCAATTGTTAGATAATAGCTGCTTTCCACGATATAAATTATCAATAAAATATCTTATATTTGCCAAGATATAAAATGAAACATGCCGGTTTTAGAGAAAATAGTCATTTCCGATTTCAGGAATATAGCGCTTCAGGAACTTGAGTTCTCTCCCAACATCAACTGCATAAGCGGCAACAACGGCGAGGGAAAGACAAATCTCCTGGATGCGATATACTATCTGTCGATGACGAAAAGCGCTTTTGCCGCATCGGACCGTTTCAATTTCAGACATGGTACGGATGAGTTCTCGCTTTCCGGCGTATACCGCATGGATAACGGACTGTCAAGCCGTTTTGCCATGAAGATATCATCTAAAGGAGAAAAGAAGCTGCGTAGGGATGACAAGCCGTATGGAAAGGTGTCTGAACATATCGGTGTCCTGCCTGTCGTGATGGTATCTCCTTCGGATAATTCGCTTGTAAGCGATTCCGGCGAAGAACGCCGTCGTTTCGTGAACTCTGTCCTTTCCCAGATGGACAGGGAATATATGTCCGCAATGCAGCATTACAACCGTCTGCTTCAGCAGCGTAACAGGATGCTGAAGGAGCCCGAGGTTGACCGTACCCTGCTGGAAGTGATAGATATGAGGATGTCAGCCCTGGCAGGCCCGATACATGACGCCCGAAGACGTTTCGTGGACGATATCCGTCCTGTCGTCGCCGAGTATTACAAGGCTCTTTCCGGTGACACCGAACAGGTCGATATCAGATATGAGTCGGAACTTTCTTCGTCCTCTCTTGAAGGTATTCTGGCTTCTTCGTTCGAAAAGGACCGCATACTCAAATATACCGGTTCAGGAATACACAGGGACGACTTCGTATTCATGATGAACGGCCATCCGATACGCCGTTACGGTTCGCAGGGCCAGCAGAAATCGTTTCTTGTGTCACTGAAGTTCGCCCAGTACGAGATCATGAAGCGGAATTACGGCTTTCCTCCCGTCCTGCTTCTTGATGATGTCTTCGACAAGCTCGACATGTCGAGGATATCCAATCTGCTTCAGATGGTTGCCAGCAAGGATTTCGGACAGATATTCATTACTGACAGCAACAAGGTGAGGATGTCGGGAATAGTGGATGAGCTTACTCAGGACAGAGTCTATTTCGAGACTGCTGCAGGGGCGTTTACAAGAATTTGATGATGGCGGGAAACGGAAACAGGATAGGCAGGAAGGATGCCCAGGGCATGGAAGAACTCATTTCCCAATATATCAGGGAAATGAAGCTTGCTGCAGGTCTTGGCCGTCAGCATGTCTATGATGCGTGGATGAGGGTTTCCGGTGCTTCGGCCTATACGGTTGACCTTACATTCCGTAACGGTGTGCTTTATTGTACCCTCAGTTCATCCGTAGTAAGGAACAGGCTTTATTTCCGTAAGGCTGAACTTCTGAGGATGCTGAACGAATGTCTGGAGAAGGACCCGGTCATGATGAGCGGGGACAATCCAGGTACTATGGTCAGAGATTTGATATTGAGATAAGATTATGAAGATAGTTGCAGATATGGATGTCCCGTTCCTGAACGGAGTCCTGGAGCCTTACGCAGAGGTCGTCTATAAGAAGGGACCGGAAATAACTTCTGCCGATGTGGCGGATGCGGATGCCCTGATACTTCGTACGAGGACGAAGTGCGATGCCGGACTTCTGGAAGGGTCGAAAGTGCAGATTATCGCGACGGCTACCATCGGTACCGATCATGTCGATTTCGATTATTGTGACAGCAAGGGCATAGAAGTCCATAATGCTGCCGGCTGCAATGCCGGGGGAGTCATGCAGTATGTGTTCTCAGGTCTTTACGGTGTGGCGGCGCGAAAAGGCATCAAGATAGATGGCAGCACTATCGGAATCATCGGAGTGGGCAATGTCGGCCGAAAAGTGGAGCAGATGGCGGAATACCTCGGGTTCAAGGTTCTCAGGTGCGATCCTCCGAGGGCGGCGGCTGAAGGAGAGGAAGGATTCTGTACGTTGGATCATCTCCTTGCGGAATCGCAGATAGTAACCCTTCATGTGCCTTTGGATGAAACGACAAGGGGAATGGCTGATGCTTCTTTCTTTGCAGCAATGCAGCAAGGGGCGATCTTCATAAATGCTTCAAGAGGTGAGGTGGTCGATGAGAGTGCCTTGAAGGACGCTCTCCCGAAACTTGGAGCTACGGTAATCGATACATGGAACAATGAACCTAATGTGGACGAGGAACTTGTGGATATGGTGGACATCGCGACTCCTCATATCGCAGGCTATTCGTATCAGGGCAAGCAGATGGGTACAGCCATGGCAGTGCAGGCTGTCGCCAGATATTTCGGAATCACGGAACTGTATGATTTCTTTCCGGAAGCGGATATACCGGACAACTCTCCTGTCCTGCTGGACCTGAAAGGGAAGAATCATGGTCAGATTGCGGCTGTGTTCCAGTATAATTATCCTATATTTACTGATGATTTCCGCTTCAGGATGGAACCTGACAAGTTCGAGAAGCTCCGTTCGGAATATCAGTACAGAAGAGAAATATATGTTGAATAACCATTAACCAATAACCGATATGTTTAGAAAAGAAGACATTGCTCAGATCGAGCAGAGAGGATCGTCAGTCCAGACGGTTGAACAGCAGGTTGAACGCTTCAAGCAGGGTTTCCCTTGGATGAAGATTGTGGCACCGGCTACTCCTGAAAGGGGTATACAGGTACTTGATGAGGCTGCGGTCGAGGCTGCTGTAAAATATTATGAAAGTGCAGCCATCAATGGAAAGTGCAAGTTTGTTCCGGCATCCGGTGCGGCTTCACGTATGTTCAAGGATCTTTTCAGCGGCCTCGATGCATTGAAGGCTGGAAAGGAACTTGCGGACGATGCTCCTGCAGCAAAATTCGTCGACAAGATTCAGTCATTTGCATTCTATACTCCGGAACTTTTCGGTGCCGAGGTGTGCAAGTGTCCTGAATACAGACAGTCAGTACTTTCGAAGACCCTTACTGATGAAGGTCTCGGATATGGAGCAAAGCCAAAGGGTGTGCTCAAGTTCCATAAATATACCGACGGCGAGATCAGGACTGCATTTGCCGAGCACCTTGTCGAGGCTCAGAACTATATGAGGAACGAAGACGGAACCGCAAATCTCGTCGTTACCATTTCTCCTGAGCATCAGCATCTTTTCGAAGAAGCATATGCGGAAGTAAAGGCTGCTTATGAGGCTAAGTATGGCGTTCAGTACAACATCACATTCACTTTCCAGGACAAGGCTACAGATACAGTGGCTGTAGATGTGGACAACAAGCCATTCAGGACTGAGACCGATTCACTTCTTTTCCGTCCTGCCGGACACGGTGCCCTCATCTACAACCTCAATAAGATCGAGGAGGAAGTGGTTTCGATAAAGAATATCGACAATGTCGCAAATGAAAGACTTCTTCCTGAGACAGCTACATGGAAGAAGGTTCTCCTCGGAAAGGCTCTCGAACTTCGCGATACCCTCCACGGATATCTTCGTGAGCTTGACATCGTATGCAATCCTATCCAGGGATCAAGAAACGTTACCGTAGGCGTGCCGGGCTACGATCCTGTATACGAAGACATGTATGCAACACCTGAGGCTCTTGCTCTCTGTGACGATATCGAGGCATTCCTCAAGAATACCCTTTGTGTGGAAATGCCGGTTGCCGAGACTCCGAAGAAGAGGGTTGAGGCGCTCCGTGCAAAGCTTGACAGGCCGGTCAGAGTTGCCGGAATGGTGAAGAATCAGGGCGAGCCTGGAGGCGGACCGTTCGTCATAGCTGAGAAGGATGGTTCGACATCTCTCCAGATTCTTGAGAGCGTACAGATCAATATGTCCGATGACCATGCCCGTGAGTGCCTTTCAAGCGCTACACACTTCAATCCTGTTGATATCGTATGCTGTCTCCATGACTATAAGGGAGAAAGCTTCGATCTTCTCAAATATGTTGACGAAGATGCCGGCTTCATAAGCTCCAAGAGCTATCAGGGACGAGAGCTTAAGGCTCTTGAACTCCCTGGCCTGTGGAATGGTGCAATGAGTAACTGGAACACTCTTTTCGTGGAAGTGCCTCTCGCAACATTCAATCCGGTAAAGGTGGTTCTTGACCTTCTCAGACCGGCTCACCAGAATTAGGATACTACCTTTTGAGTTTTGGCTATCCCTGCCATGGATGACTCGTCCATGGCGGGGATTCCTTGCATTGTGTGGGACTCCGAGAGGATCAGACGCTTCATTTCCGCCTTATGCATCATCAGGGCCTCGATTATGTATTCCACCCCTCTATGAAAGAATTTTCTGAATTCCCTTATGCTGTCGCACATCATTTCGCAGCTGAACATGATGCTTTTCCTGTCTTCGGTTATAACAGGCTTGACCATATAAGATTCAAGCATCATGGAATTCGAGGCTTCCAGAAACAGACTGAATGCATCAGGTTCTATTGCGAAGAATATCCTTATCGACAGGATATTCTCTTCGTATTCGACAACTCCGGTGTTGTCATCCAGGTTGAAAAGGATATGTGTCTTCTCATATTCAGGCCGATATCCTTCTTCCATCATGCATCTGAAGATGTCCTGCATCTTCATTCCTTTAGTGTCCTTGCCCTTACCTTTCATTTTCTGATGAGATTTATTGCAGAAAGCCGTATGACATATTCAGTGCCGTATCTTATTTGAGGGGAAATATTTTGAATAAAAGTTTAAAATATTTAAATTTGAATGATTTTGAAGTGACGATGAAGAACATAGTCATACCCGATGAAAAAGTCAGAAGTCTCTCTTTCTACCTTGCCATGGAAGAATATGTGGCCGGGAGCATGGATTGTGAGGCTTTTTTTGTCTGGCGTGTTCCTCCGTCAGTCATAATCGGCCGCAATCAGATTCTTGAAAATGAGGTGAATCTTGATTATTGTGCGAAGAACGGAGTCGGACTGTTCCGTCGCCGTAGCGGAGGAGGGTGTGTTTACTCCGATCCGGGAAATATAATGCTTTCATATATATCACGCAGGGGAGAGGTGTCTGCGGTCTTTGACCGGTATCTCTCAGCATTGGCTGCTGCGTTGGGCAATATTGGCCTTGATGCAGTGCGTTCAGGTCGCAATGACATACTTGTCAACGGCAGGAAGGTCAGCGGAAATGCCTTCCATCAGCTTCCGGACAGAAGCATTGTACATGGTACCTTGCTCCACTCTTCCGATCTTGAAGCATTGACTGAAGCCATACGCCCGCCTGTTGAAAAGCTGCAGAGACATGGTGTCGCGTCCGTGCGTCAAAGGGTTGCCAACCTGTCGGAATTCAAGGATATCAGTCCGGTGCTTGAGACTCCTGAGTCGCTTCAGGCATATCTGACCGGATATTTCACCGACGGAGATATCCTTCTTGCTCCGGAGCAGTTGCGTGAGATTGAAGATATGAGTTACGAATATATAATACACTGTTGATGATATGGAAGAGAATCTCTTGAAAACCTGTCTTTATGACAAACACGTCGCATTGGGTGCATTGATGAGTCCGTTCGGAGGATTCATCATGCCGATACAGTACACGAACATAACTGACGAGCATAATGCCGTCCGTAATCGTGCCGGAATGTTCGATGTTTCGCATATGGGCGAGATTTCTGTCTGCGGCCCTGATGCGGAGAAATTTGTGAATCATGTCTTTTCAAATAATGTAGCCGGGATGGAGGATGGAAGGATCCTCTATGGAATGATGCTCTATCCGAACGGCACTACCGTTGACGACCTGCTTGTGTATAAGGAGTTTGAGCCGGACAGCTATCTTCTTGTCGTCAATGCCTCAAACATCGCTAAGGATCATGAGTGGCTTTGTGCTCAGGCTGAAGGATATGATGTGAATGTAGTGAATGAATCCGATTCCTGGGGACAGATCGCGCTTCAGGGTCCTGATGCAGAAAGACATGCTGTCGAGACCCTTGGCCTTCCGGAGGCTGCCGCTCTGGGATTCTATACATATTACAGGAAGGACGGCATGATCGTAAGCCGTACCGGATATACTGGAGAGGACGGATTCGAGATATATGCTTCGCATGAAGTCATCAATGAAATGTGGGATACTCTTCTTGCGGCCGG
Organism: Bacteroidales bacterium; assembly: GCA_017399905.1. Classification (GTDB taxonomy): domain Bacteria; phylum Bacteroidota; class Bacteroidia; order Bacteroidales; family UBA932; genus Cryptobacteroides. The sequence goes on from JAFQAR010000048.1 coordinate 10,342, forward strand.
AGTCGTTCCATGTGGTCTCGGTTGTCGTGACACCCTCCGTTTTGAAGCGGGACTTCCTCTTTACGGCCATGAACTCAGCGATGAAATCACACCGCTTGAAGCGGGACTCGGAATGTTTGCGAAAATCAAGGACAAGGACTTTGTCGGACGTGACGCCCTTGTAGCCCAGAAAGAAGCCGGATTGACACGCAAGAGCGTAGGCATCGAACTTCAGGACAAGGCCATCCCTCGTGCCGGATATCCTGTAGAGGTGGATGGCGTTCAGGTAGGAGTCGTGACAACCGGCTATCGCTCGATTTCAACTGACCGCAGTGTATGTGTGGCTATGGTTGACAAGGCCTATACGGAACTCGGCACTCAGGTTGAGATCCGTATCCGCAAGAAGGTCTTCCCCGGTATAGTGACCAGGCGTCGTTTCTACGAAACCAATTACAAGAAATAATGATCATTTAAATACAATAAATTATGGCAAAGACAGTTGAAGGACTCTATTACAGCGAGTCACACGAATGGGTAAAGGTTGAAGGAAATGTGGCGGTAGTAGGTATCACGGATTTCGCACAGCACGCCATGGGCGACCTCTCTTATGTGGATATGCCTGAGGTTGACGATGAACTTGAGGCGGGCGAGGAGTTCGGTGCAGTCGAGAGTGTAAAGGCAGCAAGCGATCTTTTCAGTCCGGTATCAGGAACTGTTGTTGAGATCAATGAAGAGCTTGAGGATGCTCCTGAACTTCTCAATCAGGACGCTTTTGCAAACTGGATCATGAAGGTGGAGATGAGCGATCCGTCAGAGCTGGAAGCTCTTATGGATGCAGCTGCATACGAGGAAATGTGCGCGAACGAATAAATCTCACAATATGGCTTTTGCATATTTTCCTCATACGGAAGATGACATACGCCAGATGCTGGACAGAATCGGAGTAGGGTCCCTCGAGGATCTCTACTCCGATGTCCCTCAGGATGTCATCTATCGCAATGAATACGACCTGCCTGATGCCATGTCAGAACATGAGGTGCGTCAGTATTTCGAAGGATTGGCTGAGTTCAACACCAATCTGTTCTGCTTATGCGGACTTGGAGCCTATGACCATTATTCTCCAGCCGTCATCCCTCATATCATTTCCCGTTCTGAATTCCTTACTGCATATACTCCATATCAGCCGGAGGTGTCCCAGGGTACATTACGCTATATCTTTGAGTATCAGTCGATGATTACCGAGCTTACAGGTATGGACTGCACCAATGCATCCATGTATGATGGAGCGACTGCCGCTGCCGAGGCCATGATGATGGCAATGGCGGCGACAAAGAAGAAGACGCGCGTCCTTCTTTCGGAGGGCCTTCTTCCTCAGGTGGTCAAAGTCGTGAAGACATACGCAAAGTTCAATGGTGTCCGGCTCGACATGATTCCATGTGTGGACGGAGCTACATCATATGGGGCATTGGCAGCCGAGCTTGCTGCAGGCGATGTCGCCGGCGTGCTCGTTCCAGGTATAAACAGATATGGTATCATAGAGGACCTGACAGGTTTTGCAGATGCGGTACACGCCCAGAAGGGACTGTTGATGGTGTATTCCGATCCTTCATCACTTGCCGTCATCAGGACTCCGGGCGAGTGGGGCGCAGATATCGTATGCGGAGATTCTCAGACTCTCGGAGTACCTCTCTGCTTCGGTGGCCCTTATGTAGGCTTCCTTGCATGTACAAAGGATCATGTCCGCAAGCTTCCGGGCCGAATCGTAGGAGCTACAAAGGATGTGGACGGAAAGCGTGCCTATGTACTTACGCTTCAGGCTCGTGAACAGCACATACGTCGTGAAAAGGCTACAAGCAACATCTGCTCGAATCAGTCTCTGATGGCTCTGTATGTGACTGTATATATGTCACTTATGGGACCGAAGGGACTTCGTGAAGTCAATGAACTCAGTTATGGCGGAGCCCATTATCTTTATGACGGACTTCTTTCGACAGGTCTCTTTGAGAAGGCTTTCGACAAGCCGTTCCTCAAGGAATTCACCCTCAAGACCCTGGTACCTGCAGAAAAGATCCAGGATGCTCTCCAGATGATCGGTGTCTTCGGAGCCGTCGAGGTTGAGGATGGTCTGGTGAATTTCTGTGTTACAGAGAAAGTATCGAAGGATAACATCGATGCCATTGTTGAATATCTAAAGAATTGGGGCCATGAAGTACTATGATAAACTGATCTTTGATCTTTCCAAGGCCGGAAGACAGGGATATTCATTGCCTGCCAACAAATGGGAGACATCTGTTTCCGAACTCCCGGCTGGTCTTCAGCGTGCAGAGGCTCCGGCTCTTCCTGAAGTAAGTGAGCTTGACGTCGTGCGTCATTATACCAATCTCTCTCAGATGAATTTCGGTGTGGATTCAGGATTCTATCCTCTTGGAAGCTGTACCATGAAATATAATCCTAAGATCAACGAGGAGATTGCTGCAATGCCTGCTTTTGCCGGTCTGCATCCTCTTCAGCCTGCGTCAACCGTTCAGGGTGCCTTGAGGCTTTACAAGGATCTCTCTCATGCTCTTTCTGCGATTACAGGAATGGCGGAATTCACTCTGGATCCGTTTGCCGGAGCTCACGGAGAACTTACAGGACTTATGGTAATCAGACAGTATCATATTTCCCGTGGTGATGAGAAGCGTACCAGGATCATCGTTCCTGACAGTGCTCATGGAACCAACCCTGCTTCTGCCGCTGTGTGCGGATTGGAGATTGTGCAGGTCAAGTCAAATGCGATGGGACTTGTTGATGTCGAGGATCTCAAGCCTCTGCTCGATGACACTATCGCCGGCATCATGATGACCAATCCTAATACATTAGGTCTTTTCGAGAAGGATATAAAGGAGATTGCAGCTCTTGTACATGAATGTGGCGGTCTGCTGTATTATGATGGAGCAAACATGAATCCTCTTATGGGTGTCGTACGTCCTGGTGACATGGGATTTGATGTGCTTCATCTTAATCTTCACAAGACATTCTCTACGCCACATGGCGGTGGCGGTCCAGGTGCAGGTCCTGTCGGTGTCGCGGCTCATCTCGTATCACATCTTCCGGTACCTAAGGTCATGGAGGCAGAAGACGGCACTCTTTATGTGGCAGACGGAACATGCAGATGTGAGTCTTCACCGGAAGGCTCCGGAGCGTTCGGACCGGCATGCGGTTGTGCTCCAGAGTGCAAATGCGGCTGTCAGGCTTGTGGACAGATTTCCGGTTTCATGGGCAATTTCGGAGTGCTTCTGAGAGCATATACATATATCCTGATGCTTGGCAGGCAGAATATAAAGATGGTCGGTCCTCTTGCAGTTCTGGGTGCGAATTATATCAAGGAGTCTCTCAAGGACTGCTTCAAGCTTCCGATTCCGACTGTATGCAAGCATGAGTTCGTCTTCGACGGACTTCTTGACCAGTCAACGGGCGTCACGACCCTCGATATCGCAAAGAGGCTTCTTGACTACGGTTTCCATGCTCCTACAATCTATTTCCCTCTGCTCTTCCATCAGTCTATCATGATCGAGCCTACAGAGACAGAGTCGAAGGAAACATTGGACGGATTCATAGAAATCATGAAGCACATTGCTGCCGAGGCGATTGCAGATCCTGATTCTCTCAAGACAGCTCCGCATACAACTCCTGTACGCCGTCTTGACGAGACAACTGCTGCGCGTCAGCCGGTACTCAGATATAAGGATATGTTACAGTAAACATTAACTTGTCATTCTGAGCGAAGCGAAGAATCTTTATGTACAACACCTACTATGTTTACATGATGTCCAGTAACTCCAATAAAGCTCTTTATATTGGAGTTACTAATGATTTGGTACGTAGGGTAAGAGAACATAAAAATGGAATATCCGGAGGATTTACTTTAAAGTATTCATGCCATAAGTTGGTTTATTATGAGTCTTTTTCGGATATAGAACAAGCTATAGGTCGAGAGAAGGTTCTCAAAGGATGGAAGAGATTCCGTAAGGATGCTTTGATTGATACGATTAATCCTGAAAGAAGAGATCTTTATGAGGATATTGTTTAAAGATTCTTCACTTCACTTCGTTCCGTTCAGAATGACATATTAATAAGTATTATTATGAAAATAATAATCATAGGTGCAGGGCCGGGCGGATACGAGACCGCTCTGCTGGCTGCAAGAAGGGGAGTGGAGGTCGTGCTGATCGAATCGGGAAACCTCGGAGGTACATGCCTCAATGAGGGCTGTATCCCGACAAAGGCTTTCTGCAAGAACGCGGAAGTCCTTGACGGTCTTAAGGAGGCAGAGACATTCGGCGTTACAGGATTATCATATGGCTTTGATTTCAAGGCTGTGACAGCGCGCAAGAATGTTGTCGTCGAGCAGCTTCGAGGTGGAGTCGAATCATTGATGAGCCATAAGCTGATAACCCTTGTTCGTGGCAAGGCTTCTTTCAAGGACCAGCATACCGTCATTGTCGGCGAAGAGGAATATTCCGCAGATCATATAATCATAGCAACAGGTTCTGTGTCTGCTTCTCTTCCAGTTCCTGGAGCAGATCTCCCTGGCATCCTGACCTCTCGTGAAATCCTTGATATAGAGGAGGTTCCGCAGAGACTGTGCGTTATCGGAGGAGGTGTCATCGGTCTTGAATTCGCATCGATATTCCGCAGTTTCGGAAGCGAAGTGACTGTCCTTGAGTATTGCAAGGACATTCTTCCGCGCTTTGATACGGATCTGGCAAAAAGGCTCAGGCAGAGTCTCGGAAAGAGGGGAATAGAGATCAATACTCAGGCCCAGGTGACAGGGATTTCATCTGTGTTTCCTGCCGAGGCCGAAGGCCGGGTGGGGAAACCTGTATATAATGTTTCCTTCACTCGTAAAGGCAAGGAGGAAACAGTCGAGGCTGACAAGGTCCTGATGGCAGTGGGCCGTCGCGCCAATGTAGGCTCCCTCAACCTTGCCGATGTAGGAATAGAATTCACTCCGCGTGGTATTCCGGTGAATGATTTCATGCAGACAAATGTACCTCATATATATGCTGTCGGCGACATCAACGGTAAGATGATGCTTGCACATGCCGCTACATTCCAGGGTATTGTAGCTCTGGATCATATCATGGGATTTGAGAATGGAATCGACCTTTCAGTCATGCCCGCAGCGGTATTCACATCTCCGGAAGCAGCTTCAGTCGGTATGACCGAAGATGACTGTAAGGCCGCGGACATTCCTGTCAGATGCCTCAAGTCATTCTTCCGTGCAAACGGAAAAGCAGTTACTATGGGCGAGACTGAAGGCTTCTGCAAGATCGTAGTATCTTCAGAAGACGGACGTATTCTCGGATGTCATATGTTCGGTCCACATTCTTCCGATATTGTCCAGGAAGCCTGTGCTCTTATTTCTACCAAAGCTACCATTGATTCATTCAAGAATATAATCCATACCCATCCGACTTTGTCGGAAGTGCTTCAAGCTGCTGTACATTCGTGACCGAGTCTGTCAGTCTCGGACACAATTACATGATATCATCGTCCGGAGTATTCCGATAAGTCCCCGGGCTCATTCCAGTGTGCTTTTTAAAGAACTTCCCAAAGAATGACTGATTGGGAAAGTTCAATTCATATGCTACCTGCTGAACAGTAAGATCCGTATGTTTCAGCAGGTATTTTGCATCCTTTATGATGAACTTGTATATCCATTCGGAAACGGTATGTCCACTCACTTTCCTGATGGTTGTGGTCAGATATCTAGGAGTCAGATTCATCATGTCTGCATAGAAACCTACTTCTCTTTCCTTCGTATAGTTCTCGCTCAAAAGCTTTATGAATCTGTTGAAGTGCTCCTTCTCACGTTTCATGCTGCTTATTTGATATTCTATGGAAGGCATATGCCTGTAAAGAGAGTCTGCAATCAGATATGCGAATGTGCTGAGAGCTGACTTTATTATTGAGGATTTGAAAGGTGTCTCAGACTCGTTCCTTATATACTCGGTAAGGCTGTCCATTGCCTTGCAGATCCTGATGCAGTCGTCCTTGCCGAGGCTGACCATGGGATAGTCGTAAGTCTTTTCCAGAAGTTCCGGTATGTGCTTCGGGTCTATGGTGTAGGAAGAAAGCCCGTTATCTTCACTGGCTATTATGTATCCTTCAAAATTATCTGTTACCGTAAGGCTCAGAGTGTTGTGCGGCTGTGATATGAAGGCCGTGTTTTCTTCGAGGGTAAACTTCCTGAAATTGCAGGTGAGCTCCATTTTTCCTTTTGAACAGATGATGATGGTAAGCGCGTCCATCTTGCCCGGTTTGTTCACGGTACTGTCCGGTACTGCATTCCCGCAATGCTTGTATATCCAGAATTTTCCGTATGATGTGCTTTGAGGCAATAACCTCTGCAATTCCTTGATAAGATTGTTTTCCGTCATTTTATGGTTTGTTAAGAATGGTTTGTCTGTTGGCCGAAATAATGCAAAAATTATGTCAAATGTGTTCTATCTGTTTGATTGTGGCCATTTGTGAGTACATATGGAACAATATTCCCAAACTGGAATTTCAGGTTTTGACATGCATTTTGCATGACAAAATGAAAAATCGACGATATGCCGCTTCTGACTATAAGTGAACTTCAGGACATGTCTCCTCTATTCAAGGGGAAAGCAGGGAATACATTTGCCGGCCTCCTTATGCGCCTTCTGAATGTAGACAGGCTGAATGAACTATATGACAGACACTCGCATCTTCATGGTCATGCCTTTACTGATTCTGTTCTCAAGGACATCGGGGTCCGTTATGAAGTCAGGAACCATGAGATTCTTGAGCGTCTTCCCCAAGGTCCTTTCATAACCATCAGCAATCATCCTTACGGAAGCATCGACGGATTGATTCTTGTCGATATCTTCGCCCGTCTCAGGCCGGATTATAAGGTTATGGTAAATAAGATCATTTCCCGTATCCATGCTCTTGATGACAATTTCATCTGTGTCACTCCTGCAGGTAATGAACGTCAGGACCCCTCATGTGACAGCATAAAGGGAATCAAGGAGTCTGTCGCACATGTCAGGCAGGGGCATCCGCTGGGTATATTTCCGTCCGGTGCCGTGTCTGACCTGAGTCTGAGGGATGGCTGTGTGCGTGACAGGGAATGGCAGAAGCCGGTCATCAGACTTATCGGCAGGCTTGGCGTTCCCGTCGTACCTGTCACTTTCCTGAACAGAAACTCCGGCTTCTATTACAGCCTTGGACTTCTGGACTGGAGGGTCAGGCTGCTGCGGCTTCCTTCAGAGGTTTTCAACAAGAAAGACCGTCCTGCCATAGTACGGATAGGAGATATCATCATGCCCGAAGAAATTGCACGGTTCCCGGATCCTGATGGATTAAGCGGATATTTGAGATCAAAAGTATATGAAGCACTTAAATGATTTTGAACATATGGCGAATAAGAAAGAAGAATCGGTCAGGATACAGACATCCGTCCTGAACGCTCTGGAAAAGAAGGCTCTTTTATGGCTTGCGCAGAGGCAGCCTTCGTGGATGACTTCGGATATACTGACTTTCATAGGTACGTGCGGATCCGTACTTATTGCATTGGGATATATCCTTTCTTCCGGCAATATCAATTGGTTGTGGCTCAGTACATTGGGCTTTGTCGTCAATTGGTATGGTGATTCCCTTGACGGCACGTTGGCCCGTTTCAGAAACTGTCAGCGTCCTGTATACGGATATTATCTGGACCATACCGTAGATGCTGTCAATGAGTTCATTATGTTTCTTGGAGTAGGTCTTTCCGGACTCATGCATCTTGAACTGGCTCTTCTTATCTTTGTCCTGTATCTGATGCTTACGATAAATGTCAGCATCAATGCTCATCTTAAGAAGGAGTTCCGCCTTACATATGCAGGTATGGGACCTACGGAGTTCAGACTCATCATGATACTGGTAAATACTCTCTTCATATTCATCAGGCCTTTGAACGAGTTTTCACATACGGTAACATTGCTTGGACATGAACTTGTCTTCAGAGCCCTTGATTATGTTGCGGTCGTGATTTTTGCCGTACTTCTTGTCATCTACTCCGTTACGGTAATCTCGGATGCCAGATGGTATGCGAAGAACGACCCTCCTCGCAAACAATCCTGATATGTCCTCTTCCCTGATCAGATATGTGAAGTTTCTCGGGACAAGTCTTGTCGGTACCATTGTCGACACGCTTGTCCTGTGGATACTTTCAGACCATATCTTTTCTGACGGATATTGGAAGGAATATGTCTTTTCCCCGATACTTTCCTTTCAGGCGGCAGTTCTTGTGAACTATATCATTTCCTATTCTTATGTCTGGAAAGACAGGGTCCGGAACACAAGCGGAAGAAAGACTTTCCTGAAACTTTATCTTGCCTATAACGCATCCTGTTCGACAGTATTCCTTTTCCGTCTCGGTGCGATAAATCTTATAGGCAGATTTACTGGATGGGATGTCGTCTTGTGCAACATATTGGCGATGTGTGTGTCCGGCATAATCAATTTTCTGATTACCAATAATGTCATTTTCCGTAAGCGGAAAAGATGAAATTTAGTATATTTGTATGTGTTTACAATGAATGGTACAGTATGGATATACGTCAATTGAATTCTTTATTTGACCTGAAATCATTGCCAGTATCTCTTTCCGCGGCATGCGTCGGTGCAATGCTGGCTGTGGCGGACTATCACGTCGGATGGAAAGTCGTTCTCTTTCTTTTGCTGACTGCTGTCTTCATGCATATGTTGTCTGCATTGAAGGAAAGTCAGGCAGAACTTTCATCTGCTCAGGGTAAGAATATAAGACGAGGAGTGAGTGTCCTGGCTGCATTGTCTGCTGTGACGGCGATTTACTTTACATATGGTACTGTTTTCCTGCTGGATTCATTTGTCCTGATGATAGCTTTCTGGCTTGTGATGAATTTCACGTCAAATCATGCCGGGAGTGCTGCCGGATCTGCAGTCTGGCGGCAGTGTCTTCGAGATGTCTTCCTTTATGGCCTTGTCGGGGTATGCGGCTCATTCTATTTATGTTCACATACCTTCAGTTCATGGTTTCTTCTTCTTCCGGCCCTTTCTGTCGGTATGCTATGTGCCGCAGCAAGACTCCATGACCATATCGGTTCAGACAGCACGAAGTACGTACAGACAGCCCTGGTGTCATCTGCATGGATTTTGATGATACTTTATTCCACTCTGAGGGTTCGCGACCCATGGCATTTCCTTTTTGTCCTTACATTGCCTGCGTTCATTGTATATCTTGTTTCCATCTGGAGGGCTGAGACAGACAACAGGAACCATAACGGCATCATTATGGCAGTGTTGGTATTTGCGTTTTCGCTCCTCTCAGGTTTTGGTTTTCTGGTTTTCCTGCTTTGAGCGCTTATGGGACGTTTTAATTGTTTGAGATGAATAAGGAATTTTTCAGAAACAAGGTGATCATAGTTACCGGAGCAAGTTCCGGAATAGGACTGGCTTCCGCAAGGCTTTTTGCATCATATGGAGCATATGTCGTGCTTGCAGCCAGAAGTATTGAAAAACTGCATGAAATCGCAGAAGAAATATCTGGAAATTCTCCAGGTGTCCTATGCGTCAGGACGGATGTGTCTGTTGAAGAGGATTGTCGTAATCTTATAGAGAAGACGGTTTCGACATTCGGACGTATAGACATCCTTGTGAACAATGCCGGAATTTCCATGCGTGCTTCTTTCAAGGAAGTTCAGCTCAATGTGCTGAAAAGATTGATGGATGTCAATTTCTGGGGAACTATATATTGTACCAAATATGCTCTGCCATGGCTTCTTGAATCTAAAGGATCCGTCGTCGGAGTCATATCCGTAGTAGGATATGCCGGCCTTCCGGGAAGGTCAGGATATGCAACCTCAAAGTTCGCCATAAGGGGATTCCTTGAGACGTTGAGGATGGAACATGAATGTGATGGTCTTCATGTCCTTGTTTTTGCTCCAGGCTACACCGAATCGAATGTCAGGTATTCTGCTTTGCTGGCGGACGGAAGCCTGCAGAAGGAAACACCAAAGGACGAGAAGAACCTTATGAGTGCCGAAAAAGTAGCGGCGAGACTGGCCTATGGCCTTTCCCGCCGTAAAAGAGAGATGATATTGACTGCATTGGGATATTGGGATGTGTGGCTGTACAAGCGTTTCCCTCGTCTTATGGATAAGGTCCAGCTGTATTACATCAGAAAGAATGAAGGTACCATAGATCCCGGAACCAAAGCAGACCGTTAGGGTCTACTCGACGAATTTCACTTTGCCGGAATCTCTCGGTTTTGCATCCGGCATCTCGTCTGGATATCCCATGCCTATACATATTATCGGTGTGTATCCCTCGCTGAATCCAAGCCTTGCTATCGCTTCTGGAGCATTGTTCAGAAAACGTATAGGGCTTCCGAGGCAAACTGATCCTACTCCGAGAGACCAGCCTGAAAGCATGATGTTTTCAGAAAGCAGTCCGCAGTCGATAGGGGAACAGTCGTAAGACGGGTCATTGGCGATGAAAATCATTGTCGGAGCTCCTCTGAAGCATCCTTTCACCATTCCCGGATCAACTTCATTGTTGGCTGCAGCCATAAGGCTTACTATTTCGTCCATGATCGCCGGGTCGTCAACGACACGGACCTCCCATGACTGTCTGTTCATGCCGTTTGGAGCATTGATTCCACATTCGAGGATTGTGTTCATGGTTTCGCGCGACACAGGTCCATCCTTGTATTTACGGATGCTTCGGCGGCTCATGATGTTTTCTATGACCTCATTTCCATGACAGGATGAATCCGTTACCGTCTGACTGCATGCCGATAGCATGATCATGCAGGCTGCTGCGATTGTTTTGCTGAGTGTTTTCATGTTATTTGAAGTTTTATGCATAAGTCGGTTTCAAATATATCAATTATCCGGATATTATGCAATGTGGCGAATTACTTCTTTGAGGATTTTGACAAATGAAGTATATTTGTGGCCGTTTGAAATGATATATATGAATTACGAAGGAATAATTGTTGGTTTTGCGACTTTTCTGATCATAGGAATATTCCATCCCATTGTCATAAAGGCTGAATATCATTTAGGCAAGTCATGCTGGTGGGTATTCCTCCTTTTCGGTATCGCTTTCGGTATATGGTCACTTTTCATCGATGATCTTGTGTGTGCGACAATAACAGGAGTGACGGCGTTCTCCTGCTTCTGGTCCATTCATGAACTCTTTGAACAAGAAAAACGTGTCGGAAGGGGATGGTTCCCGTCTAATCCGAAGAAAAAGGACAGAAAGTCATGAGTTCTGCATTGATGGTGCCGGCAAAGGACCCGATGGGTGCCGCGATACGTGATTATCACGTTAACGGAAAGGCAGATACGCTTGTAGTGCGTTCATCCATGTTTGATGACGACGAGATACCGGTTGCTGAACTTTTCCGCAGTTATGACGACATGCCGGAACTCGAAAGATGTGCCCTGAGTCTGGCCGAGGGACGTATTCTTGATGTAGGAGCAGGAAGCGGATGTCATAGTCTGGCTCTTGTTGCGATGGGAAAGAAATGTGTTGCAGTGGATATCTCCCCTTTGTCCGTTGAGGTCATGCTTGACAGGGGAGTGGATGCGCGTCTAATGGATTTTTATGATGAGTCCTTCTCTGAGAGGTTCGATACCGTCCTGATGCTGATGAACGGAACCGGAATTATCGGAAATCTCGACAACATGGAAAGATTCTTCGGCAGGTTGAAGAATCTTCTTGCTCCAGGAGGCTCAGTCCTGGTAGACTCAAGCGACCTGAGATATCTCTATGAGGAAGAGGATGGCAGCCTTATGATAGATCTTGCCGGTGACTACTATGGCCAGCTTGACTATCAGATGCAGTACAAGGATGTTGTAGGAGAACAGTTTGACTGGCTGTATGTTGATTTCGACACCTTGGCTTCATATGCGGAACAGAACGGATTCACCGCCGAACTCGTATATGAGGGAGATCATTATGACTATCTTGCCAGATTGATAATGAATATTTAATCTTTACTTATTATGAATCAACTTAGGAATCAACCGGTTATTGAAGTGTCTCGCAAAAGGGAAGTATGGGTGGACTGGATGCGCGTGTCTGCCTGCTTCATGGTGATGCTTGTACATGCAACGGAGCCATTTTATCTTGGAGGTGAGGGTGCGCAGATACTGACGAAGGCAGATGCATTCTGGTCATCATTCTTCGATTCATTTGTACGCTCGTGCGTACCTCTGTTCATCATAGCATCAAGTTATCTGCAGTTTCCTCTGCATTATTCTGCAGGTGAATTCTGCCGCCGCAGGGCTGTGAGGATACTTGTCCCGTTTGCAATATGGAGTCTTGTATATGCGTTTGCATGGGGTGAACCTGTCAGCAATCTCAAGGACCTGCTTCTGAACTTCAATTATTCGGCAGGACATCTATGGTTCGTGTATATGCTTCTCGGCGTATATGTACTTATGCCGCTTCTTTCTCCATGGGCGGAAAAGGTCGGCAAAAAGGAACTCCAGGTCTATTTGGGAATATGGCTTTTCACTACTCTGATCCCTTTGATAAGGGATTGGGCCTCGGCTGGTCCACTTGCAATAACCTACGGACCTACCGGTATTCCACGTCAGGCATTGTTCCCTCTTTGGGGTGAGGCCAGCTGGAACGGTTACGGTATGTTCTATTATATGAGCGGATTCATCGGCTATATGCTTCTTGGTCTGTATTTCCGCAAGTTCGTAGGTGAACTTTCCTGGCGCCGGACTCTTGCAGTGGCGGTTCCGACATGGCTGGCTGGATTCGCAATCTCATTCCTCGGGTTCCTGAGGCGGGTGTATGAAACATCCGGCGGTACATTCCCGGCAACAGGCATCATCAATGATGCCGTATATTGGGAGACGACATGGTGCAACGATACCATAGGCGTCGCTCTGATGGCGATAGGATGGATACTTTTCTTCAGGAAGATCAATTGTGACGGAGGATTCTACAGGAAGGTCCTTCTTCCTGTATCGAAGGCAAGTTACGGCATGTATCTGAACCATATGCTGGTTCTTGCTGCTGTTGCGGGTCTGGTGAGAGGCTGGTTCGGTTCGGGTAATGAAGGCGTTCTCGGATTCTGGACGACTCCGGTCGAGATATTGCTTTCTGCCATGATTACATTCGTTGCCGTTGCAATCATTTCTGTCCTGATCCAGAAGGTTCCAAAGATCGGAAAATTTATTGTCGGCTGATAGCGCTTCACATATCCTCACTATGATCTTTTCAATGTGATCAGCGTGATTTCAGGTGATGCACCTATGCGGGCTGGGAGGATTGTTTCTCCCAGCCCTACATTTACATACAGGTATTGGCCTTCCGTCTTATAGAGCCCTCTGTACTGCTTGAAGATATAGCGGCTCGGAGACCATCCGAACAGTGAGAGCTGCATTGCATGCGTATGTCCTGACAAAGTCAGCGGATATCCCTTTCCGACCGCTTCCGCTTCCCAATGCAGCGGGTCGTGGGTAAGCAGTATCCTGAATAACGAGTCTGTGCCTTCTTCGGCCTTCTTAAGATCTCCTTTCGACGGGAAATGTACGGATGGTGAGGTGTTTTCTACTCCTACCACTGCTATGGAGTCACAGCCTCTTCTGATTATCCTGCTTTCGTTTATCAGAGGATTCCAACCGAGAGATATTTCCTTGTCGACAAGGAGTTCGATGGCCGGCATATCTTTGACTGAACCCTTTGGGGCGTATATTCCGTAATCATGGTTTCCGATGACGGATAATATTCCGTCTTTCGCTTTCATGGAACTCAGTTCTCCGCTGATGACGTCGATTTCCTCAGGAGCCATAGTAATGAGGTCTCCTGTAAATGCTATGAGGTCGGCATCAAGGCTGTTGATCTTTTCCACAGCTTTTGCAAGAGATTCCGTCCTGTTTTCGAACGATCTTGCATGGATGTCGGAAATATGTACTATCCTGTATCCGTCAAATGATTCCGGAAGATTGTCGAATGAAAGCTCTATCTTGTTGATAGTGTATATGTTCCGTCCTATCAATGCGCCATATGCAATTGCTGCAGGGGGAATGGCGAGGCTGATCAGTCCCCAGGTAAAGACCTTAGCAAAGCTGGCATTGAATGCAAGGGTGGAAATCCCGCTCACTAGGACATCAAGCAGGAGCAGGAGTATCCAGGATATTATTATGACTCCCAATATGGAAACGGCTTCGAATGACATGTGCTTACGATTGATATCTTTTCTGCAAATATAGTCCATTTGACTGAACATATCCTTTAAATGTCTGCATATTCCGTACCGTGACTTTTATGGTATGGATTTGGAAGTATGCGTCTGCCATGAAAAATACTTGTCTTATAATAATATTACTTATGTTTTTACCGGCTGTGATGTCTGCGCAGACTCCTGTCGAAGAAGTCATTGTGAAATATTCTGATGTAAAAGGTGCGCGCAACTTCATAGCCAAGGGAGGCAGGATGGCACTTGCCAGAAGTATTCTTGACAGGACTCCCGTCGCTCCTGTGTCTGATGATGTCGAGGAACTTGCAGTACTCAAGATGATGAATGTGTCCCAGGAGTCAAAGGAATCCTTTCTGAATGATCTGACTGATGCTTTGAAATCATATGATTATTATGGCAGGCAGGAGACAAAGAACGGGACGGTTGACATATATGTCCTCAAAAAGACTGAGGATACAGTTGAGGAGCTCGTAATATACAATGCCGGAATTTATTCTCTGAACAGTCTTTATGGTAATTTTACGGCAGAATCGCTCCTGAGGCTCAGAAAGTAGCACGATAAATGTAAGCCGACAAGACGGTTAGTCAGTAGTTTTATGAAACGTCTTGTTGCAATTATGGCCGTCATTACGGCCTTGTCGGCTTTCAATGCCTCTGCACGCGTCGACGGATATCCTGTCAAGGGACGCGTTATTGACCGGATAACCCGTGAGGGTGTACCTTATGCCGCAGTCATCATTGTCGGTGTGGAAGGTTCCGGTGTCATGACAGACTCTGTCGGAGTCTTTCTTTTTCCTGAGCTTAAACCTGGTGTCTATCAGTTTTCCGCTATTCAGATGGGTTACAAGACGACTGTCTCTCCGGAATATAAGGTTACCCCTTATACGCCTTGGATCGAAATGGAGATAGATCAGGATGCTGCCGAACTTACAGCATCTACGGTAAGGCCATCCCCGTTTCTACGCACTGTTGAAAGTCCTGTGAGCGTCCGTATAATAAGTCTCGGGGATATCGATAGGATTCCTGGAGCCAACAGGGATATCGCAAGAATCGTCCGTTCCTATCCTGGCGTTTCCTACTCTCCCATAGGTTATCGTAACGATCTGATCGTGAGAGGGGGCGGACCTTCTGAAAATGCCTTCTATATAGACGGAGTGGAAATACCGAACATCAACCATTTTGCTACTCAAGGAGCTTCCGGCGGACCGGTCAGTATTCTGGATTCAGATCTTATCAGAGAGATAAGTTTCTATACCGGCTCTTTTCCGGCCAACAGGGGAGGAGCCTTGAGTTCCGTGATGGACATCACACTCAAGGATGGAAATCCGGACCGGCAGGTTTTCAAGGGTACCGTGGGAGCGTCGGAGGTCGGTGTCAATGCCAGAGGCCATATCGGAGAAAAGACTACCTATGTCGCTTCCTTGAGACAGTCGTATCTTCAGCTTCTCTTCAAGCTTCTCGGCCTGCCACTTCTTCCGAACTATATTGACGGAATGGTCAAGTTCAAGACAAGACCCGATGCTAAGAATGAGGTGACTTTCCTTGCTCTTGCCGGTTTCGACAATATGAAGCTGAGCGACAGCCCGGATGATCCCGGGGATGAATATCTGTTGAGCTACCTTCCTAAACTGAAGCAGGAGACATTTACTGCCGGGATTTCATGGAAGCACTTTGCGGATAATAGTTCCCAGACCTTTGTTCTTAGCTATAACTATCTGAATAACAGGAGTATGAAATATCTGGACAATGATGATGGAACGGCCTCGAAGCTTATTCTGAAGGGCAGCGGCCTTGAGGGAAAAGCCCAGTTCCGTTTCGAAAACCGCTCCTATTACGGGAACTGGACTGTCCGGGAAGGTGCTGTCCTGAACTGGCGTCATTACAATTCAGCCCGTTACACGAGGCTTTATGACGGAATCTTGCAGGAATACGCATCTGACCTTGCCTTTCTTGATTATGGCGTATTCGGTTCAGCCGACTATAAGAGCCCTTCCGGCAAAGTCAATGTCTCTATGGGAATGAGGTTTGACGGCACGTCATTTTCCCGTAATACGGCTTCTTTCTGGAAGCAGTTCTCCCCGAGAACTTCCGTGTCCTATATGCCTTGGGATTCGTGGTCCTTCAATGCCAGTGCCGGATTCTATCATCAGCTTCCACCTATGACTGCCCTGAGCTTCAGGGATGATGAAGGGGAAAATGTCAACGGAGGATTGGACTATATGCGCGTAGCTTCCATGGCGGCAGGAGCGGACTGGAAGCTTCGTGACCGCCTTTTTGTAGGACTGGAATTCTTCTACAAGCATTTCATGGATATACCTGTGTCAGTTGTGACAGGTGTTCCTCTTACCTGCACAGGAGCTGATTATGGCTCCATCGGAGAGGAAGCTCTTGTCTCGTCCGCCCAAGGCCGCTCATATGGTGCGGAACTTCTTGTGCGTTGGCTTATCCCTGACAAGGTCACATTGGTCGGTTCAGCTACATTGTATTCCAGCGGATACAGAAACGGGACAGATGAAGAGTACATCCCTTCAGCCTGGGACAACAGGTTTGTAATAAACCTCAGCGCCGTCTATGAGTTTCCAAGATTCTGGAGCGCCGGTATCAAGGTAAGCGCCTTAGGCGGAGCTCCATATACTCCATACGATGAGGATCTGTCGTCGTTGAAACTTGTCTGGGATGCCGGAGGAAGACCTGTCTATGATTATGACAGATATAACGCCAGTCGTCTTGATCCCTATTATCAGATCGATCTGAGAGTAGACAAGAACTTCTATTTCAAGCGTTGGACATTGGGCCTTTATCTTGATCTTCAGAATGTTACATTCAGCAAGATACGTCAGCCGGATGCATATCTCAGTACTGGTGAAGTGATCAATCCTGACGCCCTGTCTTATGAGCAGCGATATGCGATGGAGACGCTTGAATTATGGAGCGGGACAATAATTCCTGCAATTGGTGTTACAGTAGAGTTCTAATCTTCCATGATTTTATTATTTTTGCAGACATATTATATGGATTTGTCTGACAATGAACAGAAAAGCAGTTTTCTATAATGTGGGTAAGGCATTGCTGGTCAATGCCTTATTTATGCTCGTTTCTGTTGTGATATCGGTCGTGGACGGATGTGATGACGCATTTGTCCCATTAGTCATCAGTTTCATGCTGACAGCCATCGTCGGTGCATTTCCTTTCATTTTTGTCGGAAAGGTCCGGGATTACTCCCTTAAGGACGGTTTTGTCACGATCATCCTCTCATGGATCCTGTCCTTTCTTTTCGGTGCACTGCCTTACCTTCTGTATGGAGGTGAATTCAATGTCATCAATGCATGGTTTGAAAGTGTTTCAGGTTATACGACGACAGGTTCTACGATCCTCACTGACATCGAGGCACTTCCCCGCAGCCTGCTGTTCTGGAGGTCCTCCACTCATTTCATAGGAGGTTTAGGTGTTGTGGTGTTTCTGCTTCTTATAATTCCGGATGCAAGCCCGTTCAAGTACAGGTTGTCTTCACTCGAGATCTCATCCATGTCAAGGACGGGTTACAGATACAGGTCCGGAATGACAGTCCGTGTGATGTTGTCGGTATATGTGGGCCTGGCATTGGCGGAGACCGTTTTACTGCGTCTTGCCGGAATGTCCTGGTTCGATGCTGTGAACCATTCGTTCAGTACTGTCGCCACAGGCGGTTTCAGTACCAGGAACATTTCCATCATGTATTATGATTCTCCGGTTATTGACATTATAATACTGGTGTTCATGACCTTGGCATCCATACATTTCGGATGCATCTATGCCATGCTGATCCGCCGTTCACTCAAGCCTCTGCTGAATACGGTGACGAAATATTACCTGAAGGTGATCGTGGTTCTGTCTGTTGCCATAATGCTCGTGCTTCTCATACAAGGTGGATACTCTTCTCCTTGGAAAGCTTTGCTTGACTCGTCATTCCAGGTGGTCAGCTTCATATCCACGACCGGATTCGGTCAGGCAGATAACGCCATATGGCCGTTCTTCGCTAATTTTCTTCTAATTTTTGCTTCTGTGCATTGCGGATGTTCCGGTTCGACGACCGGTGGCATCAAGGCCGACCGCATGTTCATTATCAGCAAGGCCGTAAGTTGTGAATTCAAGAAAAGACTGCATCCCTCATCCGTGTTCAGGGTCAAGGTCAACGGCTCGGTTGTCCGTGAGGATGAGGTGTCTTCGGTAGTCCTGTATTTCGTTGCTTACATAATAGTACTTTTCCTTTCATTCATCGCTATCCTTGTATGCGGTGTGGATATCCAGGATGCAATGTCCGGAACCATAGCGTCCTTGGGAAATGTAGGTCCGGGATTGGGCCAGCTTGGTACTATGGGCAATTATGCTTCATTGCCGTCTGTGGTGAAGTTCATCTTCAGTCTGGATATGTTCCTCGGACGTGTGGAAATATTCCCTGTCCTTATCGTATTCTACATGTTTTTTAAAAGAAAATGATCTTGAGGATATAATCTGTCGTATTTTTGACTACATTTGTGGCCGTTTTGCGGAATCATTAAGTCAAATCATTTATAATTTATTTATCATGCCACAGACGCAGTCAGTAAATTATAGCTTTCTGAGTAAGCTTAAGACTCATGTATCATCAAGTGCGGTCCTTATCTTCTTTACGGTAGCTGCATTGATTTGTGCAAATGTCCCTGTTGTCAAGGACTGGTATTTCTCTCTCTGGCAGAATACCGTGAGCTTTTCAATAGGCAATTTCAACTTCTTCAGCCATAACGGTCATGACATGTCGCTTGGTGCTGTCGTGAACGATTTCCTCATGGCTATCTTCTTCCTCTCTGTAGGACTTGAAATCAAACGTGAAATCAAGGTCGGTGAACTTTCAACCCGCGAAAAGGCCTTGCTTCCGATCATCGGAGCATGCGGAGGTATGATTGTTCCTGTCCTGATCTTTTATCTCGTGTGTCCTGCAGATCCTGCAATGCAGAGAGGTCTCGCCATTCCGATGGCTACAGACATAGCATTCTCTCTCGGAGTTCTTGCAAGCTTCAAGACCCGTGTTCCTCTCGGTCTGAAGGTTTTCCTTGCAGCACTGGCCGTAGCAGATGACCTTGGCGGAATCATTGTGATCGCGCTTTTCTACTCATCCCATATTGATGTGATGTTCCTCATCCTTTCTGCTGTTTGTGTAGCTGTAATGGTGGCAGGCAACATCTTCAAGTGCAGGTCTAAGGCTTTCTATGTAATTGTAGGACTTGTACTCTGGTATACGATGCTCAATTCCGGCATCCATGCTACCATTGCCGGAGTGATCGTCGCATTCTGCATCCCTGCTACTCTCAAGAAGGGTACTGGCCATTATCTCGAAAGAATCCGCGAGAATGTCAATAAGTTCCCTGTGATCGATATTGATGACCAGCATGATACCATCGTTCTTACCAACGAGGAAATCCATACCCTCAAGAGCATAGAATCAGCTGCCGACAAGATGATAAGTCCTCTTCAGGACCTTGAGGACAATCTTCATTTCCTTATCAATTATATCGTCATTCCTTTGTTCGCTTTCGCTAATGCGGGTATCTGCCTTGCAGGAATGAGCTTCGGCAGCCTTTTCAGCGGAGTCGGCCTTTCTGTCATGCTTGGTCTCGTTGCCGGCAAATTCATCGGTGTCTTCTCTTTCTCATGGCTTGCAATCCGTCTTGGAATCGTAAAGCTTCCGAAGAATACGACCTGGAAGGCGTTTGCCGGTGTTTGTGTGATCTGCGGTATCGGATTCACAGTGTCGATGTTCATTGCTGACCTTTCATATTCAGGACTTGGTTCTGCCGGTGCACAGCTTCTTGACCAGGCGAAGCTCGGTGTTCTCGTAGGTTCTGTCATTTCTGCAGTTGCAGGCTGCATAGTGCTTAACTTTACACTTCCGGAAGCACAGGATTGATACGGAATGTAATGGAACTGTATAAGGGTCATGCAGAAGTGCATGACTCTTTTTTTTGCTTGTCTTTGAGATATTTCCTACATTTGAGGATGTTATCATACCGATCAGGACATGAATATAGAACCTATAGCATACATAAGGACCGATTTTCCTGAAAAGTTCGGGATTCCCCGTCAGAGCGGCCTTGCCTCCTCATTGAGAGGGCGTATTGAGTTTGCTGACAGGTTCCGCAACCGTGATGCTGTGAGGGGACTGGACGGATTCAGCCATCTCTGGCTTATCTGGGGCTTTTCGGGTAACAGGACGGTCGAATGGCAACCTACCGTACGTCCGCCGAGGCTAGGAGGCAACGATCATATGGGAGTGTTCGCTACAAGATCTCCATTCCGTCCCAATCCGATCGGACTGTCATGTGTGGAAATAGAAAGTGTCCTCACCGATATAGCGAACGGACCTGTTATAGTCGTAAGAGGGGCAGATCTCATGGATATGACTCCGATTTATGATATCAAGCCTTATGTCAGATATGCTGATTGCCGTCCTCATGCCGTTTGCGGCTATGTCGATAGGCTCCCTGATGAACGTCTCAAGGTGGTCTTTCCGGAAGCGATGTCAGGGCGTATCGGGGACAAGACGGTGATTCCCTCACTGATTGAGGTGCTGAAGCTGGACCCGCGTCCTTCATATCATAATGATCCTGAAAGGGAATACGGATTGTCCTTTGCCGGACATAATGTGCGTTTCCGTGTGGTTGAAGACGTGCTTGAGGTAATTGATGTTGAAAGAATAAAATAAACGCCTATGCTGAAAACATTCAGATCATCGGTCTTTGCCGGAATAGCGATAGGAACTGCTGGTTTCGGTTTCCTGGCAGCCGGTGTCCAGTCTGCCTCATATGGCAGTCTTGCAGGAGCCGTCCTGTTCTCCTTCGGCCTTCTGACAGTGGTCGGATATAGACTAAAGCTATATACCGGTACTGCCGGATTCATAAACTTCAGCGGCATCGGTGAACTATTCCTGATTCTTCTCGGCAACATTGCCGGATGTTTCTGTGTGTCGCTTCTTTCAAGGGTTTCTCCTCTTGCTGTCCAGTCTGCCGCTCAGGGAATCCTTGAGGCGAGGATCCGTACCGGTGCGCTCGAGTGCGGCCTTCTTGGGATAGGCTGCGGATTCATTATGACGACAGCTGTACATTTCGCGCGTCGGAAACAGTTCCTTCCTCTTCTGTTCGGCGTTCCATTGTTCATAATGTGCGGATTTACCCATTGCGTTGCGGATATCTTCTATTATCTCTGTGTGCCTTTCTCTTTCTGGAAAGCACATTTCGTGGAGATCGTTTCCGTTTATCTGTGCATCGTGGCGGGAAACCTTATAGGTTGCAACCTGTACCGGATTGTACTGTCACGTCAGCAATATGAAAATGAATGATATGAAAAAGGGCGCCTGATGGCGCCCTTGACTTTATTTTACGCGGAACCAGTCCATTGTTCTTCCGAGAAGCCCTTTCTTGTCAAGAGATCCGCGGACTTTGAGCACATCTCCTTCGACCTTCATTGAACAGTTGTAGGTTTTTCCGTTGCCCGGATCATAGATCGATCCACCGGAATATTCGTTCTTTCCTGTTTCCTTCAGTCCGCTGAGCATGTTAAGACCGATGAGCTTGCGGCTGCGCAACGCCTTGTCCGGATTGTTGCTGTCAACTGCAGGAGACCCGTCGTCTTCAGTCGGATCTGCCAGCCATACGATCTTTCCGTTGAATACATCCCCGCTTCTGTATACTTCTACGATTGCGGTTCCGTCTTCAAGTTTCCATTTTCCGGTCACATCCTGTGCGAACGAAGCTGCAAATGGGAAAGCAGCCAGAATGAAGCTTAAGATAATCTTTTTCATCTCTTATAGGTTTTAGTTATACATGGGCAAATATATGCAAATTTTGATTATCTTTGTCTGATATGTTTAATCTGATTCGACAAAATGAATAATTTTACGAGAACAGCTGCCCTCATTGCCGCTTCAATCATTTCCATCACTGGAGCTTATGCTCAGGATGAAGAGTTTGACCTTGCATCCCAGAGATCTGAATCACAGCAGGTGAATCCTGTCCCTGGCCATAAGCTTGATCATGGTGGTCTTGTTATCAATCCGACTCCTCATGACATTGAACTCAGTGACTCCAAAGTCCTCAATATCAGAAGAGGATTGAAACTTATCGATGTGAAGGGCAAGTTCAAGAACGATCTGGGCTTTGCCAAGATCAGGCGTGCCGGCATCGACCTCAAGATCGATTATGGCAAGAAGGCCGCTTCCAAGAATAATGTCAGGCCGGTACCAGGTGCCTATGTGCTTACAATCAATCTTGACGGAGTCACCATTACTGGATATGATGAAAGGGGAGCCTTCTATGGCATACAGACTCTTCGCCAGATACTCGAGAGTGAAGAGGCTCAGGATGAGATCGTTCCATACATGACTGTCAGGGACTGGCCGGATCTCGAATATAGAGGTGTCGTTGAGGGATTCTATGGAACACCGTGGTCACACGAAGTGCGTCTTTCCCTTATAGATTTCTACGGAAGGTTCAAGATGAACTGCTATCTCTACGGACCGAAGGACGATCCTTATCACAGCAGTCCTGACTGGCGTCTGCCTTATCCTCCGCAGGAAGCACAGAACATAAAGGAACTTGTCGAGGCATGTAACCGCAACAGGGTTGATTTCATCTGGGCGATCCATCCGGGCAAGGACATCCAGTGGAATGAGACGGATTACAGGAATCTTGTAAACAAGTTCGAGATGATGTATTATCTCGGAGTACGTTCTTTCGCATTGTTCTTTGATGATATTTCAGGTGAAGGTACGGATCCTGTCCGCCATGTGGAGCTTGTCAACAGGCTTATTAAGGATTTCGTCAGCAAGAGGAAGGGTGTGAAGGACCTTATCGTCTGTCCTACGGATTATTCGAAGATATGGGCTGATCCGACTCCGGAAGGCAGTCTCAGCATCTACGGACGTACAATGGACCCTTCTGTCGAACTTTTCTGGACGGGAGATGTGGTCTGCAGTGACCTGACAAAGGATACCATGAACTGGTTCAATTCAAGGATACAGCGTCCGGGCTTCTACTGGTGGAATTATCCCGTGACCGACTATGCACGTCATATTCTGATGCAGGGACCTGTATATGGTCTGAGCAATGAAATGAATTCTTCCGATCTCAGCGGTCTTGTAAGCAATCCTATGGAACATGGAGAAGCTTCAAAACTTGCTCTCTACGGCGTTTCCGACTATACCTGGAATGTCTCTGCATACAATGCCATCGACAACTGGGAGAGAGGTCTTGAGGTTCTTGCTCCGGAAGTGAAGGATGCATACAGGACATTCGCCATCCATTCATGTGATACCGAGACAGGATACAGAAGGGATGAATCATGGGAAACGGAAACCTTCTCCCTTGCAACTTATACTGAGGAAAAGTTTGATGCCCTCATGGAGGAGTTCAGGAAGATCGAAGAGGTTCCTTCAATAATGGAATCGTGCCGCAATCAGCTTCTTCTCGAGGAACTTCACCCATGGCTTGTCGAGTTCGGAAAGTTGGGTACACGCGGCAGAAAGGCTCTTGAATGTCTGAAGATATTCCAGTCGGGAGATATGGAAGGCTTCTGGAACGCATATACCTCAAATCTCATGACTGAAGATGAGATAGCGGCATACAATGCCCATAAGTCCGGAACCCTTAAGCTTCAGCCGTTCTATGAAAACATCATGGATGAGATGGCTGCAGCCTTTTACCGTAAGGTTTCCGGAAAGGTTCCGTTCTGGCCTCAGGCTATCGGTACATACCCTACTCTCGGAACGACACAGAGCAAGCTTATGTTCGATTATGATGAGGCAACCTTCTTCAATTCGGGTGACGGACAGAAAGAGGGACATTGGATCGGAGCCGATCTCGGTTCTGTAAGACCTGTAAGCGAGGTAAGATTGCTTCAGGGAAAGACTTCCGAGAATGACAATGACTATTTTGACCATGCCGTGCTTGAGGCGTCTGAGGATGGACGTGAATGGATTTCTCTGATGGAATGGAACGGACAGGAATACGAGTTGTCTTGGACTGGAGAACCTGTTGATGCGCGTTATGTCAGAATGAGAAGGCTTCCTTCTCCAAAGACCAGCTGGACAGTCCTCCGCTCATTCCTGGTCAATCCTGTTCCTGCAGACAGGTTTGCGCTTGATGAGAATCCTTTCACCTCTGTAAAGGTCGAAGGAAGCATGACGATCGATATACCTGCAGGTGCATCTGGATGTTCGTTGCTGATGAATGACCTTGGCGGTGCTGAAATCATCGTGCGTCTTGCGGATCATACGGGAAAGTATGTCGCTGAGTTCCCTGTGACAACATCATATTTTGAACTCGCCGTCAAGGACAATGCAGTAAGGATGGAGATTCTTGGCGATGTGGAATTGTTTGAGACAATATTTGTAAAATAGAAGATATATGGGAAAGATTATATTGACAGGTGACCGCCCTACCGGCAAGCTTCATCTCGGACATTATGTAGGCTCTCTTCGCAGAAGAGTCGAGCTTCAGAATTCCGGTGAATTCGAAAAGATATTCATCATGATTGCCGATGCGCAGGCGTTGACCGATAACGCAGACAATCCTGAAAAGATCAGGCAGAACATAATAGAAGTCGCATTGGACTATCTTTCTGCCGGACTCGATCCTGAGAAGGTGACTATCTTTGTCCAGTCTCAGGTGCCGGAGCTTTGCGAGCTAGCATTCTACTATATGAATCTTGTGACAGTACAGCGTCTTCAGAGAAATCCTACCGTAAAGCAGGAAATACAGCTCAGGGGCTTTTCTGACAATGACGAAGATCCGAACAGGAAAGGTATACCGGTAGGTTTCTTCACATATCCGATCAGCCAGGCCTCGGACATCACCGCTTTCCGTGCGACAACTGTTCCTGTGGGTGTAGACCAGGCTCCTATGATTGAGCAGACTAGGGAAATCGTCCATAAGTTCAATTCGGTTTATGGAGAAACTCTCGTGACTCCGGAAATGCTTTTACCGGAAAATGCAATCTGCTGCCGTCTTCCCGGTACGGACGGAAAGGCCAAGATGAGCAAGTCTCTCGGTAACTGCATCTATCTCTCTGATACTTCTAAGGAGATAAAGAAGAAGGTAAACAGCATGTATACCGATCCTGAGCATCTTCAGATCTCCGATCCGGGTCATGTTGAAGGTAATGTGGTGTTTACTTATCTTGACGCCTTCAGCACAGAAGAGCATTTCGCCAAGTTCCTTCCTGAATATGAGAATCTCGACCAGATGAAGGAGCATTACCGTAGAGGTGGTCTCGGTGACGGAACCTGCAAGAAGTTCCTCTTCAACATCATGGAGGATATCCTCCAGCCTATCCGTGAGAGAAGGGCAGAGTATGAGCAGGATATACCTAAGGTATACGATATTCTTAAAAGAGGATCGGAAACTGCAAGGGCGGAGGCTGCCAGGACCCTTGCCGACGTCAGAAAGGCCATGAAGATCGACTATTTTGACGACGCTCAGCTTATTGCAGAACATACAGAGAAGTACAGAAAATAGTATTTATGCCGTATATTTTTCAAGTCACCGAGACTTTTCGTCCCGGTGACTTGTTTTTTTACTAAACAATTCATTAATTTGTAGTTGATTTAATAACCTATTAAATAAACTGATACTAAAACCTGAATTCTCATGAACGATAAAAGAAAGATTTCAAATCTGATCCGTACTGAAGACTGGCTGTCCGTATGGATCGGTGCCGTGATAATTCTCTTAGGATGCGTGGCTGTACTTACAGGATGGTTTGATTTTTCTGCTGTAAGCTTCAAGACCTGGACTTTAGGTGAGGTTCTCTCAGAGAAGGATGCCGCCAAGACAGTTCCGCTCGCTGATCAGCTGACAACGTGGACATTCTGGGCCAAGACTTTGAAGACTGTACTTACTCTCGGACTTCTGTTCGGCATCGGAGTGAAGCTTCAGGGTGAAAAGCTCCGTAATTTCATTCCTGCATTCCTGACATTGTTTGTCATTGCGCTGGCCGTACGTTGCGTAAGTGCGGAATTCACGTTGAAGCGTTATCTGGAATGGGCTTTCTGGGCACTTCTTATAGGTCTTCTTATAGCTAATACCGTAGGAGTTCCGAAATGGCTGAAACCGGCTATCCGTACTGAGTTCTTCATCAAGACCGGACTTGTGGTCTTCGGATTCTCGGTGCTTTTCTCGAATATCGCAAAATTCGGTCTTTATGGCCTTGGCATTGCCTGGGGTGTGACTCCTATAGTGATTCTTTTCATGTGGTGGTTCGGTAACAGAGTGCTTAAGATCACCAACAAGCCGTTGCTTATAACCATTTCAGCAGCAACATCAGTTTGCGGTACTTCGGCTGCCATTGCAACAGGTGCTGCTTCCGGAGCTAAGAAGGAGGATCTTTCTGTTGCGATTTCGATATCGATCATATTCACCATCCTCATGATGGTATTCGAGCCGATGATAATCGAATGGACAGGAATGGGCCAGATAATGGGTGGCGCCTTGATCGGTGGTACTGTCGATTCCACAGGTGCTGTGGTCCTTGCCGGAAGTGCTCTCGGACCTGAAGCTGAGCAGGTGGCCTCACTTGTGAAGATGATTCAGAATGTGCTTATCGGATTCATTGCTTTCTTTGTGGCAATATTCTTTGCCAGAAAGGTAGACAAGACCGGCAAATCTGAAGTCAGGGCCAACGAGATCTGGAACAGATTCCCTAAGTTCATTCTCGGCTTCATAGTAGCTTCGATCATAGCTTCGGTAGTTTTTGTTCCGGCTGTCGGAGCAGAGAAGACAAGTGCCATTAACAAGGTTCTCGGACAGTATAAGGACTGGGCTTTCGTACTTGCATTCACCTGTATCGGACTTGATACTAACTTCAAGCAGATCGCCAAAAGCATGCAGGGCGGTAAGGTCCTGTGGCTGTACATTGTAGGACAGACCTTCAATATCATTCTTACATTTGCAGTCGTATGGCTCCTGCTTTCAGGAAAATTCTTCCCGATGCCTGACATAAAGACATTCACAGACAAGGAAGATAAGATAAAGGCTCGCAAGGAACAGCCTGTCGTGGCTGTCGAGCAGCCTTCAGTGGAAAATACAGTTGACTTTGTTGAAACAGAATCTGCGGTGAACGTAAAATGAGGAAATCTGTAAAAAACAGGATTTTCAAGACAGTCACTATCATTGTGGTGGTGACTGTCATTATTATTGCACTTTATATAATGGCTAACCGTCTTGGACTTGTGGAAGGATATGATTTCGGTGGCGGAGCATATTATTATGTGGATATACCGAATTTCGAAAAGGTCCTTCCATATGATGCGTTCGAGGCAAAGCTTCCTATATGGATATATGTTGTCCTGTTTTTCCTCTGGGGATGGCTTATGTGGAAGTTATGGCTTTGGATTGACCGGAAATAATCATATCTTTGTGATTCAGGCATAAAGATATGGAAAGAAACCAGAACATAGAAAAGAGGATTCTGTGGGTCGCTGAGCGACTTTTCCTCGAAAAGGGATTCAGCGGCACGTCTACTACAGAGATAGCAAAGACCGTCGGATGCAATCAGGCCCTTATCCATTATTATTTCAGAACAAAGGAGAAGCTTTTCTGGGATGTGTTTGCACCAAAGGCAGAGCAGGTCGTTGAATATCTGGATGCTCCCCTGGATGAGTCCATCGACTTCTTTGAAAGGATAGGCAATGTCATAGACTTCTATTTCGGCATACTTGAACTTGACGAGCGCCTTGCTCCTTTCATCGTGAATGAACTTGTCATGAGTCCCGGCAGATGGGACAAGTTCAGGAACAGGTTCCTCAGGAGCGAAAGCCGACATTCCGCGTTCGACAGATTCGAGAAGATGGTAGATGAGGAGATTGCAGCAGGACGTGTACGTCAGATGAGGGCTATCGACCTTCTTATGAATATAATGTCCCTGACGTTGTCAGCCTTCATTGTCGCTCCGAAGGGTTTTGCGATAGGGGAATGTGACTCCAATCTCAGAAAATCCTACCTTGACAACCGCAGGGAAGATGTGAAGTCGCTTGTGATCAATGGTATAAAGGCATAAAAAAAGTCTCCGAATCATTTCGGAGACTTTTTTGCAGGATGAAATCCTATCTTTCGTATTCAACTTTTGCTCTTACTTCAGCAATAGTCTTTACGTACTCTATTACGTTGTCCCTCATGGTGTCAGCCTTATATGCCGCGAGTGTCTCCCAGCTTTCAAAGTCTGCTATCATTACAGCATCGTATGAAGTCTTTCCGTCATTACGGTTAACGCCCACTTCGATGCTTTGCAGGCCCGGCACAAGTCCCAGGAGGGACTCATATTTTTCCTTGACGTCTTCCGCGAGTTCCTTCGAAGTCTTGCCATCTGATGGCTTGAACTTCCACATTACACAATATCTTACCATATCCGTTTAGTGTTTAGTGTTCATAATTGACCACTAATTTAGTAATAATAGTCGATATTGCCAAAAATTAATGTAATAAGTCCGCAAAAAATGGTTTTAGACATATTTTTGCTATTTTTGCTCAATATTCGATGACTGAATCAGTTTTTATGGAAGACAAGCTAAAAGGCAGGAGAATAGCGGTAAATACTATGATGCTTTATTTCAGGATGTTTGTCCTGATGCTTGTCGGGCTGTATACGTCGCGAGTCGTTCTTGGCGCTCTCGGAGAGAACGACTATGGTATCTACAATGTGGTAGGCGGTGTGGTAGCGATGTTTACCATCATCTCGGGTGCCCTCAATTCGTCGGTGTCCCGTTATATCACTTTTGAAATGGGCAAAGGAGAGTCCGCTCAGCTCCAGAAGGTGTATTCCACTGCAGTGACAATACAGCTGGTTCTTGCCCTGATTGTCATAGTCCTCGCCGAGCCTGCAGGACTTTGGTTCATAGACAATAAGATGACGATAGATCCGGTGCGGATACCTGCGGCGAGGACCGTCCTTCATTTTTCTCTTCTGGCTTTTGTCATCAATCTGATGAGCGTACCGCAAATGGCTTCCATAACGGCGCATGAAAAGATGTCTGCATATGCAGGTATCGGTTTGCTTGACGGTTTCCTGAGATTGGCGGTGGCCTTCCTGATTCTTCATTCTTCGTCGGATCGTCTGGTGCTGTATTCGGCCCTTATGGCTGCTGTCGTTCTGATAGTCCGTCTTGCATATGGAGCATATTGCCGCAGGCATTTCCCGGAATGTAGGTACAGGCCTGTCTTTGACAAAGTTCTGATAAGGGAGATGTTCTCCTTTGCCGGATGGAATTTCATAGGTGTGACGGCCGGTGTCCTGAGAGATCATGGAGGAAATATACTGGTCAATATTTTCAGCGGTCCGGCAGTCAATGCGGCAAGAGGTGTTGCTGTCCAGCTTAACGGAACGGTTCAGGGATTCGTCACCAACTTCATGACCGCAGTCAATCCTCAGATAACCAAATCCTATGCGTCAGGTGACAGACGATACATGCTGTCTCTCGTGAAGAAGTCATCGAGGATGTCTTTTTACCTTCTTTTCATAATTGCGCTTCCGATATTGTTCAATACCGGATATCTCTTGTCTTTATGGCTTAAGGAGGTTCCGGAACATACCATGGCCTTTGTCAGGCTTTTCCTTATATTCGCCTTGAGCGAGTCCTTGTCAAATCCGCTGATGACTGCAGCTCAGGCGACCGGCAACATCCGCCGGTATCAGTCCATTGTGGGTGGACTCATCCTTCTTAATCTTCCGGTTTCCTATATCTGCCTCAAGGCTGGAGCGGATCCGGAAGTCACTGTGCTGGTTGCCATAGTCATTTCCCAGATATGTCTTGCGGCACGTCTGATACTTCTGAAGACGATGGTCGGCCTTGATTCGAAGGCTTTCGTAAAAGGGGTATGGCTGAATGTGACTGCTGTATCCGCTGCCGCAATTCCGCTGCCGCTTCTTGCCGGATCATTCATGCCGGATGGATTTGCCGGATTCTTTGCGAGTGCGGCCATCTGTGTCCTTTCTGCCGCGCTTTCCATATTGTATGTCGGCTGCAGCAGGAATGAACGTCTTGAAATGTTTAACATGATAGCAGACAGGTTCAGAAAATGATATCCATTAAAGACAAGTCACTTTGCTGCGGATGTTCGGCCTGTCAGGCTGCCTGCCCTCATGACGCCATCGAAATGAGGACGGACGTTCTGGGATTTCCGTATCCATATGTTGATGTTGACCGCTGTGTCGGGTGCGGCCTATGTGTGCGCGTATGTGATTTCCAGAAGGAGCATGTATGTGAACCTGCTTCCGCGTCAAGTCAGGTCACCGTGTCCGCAATAAGGAACAAGGATGCTTCTGTAGTGGCATCCAGCCAGAGCGGTGGAGTCTTTTCCGCTTTGTCGGACGAGATTGTCAGGAAGGGCGGCACAGTCTATGGGGCCGTCATCGGAGATGACTTTGTGGTACGTCATGAGAGAGCGTCCACTGCCGTCGAATGTGCCGCTTTCAGAGGCAGCAAGTATGTCCAAAGCGATATGGACGGGGTGTTCAGACGGGTGCGTGAGGACCTGCAGGCCGGCAAGGAGGTACTCTTTTCCGGAACTCCATGTCAGGTTGCCGGATTGCAATCCTACATTCCGGACAGATTGAGAACAAGCCTTCATACCGTGGACTTCATATGCCACGGAGTGCCCTCTCCAGCCGTATGGAAGGACTATGTCGGATATATGGGAAGGTACGGGTCAGTCAGTTCCGTGTGTTTCAGGGACAAGTCGGAAGGGGGCTGGAAGATTCACAAGGAGTCGTTCCTGTATGATGACGGAAAGAAACGTGTCAGGGAAACCTTCCGTGTGCTTTTCTATAAGAACATAATGCTTCGCCACAGTTGCTCCGCATGTCCGTATCATCTCGGAAACCGCAAGGCTGACCTTACCATAGCTGATTTCTGGGGTATAGGAGAGGTGTGTCCTGAAATGGATGGTGATAAGGGAACATCGATGGTGATCGCTGATTCTGATAAAGGCAGACATCTTCTTGAGGAAGCTGCTCCTTCATTGGATATACGTCCACTTGCCGTTTCGGAAAGTTTCCTGTTGAGGAAGAATCCGAATCTTCTGCGGTCTTCGAAATTCTACAAGGACAGGGAAAGGTTTGAACGTGAATATGATAGATACGGTTTTCTCCATGTCGCGAGGAAGTGGGGAGATATGGGGTGGAGATACAAGGCTTGGCAGCTGAAGGTGTTTCTCAAAAATAAGTTCGGTAAACGATGAGAGTAGGTATCCTTACATTTCATAGGGCTCATAATTACGGGGCCGTGCTGCAATGTTATGCCTTGCAGCAGATACTTCGTGCAAAAGGACACGAAGTCAGGATAATAGACTACAGGCAGCCGTGGATAGAAGAGTTTTATAAGGTCTATAGTACGGACATGATCCGCAAGTGCAAAGGTGCGGCTGAGCTCCTATCCTATCTGAAGAAGACAACAAAGAAATTTCTTCTGGCTCCGCTCAAGGCTTCGCATTTCAAGTCTTTCCGTCTGAATTATCTTTCCGTTACAGAGCCTGTAAGCGGCTACTCCATTCCGCAGGAATTCGATGCGTATGTAATCGGCAGCGACCAATTGTGGAGCCTGCATTGTGTCGGGGGTGAATACGACGCCGTCTATACCGGTTGTTTCGACAGGCCTGACAAGGCATTGCTTGTCGGTTATGCCAT
Source organism: Bacteroidales bacterium (assembly GCA_017399905.1). Classification (GTDB taxonomy): domain Bacteria; phylum Bacteroidota; class Bacteroidia; order Bacteroidales; family UBA932; genus Cryptobacteroides. The sequence continues at coordinate 42,266 of JAFQAR010000048.1, forward strand.
CAGTGCAGATCTTGCATCTGTAGAAAAGTCAGTGCATTTTCTGACCGGGTGGGTTTCAAGGTTCGACTCTCTGTCATTCCGTGAATCCCGTATTGCCGATAAGGTCCATGAAATTACAGGACTCAATGTCGGAACATGTGTCGATCCGACCCTCCTTACAGATTCGTCCATGTGGTCGGATGTCATCGATCATAAATGGAAAGACAGGAATTTTGTTCTTGTATATGAGGTCAGGTGGAAGAAGGAGAATAAAGGAGCCTTAAGGAGAAAGGCTGCAGAACTTGCCCGATCCTTCGGTGATGGCTGCCAGGTGCTGGACCTCTCGTCAGGGAAATATTCTGTGTCTGATTTCGTCTCCATGTTCAGATATGCCAGATATGTCGTGACTACGTCCTTCCATGGCACCGTCTTCTCGCTGCTGTTCGAGAGGCCGTTTTATGTTTTTCCATTATGGAACGGATATGATCTCAGATATATGGAGCTTCTTCATTCCGTAGGAGCGGCGGACCGTATCATGGCTTTAGACAGGCCACTTGCCGCTTCCGATATGGATTTCAGCAGCATCAGAGTCCGTATGGATGTTCTGAGAGCCTCTTCGTCCGCCTTCTTAGACAACTCACTCGAACAAGAATAATATATGCGCATATCTGTCATAATACCTGTATATAATGCTGCCTCAACACTTCACGCTACTGTTGAAAGCGTTCTGACTCAGGACTGTCCCGATGTGGAAATCATACTCGTAGATGATGGAAGCGTCGATGACTCTCCACTCATATGTGACGACATATGCTCATCTGCATCGTCGGTCAAGGTCATCCATAAAGAGAACGGAGGTGTCAGTTCTGCAAGAAATGCCGGCCTGTCTGTCGCTTCCGGAGATTATGTGATGTTTCTTGATTCCGACGATATGCTCAGGCCGGGATCCCTGCGTCTTATGGGCGGATATGATTCGGATCTTGTTCTTGCCGGTTTCCGGAAGGTTCTGGATGGAAAAGTGACTGAGGTGAATGTACCCCGTGAGTCGGCTATGTATGAGGGAGTTGAAGAAATGAGCGGCTTTCTGGATGATGTGATAGGGGAAAAGGACTGTTTCCTGCTCAATTCTTCCTGCTTCAAGCTTTACAGACGTTCGATTGTGGAGGAATACGGTCTGAGGTTTGATGAGGCCCTCAGGTATGGTGAAGACAAGATGTTCGTGTTCAGATATCTTCTGTGTGCATCATCTGCCACGACGGTCCATGAGGTCGCGTATGATTATATTATCCGCAGGGAGTCGCTAAGCAGCGATGTCACGTCTGATTCCCATGTTTCTCAGATACTCATGCTTCTGGAACAATATACCGTTGTCCTGACCGGATTGCAGGCCCGCTATGCCGGCAGCGTGAAACTGAAGGCACTGTATCATGTCGATGTGGTATGCAGATATGTGTTCAGGATACTCACCTGTTTCTGCAGGAACACTTCAGAACATTGCAATCCTGAGGTGCTGGCTCTCCTGTACCGGTATATGGGAGAAGATCGGAAGCTTTCCATCTTTTCTGTCCGTCCGGCACAGATCCCCAATGTCATCCTTTACAGATTCGGCAGCCCTCGCTTTTCAGTGCGGGTCTATTCTTTCGTTTCAAGAATCTTGAGATAGATTTCCTTCAGGTGAGTCATTACACCTCCAGGCAGATAAGGCTTGACATTTCTGAGGCTTGCTTCGCCTTCTGTCCTGATCAGTTCAGGATTGTCCGCATATCTTGACATTGCCCTCCATATCTCTTCTTCATTTCCGGGAGTGACGAGAATACCGTTATTGTCGACAACTTCAGGTATTCCTCCGACAGGGGTCGATATGATCGGGCAGCCGTAGCTCATCGCCTCCAGTATGCTTATCGGCAGGCCTTCGTTGAAGGATGGCAGCACATATACGTCAGCCCAGTTGAGCAGACGGATCTTCTTCTCTCCGCTGACCCAGCCTTCAAATCTGACGATTTCTTCAAGACCGTTTTCCTTGATTGCCTGCATAAGCTGATCTTCGTTTCTGTTCCCTCCGATCCTGAGTCCGATCCTGCCGGCGGCTTCCTCTTTATGTGCGGATATCGCCCTTATGATGTCGAAGACTCCCTTCCGTTGTCCGATTTCTCCGAGGAAGAGGAAATGTGTGAGCCCGTCTTCCTGCCTGCTTTCGGGCATTGCTGTCGGTTCAGGAGTAATGTTGTGAAGCACGGTCATTCTGCCGCTTTCAATGCCAATGGAGCCGAACCATTCCTTCCATGATTCCGAAAGGACTATAAGAAGGTCTGCCTTTTTCAGGCTCTCAAGTATTCTGGCCTTGTCTTTTTCATCTGATTCGTTGTAGAAATCCTTGAAACGGCTTGCATGTACGTGCAGGATTACCTTCTTTCCGAAGAATCGGGCCATCCTGCTTATCTGGGCGTTTCTCCAGAAAGATCCGTCTGCTGCGGTGTGCTGGTGGACAATCCTGACCTTACGGTCGAATATCATCCTTACGGCCATGCGCAGGCAGCTTGTGACGAACCACCATGCCTTGGTGAGCTTTCCACCTTCCTTGTAGATAGGGTAGTATCGGAGATCCTCTATGTTCCTGCTCCAATAAGCCACTACGGCAGAAATGCCGCCAGGATGATTCCTGAGATAGTAATCACCTGTCATCAGTACCTTTTCGGAAATGCTCCTTTCTATAATCGGCCGTGTCTGTGTCATATGGTTGTTCGAGTCTGTTATGTGTGCATATGCACTGTGGATCCGTTACCCTTCTGCAAATCTACTAATTTAATCGTCAGAATCACTCATCGTCAAGCAAAAGCTTTACCGTTCGTCTTCACGTCCGGAAACAAGCCTTCTGAATGAGCGCGGTATGTTCGACCTGAAGGACATTCTTTTTCCTGTGTATGGATGAGTGAATGTCAGTCCTGCAGCATGGAGAGCCAGTCTTCCTGCTGGGTCTGTAGTAGCCCCGTATTTCCTGTCTCCGGCTATCGGATGGCCTATCCAGCTGCTGTGGATCCTCAGCTGGTTCTTTCTTCCTGTTTCCAGACAGAATTCTGTCATGGTATATCGGGTGCCGGAATAAGTTCCAGTCTTCATGGTCAGGCACCGTGTCGAAGCGTAGACCCATCCGTTCCGTGGAGGATTATCCGCTGTATCCCCGGCTTCCATAGCGTAGCAATGCATCTTGAGTGTTTTCGGATTCTCGTACAGCCAGGATTCAATCCATCCTTCTTCACTGTCGATCTTTCCTTCAAGAACTGCAATGTACCGTCTTTCCGAAATCATTTCTTCCCAGTTTTCCTGAAGAACATGTTTTGTCTGTTCGTCTTTTGCAAAAACAAGAAGTCCGGATGTGTCCCTGTCGAGCCTGTGGACGATGAATATGCGGTTGTTCCTGCCTTTTTTTCCAGCCCTTTCCTTTACGGTAGCGTTAAGGAGGGAATATGCTGTCACTTCGCCCGGACGGCCTGTTGACATGGTAAGCAGGCCGCTCGGCTTTTCGACTACAATAAGCCATTCGTCCTCGAAGACGATCTTCAAGGCTTCTCCAATGTTCTTTTCAGGTCCTTTTCTCATCCTGCAGTGATTTCTTTCTGCAAATCTACGAATAAATTTGACTATATTTGCAGATTATGGATACCAGGCAGACCATATGGGACCCGATAAGAAAGAAGAATGTTGCTCTGACTCCCGAAGAGAGAGTGAGGCAATGGTGCATCGGCATACTTGCCGACCACTATCAGGTGCCGGTACATATGATGATGAGCGAGGCCGGTTTCAAGCTTGGTGAAAAGCAGTACCGTGCCGATATACTTGTCTATGACCGTAAGATGAAGCCGTTGGTCGTGGTTGAATGTAAAAGACCTGAAGTCGACCTTACGAGGGAAGTCCTCGACCAGGCCGTGAGATACAATATGGTGCTCAATGTCAGGTATATGATAATAACGAACGGTCTCAAGACCCTGATCCTCAAACGTAATGAAGAAGATGGGAGGGTGAGCTATGCTCCTTCAGGGTCAATGCCGGTATACAATGATATGGTGATTTGATATGGCAGCAACTATAACACAGGGATTTCTTGACCATAAGATTTTTTCCATCATTTCCGAAGCCGCTCAGGAAATGGGCGTCAGGGCTTTTGTGATAGGCGGTTATGTCCGTGACTGCTTTCTTGCAAGACCGAGCAAGGATATTGACATCGTAGTGGAAGGCAGCGGAATCGCCTTGGCCGAAGCTGTGGGCAATAAGGTCCATAGCAATGTCTCCGTATTCAGGAATTTCGGTACCGCGATGCTCAGATATCACGGCATAGAGGTCGAGTTTGTCGGTGCAAGAAAGGAATCGTACAGAAGGGACTCAAGAAAACCAATAGTTGAGGACGGAACACTGGAGGACGACCAGCTCAGAAGAGATTTTACCATCAATGCGATGGCCTTCAGCCTGCAGAAGGAGGATTTCGGCGCTCTTGTCGATCCTTTCGGCGGCATAAGGGATCTTGCATCAGGCCAGATAAGGACACCTCTTGATCCGGATACGACCTACAGTGATGACCCGTTGAGAATGGTGAGGGCCGTCAGATTCGCGACAAAGCTCTCTACTGCGGATCACCCGTTCGTGATTGTTCCTGAATCAATCGAGTCAATCCGTAGGAACAGGCATAGAATGGAGATTCTTTCGAAGGAACGTATAGTTGAGGAACTGAACAAGATACTCGTCACTCCCAAGCCTTCTTTGGGCTTCCGTCTTCTTGACGAGACAGGTCTTCTTGACTATATCCTTCCGCAGCTGTCCAAGCTGAAAGGTGTGGAGACTGTCGAGGGCAAAGGACATAAGGAGAATTTCTCCCATACCCTCGAAGTCCTTGATAATGTAGCTGCCGCTGAAACTGAAGCCATAGCGGAAGGCCGTCTCATGGATTATGTGTTCGAGGATGGACAGGAGACCGCTCAGGTCAGGACTGAACCGAACGTGTGGCTCAGGTGGGCTGCGCTTCTGCATGATATAGCGAAGCCTGCGACCAAGAGATATGACGAGAATCTGGGCTGGACATTCCACGGACATGAAGTAGTGGGGGCGAGATGGATCCCGAAGATATTCCAGAGCATGAAGATGCCTCTGAATGAAAAGATGAAGTATGTGCAGAAACTTGTCTCCCTTCATCTGCGTCCGATAGCTCTTGTTACGGAGGAAGTTACGGATTCGGCCGTGCGCAGGCTGCTTTTCGATGCAGGGAACGATATAGATGACCTGATGCTGCTGTGCAATGCCGACATCACGTCCAAGAATCCGCGTAAGGTTGCAAGGCTCCATTCCAACTTCGAGCTTGTCAGGAGGAAGCTTGTCGAGGTAGAGGCGAAGGATGCCATACGTAATTTCAAGAACCCTGTCACAGGTGACTATATTATGGAGACATTCGGCATAGGACCATGCAATCTCATAGGTCAGCTTAAGGAGCATGTGAAAAACGCCATTCTTGACGGTGAGATAGAGAACTCCTTCGAGGCAGCCGATGTCCTGATGCGCGCAAAGGCCGCTGAATTGGGCCTGACTCCCGTGAAATGACACTTATTGACAGATACATCGGTTATGTGAGGGATATCAGAAGGTATTCCCCTAAGACCGTTGCCGTTTATGAGGACGTTCTTCGTCAGTATCTCCGTGTGACATTTGATTCGGACGAGGTGACGGATAAGGAAATCGTCGCTTCGATGAATCATTCGGAAATACGTTCTTATGAGGTGTGGCTTCTCGAGTCCGATCCTCCGAAATCTGCCCGTACAGTCTCGCTGCATCTGTCAGCACTGAGCGGTTTCTGCCGCTATCTCATGAAGGAAGGTGTTCTGAAGTCCAATCCTGTCAGACTTGTGGCCAAGCCGAAGCAGGAAAAGCGTCTGCCCCATTTTATACGTGATACGGCCCTTTCCGAGTATCTCAAGAATACATCACACCTCTTTGACGAGGAGGAGATGCGTATGTTCTGTGAATCCTGGGACACACCTCTCGGAAAGAAATGTTATGAAGATATTCTGGCAGCTCTTATAGTGCGTATCCTTTATTCTTCCGGTTTACGTCGTTCCGAACTTGTCGGCCTGTGTATTTCTGACGTCGATTTTGGTCGGAATGTTGTTAAAGTAAGGGGAAAAGGAGATAAAATGCGTGAAATTCCTCTTATAGATAGCTTATCTGAAGAAATTTTATTATATTTGAAAGCAGTTGAGACAATGTGCGGACGGAACAGATCTTTGACAGAACCGCTTCTGGTGACATATAAGGGTTCGAGAATATATCCGGAATATGTCAACAGGGCAGTGAAGGGCGGACTTGAAGGCTATAAAGATATGCCGGGGCGCAAATCTCCCCATGTTCTGAGACACTCGCTTGCCACAGAACTTCTTGACAGGGAAGTCGACCTCAATTCCATCAAGGAACTTCTCGGCCACTCTTCATTAGCTGCGACTCAGGTCTATACCCACAGCACCATTGCCCGACTGAAGAGTATTTATGAACAAGCCCACCCAAGGGCAAAAAACGGAGGTAAACATGGAGATTAGAGTTCAGAGCATCAAGTTCAATGCAGATCAGAAACTGTTGGACTTTATTGACAAGAAATTCTCTCGTATCGAGAAATTCTATGATGCAGTAACAGGAGTGGATGTGGCGCTTTCATTGCTTCCAGACCATGAAAACAAGAACGTGAAGGTTCAGGTCAGCATACCTGGCAGCACGATCGTGGTCGAGAAGAATGCGAAGACCTTCGAAGACGCAGTGGTTGATTGCGCGGACATTCTCAAGGAAAAACTTGTAAAGGTAAAGGAAAGAAGAGCAGAATAATAACATCGTATTCAGATTCGGCAGCACCCCAAGGTGCTGCTTTTTTGTAGCAAAACGGATGTCTTGTCGTCTAAATATATTATCTTTGTCTGATTATGGCTAAAGGATTTGCAGAGACAGATTCCCTGTGCAGGGAGATTGTGAATGATGCCCGCAACGGCGTCTTCAAACCGGTTTATCTTCTTATGGGAGATGAACCGTATTACGTCGATATGGTGTGCGATGCGATCATGGAATATTGTCTCGATGAGAGCGAGAGGGATTTCAATCAGACTGTATGCTATGGAGCTGATGTGGATGCCGATACCGTGATTACGGCAGCAAGAAGATATCCGATGTTTTCCGAGCGCCAGCTCGTTGTCGTGAAGGAGGCTCAGATGATGAGAAGCCTTGAAGAACTTTCGGTCTATTGCCAGAAGCCATTGGAATCTACGGTACTTGTCATAGCTATGCATGGGGCAGGTGCCGACAAGAGAAAATCCTTGTACAAGACTGTATCCAAGATGGGAGTTGTAGTGGATTCACAGGCTCTTAGGGATTACGAGATGCCTAAATGGATATCGATGTTCTATCAGACCAAAGGTCTTCGTATTGCTCCCGATGCTGCAGCCCTTCTTGGAGAATATGCGGGAACCGACCTGAACAAGATCTCGATAGAAACCGAAAAGATGCTCAAGAATCTTCCTGAAGGTACGGTGGAGGTGTCTTCTTCAGATATTGAACGAAATGTCGGAATCAGCAGACAGTTCAGCATCTTTGAGCTGACAAGGGAACTTTCTATGAAGAATCCGGCAAAGGCTTTGCGTATAGCTGCATATATAGGCTCTTCTGCAAAGTTCGCCATGCCTATGGCCGTCAGTGCGCTGTATACTCATTTCTATAGAATCCTGAAGTATGGGGCGCTGCTGATGAAGACTCCGCGTCCGGCAAACGACCAGAAGATGAAGGTACTGGGTGTCAACCCGTACTTCTTTTCCGAATATGACACTGCTGTCAGGAATTATCCTGTCAGAAAGTGCATGGCGGTGATTGCGCTTCTGAAGGAATATGACTTCAAGGGCAAAGGTGGTGAGGTCGGCGAGGCGACCCCTGCAGAACTGATGATGGAACTGACAGCAAAAATATTAAACATATAATATAAAATGGGACTTATTCAATGTAATGATGTCTGCAAGAGCTTCGGTGAGAAGGTGGCTCTGGACCATGTGTCCGTCGACATCCCGAAAGGTAAGATTTTCGGCCTTCTTGGCCCTAACGGTGCCGGAAAGACCACACTTATCCGTATCATCAACCGTATAACAATCCCCAACAGCGGTTCAGTGCTTTTCAATGACCGCCCGATTACTCAGGATGACGTCGAGAAGATCGGCTATCTTCCTGAAGAAAGAGGCCTCTATCGTAAGATGAAGGTCGGCGATCAGGCCATGTACTTTGCCCAGCTCAAAGGAATGAGCGCCAGAGATGCGGCGAGGGAACTCAAGAAATGGTTCGTCCGCTTCGGCATAGAAAGCTGGTGGAACAAGAAGGTGGAGGAACTGTCAAAAGGTATGGCTCAGAAGGTACAGTTCATAACGACTGTCGTCCATAATCCATCCCTGCTCATTCTTGACGAGCCTTTCTCTGGCTTTGACCCTGTCAACGCTCAGCTGATCAGGGAAGAGATACTCCGTTTAAAGGATGAAGGTGCTACGATAATCCTTTCAACACACAACATGGAGTCTGTCGAAGAGCTGTGCGACAATATCGCCCTCATCAACAAGTCTCATGTCGTTATCACCGGTGGAGTGGATGAGATCAGGCGCAAGTATGGCAACAACAATGTGGAACTTGTCTATACGGGAACAGCCCTCAAACCGGCTGCAGGCGTCTTCGATATCCTTTCCGACAATGATGATGCAGGACGTCATACTGCCGTCCTTGCCCTGGAAAGCGGATATGATACCAATAAGGCACTCCGTGAAATACTTCTGCAGGACGTGACCGTCAATTCGTTCAAGGAACTTGTTCCGAGAATGAATGATATTTTCATCAAACTTGTAACTGAGGAGGAATAACGTATGAAGATAAGAAACATCAAGACCATCATTTCGCGCGAATATATGACCCGTGTCAGGAAGAAGTCTTTCCTTCTGACGACATTCCTCGTGCCTGTGCTCTTTGCCGCCATGTGCATCCTTCCGAGTGTTATCATGCTTATGGCCAAGGATTCCGACAAGAAGGTAGCGGTTGTGGATCAGTCCGGCATAGTCATGCCATATCTTGCCGATACTGAATCTGTGGATTATACCGATTATTCTACCGTGCCGGTCGATTCGATGAAGGCTTCATTTGAATCTCTCGGTCTGGATGCCCTTGTGGTCATATCGCCCATCGATTCAGTAGCAAAGACTGTCAGCGTTTCTTCATATTCTGCAAAGCCGCTGACAATCGAGCTTGAAGAAGGCGTATGCTCAAAGGTAAATGATGCCGTTGAGGACTATCGTCTTGCCCAGTATGACATTTCCGACCTCAGGCAGATCATGGACAGCATCAAGTCTGACGTGTCGATGTCTACCTATATCCTCGGAGAATCAGGCGAAGAGAAGATAACCTCTTCCGAGGTGTATATGATGATATCCATGGTGTTGTCAATAATAATCTATATGTTCATCGCCATGTTCTCCGGTATGGTCATGCAGAGTGTCATCGAAGAGAAGGCCAGCAGAGTCGTCGAGGTGCTGGTGTCATCCGTAAAGGCAACGGAACTCATGTTCGGAAAGATCATCGGTGTGGCATGCGTAGCCCTTACTCAGTTCTTCCTGTGGATAGTCCTGACCCTGGTTCTGGTCGGCGGTTTTTCAGCATTCGTCGGATTCGACTCTCTCATGGGTGATCCGGCTCAGACTGAGCAGATGATGGAGATGACGGCCCAGATGGGAGGCGTCGATATGGCTGAAATGACTGCCTCCATGCAGGAACAGGAGGGAATGGGCGCTGTTCTCAATACCCTCAGGGACATCAACTGGGCACAGATGATCATTGCATTCGTTGTATATTTTGCCCTTGGCTACCTTCTCTATGCTTCATTCTTCGCGGCAATCGGTTCTGCAGTTGAGAATGAGGCTGATACCAATCAGCTGCAGATGCCAGTGACGGTTCCTCTGCTCCTGGCTTTCCTGATTGCAATTTATGCATTCAATGCTCCGGACAGTCCTGTCGTATGGTGGGGATCCATGATTCCTTTCACTTCTCCGATAGTCATGCTGGCGCGTATCCCGTTCGGCGTTCCGATGTGGGAACTGGTTCTTTCCATCGTCCTTCTTGTGCTTACATTCATAGGCTGCGGCTGGGCTTCGGCAAAGATATATAAGATCGGTATCCTTATGTTCGGAAAGAAGACTACTTTCAAGGATTTGTGGAAGTGGCTGAGACAGAACTGATTGTAAATGAATTGACCTGATATGAAGAGATTCTTGCTTATTGTTGCCCTTTCTTCTTGCGCTCTCATGTCCGCTCATGCGCAGGAGTATGAATGGAAGCATGTGGAGATGGACGGCAGCAGGACCGGATGTACATCCCCGTCCAAGGACAATGTCCCGCAAGCTGTCGGTACGATAAAGAGGGGAGTGTATACTGCTCCAAACGGAAAAGTCTACAGGAGATGCTCTGCTGCAGCCAGGACTGCGCGTGTCGTGCTTGATGCCCAGCCGGTGATGGCGGGAGTCAAGGATGTGATAGCTTATTCTACAGAAACCATGGCCGCGACATATCCGGAAAGTGCGCTTTCAAACTGGTTCATCGATATACTGATGGCCAAGACAGAAGCCCTTGCCGGCAGGAAAGTGCATATAGGTATTACGAATTTCGGAGGTATCAGGGTCGATATGCCGAAGGGAGACGTCATTCTTGATGACATGCTTTCGATGTTTCCGTTCAGAAACACTCTCGTTTATGTGGAACATACCGGAAAGCAGATCCGTTCTTTCCTTGAGCTGATGGCTGCGAACAGGTTCGAGGTTCTTGGAGGTGTCAGGGTCGTTGCAGAGGACGGCAAGCTTGTGTCGGTAGAGATAGATGGTGAACCTCTTGATGACGATAAGGTCTACGGACTTGCCACGATTTCCTTCCTGCTGAAAGGAGGAGACGGACTGTCGCTTGACCATAATGCCTTGTATGTCCTTGATTTCGAGGATGTTCAGATCATTGATGCCGTGCTGGAACATGTGCTTGCTGAGACAGCGGCAGGCCGTCCTATCGAATATAAGACAGACGGACGTGTGGTTATCAGAAATACAAAGGAGGAAGGACGATGAGAAGTGTGCTTGCAGTTATTATGGCGACATTGATTTCTGTCGTCGCTTCATATGCTCAGGAACTTACCATCCTTCATGTGAATGATACCCATAGCCATATCGATCCGCAGCGTTCCGGAAAGTATGCCGGCCGCGGTGGAGTAATAGAGCAGGCTGTATATATAGACAGCGTGAGAGCTGTGGAGGGAAGACGCAATGTGCTTCTTCTGCACGCCGGTGACTTTGGTCAGGGTACGTCTTATTTCAAACAGATGAACGGAGATATAGAGATCGATGTGATGAATGCACATGGTTTTGACGTTGTATGTCTCGGTAATCATGAGTTTGACAATGGTGTGGATGAGCTTGCCCGCAGGCTTGCCGATCTCGACGCTGATGTTGTCTGCTCAAACTACGACTTCAGCTCTTCTGCATTGGAAAAGCATGTCAAGCCATATGTGATCGTCAGAAGGGCCGGACTGAAGATAGGAATCTTCGGTCTGCTTACAGATATCTCGAAAGTCGTCGAAAAAAGTATCGCTGATGCTTTTGAATATCAGGACCCTGCAGAAGTGGCGAACCGTTATGCAGCCTTTTTGCGTGACGAGAAGAAGTGCGATATGGTGATCTGCCTTTCTCATCTCGGATATGAAGAGGATAAGGAACTGGCTTCAGCTGTACGTAATATGGACCTTATTGTTGGAGGACATACCCATACCCTTCTCCATAAGAAGCAGATTGTCAAGGATCCCGATGGCAAGGATGTAGTTGTCGTCCAGAACTGGAAGTGGGGACTTAATGTCGGACATCTTTCCGTGAAATATTGATCTGACATGGTACTGGCGGAATTGCTGATAATCGCGATAGGGGTGTCAATGGATGCTTTTGCCGTATCCATATGCAAAGGTCTCTCAGTCTGCAGCATCAAGCCTCGTCATGCTGGAGCAACGGCTTTATGGTTTGGTGGATTTCAGGCTCTGATGCCTCTGGTGGGATATTTCCTTGGAGTCAGCTTTGCCGATTTCGTCTCTTCGGTCGACCATTGGATCGCATTCATCCTTCTTGGTGTGATCGGTGGCAATATGATCAAGGAATCATGCAGCAAGGATGAGACGGAACTCAATCCGGATTTTTCCTTCAGGACCATGCTGGCGATGGCGCTGGCTACAAGCATTGATGCTCTTGCCATAGGTGTGTCATTCGCTTTCCTCAAGGTGAATATATGGCCGGCGATCCTGCTCATCGGTCTCACTACCGCTGTATTTTCAGCTGCAGGAGTCTATATCGGCAATGTGTTCGGAAGCAGATATAAGTCAAAGGCCGAGTTTGCCGGAGGATTCATACTGATTTCAATGGGCTTGAAGATCCTTCTCGAGCATACGCTGGGTGCATAGCAGCAGGTTGCCGTATACATCCGAATGTAAACCGAATATATGTGCGTCATCTCCTGAGGTGACGCACAGCTTTTTTCTGAGAGTCTCCGTGTCGATCTGTATGTTTCTGGCGGTAACTTCAGCTTTTCTGTATTTCTCCGAAACCTTTCTGATGCTTTTCTTGTCAAGCCTGTCTGTTTCAAGTATCAGATATACTTTTCCGAATCTGCATAATCCGGAGGCTTTCACCCTGTCTTCAGTAATGTAGTAATGAGTGGATCTGCCAAGTTTTGAGACTCCGAAGAAGCTTGATATCATGTTGAACGGACTGGCTTTCATCAGGGATTTTCCCGGTTCGAAAAGGAACAGGCCGTTTCCGGCTGGAATGTCTTTCCCATTCTGGTATATGGCAGCCCTGCTCTCCTTTTCTTCCTGTTGTGTGAATGTGAAGGGGATATTATATGTGCTGTTGTCTATCTCTATGGGAATTATGCTGTATGTACCTTCCCATTCCCTGTCCATCCATACAAGAAGTTCCTTACATTCTCCTCCTGCAGATACTATGTGAACTTCCCTGCACCTGTTGCCTAATCTTCCGCATACCATGGTTATGTCAGCCATTGGAGACAGCTTGATGAGGATGTGGCGGGAAATTTCGAACATCTGCTCCTTCATGGTCAGGACATCAGGTGTACATTCTTCTATCAGAAATACTTTCTTTCCTGAAGATGACCTTCTTGCAGGATCGAGATAAATTATGTCTGGTCCGAAGCCGTCAAGGACTTCATGTATGTTGTCAGAATCTATGCGGTTCCCGACAACGGTGATGTTGTTTGCGGATAGGACGCCGAAGTTGTATTCAGCAGCCTTGCAGAGCTGACTCTGCATCTCGTTGTACAATACGGCATCAGCCTTCTGAGAGAAGAACCAGCTGTCGACTCCAAGTCCTCCGGTAAGGTCGGCTATCTTCCATCTTGCCTCGTTATCTTCCATCGTGACGATCCGTTCCGCGAGCCGGGCTTTATATCCGGCTGTCGCACTGCTACTGCACTGTTCTGCTGATATCCTGTTTGGAAAGACAAGCTCAGGAATATCGTACCACTCCTGCACCTTGCCGCGAAGCTTTCGTCTGCTTTCGATGCAGTTTACGGCCATTTCTACATCCGTTTCCGGCCATTTATCCTTATTCAGAATAAGCCTTGTGGTGTCGTCTTCAAGATGTAGTGATACGAATTCCGCCAGTGATTTCATTTTATATGATAATTTTGTTACAAAAATAGACTTTTATCCGATATTATTAAGTATATTTGCTTGGATTAGATAACAAATGTCATAAAATATAACAACTAAAACTATAAAAGTTATGGAAAGAGATTTCAGAGAAGTTGTCCAGAGCTGGCTGGATGGTAATTTCGATGAGGCAACCAAGGCTCAGATCCGTGAGCTTCAGGCTAATGATCCTGTAGGTCTTGAGGATGCGTTTTACAGAAACCTTGAGTTCGGAACAGGTGGTCTTCGCGGTATCATGGGAGTAGGTACCAACAGAATGAACAAGTACACTGTAGGTATGGCGACTCAGGGTCTTGCAAATTACATGAAGGCTAATTGCGAAGGTCCTCTGAGTGTGTGCATTTCGTTCGACAGCCGTAACAACAGCCCTGAGTTTGCTCAGATCACGGCCAATGTCCTTGCAGCCAACGGAATACATGTCTATATCTTCGACAAGCTTCATCCTATCGCCCTTATGAGTTATTCAGTAAGGACAAAGAAAGCTACTGCCGGTATCATGATCACTGCATCTCACAATCCGAAGGAATACAACGGATATAAGGTGTTCTGGTCAGACGGTGCCCAGGTGACATCTCCTGTCGATAAGGATATCGTCGCTGAGGTAGCAAAGATCACAGATCCTTCTATGGTGAAGTTCGAGCCAGGTGAAGGTGCCGCTCCGATAGAGGTGATGAGTCACGAAATGGACGAGGCGTATCTCAATGCGGTATCTACCCTCATGCTTTCTCCTGAGGCTGTCGCTGCACATAAGGACATCAAGATCGTTTACACTCCTATCCATGGTTCTGGTGTGGAGATCGTTCCTGAATTCCTTGCAAAGCTTGGTTTCGAGAATATCTATCACGTTCCTGAGCAGGATGTGGTTGACGGAAATTTCCCTACAGTAATGTCACCAAACCCTGAGGAGCCTTCGGCTCTTGCGATGGCTGTCGCAGTGGCTGACAAGGAAGGAGCGGACCTCGTCATGGCTACAGACCCTGATGCTGACCGCCTTGGTATCGCCGTACGCGACAATGAAGGCAAGATGGTACTTCTCAACGGTAACCAGACAGCATCTATCCTTACATATTATATCCTCCGTCGCTGGTCAGAGCTCGGAAAGATCGATGGTAACCAGTATATCGTCAAGACTATCGTTACTACAGAACTTCTCCGTGCAATTGCAGAGAAGTATGGTGTAAAGGTATATAACGTTCTTACTGGCTTCAAGTGGATTGCCGACATCGTAAAGAAGAATGAAGGAAAGACAACATTCGTTTGCGGCGGTGAGGAAAGCTACGGCTTCAATGTAGGCGAATTCGTACGCGACAAGGACGCTCCGATCTCATGCGCCATGGTTGCAGAGTGTGCTGCATGGGCTGCCGCTCAGGGCAAGACTCTCTATCAGCTCCTTCAGGATATCTATGCTGAATTCGGCTATTACAAGGAGTCTCTGATCTCTCTCACAAAGAAGGGTAAGGCAGGACTTGAGGAGATTGCAGCAATGATGGTAGAGTATCGCAACAATCCTCCTAAGGAGATGGCTGGTTCACCTGTAATCAAGGTCGTTGATTACAACAAGCCTGAGGAGACTGGTCTTCCAGCATCAAACGTACTTCAGTTCTACAATGAGGCAGGTGATGTTGTTACAGTCCGTCCTTCAGGTACAGAGCCAAAGATCAAGTTCTACTTCGGCATCAAGGGGTCGGATGCAGATGCGAAGAATGAGGTTCTCAGAGCTCAGTTCAGCAGATAATAAATTTCATTAATCACTTAATACTTAAAATACTATGGCTTACAAAGTTATCGACATCGAAGGCGTAGGTGGCGTATACGCAGAAAAACTCAATGCAGCAGGTATCGTTACAGCTGCTCAGCTTCTTGACAAGTGTGCTACTCCTGCTGGCCGCAAGGCTCTTGAGGAGGAGACTGAAATCTCTGGCAAACTTATTCTCAGATGGTGCAACCATGCTGACCTTTTCCGTGTAAAGGGAGTAGGCCCTCAGTTCGCTGAGCTTCTTGAGGCTGCTGGTGTTGACACCGTAAAGGAACTTGCACATCGTAAGGCTGAGAATCTCGCAGCAAAGATGCTTGAGGTCAACGCAGAGAAGAAGCTCGTTCGCCGTGTGCCTGTAGTTGTTGAGGTTCAGAAGATGGTTGATTATGCTAAGGAACTTCCAGGTGTCCTTACTTATTAATCCTGAAATATGAATCAGAGCGGTCTTGTCATCGGCAAGGCCGCTTTTTTTGTGCTGGCCCATTCCTTGCTATACTGCTTTCAGTTTTTAATGATTATAAATATGAAACGGTTGGTTATTTTGTCAGCAATATTTTTTGCAGTCTCTTTTTTCGCCGACAGGGCTCATGCATGCACAGGTATATCTCTATCTGCGGCCGATGGAAGCAGAGTCGTAGCAAGAACTGTCGAGTGGGCATCTTCTCCCATGCAGTGCGGCTATGTCGTCGTACCTCGGGGCCATGTCCAGCAGTCATACACTCCAAAGGGAGCTGATGGCTTGAAATTCAAGTCTGTCTATGGTTATGTCGGCATATATACCGAATATGAACCATTTGTTGTCGAAGGTATCAACGAGGCGGGATTGTCGGCGGGACTGTTCTTCTTTCCGGAATATGGCCAATATCCTCCTTTCCGGCCAGATAAGGCGTCCGAAACATTATGCGACATGCAGTTTGTTCCCTGGGTGCTTTCGCAGTTTTCCACAATCGATCAGCTGAAGGAATCGCTTTCGAAGATCAATGTGGTAACCCTTAACAGCAAGATAGGTGCTGTACATTGGAGAATCACGGAACCAAGCGGCAGGATGGTCGTTCTTGAGTTTGTTGACGGTATCCCTCATTTCTATGAGAATACTCTCGGTGTCCTGACGAATTCTCCGGGATTCGAATGGCATATGACGAATCTGAACAATTATGTCAACCTCAGACCGGGTTCTGCGGCAGATTATGAGCTGAAGCCGGGATTGACACTTTCCGGTCTCGGTCATGGAAGCGGCATGCTGGGACTCCCTGGTGATTTCACTGCCCCGTCAAGGTTCGTCCGTGCAGCTTTCTTCCAGTCTACTGCCCCGGAGCAGGCAAAAGGCTTCGATGCAGTGGTGCAGTCTTTCCATATCCTGAACAACTTCGATCTTCCGATAGGTGTTCAATGCGCAAAGAACGAAGTGCCGGCAGGAATGCAGAGTGCCACCCAGTTTACAGCGGCATCAGACCTGAAGGCTCTGAAGATCTATTATAAGACAGCGCTGAACAGTAACATCAGATGCATCGATCTTATGGATATCGATTTCCACAAGGTGAAATATCAGCAGCATCCGTTGGACCAGCTGACGCAGCAGCCTGTTGAGTATATAAAGGTAAGATAGAGCTTCCGTCCTCTTCCATGGTCCGGCCAGCCATCAGTCGAGGCTCCATCATATATCACCATTTTGCTTTGTTCGCCGGAAATCTGATCAGTCAGACTCCGGCGAAATTGTCTGGTATCCTTAAATGTGCTATCTTCGCGCAATATATTATCTGATATGGCGAAGTTCAAGGTACCTAATACATATGTGATCATCTTTTCCGTGATCCTCATTGCTGCCGTCAGCACATGGATCATCCCTGATGGCAATCCCCAGACCTGGCAAGTTTTTTCTGCCCTTTACGAAGGATTCAGCCAGCAGGCAGGAATAATTGCTTTTGTGCTTATTATCGGTGGAGCCTTCTGGATAATCAACAGTACCAAAGCTGTAGACGAAGGAGTAAGGCACTTCATATCAGCAGTCGGTTCTCTTGAAAGATACGCTCTTGTCCGTAAGGTCGGCGCCGGCAATATCGTCATTACCCTCATCATGCTCCTGTTCGGTCTTTTCGGAGCTGTTTTCGGCATGAGCGAGGAGACGATTGCCTTTGTCGCAGTCGTGATACCTTTGGCAAAGTTTCTCGGTTATGATGAAATCGTAGGCGTATGCATGGTCTATGTGGCTGCTCATGTCGGTTTTGCCGGTGCGATGCTTAATCCGTTCACAATCGGAATCGCTCAGGATATGTCAGGCCTTCCCTTGTTCTCCGGCATAGAGTACAGGACCCTATGCTGGGTCATTCTTATGGCACTTGCCATATGTTTCGTCCTAATATATGCCTCACGCATAAGAAAACCGGTATCTTATAAGGAAGAACTGAAGCCTGATCATGCAGTGACCTCAGAGGATGCAAGTCATATCTCCTCACGCAATGCGTGGATCAGCTATTTTCTTCTTCTTGCTGCCGGAACCGCTTTTTCTGTCCTTTATTCCAACGGCTGCATGGTCAAGCTGGGACAATCTGAACATCATGCTCCATGGCTCCTGTGGACTGCAACAGCCCTTTTTGCCATGATTTCACCTTTGGCTCTGCGCAAGTCCGTGAGGATGTATATTCTGGGACTTCTTATGTTCACCATTCTCTTTATGGTCATTGGAGTCATGGGTTACGGATGGTATCTTCCGGAAATCTGCGCTCTGTTCATTGCATTGTCCCTTGCGGCCGGTTTTGCAGCCGGTTATTCTGCAGACCGTATTTCTTCGGAATTTCTGGCAGGAGCAAAGGACATATTTTCAGCTGCTCTTGTGATCGGTTTTGCTGCGGGAATAATAGTAATCCTTAAGGATGGAGAAGTGATAGATACCATGCTGGAATCGATGGCTTCCGCACTTGAAGAGTCGGGCAGGGTAGGGGCCTTGGCGTCCATGTATGGAATACAGACTTTCATCAATATCTTCATCCCGTCAGCCTCGGCCAAGGCGGCAGTCACTATGCCTATCATGGCTCCATTCTCTGATATGATCGGAGTGTCGAGGCAGGCTACTGTACTGGCATTCCAGTTCGGTGACGGTTTCACGAATATGATAACACCTTGTTCCGGCGTACTCATGGCTGTGCTTTCCGTAGCCAGGATCCCTTATGAGAAATGGTTCAGGTGGGTGTGGAAATTCATCCTTCTGCTTGTCCTTACCGGATTCCTTCTCCTGCTTCCTACCCTGTTCATTGAACTCCCGGGTTTCTGATGACAGCATGAACAAATGAAAGACCGCTACCTTCACAGGCGGCGGTCTGTTCTGTACTTTAACTTGATTCAGGTTTTAACTGTTGTTATGTCTGCAAAGGTAGGTTCTTGATCATAACCAATCAATTAATTGTGATATCTGGGGTGAAATTGTGATTTTTGGGCCATTTTTGTGACTAAAATCAATTATTTGGGATTAAAATTATTTATTCTTAATTTTGTCACACTTATTTTGTGACATATTTTAACAATGATCGCTACCATCTACAGGAGGTTCATACCTCAGCTTCTGCACATCATCATATTGCCGATATCATTTTTCGTCTTTATGCTGATCTATACTCCGTCCGGTATCATGGAGTTTCTCGGTCATGAATGGTTCGGGGTGCATCTGACCATAATGTCTTCAATAATCCTCCTCTCCGTCTGTGTGTCCAGGATTCTCTATTATTTCATTCCGATGCGTCTGAACTATACATTATATGTGTTCTGGTGTTTCGGGGAAATAATTTTTTCGTCTTTCTTTGTCGCCTTGTATCTTTGGCTTGTTCTTGACAAGCCGATGCCGTATTTCGATATGCTCACGACATCCTTCAAATACCTGTTCCTTACACTTACCATCTCTTATGCGATCCTGACTTTGTCAATTCGGGTTTATGATTACCACAACCGTATTTCCGAGAATATGGATACGGCTGTACGCAGGATGCGCTTCTATGACAATCAGCATAATCTCAAGCTTGTACTTTTCCCGACCGCAATACTCTATATCCAGGCTGAGGAGAATTATGTGAACATCAATTATATCGAGAATGACAGGGTGAAGGAGTTCGTCTTGAGGAGCTCGATGAAAGCCCTGGATGAGATCTGCCAGGATCACGGGCTTGTAAGATGCCACAGGTCATTCTACATCAATCCCGCCCGTATCAAGGTTTTACGCAAGGATAAGGACGGGATAATGTATGCTGAACTTGATGCTGATGATGTAAGGACTATACCGGTATCTAAAACTTATTACAGGATCTTGTCTGATGTGCTCTGATGTCCATCAGAACAGTCCGTACAGCTGTGCGTCGATTTTGTCTGTTATCGCGGCAAAGTCTTCAGGACAGTGCTCGAAATCAAGGTTATCCGCTTCGATGACGAGTACCTTGCCTTTGTAATCGGCAATCCATTCGTCATATCTGTCATTGAGATTGCTGAGATATTCGATGCTTATGCTTTTTTCATATTCCCTTCCTCTTTTCTGTATCTGAGAAACGAGTGTCGGTACTGACGATTTCAGGTATATGAGAAGATCCGGCTCCCTGACCATCGACATCATCAGGTTAAACAGCTGCATGTAGGTGTCGAAATCACGTTCGGAAAGATTGCCCATAGCCTTGTTGTTGGCTACAAAGATATGGACACCTTCCATTATCGTCCTGTCCTGGATGATGACATCCTCTGAACGTGAAATATCCAGCAGGTCCTGAAATCTCTGGGCAAGAAAGTAGGTCTCGAGGTTATATGACCATCTCTGTATGTCCTTGTAATAATCTTCCAGATAAGGGTTGTAAGTCACAGCCTCATATTTCGGTGTCCAGCCGTAATGATCGGCCAACATTCTTGTAAGAGTTGTCTTTCCGCAACCGATGTTTCCTGCTATTCCTATATGCATAATGTAATTTTTATACAAGTCCCTGAGCCATCATGGCTTCTGCTACCTTGATGAATCCGGCGATATTTGCTCCTTTTACATAATTGACGTAACCGTCCGGTTCCGTTCCGTATTTCACACAGGCCTCATGAATGTCTGTCATGATTCTCCTGAGATGCTCGTCTACCTCCTCTCTTGTCCATTTGAGCCTCATTGAGTTCTGTGTCATTTCAAGTCCTGAAGTCGCTACACCTCCTGCATTTGATGCCTTTCCAGGAGAATAAAGAAGTCTTGCATTCTGGAAAACTTCGATCGCTTCCGGTGTACAAGGCATGTTGGCACCTTCGGCAACGCATATGCAACCGTTGGCAACGAGGGTCCTTGCTTCGTCTCCGTCAAGCTCATTCTGTGTTGCGCAAGGCATCGCTATGTCACATTTTACACTCCAAGGACGTTCACCGGCATGATATTCCGCACCAGGATATTTCTCTGCGTATTCGCGTATTCGTCCTCTGAATATGTTCTTGAGTTCCATGATGTAATCAAGCTTCTCAGCATCGATTCCTTCAGGATCGTAGATGTATCCGTTTGAATCAGACATGGTAACGACCTTTGCTCCGAGTTGCAGGGCCTTCTGAGCTGCAAACTGCGCAACATTACCTGAACCGGAAATAGCTACGGTCTTTCCTTCGTAACTTTCGCCTTTTGTGGCAAGCATGGCTGACGCGAAATAGCATGTGCCGTATCCTGTCGCCTCAGGCCTCATCGGGCTTCCTCCCCAGGTCTGGCCTTTGCCGGTCAGCACTCCTGTGAATTCGTCGCGCAATCTCTTGTACTGTCCGAACATGTATCCGATCTCACGTCCTCCGACTCCGATGTCTCCTGCAGGAACGTCCGTGTCGGCTCCGATATGCTTGTGAAGCTCTGTCATGAAGCTCTGGCAGAATCTCATCACTTCATTGTCCGATTTTCCCTTTGGATTGAAGTCGGAACCTCCTTTTGCTGCACCCATAGGCAAGGTGGTGAGGCTGTTCTTGAAGGTCTGCTCGAATGCAAGGAACTTCATGATGCTGAGGTTTACGCTCGGATGGAAACGGATACCTCCCTTGTAGGGACCTATGGCGCTGCTGCACTGTACGCGGAATCCTCGGTTTACCTGTATCTCACCTTCATCGTCGAGCCATGGAACCCTGAAGATTATGATCCTTTCAGGCTCTACGATTCTTTCGAGAATCTTCTGGTCCATAAGATATGGATGCTCAACAATATAGGGAGCAACGCTTTCGAGTACTTCCTTTACCGCTTGGTGAAACTCCTTTTCACCCGGGTTCCTGGCAATGAGGTCCGCCATGAAACCATCTACATAATTCTGTGTAAACTGATCCATAATGTGTCTATCTGTTTTGGGGTAGTGCATAATTCTACAAAATTCCGAAATTTCTTTCAGAATTCAAACAATGCAGATGATTAAAAATCATCCTGTTTTAGAATAGGAAACCGGTGTTGATGTAGAAGGCTCCTTTGCCGTCCTGCCTGTTGAAGCAGCGTGCATACTCGAACGCTACGATGAAGTTCTGGTTCATGATGAAACGCAATCCAGCACCGGCTGAGCCGTGCAGGCCGTCCTTTATTGAAGTGTCGATGTACTTCTTGTACAATTCCGGTTTTGCGCCGGTCTTGTTTGTGAGGTCATATCCTTTGAATACATGGGCGCCATCAGTGAATCCGCTGACAGCAAAAGCGATGTTCTGGTTCCAGAGCTTGAAGTCTATGAATCTGTATCGGAGTTCTATGTTGTAGAATCCGGTATGAAGACCCTGGACCCTGTCAAGCATCAGACCTCGCGTGGTCCTGTAGCCTCCGATTGCATCATAGTCTCTTGTGTAGCCCATGTTGGAATAGAACGGAAGAAGGTACCATGGGGTGTTCTTGCCGAGAAATCCCTGATATGCAAGCCTGTATGCGAATGTGAGCTTGTCCTGCACGATAGGCACATAGTGTCTGAATGTAGCGGAAACCTTATATGAATCCATTGAAGAACCTAACCATTTAGGAGCTGCGATCACATGTGCTTCTGCCCAGATTCCCTTGGTAGGGTTGTTCTGTATGTTTCTGGAGTCATACATGAGGCCAGCCTTTAGTGCAGATACGAACTGATTTGCTCCGGTGTCGTTCAGGATGCCCCACTCCTTGTAGAGCTGGTAAAGCGATCCGTCAGCCGGAACGTAGCCTTTCGGGGTGAATTCCTTGTGGTTGAGCCAGTAGAATGTATATCCTGCCTCCCAATAGAAGTTCTTAGCTATCTTTCCTGTGAGGTCTGCCTTGGCACGGAAAGACTGCCTGCTGTATCTGTAGAATCCGTTAGGAGCCTTGCCCTTGCCGTTGTCGAACTTTTCCGCCGCCTTCACACCTTTCTTTGAATCGTCAAAAGTGAATTCGTCGGTATTGTTTGCGAAGAAATCATCCAAGCCATAGGTGTAGATGCTCTGATATCCGTTGAATCCATAGAAGTCGAGCGCTGATTCGTTGCTGTAGTTGGTACAGATAGACAGACGTGTGTTCCTGAATACCTCCATGTTGTCATAGTTCAGATACAGGTTCCATGTACCTCCTGTATATGCTGATGCTTCAATATACCACCATGATTTAGGATTCGGATATGTGCTTCCGTCCCCGAAGTTGTAGATGTTGAGAAGAGCACCGTACTGGAATCCTCTGTCTGCGTCAAAAGCGACAACAGGAAGAGGACCGAAATTCAGACCGGTCTTGATTATCTCTCCTTTCTCGTTATACTTGACGTTCTTCTTTTCTTTCTTGGTCTCTTTTTCTGCAGCATCAGTGTCTGCAGTTTCTGCAAATGTCGGTATGCAGAGCATCATAGCCGCAAACGCGGTAATCAATGTCCTTTTCATGTGTATTTGCTTAAAGGTTAAGTTTTTACAGATTATTAAAGTCTCTTGTTATCGATGCATATCTCTTTCTGAGCTTCTTGCATCGTATTATCTTGATATCCGAAAGGAAAATGCGCATACCTTCGATGTAGTCGTGGAAGAAGCTGTATGAAGGAATGATAAGCACGAGCGATGCTGCCAAGGCGATGTACCATGGGAGAAGACAGAATGTTGTTATGATGACTGCCGGCACCCATATGAGTCCAAGCCCCAGTTTAACTCCAAGGCTGGCTGTGTTTCTGAACGCCTTGTCCTTGATCCTGCTTCTAAGGAACTTTTCCAGTACCCACATCGGCAGGCTCAGCAATGCGCTTGATATGAAGAACGGAAGGCCTGCCAGTGCGGCAATGCTTTTGAGCAGGATGTTGCAGACTTCGTTCCTCTTGTGGAATGAGCGGATGGAAATTCCGTCCTTCTTTCTGTACTTTTCAAATTCAGTGACATCTTCCAGTATTGCTTTCATCCCTTCAGGATCCCTGGCGCACTTGTCCTCTATCTCGGCTATTATCCTGCGGTTCTGCATCATACTGTCGTACAGGCTGGTGCCGCAGTATCCGTATGGTTTCTCCGATGATGCTGCCGACAATATCCTGGTCAAAGCCCACTTTGCCTTAAGGTCTTCACCGTCAGGTATGTATGAGAAGAGGCCTGCCATCCTTGATGAAAGCTCCTTGCGCAAAGGTTCGATCATCTGCGCCTCGTTTTCCGTGTCAAGACCTTTGATGAACTCAGTCACGTTGATCGGCTTGCCATAGGTGACAAGGGATGTGCTCCTGTATCTGAAGAAGTCTCCGTATTCGAGACCTACCGGAACAATGTATACGGGTTTTTCTTTACCGAATCTTGCATTTGCGGCCAAAGCGGCTCTGAATACTCCTTTTCCTAACGGCAGCAATGATTTCTCGGCTCTGTGCCTTCCTTCAGGAAATATGCAGAACCTTATGTCGTTCTCCAATGTCTCGACAATCATTTCCTGAGTCTGGACGTTCTTGAGCACGTTTCTCAGACCGTCTCTCTGACGTACCATCGGAAGGATGCGCAGAAAGAACATGATCTTTGCGACGAATCTGTTGTTGAACATATCTGCCCTTGCTCCGAACACGGTGGATCCCTTGTATGCGCGGAGCATTACCAGTGCGTCCATCAATGTGTTGCAATGATTAGGCGCAAGGATGAAAGGTCCGTCTTCCGGAAGGTTTTCCTGTCCGTGAATCTCGGTTCTTCTGTAACTGTGCCTTACCGTCCAGTCGACTATTGGCCTGAGCAGATCATATAGCCAATCCTTTTCGTAAATCTTTTCTTTTCCCATAGGCTATGCTTCGTCTGCTTCTTTTCTTCCTCTGAGTCTCCATATGTATGCAAGAGTCAATCCTGATACAATGTGCCATACGCCCCACCATGCGGTAATCACGACCATACCTCCGTTATTGGCCCATTCCGGTCCGAAGATGGCTGGGTTGAAAAGGAGTACGAGGCCGAGTCCGGAATTCTGTATTCCGGTCTCTATGGTGAGGGTCCTTCTGTCCTTGTAGTGCGTCTTGAAAAGTGTTCCGGTGCCGAAACCTATTCCCAGTGCCAGGAGGTTGTGCACAAGAACGATGAGGAAGATATATCTGATGCATTTAAGGAAGGCGTCTATGTTGTTGCCGAAGGTGAGGACAACCATAGCGATGAAGAAAGCTACTGAAAGATACTGCATTGGCTTCTTCAGTTTCTGCGCAACTTTAGGGAGATATTGCGAGCAGAGGACTCCCAGTACGAGAGGAATGCCGAGCAGTATTACTATTGTCTTGAATATTTCCCAGAAAGGTATCGACAGTTCCGGCAGTGTCAGATGCTTTTCTGCAAAATTCAGGTATAGGCCTCCCCAGAATGCAAAGTTCAGAGGGGTCGTGAATATGCAGGCTGCGGTATTGATCGCTGTAAGTGAAACCGAAAGTTCTGTGTTGCCTCTTGAAAGGGATGTGATGAAGTTCGATATGTTTCCTCCCGGACAAGACGCGACAAGGATCATTCCAAGTGCAATCATAGGGGATATCCAGCCGTCAAAGATTATGGTGAGAAGGAATGTTAATGCCGGCAGCAGTATCATCTGGCATACTATGCCGAGAATAACCGATTTCGGCTTCATCAGGATATCTATGAAAGTTTTAGGCCTGATGCCTAGTGCTACACCGAACATTACAAACGCCAGTACAATATTGATCGTGTTCATACCGGCCTCATTCATGTTTACCTTAATGGCATCAAGATGAGCGATTACTTCTGGACTCATGTCTGTTATATTAATAGGTTTTAGTAATACAAAGTTATAATTTTTTATTTAATAACTTATGAAAAGCTGTTCAAGACATGAATATTTCAGCAGAATTCATATATTTGCATATGGATGTAATGCCATGAGATACATTATACTCATAATTTTGCTTGCACTGTCTCTTGCTCTGCAGTTTCTGGTAGGGGACTTTCCAGTTACGTTCCTGACATTCCCATTGAACCTGATCCTTTTCTTCTGCTGGCTTCTGACTGTGATTTGGACATGGCGCAGCGCCAGAAAATCTTTGTTCGTCCGCTTCATGCTTTCGCCTTCAGCTACCCGCTGGGCTCTCTTCATGATGCTGTTACTTTGCCTTGTGATAGGTTTGACGGGAAAAAGAAATCTTACTCATGCCTGGCCGTCCGTCCTTGCCTTCCTGTTTTTCCAGACAGTTCTGATGTATGTCATATTGAGAGGATGCCGTAAGGCTACAGCTACCGGCGAACGTCTTGGCGCTGTCAGGTGGAGGTTCGTATTTCTGCATGCCGGACTTCTGCTTGCCGCAATATCCCTCTTCTGGGGCGCCCCTGACAAAAGGGAATTCCGTGTAAAGGCTTTCAGGGATGTTCCGGTCAGAGAGGCTTTCAGCGTGGACGGCCGTACGGAATGGCTGCCTTATATGATGGAGATGAAGGACTTTGATGTGACTGTAGGACAGGACGGTGTTCCGTCTGACTATTCTGCTCTTGTCGAAGTCGACGGGACGGAGGTCCTGCTTAAAGTCAACCATCCTCATACTGTACGCTTTGGCGAAGATATCTATCTTTTGGGCTATGACGCTGCGATGGGTCGAAATTCTGAATATTGCATATTGCAGATTGTACGGGATCCATGGAAGTACGGTGTCGTTACCGGTGTGATAATGATGCTTATAGGAGCATTGATGCTGTTTGTCGGTGGACCCGACAGAAGGTCTGCCTCTGTTTCGGAGATTGAATGATGATGTGGGATTCTTTCATATGGTTCGGACTCTCTGCCGTAATTCTTGCGACAGCAGGTGCTGTGTCCGCATTATGCGCCAACGACCATTGGTCCGCATCGTCTTTCAGATACAGAAAGAGACGTTCTGTGGCCATAATATTCAATGTTGCCTCTGTACTGGTCCTTGCGTCATTCATTGTATTGATGTGGATCAGTCTTCGACGTCCTCCGCTCAGGACAATGGGGGAGACCCGTCTGTGGTACTCCTTCTTCGCCCTGATATCCGGTCTGTTCACCTATGTGCGCTGGAGGTACAAGTGGATCCTTTCCTTTTCAACAGTCCTTGCCACAGTGTTCATCCTCATAAATATCCTCAGACCGGAAATTCATGACCAGTCTCTGATGCCGGCCCTGCAGAGTCCATGGTTCATACCTCATGTAACGGTATACATGTTCTCCTATTCTGTGCTGGGCTGCTCCTTCCTTCTCGCCCTCGCCGGTCTGGCCGGATCCGGAAAGGATGTGCTTGGAGCTGCGGATACTTTGGTATATATAGGCATGGCTTTCCTTACCTTCGGCATGTTGTCCGGCTCATTATGGGCCAAGGATGCATGGGGCCATTTCTGGAACTGGGATCCGAAAGAGACATGGGCTCTTGTTACCTGGCTATGCTATCTGGCATATATACATCTCAGAATGTTCGGAAGAACCGCGGACAAGGCATTGTGTCTGCTTCTTGTCTTTTCGTTCATCTGCCTGCAGATGTGCTGGTGGGGAGTGAATTATCTTCCTACGGCTCAAGACAGTATACATGTTTATAATAAATGATAAGGTTATGAAGAAGATCATCAGATTATGTGTACCCTTATTGCTGATCGCCTGCTTTGCAATGGTTCTTGCATACAGGATTGTCAGTGACAGATTGCCGTCGGCAGATCTGCCTGTAAACCTTCAGGTACTCGAAATTTTCGAAGAAGGCGGATGCTTGAGTTGTCACTCTTCGGATCCGGAGGTGCCGTTCTATGCCAAGATGCCTGTCGTAGGCAAGATTGTCATGAAGGATATCGATTCAGGTTACAGGGCTTTCGACATCAAGCCTTTCATGGATGCCGTCGCGGAAGATGAGGCGGTGAATCCCGTGGATCTTGCCAAGGTGGAGAAGGTTATTCTTGACGGACGCATGCCTATGCCTAAGTACTATCTTGTCCATTGGGGAAGTTCTGTGACTCGTGCAAAGCAAGCTGTAGTATTGTCATGGATACGTGACCTCCGTGCCTCAATGTATGATGACGGACTTAGCGGAGAACGCGCGTATGAACCGGTAAGGCCTGTTGACCATGTCCTTCCGTATGATGAGGATAAGGCTGCCCTTGGCTTTGCACTTTTCCATGATCCAAGGCTCTCTTTGGACAATACTGTTTCATGTTCTACCTGCCATGACATTGCTACTGCCGGTGTTGACAATCACAGATATTCACATGGTGTCGATGACCAGCTTGGCGGGGTAAATGCTCCGACAGTCTTCAATGCTGTATATAATTTCGTCCAGTTCTGGGACGGAAGGGCTGCAACTTTGGCTGATCAGGCTGCAGGACCTCCGTTGAATCCGGTAGAGATGGCCTCGACCTCATTCGATGAGATCATTGCAAAGCTGGAGAAGGACAAGGCTTTTGTCAGGTCTTTCAATGCAGTGTATCCTGACGGACTTACTCAGAATAACATTACAGATGCTATTGCTCATTTCGAACGTACCTTGCTGACTCCCGATTCACGCTTTGACAAATGGCTCAGGGGAGATGACGGTGCCATTACTGCAGAAGAACTCGAGGGATATGAGCTTTTCAAGAAATATGATTGTGCGACCTGTCATGCAGGACCTGTTCTTGGAGGTCATACATATGAGCTGATGGGACTCAGAAACGATTATTTCGCCGATAGGGGACTGGAGATGACGCATGAAGATAACGGACGCTTCAAAGAGACCGGTCTGGAGCGTGACCGCCATAGATTCAAGGTGCCGGGACTTCGCAATGTGGAGCATACATGGCCATACTATCACGATGGTACAAGGGAAACATTGGAAGAAGCTGTCCGCGACATGGGATATTATCAGACAGGAGTAGAGCTCTCGCAGAACGAAATCAAGAGCATTACATCTTTCCTCAAGACTCTTACAGGTGAGTATAAGGGTGTTCCTGTCTACAGCAACAACAGCAGGGAAGACATTGACGGACATGACCATGATCACGATCATTGATCCTGTGCTTTATATGGAATAATGCAATATTGTGTTGTACAGTATGTTAAAAAAGGGTGCACACTGTGCACCCTTTTTCTCTTACCGCTTTCTGACCGTCTTGTCTACTATGACTGCAATCGCTCCGTCCCCCGTTACGTTGCATGCAGTGCCGAAGCTGTCCATGGCGATATATAGGGCTATCATAAGAGCCTGACATTCCTGATCAAACCCAAGCATGGACTGAAGCAGTCCCAATGAAGCCATTATTGCTCCTCCGGGTACTCCTGGGGCGGCTACCATGGTTATGCCGAGCATAAGTATGAAACCGGCGAACATGCCGAAGTTATATGGCATGTCCTTCATTATCATCAGCGCAAGAGCGCAGGCTACAATCTTCAGTGTGCTGCCGGACATGTGTATTGTAGAGCAGAGTGGTATAGTGAATCCTGCTATGTCCTCACTTACTCCGTTCTTCTTCGCCTGCTCAAGCGTTACCGGGATGGTCGCAGCAGATGACTGGGTTCCTAAAGCCGTGAAATATGCAGGAAGCATATTCCATAACATTCTGAATGGATTTTTCCGTGCGATGATTCCTGCAATGCTGAACTGAAGTATAAGAATGCCTATATGAATCAGGAATATTATTCCTATGATCTTTATGAATACGGTGAGGATCGAGAAGACCTGACCGTCATAAGTCATGTCGAGGAAGATTCCGAATATGTACAGGGGCAGGAGAGGGATGATGGCTGTCTTGATGGTCTTTATTATCACTTGCTCGAAATCATGCATAACATCCTTGAGGGAACGGCTGTCTATTGCTGCCAGTCCAAGTCCTAGTGTGAAGGCCAGTATAAGTGCTGTCATCACGCCCATTACAGGAGGGATGCTGATGCTGAAGAATGGGGCAAGTCCGGTTTCCGTTCTGACACTGTCCGACAATCCCTTGCCGTCGATCATTTCCGGGAAGACAAGTGCTCCTGTCAGATATGAGACCATACCGGAAAAAATTGTGGAACCATAGGCAATCGCAACAGTCAGCAGCAATAGCCTGCCGGCAGTTTTTCCGATGTCGGAAATCGCCGGAACTATAAGGCCGATAATGATGAGTGGAATAGCGAAGGAAAGAAACTGACTGAATATTCCGTTGAATGTGATAAAGATTCTTACCAGCCATTCAGGAGCGAACATTCCGGTCACGATTCCCGATGCGATGGCAATGATGATCTTGGTCAAAAGTCCGATTTTAAGCCTCTTCATGTCAAAAAATAGTGGTTAACAATTTTGTTATACTGTAAAACAAATATGTTTTAAATACATTTTATCAATTAATTATGTGTAATGAGTCATAAGAAGACTACATTTTGCCCAAAGGTAGCAATTTATTTCCACTGTAAGCTGTTTTTGCCGGTTCATCTTCCGTATTTATTGAAAATACCTATATTTGTAATTGACAAATATGATGACGATGATACAGTTTCAATGTGATTACAGCGAGGGAGCGCATCCTCGTATTCTGGAAAGACTGGTGGAGACCAATTTTGAGCAGACTCCCGGATATGGAGAAGATATATATTGCCGGAAGGCTGCAGGACTTATCAGAAATGTCTGTGGGGCACCGGATGCTGATGTGCATTTCCTTGTCGGAGGTACCCAGACCAATTTTACCGTCATTTCTTCTATCCTTCGCCCGTATCAAGGCGTCTTGTGTGCAGATACCGGCCATATCAATGTGCATGAAACCGGTGCTGTCGAGCATGGAGGTCATAAGGTGCTTGCCCTTCCTTCGGAAAACGGCAAGCTTTCGGCGGAAACTGCACGTAATGCAATGATTGCTCATATGGAAGAGGATGGACCGGAACATACGGTGCAGCCTGGCATGATATACATATCGTTCTCTACTGAACTCGGAACCGTTTACACTCTCGCAGAACTTGAAGCACTGGCTGCTGTGTGCAGGGAATATGATATCCCCCTCTTCATCGATGGTGCAAGGATGGGATATGGACTTGCCTCGGAAGGTTGCGACGTGACCATAAAGGATATCGCACGTCTGGCAGATGTGTTCTATATCGGAGGTACCAAGCAGGGTGCCTTGTTTGGAGAAGCAGTCGTCATTACGAATGATTCTCTGAAGAAGGATTTCAGGTATTTTATAAAGCAGAATGGGGGAATGTTGGCCAAAGGACGCCTTCTTGGTATTCAATTCCTTGCCTTGTTTGAAGACGGATTGTATTTCTCCCTTTCGGAACATGCGGTAAGCCTGGCTCATAAGCTGCGGGCAGCCTTGAAGGCAAAAGGATATGCATTCCTCGTGGAAAGTCCCGGAAATCAGCAGTTCCCGATACTCGGAAATGAACTCGTGAAGGCCCTGTCATCTGAATTCGGCTTCTCTGTGTGGAAGAATGTGGACGAGAGCCATACAGCTGTGCGCTTCTGCACCAGCTGGGCTACCACTCCTGATGCTGTAGATAAACTGATAGAGGCTCTGCCGTAAGCGGGCTACCATTCGAGTTTCCTGTCAGACAAGGTGAATGACAGGTATTCTTCGTATGTGATATATTCGCCGCCCATCGATTTGAGATGAGGTGTTTCCAGTTGACAGTCTATGATACCGCCGCCTTGGGATTCAATATGCCCGGCGAGATGGATCAGGGCTAGTTTCGAAGCTCCTGGAGCTATTGAAAACATGCTGTCTCCAATGAAGGAACGTCCGCTTATGAAACCGTAAAGGCCTCCGACCAGTTCGTCGCCGTCCCATACTTCAACGCTTTTGGCATGTCCGGACCCGTTGAGGCTGATCCATGTTTCCATAAGATCAGGCCCTAACCAGGCATTGGATTCATCTATACGCCCGTCTATGCATGCGCATCCTGTAACCACATCGGCAAATGCCTCGTTGATCGTGCATCTATATCTGCGTTTGTTGATCATGTTGCGCATGGAATGTGATATGTGGATCTTGCCGCTATGTATTACAAAGCGCTCCTGCGGTGCCCACCATATTACAGGTTCCTGTCTGAATTCGAAATACGGGAATATTCCCAACGGATATGCTTTGGCAAGGCTCTCAGGACTGACCGTGCCTCCGACGGCGTAGAATCCGTCGGCATTTCCGTATCTCGGATCGGGGAAATCATTGCATCTGCTCAGGTCGAAAATCATCTTGTCCTGATTTTGAATTCGTCTTCTGAAAGATATACTTCAGCTGTGAAATTCTCTTTTGCCCCAAAGAGGATCTCTCTCATAAGGAGAGGAGTAAGCCGGGCATTAAGCACTCTTTCTATCTCCCTTGCTCCGTATTCACGAGAATATCCCTCCTTGAGTAATTTTGTGAAAGCATCACTATTGATGACGAGGTCTATATTCTTGCTTTCCAGGCGTTTCCGCAACAATTCTATCTTGTTGTTGAGAATCCTTTCCGCCATCTTTCCGTCGAGATCGTTGAATATGACCACGGATGACAGCCTGTTTATGAATTCCGGTGCAAATACATTCTTCACTTCCTTGGCCATCGCCTCGCCGGCATTGACCTTGCTCTCGAAGCCTATTGCCGACTTGTGGGCATATCTGGCTCCGACATTCGAGGTCATTATGAGCACTACGTTCCTGAAGTCGACTTTCCGCCCTTTGTTGTCCGTTATCACAGCGTAATCCATTACCTGCAGAAGGAGGTTGTAGATGTCTTCATGGGCCTTCTCTATCTCATCGAGAAGCAGTATGCAGTACGGATTCTTCCTGATGGTGTCGGTCAGTATGCCGCCATCGTCATAGCCGACATAACCGGCTGGTGAGCCAATGAGCTTTGCAACTGAATGTTTTTCCGTGTATTCGCTCATGTCGAACCTGTGTAGCGGTACGTGAAGTTGCCTTGCAAGCGCTTTTGCAAGTTCGGTCTTTCCAACTCCTGTCGGCCCGACGAAAAGGAAGTTTCCTATTGTCCTGCCGCTGTCAAGAAGTCCGGCCTTGGACATGAGGACAGCCTCTGAAACTGTCTTTATGGCCTTTTCCTGTCCATATATCGTTTCGCTCAGCCTTTCCTCCATGTTGTAGAGGTCTGACCTGATCTCTTCGTCACTTGCCTGGACGTCGGTCCTGCATATGTCTGCCAAGGCGAGGTCTACCGTTCCGGGGGATACCAGGGCAGATTTGTGTGTGTATGCGTATGCGCCGGCTTCGTCCATAAGGTCGATTGCCTTGTCAGGAAGACATCTGTCCGATATGTATCTGATGCTCATGTCTATGGCGTGTCTGACTGCCTCTTCTTCATAATGGACTCCGTGATGTTCTTCAAGTTCTGGTCTGAAGCCCTCAAGAATCTTGTATGTCTCTTCGGCAGAAGGCTCCTCAAGGTCAATCTGACGGAACAGTCCCAATATGGACCCGTCTGATGTGGATACCTTCTTTATGTCCTCGTAGTTAGCTGATATTATGAATTTTATCTTGCTTGACTTGAAGTATGGAATCAGTAGTGACAGTATGTCTTTTGATGAGTCGTCGTTCCTGCTGCTGCCTCCCAATGACCGGAGCTCGTCGACATATACTATAAGGTTTCCTTCCTCTTCTGCTGATTCCATTATCTGCTGTATCCTCCCTTCAAGGTCACCTCTGAATTGTGCTCCGCTGAGCAACGAACTGACATTCAGTTCTATAATGCGGCTGTCTTGAAGCTTTTCTGGAACTTTGCCATCTTCAATCATTGCAGACAGACCTTTTACCAATGCAGTCTTTCCGACTCCGTGTCCTCCGGCGACAAGTACATTGTTTCTGGTTTTCCTTGACAGTATCCTGACCATCCTGTCAAGTTCCGTCTTTCTCCCGGTCAGGGCATGGAATGGTTCCAGTTCACGGAAATATCTGCCGTTCCGGTCCATATCGTTTTCCGTTCCTGTTTCCACATTCATTCCCATTTCTATAAGAGAATTCAAGAAATCCGGTATAGGACAATCCAGACATCTTTCAAGGAAATATCTGGCGTTGGATTCTTCGAGCTGAAAGTAGGAATACATCATGTGGTGAACATGAATCATTGATGCGGAAGCTGCAGCGACAGTCTTGCCGGCTGTCTCGTAGACCTCATTCATCTGTGATGAAAAATGAATGGATGGCTCGATGTCTTCCGGCAGACATTCCAGGCTGTTCAGGTATCCGTAAAGATTCTCCTCAAGTTCTTCTGCCCGGCCGCATCCGGCAAGACATTCCCAGAAGTCCTTGTCTTTGAGAAATCCTGCCAGCAGATGTTCCGGAGTCAGAAACTCATGCCTCTTTTCTGCTGCTATTCCATATGCCTCGACCAAAGCCGAAGTAACCTGCTGTGTCTGGTTGAATTCCATATTTCCTATTCCGGTTGTATTTCAAATTTCAACGGATAACCTTCTTCCCGGGCGATTGATGTGGCTTTGGCCACCTTGCTCCTTGCGATGTCCAGAGAGTATTTTCCGACTGTAGCCTTGTTGTGTATATGGGTGGTTTCGGCAATGATCTCTGCTTCGTTGCGTGTCTTGCCGAATACGGTTATCATTATCTCGATAACAAATTCAAATGTCGTGAAGTCATCGTTCAGGACTATGACTCTGAACTTTCGTGGCTCTTTTGGTACAGGACGTACCATGCTTCCTGCCTGTTTCTGCAATTCTTCCTGTGCCATATCAGTCTATATTATATTTGTCATGGATCCTTCTGCACCAATATACGAAAGGTGTATCCAGCAAGCTTGTCACGAAAAAGATGGCATAGCTGCTTAAGAATATCGATGTCAAGGTGCTGATGCTGTACGTACCATAAAATGCCAGAAATGTATACAGCAATGTGTTCAGCAATTGTGAGATCAAGGTGGATCCGTTGTTTCGTATCCATAGTCCCTTTCTTTCATCCTTGAAATGCTTACGGCACCAGTCCCACCATTTGTGGTACAGCCATACGTCTGTCAGCTGTGACAGGAGGTATACTGCAAGAGAAGCGCAAATTGTACGTGGCGTATAGCTGAATATGGTCCGGAACGCTTCATTTGCAAGATCGTTCTCGCTTGGAGCATACAGCAGCCACGTCTGCGAAAGCGCGACGAATATTATTGAGCAGACAGTACTTATCACGACTGCCCTGTTTGCGTCTTTTCTGCTGTGGTTTTCGCTGAGGATGTCTGTTATGAGGAAAGTGCTTCCGAACAGGATGTTGCCTAAGGTCATTTCGATACCGAATGCACGAATCAACAGAAGCACTTCAATATTGGCGATAAGTGTTGCAAGCACATTGAAGGCAATAAGACCGTTCCTTCCGAAGAAGCGGTAGAAAAATACTACGCTTCCATAAATCAGAAGAAAAGAAATCACCAGTAATATTTCATTAGGCATAAGGGTCATCTATTAGGCCTGCAAAGATAGCAATTTATCATGATTCTTCTTGCCTGCTGCCGTATTTCATTTCGAGCTGGAGCTTTTCTGCCCTGGCCCTTATCGCTCCGAGATTCCTTTGGAAGATGCGGGCCAGCTCCCTTTCCGATACTCCTTCACACCATAACTTTTCCAGCCTTATGTCATCTTCTTCCTTCCAAGGTTTCAGATAGTTGGGATACTTCATCCTCTGTGTCTCAAAGGAAAGGCTGCGTGCATTGATGAATTCGAGGGCCATTTTCCTGCGCTCTGCATGATCATCCGGAAGCATATCCCTTCCGGCCATGGCATTTCTGCATATGCGTTTCAATGTAGTGACGGAAATGCTCCCTACAGATCTGTTAGGGATAGATCCGGGGAATGTCGATATCACTGTGGAGGCAATTTCGGAATATGCTTCCTCCATATGACGTTCTATTGATGAAAATGTTGCCTGTCTGTGTTTTTCCAGTAAGTTCCTGATTGATGATTCAAGTGTGTTGTCGTTTTTCATGATGTCCGTAATTAAAATGTTTATCAATATTTCATTTCTTGCGGACATTTCCCCTTTACTCCCACAAATCTACATAAAACAATCGGTCCGCTGCAAATTTTTCCTGCACCGGACCTGATTTTTTTGCTTTTCTTATGATTATTACGTTTTTCTTATGATTTTATTCCACCTTGAAGGTGATGATGATGCCGTCGTTCTTAGGAACGGAAACGTTTTCCTTGTAGATGTCGGACAATCTGAGGGTTCGTTCCAGAGGTTCGTTCCCGCCGTCTATGACCTTTACTTCAGAGTCTTTGGCTGGCTTTACCCTCGCATGCTGGCTGTCGTTGTTTTCAGCAAGATCCTTCATACCGTAGACAAGGTCCCATATGCTTAATTCAAGGTTTTCCTTTCGTGCATTAACTGCAGCTATATACCACGTGTCGCCATGACGTCTTCCAAGCACAATGAATTCACCGGGATAACCGTCTATCAGCCTTGTCTCATCCCATGTGACGGGAACATTCCTGAGAAAATCAAGGCTTACTGCATCGGCATCACTGAGATTGTCAGGAGTTACAGCGAAATTCTGCACCGGATTCTGGAAAAGGATACATGTAGCAAGCTGGAATACATCGGTAGTGCGTCTTATATTGCCTTTGGAACCGGTCCTGTCAAGCCTGTCGTTAAGGAAACATCCGCCGAATTCCATACACCCTACTGCGTTTCTTATGAATGGGTGAGTGCAAGCATAAACGGCTTCCATATCGCAGTCATGCTGTGAAAAGACAAGGTTCTCGGAAGCCCTGACCGCTTCGCTGCCGACATAGTTCGGATACATCCTTTCCCAGCCTCTCGGCAGGGTGCAGCCGTGGAAGATGACCATCAGTCCGTATTCCTCCGCATCTGCAAGTATCTCCTCATACAGCCTCATTGTCTCCTGCTTGTCTCCTCCGAAGAAATCAACCTTGATTCCCTTGACTCCGATTTCCCTGAGCCATTTCATTTCCTGCTTCCTCCTTATCGGGTTGGACATTATGTCGAGTGGGCTCTGGGCAATGTCGTTCCACCATCCGCTCGAACTGTACCATAGGAAAAGGCTGACCTTCCTTTCTTCTGCATATCCGGCAAGCTCGACGATTCCTTCGCGTCCGATGTGTTTGTCCCACCAGTTGTCTATGAGAGTATATCTGAATCCCAGTGCAGACGAAAGGTCGATATATGCTTTCTGGTCTTTCATGCAGATGCTTTCGTCCTGCCATACGATCCAGCTCCATGTTCCCTTTCCGAATTCATATTCATTGTGCGTCGTGTACAGAGGCTCAACGACGTCCCAGGTCACTGTCGTCTCCACAATAGGATGAAGAGTCTCTCCAAGAGTTATAGTCCTCCATGGTGTCATGCCTGGAAGGGCGATTGCAGGTTCTGATGTGCCGTTGCCGTTGTTTTCCTCTGGCATCGGATATTCGATCCTGTAGCTGTAGTAGAACCTGTCATCATCCGGATCGTCCGGATTGCCGGCTTCGGTGCTCACAAGTCGGCTGTCGCTAAGACGTGAGCCGCAATATCCGCTGTCCACCCCTGTCTCGCTGACAAGAACCCATCCGTCATCACCGACCTTGAAAAGACATGGAAACGTATAGCCGTGTCCGAACTGTGACGCTTTTCCTGCTGGTTCATCAAATCCGTAATATTCTTCATAGCTGGGCTTTGTCCTTTTCCATCCGGTCATGGCGTCGCTTTGAGGTGTCAGGAAGGTCGAGATCCTTCCGTCTCCCGCCTTGTCTATGAAATTGAATTCGGTGACCTCTTCCATTATCCTGGCACTGCCTTGTTCTCCTTCCTTCGGAAGTATGTATCTGAAAGCCACATCATTTCCGCTTACCTGAAATCTTACAAGAAGCTTCCGGCCTTCCTTGTTGCGGAAGGTGCATGTTACCGTGTTGGCCCTGTAGCATATCTCTGAGGTCTTGGACCTGTCCATCTGATAAGTGATGCCGACTTCGTCATATTCCGCACCTTCGTATGTCAGTTCGGTAAAATCCGCATTGTCCGTGCGCAGGCCTAACCTTGACGCAGGTATGTTCAGCGAGCTTCCATGGTCGATGCTGTACCATGCTACTCCGTCAGTCGAACCTACATAGACCGTCGTCTTGCCGTCAGGGCTGTCTGCCATTGCATATGGCGTCTGGGCATATGCATTGGAAATCAGTAATGATGATAGCAGGGAAAGTAGTGCTGTCTTTTTCATGCTTTGATATTGATGAGTTTCAGGAAATCACGAATATGATGACTCCGCATATGCCGATATAGCTGTATACCGCATACGGGAAAACCTTGGAGGGGATATGCCGGAAGGCCCATGAACCGAGCATTGTGCCGGCCAGAACGCCTGCGATCGAAAAGAGATATGCCTTTCCGACCGTTGCCGTCAGGAAACCGTTGGACGCCCTGACTATTGTCATCATTGTATTGCCGATCAGAAAATACATCTGGGCCATAGCCAGGTAGTGGTTCTTGTCCGGTTCAGATGATATGAAGTAAAGTACTGCCGGAGGGCCCTGCATGCCGAAAAGCCCGCCCATTATACCGCTGAGGGTTCCTGCACCGATCTGGCAGGGGAGTGACGTCCCAATCCTTATCCTTCCGTTGAAGAAGATGAAGTACAGGCTGGTTATGATCAGTACGATGCCGAGGATTTTCCTTAAGGTGTTGTCATGGATCCGCTCCAGCATGCAGATAGATGCTGCTGATACGGCAATGAATGTAAGAAGAATGGGAATCAGCCTCTTCCATGTTACATAGCGCCTCATCCTTAATGATATTATTGCAGATGTCGTAAGCGCCAGAAGACCGGATAAGGTAGTGGCTTCCCCATATGAGGGCATGAGAAGAGGCAGCAGGGTCATGATGAAAATGCCGAAACCGAATCCGGTTGTCCTTTGCACAAAGCTTGCTCCGATGGTCAGTAGAATTATTTCGGTTATATTTTCCATGTACCGTTGTCTGATTTGTCTTTCAAAGTTACAAAATAAACAAGTAAATAAGTATATTTGTATCTGTATATGAAACGAAAGAGATATTTTCTCGCCGAAAGCGAGATTCCGACCAGGTGGTATAATGTCCTGGCGGACATGCCGGTCAAGCCGATGCCGATGCTTGATCCTGTCAGTGGCGTTCCTGTTACGGTAGATACACTATCTACCCTTTTCTGCCGTGAATGTTCATCTCAGGAACTGAATCAGACAGACAGATGGATCGAAATACCTGAAGAGGTAAGGGAAAAGTATGCGTACTACCGCAGCACTCCTCTTGTTCGTGCTTACGGACTTGAGGAGGCCTTGGGTACGCCTGCACGCATATATTTCAAGAACGAAAGCGTCAGCCCCATAGGCTCGCATAAACTGAATTCCGCACTTGCCCAGGCTTATTATTGCAGGCAGGAAGGTGTCACCAACATCACGACCGAGACAGGAGCAGGACAGTGGGGAGCCGCATTGTCCTATGCCGCCAAGGTCTTCGGACTTGAATGTGCCGTTTATCAGGTGAAGATCAGTTACGAGCAGAAGCCATACAGACGCAGTGTGATGCATGTTTTCGGCTCGCTTGTGACTCCGTCTCCTTCAATGTCCACAAGGGCCGGCAAGGATATACTTACCAGGACTCCGAACCATCAGGGTTCATTGGGAACCGCCATATCCGAGGCTGTCGAACTTGCAAGAATGACACCTAGATGCAGATATACTCTCGGCTCGGTGATGAATCATGTAACCTTGCATCAGACCGTCATAGGACTTGAGGCTGAGAAGCAGATGGAAATGACCGGTGATTATCCGGATGTCGTGATCGGATGTTTTGGCGGAGGCTCAAATTTCGGTGGTATCTCGTTCCCTTTCCTGAGACATGTCTTTGCCGGAGAGCGCAACACGCGCTTCATTGCCGCCGAACCGGCATCCTGTCCGAAGCTGACCAAGGGAAAGTTCGCCTACGATTACGGTGATGAGGCAGGATATACCCCTCTTCTGCCGATGTTTACTCTCGGACATGATTTCCAGCCTTCGAACATACACGCAGGAGGACTCAGGTATCATGGCGCCGGTACGTTAGTGTCCCAGCTTCTCAAGGACGGCTATATCGAAGCCATGGATATCGACCAGGTGGAGACTTTCGAAGCCGGTTGCCTTTTTGCCAGGACTGAAGGAATCATACCGGCTCCGGAGTCATGTCATGCTATTGCTGCAGCTGTCCGTGAAGCAAGGAAATGTAAGGAAGAAGGAACACCTAAGGTCATATTGTTCAATCTTTCCGGTCATGGTCTGATGGATATGTCCGCTTATGACCAGTTCCTGGCCGGCAATGTGGTCAATCACGGCATTTAGAAAGCAGCTCTACGATTCTTTCAAGCCACTGTCTGTCGGTATCGTCAAAGGTGCCGGTATGCTTGCTGTCGATATCGAGGACGCCTGTGATTTTTCCATCAGAAAACACGGGTACCACGATTTCGCTTCTCGATTCGCTGCTGCATGCGATGTGTCCGGGAAACATGTCGACATCCGGTACGACTAACGTAGAAACCTCTTTCCATGCGCTTCCGCAGACTCCTTTGCCGAAAGCTATCCTGGTACATGCCAATGGACCTTGGAACGGGCCCAGGACAAGTTCTTTTCCGCATACCCTGTAGAACCCTGTCCACAGGAATCCGAATGTAGCATGGATCATTGCAGCGAAATTCGCCATATTGGCAATGAGGTCTCTTTCGTTTTCGACAAGGGCTTCAAGCTGACTGTACAGAGTCATGTATTTTGTATCCTTGTCTCCTTCAGCTATAATCAGATGTTCTGCCATCACTGTTTCGGTACTGCTGCGTAAAACACAAGGTCTTCATCTTCTGAAGAATTGACCAGACTGTGCGAATGACCTTCGGGACAATAAAGGCAGTCTCCTGCAAGGACTTCATGTGTCTGCCTCTCAGATGCTTCGTCTTCGGACTGCTCGACGAGTGTTCCTTTTCCGCTCAGGACAAATATCATCTCACAGCTTCCTTCATGCTTGTGAAAGCCGATGGATGCCCCTGGGGCGAGGTTACCTTTGAATATCCTGTTTGTTCCGTCAAAGAACATATTGGCCTTGAACTCCTTCTCTCCTCCTTTGAAATTAGGAAGGGTGCAAAGGTTGCTGTCATCGAATTTGATTATCATCTTCTTTGTTTTTGAATTAATTCATTCATAACTTTGCATTATTGACAAAGATATGAAATATTATGAAAATTGCTGTACCAACCAGAGACGGACGAGTTGATGACCATTTCGGTCATTGTGCCTACTATACCATATTCGACATCATTGACGGAAAGGTAGCCACTGTTTCCAGAATGGCTTCACCTGAAGGATGCGGCTGCAAGAGCGGCATAGCTCCAGTCCTCAGGCAGATGGGTGTTACCGTCATGCTTGCCGGCAATATGGGACAAGGGGCAAAGAATGTCCTTGAAGCCCAGAGAATCGAGGTCATACGTGGCTGCAGCGGGGATGTGGAAGCTCTTGTAGCATCCTATCTTGCAGGTGATGTGCGTGACAATGGTGAGGTTTGCGATCACCATGACTGCCATTGATCCCTATGACTTTCTGAACTCTTCTATGATCTCTTCAGCCTCTTCTATCGAATCTGTTATCGATAAGAGGAGGTTGTTGTATTTTCCTTTGTCTATAAGATGTTGCATCAGCCTGTATACAGGCATCTCTTCTGTCCAGAATTCCTTGTTCAGGAAAATCATCGGACTTGCATAACCGAAGCTCAGATAATGGTTCTGTACTGCGTCCTGGAATATCTCCTGCATCGTTCCGGCACTTCCCGGTGAATATACGATACCTCCTTTGGCTATGGTTATGATGTTGTCTTCCCTTGTACTGTTGTCAAAATATTTGGCAATATGTGTCGCGAACGGGGTTGCCGGTTCGTGTCCGTATAGCCATGTCGGTACTCCGAGGCTCACATGAGCGGGTGTAGGGAATGATTCCATTACCTTGAAGGCCGTGTCGAGCCATAGCCTGTCCTTGTATGAGGGTGCTTCTGAAAGTATCTTCAATGCTTCGTCAACGGCTGAATCATCTTTGCCTGCGAGCCATGCTCCAAGATGTGTCGCTTCCATCGCTCCAGGTCCGCCACCGCTTACCATCAGACATCCTTTTTCCGTCAGATGCTTGCTCAGGAGAGCCACTTTCCTGTAGCTTTCATCGCTTCTGAGCAGTCCATGACCACCCATGATTCCGATAATGTCCTTTTCATTGTAATTTCTTATGAAATCGTTGAGGGCATCGTTCATGGAACGGTCGTGCAGAATACGGGCCAGCGTTTCCTTTACTCCCGTAGCCTGCTTTCCTGCTTCAAGGTAATGATTGTAGACCTTGCTGTCGTAGGTGTCTGCATATGAATCCGGGTCACCTTTGACATATCCTTCATAAAGCGATTCAGAAGTATATAGATGCCCCTTGAATACGTCAAAGGGAAAATCCCTGAATGAAGGGAAGACAAGGCAGTCGGCGTCCATTCTTGATCTGATGGCTCCGATTCCTTCACCGCCGAGAAAAATGCAGTCGGAATACCAACATTCCCATGCATCGTCTGCAACTGTCCTGAAGTCCATGTCCTGAAAGGCAATCTTTTTCAGGATACCCTTAGCTGCCACTGTTTCCCGCAGCTGTTCCAACGTGTTGATTTCCTTGTACATATGTGTTCTTACCAAAAGCGGTTGTTTTCTCTGCTGTATTCAAAGCCACAGGCGGCGAGCTTGTCCTCAAGTTCCTTTCTGTCTATTTCGAGGTCATCACACAGTTCTTCCAACGAA
Source organism: Bacteroidales bacterium (assembly GCA_017399905.1). GTDB lineage: Bacteria > Bacteroidota > Bacteroidia > Bacteroidales > UBA932 > Cryptobacteroides. Next base: position 84,823 of record JAFQAR010000048.1, read on the forward strand.
CTGTATCGGTCTCTGAGTTTCATGTTGATGAAGCTCAGGAGCATCATCGGGTCTTTTGGTGTTTCCATACTATAGACTGCTTCCTCCTATGAAGCCACGAAGCAATGATGTGGCCGGAACATCCTTGTCTGACACCGGCGTGAAGTAGCTCAGGAACTTCTTCAGCCTATGTGCTTCGGAATATTCCGGACAGTTCTTCGGCACGGTCATCAGTATCCTTTCAGCATGTGCGCGAAGCACGGCAAACTCGACCAGATATGCAGAGTTGAAGAGCACGTCGGCATTTTCCTGATACGGATATATCCATTTTACCTCCGACCTCCTTACATTTGGCCAATGCATGATCGATTCCCTCGCTGTGAATGCTCCTTTGTTGAAGTCTCGGACGATACGTCTGAGAAGCCTGTTGTCACTTGTCGGAATGCAGTTATGGTCGTCGAGAGAAATGCTTGTGATAGTGTTTATGAATATCCTGTATTTGGAAGCTTCCTCCACCTGGTCCGTAAGACGTGGGTTCAGGGCATGTATGCCTTCTATGAGCAGGATCGAACCAGGTTCGAGCTTGAGCTTTCTTCCGTTGAATTCCCTCAGTCCCGTCACGAAATTGTATTCAGGGACATCTACGGTCTCTCCTGCCATGAGCTTCAGCACGTCGCTCTGCAGGTACTTGTGGTCAACGGTCTCGAAATTGTCAAAGTCGAAATCTCCGTTAGGCAGACGCGGAGTGTCAAGCCTGTTTACGAAATAATCGTCGGTAGAGAACGATATCGGACGGATTCCGCAAGCCTTGAGCTGGATGCTCAAACGTTTGCAGAATGTCGATTTTCCACTGCTGCTCGGACCTGTAATGAGTACGAGCTTGACTGGCTTGTCGGGATCGTTGACACGTCTTTCGATCTCTTCGGCAATCTGTACGATCTTCTTCTCCTGCAATGCCTCCGCAATCTTGATGAGGTCGCCTGCTTCACCTCGTTGACATGCCATGTTCACGTCACCGGCATTTTCCAGTCCCATTATCCTGTTCCATTTGAGGTTTTCCGAGAATACCTCGAATGTCTTCGGCTGCTCGAAGAACGGAGCCAGCTCCTCAGGCTTGTGTCTGTCCGGTACACGCAGCAGTAGTCCGTTCCTGTACATTGTAAGACTCCAGACCTTCAGGTTTGCTGTACTTGGCAGAAGAGCTTCATAGTAATGGTCCGGAGTTCCGTCAAGAGTATAATAGTTGACATAAACGTCGCCGGTCGTGTCAAGAAGCTTTACCTTGTCTTCATGTCCCAGCTTCATGAACATCTCGACGGCTTCCTCGGTCCGTACTTCATGCCTTCTGAACGGAACGTCAGCCTCGACAAGTTCCCTCATTCTGCCGGTTATCCTGTCCAGGTCGTTCTCTGTCAGAGTGCTGCCGTCGTTCTTGTCTATATTGCAGTAATAACCTTTGGATATAGGCCTTCTCAGAATCACGCGACATTCCGGAAATATGTCTTTGGCAGCTTTGCAGAACAGAAAGCAAAGTGAATTGCAGTATACGCTGCGTCCGATGTATGAGGTATAGTCCAGAAACTCGACCTGTCTGCTGTTGAACGCACGATATTTCAGTCCCTGACTGACGTTGTTGACCTTTGCACACAGGATAGGGTAGGGCTTCTCAAACTCGAAATAAGGAAGCATATCCATCAGGGTCGTCCCTTCCGGAAAGGTTCTGCTTGTTCCTGTATTGACGCAATAAATGTTAACCATGGCTTTTGTCTGTATCTTTTCTATGCGAATATACGAATATATCAGTCCACATCAATCGTCTCAGCCAGTTTTTCTATATTGAGGCTGCGTGCCGAAGCATCTACGATATCCTTGTATATACCTCCTTTCTTATAGAGGTTGTCCGGGTCTCCTGACTGTTCGACCCTTCCGTCCTTGAGGGCATATATGATGTCGCTGTCGATTATCTGAGATATGCTGTGCGATATGACGACAACCGTACGGTCGCGCTTAATGGCATCTATGCTGGCTTTGATCTGCTCCGTGGCGATTGCATCCAGGCTTGCGGTAGGCTCATCAAGAAATATGACAGGGGGATTCTTGAGGAAAAGCCTTGCAATGGCAATCCTCTGCTGTTGCCCTCCGGAAAGCAGCTGGGCCTTCGACTGGAAGCCCAGCGGAAGCTTCATTATCTGATCGTAGATGTAGGCTTTTCTGGCTGCCTCATGAACTTCTTCTATTGTCGCTCCGGTCCGGCCATATCTGATGTTCTCCTCGATAGTACCGTCAAAGATGTGGTTCTTCTGGAGTACCATGCCTATGTTTTCCCTCAGGAAATGTATGTCGTAATCCCTGATGTCGACACCGTCAAGTCTGATTGAACCGCAGTCCGGATCATAGAAGCGGACCAGAAGGTTCAGTATAGTGGATTTTCCCGCTCCTGACAGACCTACCAGAGCGGTGATCTTTCCGCTTCTGATATGCATGTCGATATCATGCAGAGCCTTCGTTCCGTTAGGGTATGTGAAGTCCACATTGCTGATCTCGAAATTGCCTTCAACCTTCTCAGGCCTGTAGCTGCCGCCATGTTCCTTCTCCTCGTCTGCATCAAGTATGTCGAAGAATCCTTCTGCATAGATAAGGGCATCATTCATCTGGTCGAATATCCTGTGAAGCTGGGTTATCGGTGCCGTGACGTTGGCGAAAAGCATTACATGGTACATTATCTTTCCGATTGTCATCCCGGGATATTCTATAAGGACCAGATAAGCTGTAAGGATTATGATAAGCACGGTACCTACCTGACGGACGAAATTCTTCATTCCGTCAAAATAGAATGAAGTCTTGCGTACAAGCATCTGATTGTCGGTGAACTCGGTCTGGATGTCCCACTGCTTTCCGCTTTCAATGCCTTCGCGGTTGAAGGACTTTATGACATTCATGCTGTCGATGATGTTCTTGATGCCATGACTTTTCTGCTCCCTGTAGGACCTCATGTTCCTTCTCCATCCCTGAAGCTTTCTGGCTTGCCTGATTGTAAGCAGAATGTAGACCGGGACTATCATCATTGCCGCAAGTCCTACATAGATGTTTGCGGCAAACATGAGGATGAGTGCAAGGGCTGCACTCGTGAACAGGGGCAGAAGGTCAATGAAGAAATTCTGGACTGTTGATGACAGGCTGCTTACTCCCTGGTCTATACGGGTCTGCAGTTTGCCTGTCTCGTTGTCCTTTCTTGAAAAGAAGGCCATCCTGTAGGTGAGCATCCTGTCGATCACCGCTTGAGAAAGGTCCTTTGAAACATTTATGCGCATCTTCTCTCCAAAATAGTTCTGCGCATATGTTATTCCCGCTGAAAGTATTTCCTTGCCAAGGAGTACAATAGTGATTATGGTAAGGATCCTCACTGCCTTCGACCATGCGAATCCTTCCGGATTGACGAGTGCGTTGATTGCGTCTACGGTCCTGTCCAGAACCACAGCATTCACCTGTGCCGTCAACGATCCTATGAGCGTCAGGATGAGGGTAAGAAATACAAGCCATCTGTATGGGTATACATATGGCTTGATGTGCTTGAATAATTGTATGAGATTCATTTAGTTGCTATATTCATTACGGATTGCTTCCTTGAGTTCGTCCGAGAACATGGCGTCTATGACGATCCTCATCTCTTCCTTACCTTCTCCGCTTATGCCTTGCTCATCACATGCGTCAGCCACTGCCTGATGTATCCCGAAGTAGAATTCCTTGAGATCCTCCTTCTCCAGCTTCCACTGGTACTTCTGTATCTTTCTGAGCGCGAGGTAGGTCTTGTTGTAGTTGCCGCTGCGTGAACATTCCACAAAATGTACGGCAAGTGCTTTAGTCTTAGAGTCATAAGACTTCTGCTGTGCATTCATGGCAGATGCACAGCAGAAGAATATAATAGCACCGATCAGTATCTTCTTCATTTCAATCTTTATTTGTATGAACCGGGAAAGCGCTGATGCCACCGGTCGACCAAGGACAGAAATGCAAATTTATAAAATCCCCGATTCAATTCAAAGAGATTCATTTCACGACAAAATCAAGAACCTTGAGGTCTTTTTCCAATGACGAGGTTCCATAGAGAATCTGATACCTTCCGGGACGGGTAGACAATTCGTCTATTGAAGGATCGTAATATTCGAACGATTCCCCGTCCAGCTCTATTTCAGCCTTTGTCTTCTCACCAGGCTCAAGGAAAACCTTTCTGAATCCTTTGAGTGACTTTATCGGAGCTTCAGGATAGTCAAGCGCCTTCACATATACCTGGATGGTCTCTGTTCCTGCCGTCTTACCAGTATTTGTCACGTCAACGCTCAGTCTGACGCTTCCGTCACGTTTCATTGATTTCCTTGACAATTTACCCTTTCCTACTTCGAAATCGGTGTATGACAGTCCATGTCCGAATGCATAGTGAGGAGTTCCGCGGAAATATCTGTACGTGCGGTTTTCCATGCTGTAGTCAAGAAAGTCCGGAAGGTCATCGTTCGATCTGTAGAATGTGACAGGAAGTTTTCCTCCAGGATTGAAGTCTCCGAAAAGAACGTCGGCAAGTGCTTCCGAGCCACCCTGTCCAGGGTACCAGGCCTGAAGAAGTGCGTCGTATTGGCCGTCTATGCTTCCGAATGCAATTGCAGAACCTGAACAGTTTACGATCACTACCGGCTTTCCTGTGGATTTCATTGCACGCACGAGCCTCTGCTGCACAACAGGGAGTTCGATGTCCGCCTTGTCACCGCCTTCTCCCTCGAGCTGAGCGGATATTCCTCCGATGACGATAATCGCATCTGCATCAGATACTTCCTTTGCAAGAGAATCGAATTCAATAAGTCTTCTCTCGCATATGTCGGCATTGAACATGGCGAAGTTTCCGTTGCCTCTCCTGTATTCCATAACGATCTCGTACTCCTTGCCATTTTCTACATTGAAACTCTTGTATTCTGCTTTTCTGCCGAATCCGAATCCTCTTCTTCTGCCTGCGCTCCTGACATCCTCGATGATTTCGCCGTTGACCATGAATACATAACCGTTGTCGCTTGTGACTGTATATTTCATCTCACCGTCAAAATCTGCGGTGTATTTTCCTGATACCCTGACAGATACGTTGTCCGTGCTGATGCCTTCCGCAAAGCCCCATGCTCCGAATGTGGAGAATCTGAGTTCATTATAGTACCCTGTCCTGTCAGGCTCTCCTTCGAGGTTACGGTTGTTGAAGAACTCCACATACACACCTTTCCCATCGTTGAATTCGTGCAGATGAGGTATTGTCTCATATTCGTCTGTCAGGCCGCATGCCTTGCTGTAGAACACTTCAGTGCCCGGAACCGCTGCCTTGATTCCTTCGAGAAGTGAACGTTCATGTTCCTTCGTCGGTGTGCCTCCATAGTTGCCGTTGAGCATTCCTGTGTCGTCGGCGTTCGGACCCACTACCGCGATCTTGCGGAGGTTCTTTGACAGAGGCAGTATGCCGTCATTTTCCAGCAGGACCATGGATTCCCTGGCAGCCTGTATTGCAAGCTGATGGTTCGACTCACTGCTTATGACTTCCGGTCCGAGGTCTGCCCATGGGAGCATTTCGGCAGGATCGAACATTCCCAGCTCGAATCTTCCGTACAATGTCTTGCGGAGGTGCATGTCGAGAGTCGCCTCGTCTATCAGCCCCTTGTCGAGAGCCTCGGTCAATACCATGAACACCTTTCCACATTCGAGGTCTGTTCCGTGCAGTACGGCATCTACAGATGCGGAAAGCGGATCCTGATGTGTTTCGTGCTGTCCTTTATTGTAGAAATTGTTGATTGCGTCGCAGTCCGTAAGGACAATTGCATCGTAGTCCCATTTCCTGCGGAGAATGTCGATCAGAAGCCTGTCGCTGGTGCAGCATGGCACACCTTCATATCTGTTGTAGGCGCACATCACCTCGCGTACGTTTCCTTTCTTCACCAAAGCCTTGAATGCAGGCAGATATGTTTCCCAGAGATCCCTCATCGATACTGATGCGTTGTAAGTATGTCTCAAAGGTTCGGGGCCGCTGTGGACTGCATAATGCTTTGCACATGCATGTGTCTTGAAGTAACGTCCGTCGTCACCCTGCATTCCCAGGACCGTCTGTACGCCAAGTACTGCGTTCAGATATGGATCCTCTCCGCAAGTCTCCTGGCCGCGTCCCCATCTTGGGTCTCTGAATATGTTCACATTCGGACACCAGAATGTCAGTTCCGGATTTCCCGGATAATATATGACTCCCATCGGGACGTTGAAAATGTTCCTGTCGGATCTGTTCCAGTTGGCTCTTGCCTCGTCGGAAACGGTCGAGAAGACATCATATACCATCTCGGAATTGAAGGCGGCGGCCATTCCGATAGGCTGAGGATAGACTGTATATCCGTCCTGACGTATTCCATGGCATGCTTCGCTCCACCAGTTATATGACGGGATGCCGAGTCTGTCGATGGAAACGGACTTGTTCATCATGAGCCCTACTTTCTCTTCCGGAGTCAGAAGGGAGATGAGATTTTCTGTCCTTTCCTCAAATGAAAGCGATGTGTCGAGATACGGGTATTTCCTTTCAGAACCTTCGACAGGGTCGTTCACAACTGCTTTTATCGACAATGCGGCAATCGTGTTGTTGTCCTGATCGAACAGTTCTACGCTCCTGTAGCATTTGCCTCTGTCTGTTTTTGGAGAATAGGCTACCATCACTTCCGCCTTTTCGCCTGGTTCCACAATGTCGTCATCATAGAATGCCGAAATACATCTGCAGCTCGGCTGGTCCTTGCTGATTCTGACCGAGGCCCTTGACCTGTTCGTAAATGTGAAGGTGTGACAGACCGTTCCGTTTTCCGGGTCGAGGGTGCCGAAGTCCCATTCGTATGAGTCGAAGACTACAGGACTTTTCTTGTCGTCGCTGTAGGCGGCGACGCAGATCAGGATGCTGAGTGTCAATAGGATTCTTTTCATATCTCTTGTGATTTGGATATTGTAAAGATAACTTATCCGCATTGATTTTCATCCTACCGGAAATTCCTTAGGATGCAGATAGACGTCTTTTTGATAGTTTTTGGTTTGTTTCTTATATTGTACCTGTCTGCCTGGATGATCATCTTCTTTTCCATTCCTGTTCCGAAACAACTTTCCAGTACACCATATATCTGCACTCGTGCACTCTGCTGAATGGAACCAGCGTCATTCCGTTGAATTTTTCAGGAGCAAGACCCTCCATCTTGAACGTAAGTGACTTTCCTTCTACCTTGCTTATGTTCTCAAGCACTTTTTCCGGACTGCCTATGATTACCGGCATGTCATCGAGACCGATCTTTCTTCCAGCTGCAATGTGTCCGTTTCTGCTGTCATCGGCATACATTCCGAGCATGTCCTCCTTTCCAGTTTCCGCTGCGAGCACGACCGGTCCGTACATGAACGACCAGTTTGAAGATTTGTCAGGAAGAGATACGGCTCTGAGTGACATCGGAAGCCTTACATCAATCCTGTCACCTTTCCTCCATTTCCTGGTTATTCCGAAATAGCCGTTCTTCATATTTCCTTCTGTCTGTTCTCCATTTATTGCGATTTCCGCCTTTCCTTCCGTCCATTCCGGTATCCTTATGCGTATTGTGAATTCGGCGTTCCTTCCCGGATTTACAGTGATCGTCGTGACCTCTTCATCTGGAAAACGGTTTTTCTGTTCGATTACGGTCTTTCCCCAGTTCAGAACGGAAGGAATGAAGAGATTTACGTAAAGGATGTCGCTGCCGGAGTGCGAGTAGATCATTTCTCCATATTTCGCATGATTTTCCATTCCGGAACCAACGCAGCACCAGAAACTGGTCTGTGGCTGAGAGTATACTCTGTAGTGGCCGGAACGCATAGGCGTGAAATATACGAATCCTCCCTGGACCGGATTGACAGAGGAAAGGATATGGTTGTAGAGAGCTCTTTCATAATAATCCATATATCTCGAGTCGCCGCTTGTCTCAAAGAGCATCTTCGTGAGTCTCAGCATGTTGTATGTGTTGCAAGTCTCAGGGCCCTGTTCGCTTTCAAGCATGCTTGAGAAATCGTCGGAAGGATGGAAATGTTCGCAGACGCTGTTGCCTCCGATGGTTATGCTTCTGTTTTCAACCACCGTTTCCCAGAAGAAACCTGCAGCTTTGTTCCATTCCTGATTTCCTTCGATGTCAGCTATCCTCTTATAACCGATCACCTTGGGGATCTGAGTGTTTGCATGCATTCCGGTAAGGCAGTCCTTTCCTTCGAGAAGAGGATCGAGCACTTTTCTGTGTGAGAATCTTTTTGCAAGTTCGAGATATCTCATGTCTCCGCTGATTTGAGCTGCGTCTGCAAATACCTCGTTCAGCCCTCCATGTTCACTGTTCAGCATTTGCTGTATCTGTGCGTCTGTGAGACCTTCCGTAAGCTTATACATCCATTCGGTGAGACCGATGAACATTTCGCCCGCATCCTTGCTTTCATAAACCAGATATGCATCCCTCAATCCTGCATATATCTTATGTATGTTGTAGAGCGGGACCCATCTGTTGTTGAGACCGAAAGATTCTGCCCTGATGTCTCCCTCTGAGATTTCCTTCCATATCTGCTTTCCTTCAGGAACGCCGCTGATATATCCGTTCCCATCCGCATCAGCACATCTCTTCAGTTCGGAGATGAAATAATCGAGTCGTCTTTTGATTTCATCGTTTCCCGTTGAGGCATACATGTAGCTCAATGCTGAGAGATAATGACCGCCGACGTGTCCGTCAAGTCCTGTGTTTTCCCAGTTCGTATAGTTGTCCACCTTCGGGGTAAGACCAGCTTCCTTAAGATATGGGGCAAGAAGCCTGTCCGGATCAATTCCGAGTATGTATCTCATGTCCATTTCCTGGGCATGCCTGAAATCGCTGTCAAGCAGCCTTATGTCTGATAAGTTGAAACTTTGGATCTGTTCCGAAACCTGTTCTGACCTTGTACAGGAGGTCATTACTGATACGGTCAGGAGAAGTAAAGTGCATAGTTGTTTCATATAAATCGGTCATTTAGTTTCAGAATATTCGCAAATTTAAATAAAAACAGATAAATTTGTATGAATCAATGTCATCCTATGCCGCAGATAGATAATTCCTATAAATTGAGGAACCAGGAATTCCTTCAGGAGTATGCTCAGAGACCAGGGGTAAAGATCATGTTCAACGGAGTCATGTACCGCGTGATCACTAAAGGAAATGGCCCCAAGCCCTCTCCTAAAAGCTTTGTATCTGTTCATTATTCTGGCCGCCTCATCAACGGCAAGGTGTTTGACCAGACCCAGAAGGGACGTCCGGCTACCTTCCGCCTCAATGAGCTTATCACAGGATGGATAACAGCCATGAGGGAAATGCCTGCCGGATCACGCTGGGAAGTCGTCATACCCTATAATCTCGGTTACGGCTCAAGACCTTGCGGAGTGATAAAGCCGTTCTCGACATTGATATTTGACATTACGCTGATAGATGTCCACTGATTTACTGACTATGAATACTGTTATCGTAAACATGAAATCATTGCTGGCAGCCTGCATTGTAATCTTCTGTACTGCCTGTAAGCCCGAAGCGAAGCCTGTAGATCCTTCTGAGCCCGATCCTTCATTGCCTGAAGGCGAGGTCCCGGTTTTTGAATCGTCATATGAAGCCGTGAAGAATATGGGCGTCGGCTGGAATCTGGGCAATACCTTCGATACCAATCTCGGTGAGGGTTATGATGGAACTGACTGGGAATTCTGGGAGACCGGATGGGGACAGGCCGTGACTACACAGGCGCTCATGAAAATGATGAAGGATGCCGGTTTTGGTGCCATCAGAGTACCTGTGACATGGGGCTGGCATACCGATGCTTCCGGCAAAGTCTATGATGAGTGGATGAGTCGTGTGAATGAGGTTGTGGATTATGTCCTGAATACCGGCATGTACTGCATAATCAATGTTCATCACGATACAGGCGCTGACGATAATGCATGGCTCAGGGCAGACCCTGAGGTGTATAAGGCGCAGAAGGAAAGGTATGAATATCTTTGGAAGCAGATAGCTGAAAGATTCAGGGATTATGACCATAAGCTGCTTTTCGAAAGCTATAATGAAATGCTTGATTCCCGGTCATCATGGTGTTTTGCATCATTCAATGACGGCTATGATGCCGCGTATGCTTCAGCTGCATATGAGGCGATAAACAATTATGCGCAGAGCTTTGTGACGACCGTCCGTTCGACAGGTGGAAACAATCTTGCCAGAAACCTTGTTGTCAACACTTACGGAGCCTGCAACGGTGCAGGGGACTGGAATCCGCATCTTCAGGATCCTCTCAAGGAGATGAAGATGCCTGAAGATGTTGTCGAGGACCATATAATCTTCCAGGTACATGCATATCCCCTCATCGATGACATGGCTGCAATGAGGAGAGAAGTGGATAACATGTATGCCGATCTTGACCGCTATCTTGTCTCCAAAGGTGGACCGGTCATTATCGGAGAGTGGGGCACTTTCAGCGAGAATCCACCTTTGGCTTCAAGGCTCGAATTTGCCGGTTACTTCATCAATAAGGCCAAGGAACATGAAATGGGTACCTTCTATTGGATGGGGCTTTCAGACGGAGTTGCCAGGGCTTTCCCGGCCTTCAGCGAACCTGAGGTTGCCGAGGCTATCGTGAAGGCATATCATGGAGATTCCTTCGTACCTGATATCCCTGTAACCGATGACTACAGCTATTCCTATAAGGTGACATACAGACAGCAGTGGTCGGAACTCAACCTTTGTGGCCATACCATCAGTCTGGATGATTATTCCGGTGTGAGTTTCGAACTTGACAAGACTCCCGCTTCAGGAGTGTTGAGTGTCAAGGTGTATGGTGAAGCGGACGGTGCCGAACAGTATACCGGATTTTCGGCCGCACAGGCCAAGGTGATGTTCGACCGCTCCATACTGGGACCAAAGGCAAACCGTGTCACATTGCAGTATTGCCATACCCAGCCTTATACGATCACTGTCAGGAAGGCTTTTCTGATCCGTAATGACGGTACCTTGGAGAAGGTTGATGTCTCTCCGTTCTGGGGATGCGATGTCGAGCTGGTGATGATACAGTAGTCATGATCTTTCGCAGAATGTTGTTTCTGTATCAATTCTTTTCAAAATCGGACCAAACTGCATGCAGGCTGGTCATTTGATGAAAATCATGTTTTAACTTTATGGATGAATCCGTGTCTTTGATTTATCTGTAATACTAAAACTGATGATATGATGAAAAGAATTGCTTTAACTGTCCTTACCTTATTTGCTTGTGCGACAGCGGCCTTCTCACAGGGATGGCCACGTCCTCAAGTGGAAGATCCTACTGGTTATAAGGATACCTACAAGGACTATTTTACAGTCGGAGTTGCTGTAAACATGAGGAATGTGACCGATCCGGCACAGATTGCTCTCATCAAGAAGAACTTCAACAGCATTACTGCAGAAAATGACATGAAACCGGTCTCTCTCCAGCCAAAGGAAGGGGAGTGGAACTGGGAGAATGCTGACAAGATCGCAAATTTCTGCCGTGAGAACAATATCCCATTGAGAGGACATTGTCTCTGCTGGCACAGCCAGTTCGCTGACTGGATGTTCGTCGATGAAAAAGGTAATGATGTTCCTAAGGAAGTCTTCTATGAACGCCTGAGGACTCATATTCATGCTGTAGTTAACCGTTATAAGGATGTTGTCTACGCATGGGATGTCGTAAATGAGGCTATGGCTGACGGTGACGGACGCAGAGCTCCATGGATGCGTGAAGAGCCGAGCCCATACAGACAGTCAAGGCATTTCAAGCTTTGCGGCGACGAATTCATTGCAAAGGCATTCGAATTTGCGAGGGAGGCCGATCCTGACGCTCTTCTTTTCTATAACGACTACAATGCTGCTGATCCTGCAAAGAGAGACCGTATCTACAATATGGTAAAGAAGATGAAGGATGCCGGTGTTCCTATCGACGGTATCGGCATGCAGGGACACTACAATATCTATGGACCTTCGATGGAGGATGTAGAGGCAGCTATCTGCAAGTATGCTACCATCGTCGACCAGATCCACTTCACGGAACTCGATATCCGCATAAACGAGGAGATGGGCGGCCAGCTCCGTTTCAGCAGAGGCGAGTCAAAGCCGGTCCCTTCTCACATCCGTACTCTTCATGAAGACCAGTATGCAAACCTGTTCAAGCTCTTCCGTAAATATAAGGATGTCATAACCAATGTGACTTTCTGGAATCTCAGCGACAGGGATTCATGGCTCGGTGAGAACAATTATCCGCTTCCTTTCGATAAGGAATACAAACCTAAGAATGTATATCGCCTCATCAAGAACTTCAATCCTGCCCTTGATAATGCGGAAGTGAAGGAAGACTTCGTGCCTTCAGTCAAGAACCAGCCGGGACAGCAGTATCCTATGGTTAATTCACAGGGATATGCCCGTTTCAGAGTGGAAGCTCCTGATGCCAAGTCAGTTATCGTCAGCCTCGGCCTCGGTGGACAGGGCGGAACCGTCCTCCATAAGGACAAGGATGGCGTATGGACAGGTACGACAGACGGACCTATGGATGAAGGATTCCATTATTACCATCTTACTGTTGATGGAGGTGTAGTGAACGATCCAGGTGCTCAGAATTATTACGGTTCAGTAAGATGGGAGAGCGGCATCGAGATTCCTGCACATGACCAGGATTTCTATGCTGTCAGGGATGTGCCGCACGGCCAGGTAGTCCAGGTTCTCTATCCTTCTCCAAGTACTGACGCGACGCGTACTGCCTATGTGTATCTTCCTCCTCAGTATGACGGAAAGAAGAAGTTCCCGGTTCTTTATCTCCAGCATGGATGGGGTGAGGATGAGACTGCATGGAGCAGGCAGGGACATGCAAACCTCATCATGGACAACCTCATCGCAGAAGGCAAATGCGTTCCTTTCATAATAGTGATGACCTACGGAATGACCAACGAAGTCAAGTTCGGAGGACTCAGAAGCTTCAATTTCAAGGAATTCGAGACAGTCCTCGTAGATGAACTTGTTCCATTCATCGATGCGAACTTCAAGACCATTCCAAAGAAGAGTTCCCGTGCCATGGCCGGCCTCTCCATGGGAGGAATGGAGACCAAGAACATCACCCTTGCCCGTCCTGAAGTATTCGGATACTATGGACTTCTCAGTGGAGGAACATATGCTCCTGAAGATATAAAGACCGCTGATCAGGTCAAGGTCATTTTCATGAGCTGTGGCAGCAAGGAGTTCCCGGACGGAATCCTCAAGGCTACGGAAGACCTTAAGGCTGCAGGCCATAATGCAGTCGGCTATGTCTCTGAAGGAACAGCCCACGAATTCCTTACATGGCGTCGTTCTCTTCGTGAAATGGCACCGCTCCTTTTCAGAAAGTAGTATTGCGGAAATATGATTTTCTGCCGGTATGACTCGTGAGTGTGGGTTATACCGGCTATTTTTATTATATTCGCTGTGTAAATGATAAACGATTCATCACAATGAAAAGATTCCCTCTCCGGCTGTTAATCTTCATGATGCTTATGTCTTTTCCTGCATCACTTGTCGCCGGTAATATACGTCTTCCCAAACTTATAAGCGACTGTATGGTATTGCAGCGTGATGTGGACCTTGATATCTGGGGCTGGGCGGATCCCGGCACCATGATTACGGTACGCTTCAATGGTTCGTATTATGAAACGGAGACGGGAAATGACGGTGAGTGGATGGTGACTCTGCCTCCTCAGCCGGCAGGCGGACCCTATCTTCTTGAAGTCAACGAGATTGTCATCAGGGATGTTCTTGTCGGTGATGTATGGCTTTGTTCCGGTCAGTCCAATCAGGAGACACCGATCCATCGTCTGACTGAGCGGTTTCCCGAAATCAATGTCTCAAACAACCATATGATCCGCCATTACAAGGTGCCGACCCAGGATGTGAAGGAAGAACCTTGTGATGAGATAGCCGGAAATGCCGTTTGGTATTCCGGGGTTGCATCTGAAGTCATGAACTGGACGGCTCTTGCATATTTCTATGCTCAGGAGGCTTATTCCAGGACTGGCGTCCCTCAGGGAATGTTGGTGTCAAGTCTCGGCGGTTCTGCAATCGAGAGTTGGGTCAGTCAGGATCATCTGAAGGAATTTCCTCATCTGCTTCTAGACAGGGAAGCCTTGCTCGGAATGGAACATGCTGCAATAGACAAAGGTGAAGGCAGATGGAACCTTCCGGAATTGGATGATTCCGACTGGAAGACGATGACGATGCCGGGTACATGGCGCGAAAACGGACTTGAGGTCAAGGGCACGGTATGGATGAGGAAGGAGTTCGATGTGCCTGCCTCGATGGCCGGAAGGCATGCAAGGTTGTCGATGGGCACGCTTGTCCATAATGACAGAGTCTATGTGAACGGAGTTTTCGTAGGCAGTACCGGGTATGAATATCCTCCTCGCAGATACAATATACCGGCCGGTGTCCTTCGTGAAGGACGTAATGTTATCGCTGTACGTCTGAATGCACCTCAGGGAAACGGTGAATTCGTAAAGGACAAACCATACAGGATTGTAGGTGATGCTGCGGAAATTGACCTGACCGGTATATGGAAATACAAGGTCGGACAGGATATGGATGAAATCCGTAAGTATGAGTCGAGGCTCAGTAACCGTAATCATGTCGGATCCGGACTTTACAATGGCATGATACATCCTCTTCGACACTATAAGGTAAGGGCGGCAATATGGTATCAGGGAGAAAGCAATGCCGGCAGGGCGCATGAATACGGACAGCTCATGTCGGGCCTCATCGATGGATGGCGGGAACTTTGGGGACGTCCGGAAATGCCATTCCTTCTTGTACAGCTTCCTAATTTCATGCAGAAACATGATCAGCCTACAGACAGCGGCTGGGCAAGAATCCGTGAGGCTCAGCTGAATACATTCATGACTGTACCAAATACTGCACTTGCGGTAACCTATGATTCGGGAGAGTGGAATGATATCCATCCACTTGACAAGAAGACAGTGGCACAGAGACTTTTCCTTTGCGCAAGGAAACTCGTATATGGTGAGAAGGTCACTTCTTCCGGTCCGGTCTACAAGTCTATGCGGGTCGAAGGAGATAAGGTCATAATATCATTCACCGAAACAGGAAAGGGTCTTGCTGTCCGCGGCGATAAGCTCAAGCATTTCGCAATTGCAGGGGAGGACCGCAGATTCATATGGGCAGATGCCGTCATCAAAGGCAATACGGTGATTGTCAGCAGCAGTGAAGTCAGGAATCCTGTAGCCGTCCGCTATGCATGGAGCGATAATCCGGAGGATGCCAACCTTTGTAACAAGGAAGGCCTGCTCGCATCGCCTTTCAGAACAGACAATTGGTAGCTTTACAGATTATTTTACAGACAGATACTCTTCTGTGAAATCCATCAATGATTCCAGTTCCTCATTGCTGCCGGCTGAGACAAGGACCGTAAGAAGGTTTGTCTTTTCTCCTGACTTGATGTCGATGCAGAAGAAAAAGCAAGGCAGACCGTCATCTGTCCAGACATTGAATCCATATGCCTTGTAATCCTGGAATCCGAAGCAGATTATAGGCTCTTCATTTACGGCCATATCTTCCTCTTCCATTACTTCTTCAAAAGTTCCGCATGCTTCCGTATATGCGTCGGAGCCTTCCGGCATAGGGCCATAGCTTATATCGATGCTTCTTACATCTGTGCCGTCAGCACTTACCGAGATGCTGTATGACTTCTGTCCGTCCTCCTCGATCAGTTCTTCGGTCTCTGCGTTCCATATTTCAGGAATCTGTATCGTCACGCCACCGAAATATATCTGTCTTAGTACAATCTTGTTCATGTCTTTCTATGTCTTTATCTTATCAATTTGAGCGCCTTTTTAAGAAGACTCTTTGAAGGTACGTCAGGACGAGGCTGAGGTATCAGATACCATCGTACAGTCCAGTCAAGTTCTTCTCCTGGCTTCAAGGTCGTGTAAGGTCCCTGCTCTTCGATCTCCATATAAGTTTTACCCGGATGCACGTAAATCTGTATCTCGGCTTCTGCCGGTGCCGGCTGGCTCTTGTCAAGATCCTGAAACTTTTTCACAAAGAGGAGTCCGTAGTCGCTGAAGGCCAGCCATCCTGTTCCGTCCGCATTGATCTTTCTGAATGACCTGTCTTTGTCAAGTACATACCATGCCGCTCCTTTCTCGAATGTGAACGGTAGGGTTTCCATGTTGTTGGCTGGAGTGACTTCATCGGTTTCGAAGAAAATGATTCCGCCGTTCGTCACACGTGTAATCTCCCAAGGGGCAACCTTGCGGGTTTCGCCCGATTCGTTGACGATCGTGTAGGTGATGGCGATTGAGTTGTCTGACGGATCCGGGGTGAACTTCTTGCGTATCCTGTAGCCGAAGCGGTTGGATTTCTCTCCTGTGAGCATCAGGGAGTTGTCCTTGATTTCCACTGCAAATGCCTTGTTGTCATATTCCGGAACAGGCGGCCAGTTCCATTCTGACTGAGGGCTTGTCCAGAACGTACTGCCGAATGAGTTCGGAAAGGGTGTCTGGGATATGATTTCATTGTCAATCAGTCTGAAAGACAGAATCTTGCCTCCATGGGCTGCATCAACTGTCATATGGACATCTCCGACGCTTACGTCATATCTGCCATCGTCAAGCTTGGTGACGCTTTGTGCTGAAAGCATGAAACTGCCTGATATCAGGGCTGCAAACAGAAAGAGGATGTGCTTTTTCATGATTCAATTGTTTATATCTGCAAATGTAGCTGAATTGTTTCTGAATTTATATCCGATATGTGTCAAATCCTTTAGAAAATACAATAAGCCATGTATTTATCTTTACAGTAGAGTGATTATTCTTCTGATCAGCCTTACTTTGTCAATTCACCTTTCCAACTTATGATTCCTCCGTCAAGTTCCGTAACACTAAATCCGTTATCTGTCAATTTCTCAGCAGCGACCTTGCTTCTGCGTCCGCTTCTGCAATATACTGCGACCGGTCTCGTCTTATCGAGGGTTGCGGCCTGCCTGATGAAATCCCCGCTGTTTATATCTATGTTCACGGCTCCCGGAATATGCCCATCTATGAATTCCTGCGGTATCCTGGCATCAACTGATATGTATGAGCTTCCGCATGCTGTAATGTCATGATGTGAGTGCTTGGGTGAATATTATGTCCGGCAGTTGCCCGAAATCAGCTATAATCCAGTCAGCATCGCTGAGACTTTCCCTGCTTCCGTTGCCGTACGTGACTCCACATGTTAACGTACCGGCATTTCTGCCCATCTGTATGTCAAAGTATGTGTCGCCGACGACTATTGCTTCTTCAGGTTTCAGTCCGAACCTCTCGAGGGTCCTGTTAACTGGCTCAGGGTCCGGCTTTCCTCTGTCCACGTCATCAGCTCCCAGGATATGACTTATGTACGATGACAGGCCGAGACTTTCCACATACTCGGCAAGGGAAGCATGGCTCCTGCTGCTTGCGATAGTCAGTATAAGGCCTTTCGACTTCAGTGCCTCAAGAGTTTCCGCTACATTGGGGTAAAGTTGTACAGCGCCTTCAGTATTGAACTCATGGAAGAGCCTGCGGTACGTGCCGGCATACACGTCTCCATCAATGCTACATTCCGGAAAAAGGACAGGCGGTATCTCGACCAGTCTGAGTCCGATCATGGCTGCGCACTGCTCATCTGTACGTGAGGGGAGTCCCAGTTCGCTGATTGTGGCCTGTGTTGTTCTTATTATGACTGCGGCGGTATCAGCAAGTGTTCCGTCGAAGTCCAGAATCACCATTCTGACGGCTGGCATGTTCCTGTCTTTTGATAAGTCTTCCATATCAGAACTCCTTGCATGCTTCGAGTCCTTCCCCGATAGCTTTTGATATCCTTTCCTCTATTTCTTCAGGCGAACTGTAGTCCATGTTCTGTGCCGATATGACTGTCAGTTCACCCCATCCCCACAGATGTGACAGCGCCATGATGTAAGGCGTAGCCTGCTCCAGCGGGTCGCCGGTGCTGATGTCCATTCCTCTTGTGGTTATGTACATGACCTTTTCTGCCTTGCAAAGGCCGTAACATTCCTTGTCGTTACTGTCGAAGGTGATGCCGAAGAGCGACATGTTTTCGAAAAAGACCTTCAGTGCACTTGGGAAGCTCATGTCCCAGAATGGAGCTGCAATGACGATCCTGTCTGCGGCAGCGATCCTTCCGGCCAATTCCGCATGTGCCTTGGGCACTGTTCCGTTGTTCCTCTCCTCGAGGATCCGGTTGTCGACAACGGGATAATCCGCTTCACCAAGTCTTATTGTCTCGATGCAGTATCTGCCGGACAATTCTTCAATGATCCTCGCGGCAATCCTCTTTGTTCTTGAACCTGCCCTCATGCAGGCATCGATGAATATGATATTTTTCATTGTCTTATGTAATGTGTCATGTCTTCAGGAATAACCATTGAAATCTCCACGAGTCCTGCAACCTCACCGTTTCTCTCCATGCAGTCTGGTAGATCAGTTTCTTCCCCCGGTGGCTATAATCTTGGCTATTATCGCTTCCGATCTGTCGTTATGGCATGGAATGATACTTTTCCCGCAAATATACTATTTCTCGTGCGTATAACCCATCGTTTCCCCATCTTTTGAGCCGACATTATTTATATGATCAAGTGAAGTAATATGTCATAATAATGACAGTGACGGAAATTATCGGTACATTTGTGGAAATAATTTGTCGAAAGGCTTATAATGATGCAATAATAGATTGAGATTTTATGGCAGCTGATACATTCAAAGGTAAAGTGGTGGTAGTGACAGGCGGCGCAAATGGAATCGGACGATGCATTGCCTCTGAGTTCCGCAATCATGGAGCAGAAGTCTATGTGATAGATAAGCAGGAGGGCGGGCATTTTGTCGGGGATATCTCCAGAAAAGAGGTGCTGGAGGCTTTTGCGGCAGAGGTTCTGAGCAGGCATGATAAAGTGGATGCAATAATCAACAATGCCTTGCCTCTGATGAGAGGGATAGATGAATGTTCCTACGAGGAGTTCCAATATGCCCTGAGTGTAGGAGTGACGGCTCCTTTCTATCTGGTGAAGCTCTTCAAGGATCATTTGGCAGAGGGGGCATCCATCATCAACATATCTTCCTCGCGGGACCGCATGAGCCAACCGCAGACAGAAAGCTACACTGCGGCCAAAGGAGGTATTGCAGCACTCACTCACGCATTGGCTGTGAGCCTTTCTGGAAAAGCAAGAGTAAACTCCATCTCACCCGGCTGGATAGATACGGCATATACTGTCTACGAGGGTCCTGATGCCACGCAGCAACCTGCCGGCAGGGTAGGTAACCCTTTGGACATCGCCAACATGGTGCTGTTCCTTTGCAGCGACAAAGCAGGCTTCATCACGGGTGAGAATATATGCATTGACGGCGGTATGACCAGACAGATGATATATCACGGAGACTGTGGCTGGCAGTTGGAGAAATGAGTCTCCGTACATTATGTCAGCATACCGGAAGATGCTTACCGCATATTGGGGAATGAATCGGATGGACTCATTAAGGTGGCGATATTCTTCCGGCTGGGGTCATGAGGCCGCGCTCCTCGAGATTCATGCATCTGTCCATGTTAAGTTTCGTCCAATGGCTGTTCTTGCGGCGAGGAGATAGGCGTTGGGCGAGGCGCCCGTCAGGCAGCCGCTTGAGGGTGCTGTCGATCCAACCGAAGCAAAGAGCCTCTTCCACGACTTCGATGTATGGTATAGCTGGCCACTTTGGGCATTTTCCACGATAAGTTACCACCCAACAACATTTCTTTTTGTCGTAGTTCTCTTCCAGCCATTGCCTAAGTTCGGAGCGAGAAGGTAGATGTAATAAATTGACAACCTCCATAGTATCTTGTTACATATCGGTCATTGACAGGCCTTTTTGTGAGATATGTTACAACCTGCCATTTGATTCTGTTATTTTCGCCATGTGTCTATCTCTTCGTTACAGAAATCATAAATGTTACGGCGACAATGGCAATGACTATACCTGCAACAATGTTTGTAGTCAAAGGTTCTCCGAACATCAGCGTACCGACAAGAATTGCAGTAATTGGCTCAAATACTCCAAGCACAGAAGCCTTTGTTGCGCCGATATTGCGGGTTGCAATGGCGAGCGTGGCGGTCGAAACAATGGTCGGTAGCAGTGCCAGACCTATCAAATTAAGCCAAGCGGCACCGCCCTCGATGCCTGCGGTAATAGCGGTATCGGAGAATGTCATCATACCCCAAAATACGATCGCTCCCACCGTCAAGGCATAGAAAGTAAGTAGAGTATTGGATATTTCGGCAATAGCCTTGCTGCGGTTGATGATGACGATAAAGAGCGCATACACCATCGCCGAACCGAGCGACAGCATAACGCCGATAGGGGCTATTTCCTCGCCACCACTGCTTTGCGTCATAACGAGCACGCCGCCAAAAGTTGCCGCTATGGCGAGCCACACAGGCCACGAGGGGACAACGCCCAGAAAGACCATAATGACAGCCACCAGTACAGGATAGAGGAATATGAGTGTTGTAGCTAACCCCGATGCAATGTAGTTATATGCTTTAAAGAGGAAGATGCTGCTTGCTGTGTAGAGCAGACCGAGAACGAGCAATACACCCGCCTGTTTTGCTGTGATCTTGAAACTCTGTTTACTGAATAAAAGGAATGTACCCAAAATCACGACAGCGAAGGCGTAGCGAAAGAATAGTATTGACTCTATGGCGGCTCCGTTGTTCATCAACGGCATACCAAACAGCGGATTGAGTCCGTAGGTAATACCAGTGATTATGCCGGCAGGATAGCCTATAAGGGCAGCTTTACTTAGCTTCTTCATATAAGTTCATCTTTATCGGTGTGCAAAGATAAGGGCTAAACTGCAATGGTAGTATGAATTTATCGGTATTTTTAAAGTCTATGGGACAATGATCCATGAATAATACTACTCTATATTTTATTATAATTATAATTATAATATCTTTGCATAAGAATTAAATAAATTAGAGCGTAATGGCAAATCTAAATCGTATAAAAGTAACACTTGTCGAAAAGCAGAAAACAGGCAAATGGTTGGCAGAGCAATTGGGTAAGTCAACATGCACTGTTAGCAAGTGGTGTAGCAACTCCATTCAGCCTGATTTGGCTACATTAAACAAAATTGCCGAGCTATTGAATGTGGATGTAAGGGATCTGATAACTCCTTCTAAATAGACTCAGTAAATATTGGTGTACTGAAAGAATCAAAACATATTCAAATTTGAAGTATGTCTCTTTGGGATAGATTAAAAAAATCAATAAGCGCTACGGTAGATAATCAAGCGAAGTCTGTATTTCGCGATGC